>JACKAT010000020.1 GCA_020634935.1 Anaerolineales bacterium
ATTTTTACCCAGAGCGGCTTTATCAACAGTTTTCTGCAATCAACCGGCTTAATCAACGCGCCTATCGCCTTTTTAACCGCCGATACCCGCTATTGGATCATTATCGCCATCTGGCTGGCCGAAGTGTGGCGGGCCACCTCCATTGTGATGGTCATTGTCGTCTCCGGCTTGCAGGCCATCTCCGATGAAGTGCTGGAAGCCGCCGAACTGTTTGGGGCCAACCTGTGGCAGCGCGTGCGGCACGTTATCTTGCCGATGTTGAAACCCAGCTTGCAAGTGGCCCTCATCTTGCGCACCATCTTGGCCCTGCAAGTTTTCGCGGTGGTCATTGCCCTGAGCGGCGGCGATGTCGTTACCGTGCTAGCCAATGAAACGTATCGCCAGTACAGCGACTTCCGTAACGCCAATGTGGCGGCGGCCTACGCCGGCTTGATTTTATTGATCTCGATGGGCAGCGCCATTGTCTATTTACGGATGATTCGCAGTCAGGAGGAAATAGCCGCATGAGTACCACCATGTCTACCAACGATGCTGTTCAGGTTGAAGCCTCCGCCGAGGTCAAGGCCGTTCATCAACAGATGTTACGCCGGCAGCGGCTTAATCGGGCCGCAACCTACGCCGTGGCGATTTTGATCGCCTTGTGGATTTTAGTGCCTATCTTTCTTTTAGGCTCGATGGCCTTTACCACGCCGGCCGCGGTGCGAACCTATCCCAAAGGGATTTTACCCTTTATTCCGTTCTCGTTTGAAACGATGAACTTCTTTCTCCAGTCGGAAGGCATCATTCCGGGCGTGATTAACAGTGTTGTCGTCGCCCTTATTACCCTGGTGCTGTCAACGCTCATTGCCGCGCCGGCCGGTTACGCTACCTCGCGCTTTATGTTCCCCGGCCGCGATTTTTTCCGGCTGTCGGTGCTGGCGGTGCGGGCCTTTCCCATCGTGGTGCTGTCGATTCCGCTGGCGGTGGTTTTTATTAACCTGGGTATGTACGACAGCGTCTACAGCCTGGCTTTGATGCACACCGCCCTGGCCCTGCCCACCACTATTCTGGTTATCGGCAGCGTTTTCGCCAGCATTCCGTACGAGCTAGAAGAAGCCGCTCAAGTTTTTGGCTGTACGCCCTTCGAGGCTTTTCGCCATGTCGTTATGCCGCTGGTGCTGCCCGGTATCGCGGCGGCGGCGGTTTTTACGTTTGTGATGTCCTGGAACGAAGTTTTCGCCGCCAGTATCCTGACCGTGCAAAATCGCACGCTGCCGGCTCAGGTCTTAGCCGTTCTCGGCCAATCGTCCGAGCCGTACCAATTTGCCGGCGGCTTTTTTATGATGATCCCGGCCTTGATCTTCATTTTCTTCATCCGCCGTTACTTATTCAATATGTGGGGCCAAGTTTCAAAATAGGCGATATCATCTGTTCAGCAGACCAGGTGACGGGCACTTTGAGCCCCAAGTGCCAGTCACCTGAATAGGTTATAATAGGAGAACACCGTGGCTGAAATTAAAGTAGAAAATGCAGTTAAAACCTTCGGCGACTTTGTGGCCGTTGACAACGTTAGCCTTACCATTCACGATCAAGAGTTTATGGTGCTGTTAGGGCCGAGCGGCTGCGGCAAAACGACTTTGCTGCGGGCTATTGCCGGTTTGGGCATGGTCGATTCAGGCCGTATCAGCATTGGCGGGCGCGATGTGACCTACCTGCCGCCCCGCTCGCGCAATATCTCGATGGTCTTTCAAAGTTACGCCATCTTCCCCCATATGAAAGTGTATGACAACATCGCCTTTGGTTTGCGCATGCGCAAGGTGGATAAAAACCAAATCGACCGCCGTGTGCGCCGCGCGTCGGAGCTGCTGCACATCGAGAATATGCTTGACCGCTATCCCAGCAAGATGAGCGGCGGCCAACGCCAGCGGGTGGCCGTGGCGCGCGCTATCGCCATGCAAGCCGAAGTATTGCTCATGGATGAACCGTTGTCTAACCTCGATGCCCTGCTGCGGCTGGAAATGCGGGCTGAATTAAAGCGGCTGCTGGCTGAAATCGATGTGACCACCATTTACGTGACGCACGATCAGATTGAGGCGCTAAGTATGGGCGACCGGATTGCGGTGATGCGTAACGGCATCATCCAGCAGTGCGATCACCCGACCAAGGTCTATGATCTGCCCTCCAACCAATTTGTGGGCGGCTTCATCGGCAACCCGCCCATGAATTTTATGCAGGGCCAGGTTCAGCGCCATAACGGCGCGGTTAAAGTCGCCATTGGCGATTTCAACCTTGAACCGGCCCGGCCATACCAACCCATGCTCCGCACCTACGACGGCCAGCCGATTGTGATCGGTATTCGGGCCGAAAACATGGAAACGCTCAACCAACCGGCCGACGACGCGCTCAAAGTGCAGGTCCAGGTGGTCGAGCCGCTGGGATCGCAGAATTTACTGACCGTTAAAATTGGCAATGACACGGTCAAAGTGTCCACCCATCCTACGTTCGACGTTCAACCCAATTCCGATGTCTGGCTGCGCTTCCCGGCCGATAAAATCCGCTGGATCGACCGGGAAAAAGGGCTGGTACTCTATCCGGCCTAAGAAGCTGCTGTAATAGGGGGGATTGAGAAATTTGTCCACCGATTCGCACTGATAACCACAGATTATTAGCCTGAGTTCGTAAATTAAAGTCGAGTAGGTCATTTCGTAGCCGGAGGCGGAGAAATCCCTCAGGCGTTGCCATAAATGAAGCCTGCGCCGGGGAATAATGGCTTTTGTCACTTTAAATTTTCCTGGTCAGACGACTTTTCCTTGGATGTCACTTTTTCTTGTATTGTCACAGGGATTTCTCCGCTAGCGCTGCGAAATGACATAAAGCCTATCCACAGTAAAGCGACGTATCCATGACTCAAACCACGGTTCACCTTATCAACCACACCCACTGGGATCGCGAGTGGTTTTTAACCTCCGTTTACACCAGCCGCTGGATTCCGGGCCTGATTGACAAGATCGAGGCGCTGGCCGCAGCTAATCCGGCCTTCAAATTTCTGATCGACGGGCAGACGCTGGTGGTGGAAGACCTGCTGCGCGTAGCGCCTGAATACGAGGCCAAAATTAAGCCGTTGATCAAGCAGGGCCAGCTGATCATCGGTCCCTACTACTGCCAGCCCGACTGGCAGCTCACCGGCGGCGAAACGCTGGTCAGAAACCTGCTTTACGGCCGCCAAGATATGGAACGGTACGGCCAGCGCAACGAGGTCGGCTGGCTGGTCGATACCTTCGGCCATAGCTCGCAGTCGCCGCAGTTACACCGGCTGTTGGGGCTGGCGGCGGTGTACGTGTGGCGCGGGGTGCCGGCGCTGGAGCCCTACTTCAACTGGCAAAGCAGCGACGGCCAATCCTTGCCGGCGATCAACCTCTTCGGCGGTTACCGTAACCTCTACGGCATCACCCACGCCCCGGAAGTGGCCATTACTCGCCTGCAAGCCGAAGTTGATAAGCTGGCCCCGTACTATCCCACCCCCGACATCCCGCTGTTCGACGGCTACGATTTGGAGGAAGATCCGGAAGACCCGATGAGTTTTTACCAGGCGGAGTTAGCTAACTTGCCGCCGGATATTCAGTTGGTGGAGTCGTCGCCGTATGAATTCGCCCAGGTTGTCCGCGAGAAGGTCGAAACCAAGCCAATTATTCGCGGCGAGCTCAACTCCGGCAAATTTGGCGCGACGTTTCCCGGCACTTTCTCGGCCCGAACCTACCTCAAGCTGATGAACCACGATTGCGAGCAGTGGCTCTTCCGGCGGGCCGAACCGCTGGCCGTTTTGGCCCGGCTGAAGGGCCGGACCTACCACGCCGCCCAATATGAAGCCTGGGCGCGGTTGATGCTGCAAAACACCGTCCACGACTGCATCTGCGGGGTCAGCATCGATCAGGTTCACGAGAAAATGGAATATCACTACCGGGCCGTGTTCGAGGGGGCGCGGGAGGATGTGCGCCGCTCGCTGGCCTATCTGCTGGCCGGCTTTGCGCCCGGCCGGTACGCGGTTAGCACCAATCCGTTCCCCTATCAGGGCTGGCAGGTCATCGACGACCGGCTGTACCACATTAAAACCAACGGCCTGGGCGTTTGGCCGTTGGGCGCGGGCGATCAGCCCTTCGAGCAGCCGGCAGCGCCGGTTGAGACCTGGCATTGGCAGAACGATCACTACACCGCCACCGTTAACCGCGATGGCGCGGTCCAGATTGGTGAGGCGACGTTGGGCCGCCTGGTTATATATGAAGAGACGGGCGATACCTATTCTGACGAAGCCGGAACCGACCGCGCTACGCTGCGCCCGACCGGCCGGCTCATTATCGAGCAAAAGAGCGATAAACACAGCGTGGTGCGGTACGATATCGACACGACCTGGCGCGACGTTCGTTTAACCGCCACCGTCCGGCTGCGGTTCGACCCAACGCCGTTGATTGGCTGGCAAATCGACCTCGATTCGCACGGGACCAATTTCAAACTCGATTTAATTTTTGAGACCGGCCAAACCGGCCAAATTTACGCCGGGATGCCGTTCGACGTGGTCGAGCGCCCGGCGGCGGAAACCGATTTGCTGCCGCGCCAATTGGACAAGACCCTGGCCAAGGTGCTGTTGGGCCAGCGCGAATTGGAAGCCGTTAAAACCTTTCCGTTTCAAGATTTTGTGGCCATTTCGGACGGAACGGCCGCGGCGGTGGTGCTGGCCCAGGGGCTGCGCTCTTATCAGGCCGATAACAGCGGCACGATGGCGCTGACCCTGCGCCGGGCCGTTGAATGGTTGACGGCGGCCAATCTCGACCATCGCGTGGGCGACGCCGGTCCGTTCTTCTACGTGCCGGACGCCCGCTGCGAGCGCTCGGTTCGCCACGAGGTCGGCCTTGTGGTGAACGCGCCGCCGCCGGATGATATGGCGCTGCAACAGCTCAACGCCGCCTTCCAAAACCCGCCCCTCATCGTCGAGAGCCAGGGCCAGGGCCGCCAAACCGAATGGGCCTGGTTACAAGAGCCTTTACCGTTGAGCAGCCTGACTGTGGCCGGTGATCATTTGCTGGCCCGCTTCTATAACCCCACCCCGGCGGCGCAACCGTTGTCACGAGCCTATTTAGCCACCGATGTTCTGGGCCAACCGCAGGCAACCCTCAGCCAGGTTCCGGCCAAGGGCATCGTGACCGTTCGGCTCGCTGAAACCCTGCCGGCGACCGGCGACGCCCCGCCTGCCCCGCCCGTTTCCGGGTTAGCCTGGCCCGCCTGGCGTATCGGCGACAATCATGGCCGGCCCGACCCCGACATCATCGCCCGGCTGGCCGAAAACATCGCCGCGCTGGAACAAAAGCTGGCCGGCGTTGAAGCGGCTTTAGCTCAGGCCGCCGGGCGCGACCGTTATCGGCTTGAGCATCAAACTTACGTGATTAAGCGGGAAATAGGCGAATATCAGTTGTCGGTTCGTCTGAACCAGCTCAAACTGGCGGCGGGCAATGAATTAAGCGAAGATTATCTCTTCGCTCCTGACGCCGACATCGCCCGCATCGGTTTACAGCTTAACCGGCTGCGGATTAAGCGCCGTATCTTCGATTATGTGATTGAGGCGGTGTAGGGAGAGTACAATAACGCCGAGATGAAAAACGCGAGGCTAAAGCCATCGCGTTGAAAGAGCGAAGGACGCTGAAGCGCCCTCAGGAGGTTCTATCTTTTAGCACGGGTCTTCATTCAGGCCCGTGCTAAAAGATAGAGAGATTTACGCCTTTGAGACGACACCGACAATGAAAATTTACCGGAGCGACAAAGCTTGCTTTGTCATTCATCCTGTCAAAGTAAACTTTGACGCTCCAGACCGTTATTTTCAGAAGAGAAAAACCTATGAATAATGACGCCGTCGTGCGGCAACAACTACTGGCGCTGTTACGTGACGGGAACGCCCATCTCGATTTTGAGCAAGCCGTGGCTAATTTTCCGCTCGAACATATCAACACCACCCCGCCCAACGGGTCTTACACGCCCTGTTACGGGAAATTCTCGTGGTCGCCGGCCATAATGCCGACCATATCGGCGAGTTGGCTATTCTGCGGCAAGTGATGGGGACCTGGCGAGGCGAGCATTAGAAATAGCCTACCTTTTTTTGGAAAGTAACGACTGACCGGCTTAAGGTCGCCCAACATTAAACCGTGGAAACGTGAAGATGACGGACGATCGACCCCATAATCGACAGAATTGACACGATTATCACGATTTTATCGGTCACAATTCGGTAAATCGGGTTAATCCTGTCTAATTTTCTTCACCACGGTTTAGGGCAGAGCTATCCGGCTTAATACCGCCCCTTTTTTTCAAAAAGCGCCTCCTACGCCCGCAAATGCCCTTTTTGCATTTAAAAAGACGACCGCAACCGTTTTGACCGCCTTTTTTGCGACAAAAAAGGGCCTTTTTTTTTGGAGACCGCCTTTTTTGCGGCAAAAAGACGACCTTTTTTTTTGAGACCCCCTTTTTTGCGACAAAAAAAGGGCTTTTTTTTTTGAGACCTCGTTTTTTGCGACAAAAAAGGGCCTTTTTTTTCTGAGACCTCGTTTTTTGCGGCAAAAACAGGGCTTTTTTTCGTGAGACCTCCCTTGAAAATACAGTCTTGGAGCGTCAAAGTTTACTTTGACCCTATCGCGGATGACAAAGCCAGCTTTGTCGCTCCAATAAATTTTCATTCTCGCTGTCGTCTCAACCGAGACTGTTCGACTCCTTTAAAACTAGCGATCTGGAGCGTCAAAGTTTACTTTGACCCCATCGCGGATGACAAAGCCAGCTTTGTCGCTCCCAACGCAATTGAAGCGGGCGGGGCCGCTCAACGAGATTTTTTGAGGCTCAAATTCCATCAAATATAAAACCAAGCGTTCCGCCGAGCCAGCCGGTGAACGCGGCCGTTGGTCACTGTCGTGAGGCCGTGGTATACTTACGGGCGAACATTCTTTCTGATTTTCTATCGTGTCTAACCAAGCCACGTCTAACCAAAAAAGCCAGAAGCTTGATCCACGAAGGACACGAAGTTACACCCATAAAAGATAAAAGATTTAGTGTTCCTTGGTGTGCCTTCGTGGATTATATCGCTTTGTTTGGTTCCGGCTCGTCCGGGTTATGACTGATACAGTGGGACGGACCAAATAAGGTGACAGTCACTTTTTGATTAGAATGAGCGTCAATCTGACCCAACCAGGTCGATTTATCGTTTCTAAGTGACGGTCACCTTCTATATCCTTCTAGTGCGAGTGCAATAAAAAATGAAGACCTATGTTATCCTTATCCGGGGCATTAATGTTGGCGGCAAAAATAAAGTGCGCATGGCGGACTTGAGGCCATGCTTGGAAGAATTGGGGTTTGCTCAGGTTTCAACGTATATTGCTAGTGGCAACGTCATTTTACAATCCGACCAACAACCTGAGGCCATCAAAACTCAGATTGAACGGATGCTGCCGGAAAAATTCACCCTTGATGATGAGCTCATCAAAGTTTTAGTGCTAACGCGCCGGCAGTTCCAAGCCGTTATTGACAACAAGCCTGACGGCTTCGGCGATCAGCCGGACAAGTATCACAGCGATGCTATTTTTCTGATCGATATTGACCCGGCTCAGGCGATGCCGGTATTTTCGCCCCGCGAGGGCGTCGATAAAATCTGGGCCGGCGCTGGGGTCATCTACTCGCAGCGTCTCAGCGCTCAACGGACTAAAAGCCGGTTGAGCAAAATCATGGCCGCCCCGGCTTACAAATCGATGACCATTCGGAGTTGGCAGACGACAACCAAATTGCTGGAACTGCTGGGTTGAGTTTATTTTGTCAGCGTTCAGCTATCAGCCGTCAGCCGTCAGCTTTAACGCTAAAGATAACATCTGGGCTTTCATGACCGACGATGTAACCCAAATATTTGCCAAAATAAGCCCAAAGCTGATAGCTGACAGCTAAGGGCTGAACGCTGACCAAAGAAAATGAGTTGAGGCTATGAACAATAGACAAGATTGGGTCCCGCAGTGGGCCAAAACCGTGGTGTGGTATCAAATTTTTCCGGATCGCTTTCGCAATGGTGATCCGGCCGGCAATCCGACGCTGGCGGACATCGAGGGCGCGTGGCCGCACGATTTAGCCTCGCCCTGGCAGATTCACCCCTGGACATCGGATTGGTATGAATTACAGCCGTATGAGCAGGCCAATGGTCAGAATATCGTGTTTAATCTGGTGCGACGGAGGTACGGCGGCGATTTGCAGGGCATTATTGATCAGTTGGATTACCTGCAAGACCTGGGCATTACAGCCCTCTATCTGAATCCGGTGTTTCAATCGCCGTCGCACCACAAATATGATGGCGTGGTCTATCATCATATTGATGGCACGCTGGGGCCTGACCCGGAAGGGGATAAAACTTTGATGGCCCAGGAAGACCCGGGCGATCCGGCAACCTGGGTGTGGACCGCCGCCGATAAGCTGGCGCTGCAACTCATTCAGGACGTCCACAGACGAGGCATGCGGATTATTTTCGACGGGGTGTTTAACCATGTCAGCCTGCGCAATCCGATGTTTCAAGATGTGGTCAAAAATCAGCAGCAGTCGCGCTATAAAGAGTGGTTTTCCATCGATAGCTGGGATGATGCGGAGCAGGGAACGAAATTTTCGTATAGGGGCTGGTGGAATGTGGCCGAACTGCCGGAATGGCGTCAGGATGAGCATGGAACCGTGGCCGGGCCGAGACAGTATATTTTTGACTGCACCAGGCGGTGGATGTCGCCGCACGGCGAGCCCCAAGACGGGATTGACGGCTGGCGGCTGGATGTGGCCTATTGCGTTAAGCATCCTTTCTGGAAAGCGTGGCGTAAACACGTCAAATCCATCAATCCGGAAGCGTATCTAACGGCGGAAGTCATCGATCCGATTGATGTGTTGCAACCTTACCTTGAAGGCGATGAATTTGACGCGGTTATGAATTATAATGTGGGTTTTGCCTGCGCCGATTATTTTATTAATGAAGAGAAGCGGATCACGACCTCCGAATTCGATATATTGCTGCGGGATTTACGCCAGGCCTTTGATGAAGGCGTATCTTACGTCCAGCAAAATCTAATGGACAGCCACGACGCCAACCGGCTGGCCTCGCATATTGTCAATCGCGATGGAGAGCGTTATCGTGATTGGCTGCACTATTTTCATACCTCGAAGGCGATTGACAATCCCGATTATGAGGTGCGCAAGCCGACAGCGGCCGAGTATGCTGTTCAAAAGTTAATCGCGCTGTTTATGATGACCTACGTGGGCGCACCGATGATTTACTACGGCGATGAGGTCGGGATGTGGGGCGCTAATGATCCGTGCTGCCGAAAACCGATGGTGTGGGCCGATCTGGATTATGAGCCGGAACGCTTTCTGCCGGACGGAACCACCCGCGCCACGGCTGACCCGGTGGCGGTCAACCTTGACCTGTTGAATACCTACCAGCGTTTGATTGCCATTCGTCATCAATACCCCGCGTTGAGCCTCGGCGATTTTCAGACGCTCTTGACCGACGATCAACCGCAAATCTACGCCTACCGCCGGCGTTTCGGCGGGCAAACGGTGATTGTAGCCTTAAACAACACCCGCCAAGCCCAAACCGTCGAGCTTGAGGCGCCCGCCGCCGGAACGGTAACGGATGTACTGAATGATCAGGCTCAATACCCGGTAGAGGGCGGAAAAATTCGCGTGTCGCTGCCGCCGCTGTGGGGAGCAATTCTTTTGAAGGATGAAGGATGAGGGATGAGGGATGAATGGTGTGGCGCGGTTGGAGGGAGATTAGAGATTAGGAGATTAGAGATTGGAGATTAGAGATTGGAGATTGGAGATTGGAGATTAGAGATTGGAGAAAGCTCTGCGGGTTGTTTGGCCCGTGGGGCTTTTTTTGTTGGGGCGGCGAAACTAACCTCAGTTGTTTGTCATTTTAAGGGTGTGCGGGTACAATTAAGCTATCGACCTCGATTTGATTGGTCCATTTCACCCTTTCCTGATCGACTGAATCCTCCAAACCAACCATCTCTGTATCCAAACTTATTTCATCAAAATTTATGTGGCGGCATTCGCTGTGTTCGCTGGTTGGAGAACAAGCGGATGAAACAACGGCGCTTTCGCTGCCGGGATCTCAGTCTGTTCGCGCAAGGTTCGTCGCTTAGCGGTCGCGCCGTTAAGCGGAGTAGCAAGACAACTTTGTAAAAAAGAAATTAAACAGGAGAAGACGATGTCTGGTAATCACTCAGTCAGTGTTGAAACCTTGAAAGAATTTCTGGCGGCATTCAATCGGCACGATTTAGATGCGATCATGGCGTTCTTTGCCGATGACTGTAGTTTGTGTATGCCACGCGGCCCGGAGCCTTGGGGACAGCGTTTTATCGGTAAAGCTAATGTACGCGAAGGATTGGCCAGCCGCTTTAGCGGCCTGCCCGATGTCCACTATGGGGACGACAGTCACTGGGTGTGCGATAATATGGGGGTGTCAAAATGGACGCTGACAGGAACGACTCCTGCGGGTGTTCGGGTGGAAGTGCAAGGCGTTGACCTGCTTGAATTTCGGGAGGGTAAAGTGGTCCACAAAGACTCTTACTGGAAAATTGTCGATTAGGTGAACCCTCTCAAGGAACCAGGCCGAATTATGGGTCTGTTGTCCGCCAAGCGGTAATAGATCAACGGCAAAGAACTGGCTGCCGGCTCGCAATGCCATCCCATAGATTAGGACGCTGATTTTCGCCGATAAACGCTGATAAAAAATAATAAATCTGCGAAAATCTGCGTCCAAGCATTTTTGGTAGCTCTGCACTAAACCGTGGTAAAGAAAAATTAGACAGGATTTACAAGATTATCACGATTTTATTTGTCATAATTAAGGTAAATCTTGTTAATTCTGTCGATTATCAGCGCAATTTTATGTTTCCACGGTTTAATGTTGCGCTACCGCATTTTTGCGGACAACGCAAATTTGCGGCTGTAACAGCATAATGAAGAAGATGATGACGAGCCTGGCAAAAACAACTCGTTATCGAATCGAAAAAATTAAAACCAAACAACTCACTGAAAGGATCTCTTATGGAAACGATTCTCACCTGGTCATACGCAGTTTTGGAAATCACGCCGGCCCGGTGGCAGCTGATGGCGAAGCTGCCCCCGGAATTATTGACCCGACCATCGGCGGCCGGGGAATGGTCGGCGCTGGATTGCTTGCAGCATCTGGTTGATACGGAACGGTGGGTTTTTCCCCAGCGAGTGGACGCGATTTTGGCCGGACAGGATTTCCCGGCATTTGATCCGGACAGCCAGGGCCAAAAGCCGGATATCGGCCCATCACCGGCGGCTCTGGTCGAAGAATTTAGCCGCTTGCGGGCGATCAGTCTAACCGCGTTTCAAAAGATCACTGCCGCCGATTTAGATCGACAGGCGCGGCATCAGGAATTGGGGCTGGTGACGATGAGTGAACTGCTGCACCACTGGGCCGGCCACGATCTGATGCACACCGTTCAGGCCGAGCAGGCGTTGATGCAGCCTTTCATTCAGGGCTGCGGTCCCTGGCAGAACTCCTATCGCGATCATATTAAGTGATTTTCATAACTAACTTATGAGTTTGACATCAGGATGAATAGACAGGATTGACCGGATTTTCAGGATAAAATAAGTGAAAATCATATTAATCCTGCCGAAGGTTCTGTCTAAAACAACGTAACAACTTAGAGTTGAAAACTACTTAAATAGCCGGAGGTGACAATTGGATCCAATTTATGACGATATTGGTATTAACTATTCGGTAACACGTTGTACCGATCCCAAAATAGCGCAGCAGCTCTATGCTGAACTCCAAGGCGCAACCCGGATCGTCAATATCGGGGCCGGGACCGGATCATATGAACCTGAGAACATCGATTTAGTGGCGGTGGAGCCATCATCGAAAATGATTGCGCAAAGGACAATGGGTTCTCATCCCGTAGAGCAGGCTTTTGCTGAAAAGCTCCCCTTTGACAACCGCAGCTTTTCGCACGCGATGACCGTGCTGTCGATGCATCATTGGGAAAATCGACCGCTGGCGTTCAGTGAGATCAATCGGGTTGCCACCGAAAAGTTTGTGACGATTACTTGGGATCCTCATTCCGAACCGTTTTGGCTGACCAGGGATTACTTTCCGGAGATCCATGAAATGGATAGGCAGATTTTTCCTGACCTGGACGAGTTAAATGAATATTTTGATGAGGTTACAATGAGACCCTTACCGATACCGAGCGATTGCCAAGACGGTTTTTTCGCGGCGTTTTGGAAAAGACCGGCAGCTTATCTTAGTCATCAGGTGCGACAATCGATGTCGCCTTTTGCCAAAATAAAAGACCTATCGGCGGGTTTACAAAAGTTGGAAGACGATCTGGCTAGCGGAGTATGGGCCAAAAATAATCACGCCATCTTAGATTTATCATCCTTAGATGTTGGTTATAGACTAATCTCGGCCAAGGTCAGAAATGGCTGATAACCTCATCAGAACGAGCATCAAAGCAAGCCATATTGTAAAGAGAGTACGACAGAACCTACGGTACAGCAATGACGATGAAAATTCTGTAGGACAAACTTAAGTTTGTCCTACAAATCTTATTTTCAGAGGAGGCATAGTATGAATGCTGAAGAACTGCGGTCACTCCAACAACCGCTTAAAGCGCGTTATAAAGAACAACCGCAAGCGGCCTTGATTACCCTTAAAGCTCAGGGCCGTCTTGGCGAAAATGTCACTTGCAAAGTGGACACCGGTAAGGCTCTAGTAGAAGCAGGCTTACACCCGGCCACAGGGGGCGATGGCATCAGTGCTTGCTCGGGGGATATGCTCCTGGAAGCTTTGGTAGCTTGTGCCGGTGTAACTTTATGTGCCGTGGCCACCGCTATTGGGGTTGAGATACGCAGTGGCATTATCAAAGCCGAAGGAGATTTAGATTTTCGGGGAACGCTCGGGGTGTCGAAAGAGGCCCCGGTTGGCTTCAAGAAAATACAGCTTCAATTTGATTTGGATACCGATGCTGATGAGGAGCAGCTGGCCACGTTAATTCGACTGACTGAACGCTATTGTGTGGTTTATCAAACCCTGCGCCAACCCGCCCAGATGGCTGTCTCGTATAAATGAACGTAAGCCAAAAATACATTAGATCATTATGCCGAACTCCAAAGTGGTGGTATTTGATGTTTACAAGACGTTACTGGCCATCGAATCAGATGAGAACAGCCTGAGAACCTATAAGTTTCTTTCAACTTGGTTAGCCTACAAGGGTTTGGTAATTAAGCCGAAGGATTTACGAAAGTTATATAAAAATATAACCAAGCAGGCCGTTCTGGCTAATACCGAATTGTACCCTGATATTGATATTAAGACGGTATTCAAACGGATACTATTATCTTTAGTTCAAACAGATGAAAACGGCAACTTGGAGAACGATGCGGTCGAGATGGGACTGTTGTTTCGGATTCTGACCACAAAATCACTGACGATTTATCCCGAAACCGTACCCATATTGGAGACGCTTCATAGGAACAACGTCCGTTTGGCCGTATTGTCGAATACCCAAAGGTTGTTTACAGTACCTGAGTTTAAACGGTTTGGCATTGAGCCATATTTTGACGATATGATCTTTTCGTCGGATGTCGGCGCATGTAAGCCGGCGGCTAAGATATTCGAAACGTTGTTGAGACGTATGAAAATTCATCCGCAAGAGGCCATATTTGTCGGTGACAATCTATTTGATGACATTTTTGGGGCGCAAAGCGTCGGGATGAAAACTGTGTGGTTAAACCGGCCGGAAGCGAGGGCTTTTCCCGGTGGATTAGAAAAACCGATCCCTGACCAACAGATTCAAGACATCTCCTGTGAGAGTCTCATTGAGGCGATTTTTTCTTTAATTTGACGCTTCGGTCAAACCAGGTGACAATCACTTAGAGACTGTTTTAAAGGCGTTCTGGGGTCCACAGATGGACACAGATTATCACTGATATTATCAAAATTTGGATAAAAATCTGTGACTATCTGTGGTTATCTGTGGACAAATCTGTAAACGTTCACTTTTAAAATAACTTCTTAGACGGGATAAATCGACTTACTGAGGCTAAACGGATGGTTATTTTCGGCAAAAAGTGACGGTCGCCTTTTGAACCGGGCCGCGCCTAAAGTTATTGGGGTGGATTGGACATAACCATCGATTTTTTGCGTCTACTTGTACATTATGGTACAATCGACCTGCCTCGGCGTACCACCTTTGTAGCTTCCACTTTAAAATCGGAGAACCCCTATGAAAGCTCTATTTTTAACTAATGAGTATCCTCCAAATATTTATGGAGGCGCTGGGATCCACGTTGAATATCTAACCAAAGAGTTGGCCGCCCTGATGGATGTTGAAGTGCGCTGTTTTGGCGACCAAAATATCCCCGCCGGCAATCCGCAGGTGAAGGGGTATACGGCCGACCGAGCTATGTTTATGGCGACCGACTCAAAGCTCAAATCGCCGCTATCAGCGCTGAACCAGAGCATCGCCTTTAACGCCACGCCGACCGATGCTCAGTTGGTTCACTGCCACACCTGGTACACCCATTTTGGGGGCATTTTGGCCAAACTCGGTTATGGTATTCCGCTGGTCATCACCACCCACTCGCTTGAACCGCTGCGACCCTGGAAGCGGGAGCAAATTGGGCTGGGCTATAATATTTCATCCTGGGTAGAAAAAACCGCTATGGAAATGGCTGATGCCCTCATCGCTGTGTCCGAGGGAATGAAGGAAGATATCCTGCGGTTGTTTGATGTGGACGAAGAGAAAGTCAAGGTCATTTACAACGGCATCGACGTGGATGAATTTAGGCCCGTGCCTGGTCAAGCCGCGCTGGCTAAATACGGCATCAACCCGGAACTGCCTTACGCCCTCTTCTTTGGCCGCGTTACGCGCCAAAAAGGGATTATTCATCTGGTCAACGCCATTAAATACCTGGATGAGAGCATCCAGGTGGTGCTGTGCGCCGGTATGCCCGATACCAAAGAGATTGGGCAAGAGATGGAAGAAAAAGTCCAAGCCATCAAGGCCACGCGGGCTAATGTGATATGGATTAATGAGTGGGTCGGTCTTGAACCCAAAATCGAACTTTACTCTCATGCGGCGGTTTTCTGCTGCCCCTCTATTTACGAGCCGTTTGGTATCATCAATTTGGAGGCTATGGCGTGCGGCACGCCGGTGGTGGGCAGCGCCGTAGGCGGTATCAAAGAAATTATTAAACACGGTGAAACCGGCTTCCTGGTTGAGCTTGAACAGCAGCAGGAAAGCCCCTTTGAAGCCGTTGACCCCGAGCAATTTGCCCGAGACCTGGCCGACGGGATCAATAAAATCGTCCTTAACCCGTCGCTGCGCGAGTCGATGAGCCAGGCCAGCCGCAAGCGCACCGTAGATGTATTTAGTTGGAAATCGATTGCCAAAGAAACCCTGGCTTTGTACGAAAGTCTGGTTAAATAATTAGAACCAAATTCCTGCCCTATTGATGGAGAGTTAAAATGAGACCACTAACCGCGCCCCTCAGTCCGTTAGTGATTGAAAATGTTAAGCCGTGCGTTGATGATGGGAAATTTCCTATCAAAAGAGTCGTGGGCGACACCTTGACGGTGACCGCCACCATATTTAGAGATGGTCACGCCAAAATTGTACCGCTGCTCAAATACAAAGAAAAATGCACCGACCAGGCGTGGATTGAGGTTGAAATGGTCTCCATTAATCCCGGTCTGGATTTGTGGCAAGGCAGTTTTAAGCTCGAGAAAAATACCCGCTATCTCTACACCATTGAAGCCTTCACCGATATTTATTACTCCTGGCTGGTAGATGCCACTAAAAAATTCGACGCCGGCCAGGATATTCCCAGCGACCTGCTGGAAGGCCAGCAGCACCTGGAGGAAACGTTAGACCGTTTGGAGGAAAACGATTACCTATCCCAGACGCTGGCGATGCTGAGTACGGCTGAGTCGCAAGCGGGCCAAATGGCCATCTTTTCGGAGCAGCGGCTGAAAGACTTTATGAAAGAACATAGCGCCCGCAAAGACGCCGCCACATTTGAGCCAACGCTGGAAGTAATTGTTGATCGCCTGCAGGCCCGGTATTCAGCCTGGTACGAAATGTTCCCTCGCTCGCAGGGTACAGTTCCGGGGCAGAGCGGCACCTTTGCCGATTGCAAAGCGCGTTTGCCCGAAATCAAACGGATGGGATTTGATGTAATCTATTTGCCGCCCATTCATCCCATCGGCGTTACAAACCGCAAAGGGCGAAACAACAGTCTGGTAGCCGGCCCCAACGACCCTGGCTCGCCCTGGGCCATTGGTAGTGAACATGGCGGCCACAAAGCCGTCGAGCCCAGCCTCGGCACGCTGGAAGATTTTATGGATTTTGAACAAGCCTGTCGCCAAATGGGCATGGAAGTGGCGCTCGATTTTGCCCTAAACTGCTCGCCGGACCACCCTTACCTCAAAGACCATCCGGAGTGGTTCTTGAAACGCCCCGACGGGACCATCAAATATTCTGAAAATCCGCCCAAGAAATATGAGGATATTCATTCTTTTGATTATGAAGCGCCTAATGGAGCCTGGAAAGCGCTGTGGGAAGAACTCAAGGATGTGCTGCTCTTTTGGGCCGAGCGCGGCGTGCGGATATTTAGAGTCGACAATCCTCACACCAAATCCATTCCTTTTTGGGAATGGGTCATCGCCGAAGTTCAGGATAGCTATCCCGACACCATCTTTTTAGCCGAAGCGTTTACCCGACCGGCGGTCATGAAGCGATTGGGTAAAATCGGCTTTACTCAATCCTACACCTACTTCACCTGGCGCAATTTCAAAAGAGAGATCATCGAATATCTGACTGAACTGACCCAAGCCGAAATGAAAGAGTATTACCGGGGTAACTTTTTTGCCAACACCCCCGATATTCTGCCGGAGATATTGCAGGTTGGCCGGCGCCCTGCCTTCAAGATGCGGTTTGCCCTGGCCGCTACGCTTTCTTCGGTTTACGGCATTTACAGTAGTTATGAGTTGGGTGAAGCAGCCGCCATCGAGGGTAAAGAAGAATACCTCAACTCGGAAAAATATGAGATTAAAGTGTGGGATTGGGACCGGCCGGGCAATATTAAAGATTATATCGCCCTCATCAACAAAATCAGGCGAGAAAATCCGGCCCTACACCTGTACGACAATCTCAAGTTTCACGAGGCCGCCAGCGAGAACGTTTTATTTTACAGCAAAGCCACGCCAGACCAGAGCAATATCATTCTGGCTGTGGTTAACCTTAACCCGTTTTCAACCCAACAGGCCCGGCTCGATATTCCCATCGACCAATTTAAGATCGGCCCCGATGACCCCTACCGCCTGCACAACTTGATCACCGGCGAGAGCCACCTGTGTCGAGGCCGAGAATTTTTTGTGACCCTGGACCCCCATAAAGACCCGGCCTACATCTTCCGCCTGGGTCGATGGCTCCATACCGAAGAGGGATTTGATTATTTTGGGATGTGAGGTTGACACAATAAATATCTCAAGTTATCCCCTAGCTATCTAAACCGGGGAGTAAGAAATAGGGAGTAAACCCCTTACTTGCTACTTCTTACTCCCTAACTTCTCGCCTTATTTCTCAAACCATCCCTCATGATTATTCCTTAATTATCGCCTGCTCTGGTCGTCGATGTACAATCCTGGCCGGCGGAGCGTTGTCTGTCGGGTCTACTCCCCGGTAGCGATATCCCTAAAAACCAATCGTTTAATTGCGTGTGCTGTTATAAGCGGTAGAGTCTAAAATATATGAGTTGCGCAGTTCAAAAGGTGACAGTCACTTGGATGCGATAAATCGACCTATTTGGACCAAACGGACGCTCATTTTATTTGAAAAGTAACTGTCACCTGGTTCGTTACACCCAACTGCGTAAATCCTAAAATAATTGTGAATGAGGTAATCCGAATGGGACGTCAGAATACGATTGCTCATCAACTTTATCAGGCCATTAACGATATGGATGAAGAAAGCTTACGGAAATTATTTCATCCCAGAGTAATCAGGCATGCGATGGGCGAAATAGGCATTGAACCCGCCCTCGAAGCGATGAAACAATCATTCCTTAATTATCCCCATACCCAATATGTCGTCGATGACGTATTGGTCGATCAAGACAAAATCGCTGCCCGAATATCAATCCACGGCCGAGACACGCCGGCTGATAAACCTTTACCGCTTATCCTGGAAATATTTCGAATAGAAGACAATCAGATTGTGGAAGTATGGGGCGCTGGCATCAGTTCGGAAAAGTTTCCCTCATAGTCGCTATATGAAATAGTCTTCTGTGAGGTACATGAGGTTTTTTCCCTTTTGACAATATAGAACAAGTATTCTATATTAGGGATGGACGCTTCTCTCAAGCTACGATTTAGTCGTTTACATTCCGAAGCAAACCAGTATTTCAAAACATTGATGATAAAGGGGAAAATAGGATGACAACAAAAACTATTATCGAGGGCTATTTCGATTGCCTCAAACAAAAAGAAGGCTGGGAAGCCTTCTTATCGGATGATTTAATTTTTACCAACTTTGCCAGCCCGGTTAAACAACTTACTGGAAAAGCGGCCTACCTCGAGTCGACAAGACGTTTTTTCTCGATGGTAACTTCGGTAGAAGTAAATGACCTCCTAATTGACGGGGAAAAAGCGTGCGCCTTAACTTGTTATGAATTGCAACCCCCCAGAGGAAATGCTTTTAAAAGTGATGTGGCTGAAATTTTCACAGTAAAAAACGACAAAATTGAGACGTTGACCATTTACTTTGATACCTCACCTTTTCCAAAATAGCCAATGACGCTTTTTCGGTAATCGGGATAGAAACAGTGATTCTGGCTCATTTTTATGAGCCCATCTTTTAAAACAGCGTCTTACAACTTCTTCCTCTCAACCTCAATCGCTAACTCCTCTTTCAACGCGCGATAAGTCGAATAGCGCCGGAGCAATAACTGATAAAATTTTTCAAACTTGGCCCGGCGTCCACCGAAGGCGGCAATTTCACCCATTAAGGCGCAGTAATAAGCCGCCGTCGCGTAATGCTTGCGGCCGTTACGAATATGGATCTCCATAATCTGCTGATAGATAAAATCGGCGTGCTTGATGGCTTGGGATCGAGTGATGTCGGGTTTAGCCGGCAGGTGATCGCGCAAGAAACGAAACGGCTCCTCAGCGGATTCGGCCATTTTGCCGTACAAGGCTTGCAGGCGAGGCCCCATCTTCGGCTTGGCCTCCGATCCAAACGCCGTCAGCAGATACATGCTGCCCAACAATTCCAGCGCCTCTAAATAATAGTAGTTATTCATACTATCCAGCAATCGCTCAATGTACTCAAACTGACCTTCGCCCAGATAGACCTGGCAGAACATATAGCCGGACGAGGGCAGATCGCGCCGCAGCTTGATGAAAACCCGCCGCCTCAACTCCTGCGCTTGTTCGGCGCTGGCCAAGCCGGCCAACCGGTAGGCCGTAGCATAGGTTTCATAGTCAAATAAGTTATCGAAAACCGGTTCGTAAATATCAAACGCCTGCTGCGGCTCGCCGAGCGCCTCATAAGCCCGCGCCATTTGCGTGCGCACAACCGTGGGGTCCATACCATCGCGGGGAGCCATAAAATTGGGGTGCCTTTGGGGCGGCAGGACGGCTAAGGCTTCCTGCCCATAAGAAATGACCGCCGGCCAAGCCTGAGCCATTTCGTAATGGGCCAGCAGCGATTCATACAGCATCGTGTAGCGCTGGCGAAAACGATGCTGTACGGCCACCGCCTGATCGACTCGGCCCTGAACCGTATACAGCCGGATGAGCAGGCGCAGCTGCATAGGAAGACCGGTGGGGAAGGTTTGCCGCTCCTGCCCGTCCAGTTCATCGGCCCAGGTTTCGAGACGAGCGCACACCTCGGCTTGCTGGTTAGGGTCAAGGAGCGCCACAAAATCATCGAGGTACGACCGGTCGGGGTGGTCGAGCGGCGCGAGAAAGTTTAGGGCCGTCTCGTAAAAGTCGGCAGCCGGCCGGCTCTGTTGCAGAGCCATCAGGTAACGGTTGACGATAGCATCGGCGTCTTGGCCCAGCTCACGGAAGGGATGGCGAACGCCCAACGTTCTATACGGATGACCCGCCAGGGTCAGGGCCAGCAGCGTTTGGTACGCGGCGGCCGCCACTACGTACTGTTCGTTTTGAAAGTAGGCGTTCGCCTCCGTCAAAAAGTGACGTAAGGCATTGAGGCCGGCGTGATCCTCCGGTTTATATTTATAGGTGCGCGAGGCGCGCCAGGCCGGCGGCTCCTCAAAATAGTCCTGCGCCTCTTTATCAAAATAGTCGCCTTGCGGGACCGCCTCGGCAAACGCCGCGAGTTGGCTCAAAAAGATTTCGGGTGAAGGCGAGCGCAAATCCACCGTCTCCGGCTCAGGTGGAGCCAATTGGTCTAAAAATTGTTGGCGGGTCGGTTCATCGACCTGTTGAACCAGCTCGATCAGGAGAGCAATCAATTCGCCGGTTGATTTATCCTGGAGGTGAAGCTGAAGCAGCGTTACTAAGTCGGGTGTATCGGGATGCATAGGTTGTCCTTAATCAGGTATAGATTGGTCCAGTTTTTGCTATTGAGTTGAGAAAGCAGTTTAAATTCACCCACTACTTAGTCATACGACCTCGTTGAGGACACTGGACCAATCTTAGTCGGCGGCTTATCAAAGCCGGTTGGCAGCAGTCTCACCTTATATTATACTCAAGAGCCACAGAAGGTGAAGCTTAAGGCTAATCGGAGCGACAACGCTGGCTTTGTCATTACTTAAGGCCAATCGGAGCGACAACGCTGGCTTTGTCATTACTGTCACCTTTTGAACAGCGTAACTCACAAAATAAAATCGTGATAATCCTGTAAATTCTGTCTAATTTTTCTTAGAGACTGTTTTAAAAGCCTTCAGGGGTCCACAGATAAACACCGATGGTCACAGATATCATCAAAAGTTAGATAAAAATCTGTGATTATCAGTGTAAATCTGTGGACAACTCTAAAAACCCCCACTTTTAAAACAGCTTCTTAACCACGGTTTAGTGCAGAGCTGCCTGCTTTTGTTTTACCTCTTACTTTCGATAATTTTGACGTAACTGTTGCTGACGGTCGCGCATCTATCCGTAAAAAATGAGGATCGATTAGAAATCGCGGCGATCGATTGATAAATAGGGGCGATCAGTTAGTAACAGCGCCGATCTATCGCTAAAAATTGGCGATCTATCAGTAACAGCGCCGATCTATCGCTAAAAATTGGCGATCGGTCAGTAACAGCGCCGATCTAACGAAAAATATGGGCGATCATGAAGTAACCGTTGGGAAATATTCATAAAAAGTTGGAAAATTTAACTGAGCGTTGGGATCTTTTTGTAACGGAGCCGATCTATCGATAAATATGAACGATCAGTCAGTAACGGCGGCGATCTATCGCTAAATATGGGCGATCATGAAGTAACCGTTGGGAAATATTGATAAAGAATTGGAAAATTTAACTGAGCGTTGGGATTTTTTTGTAACGGAGCCGATCTACTGATAAATAATCATGATCAGTCAGTAACAGCGCCGATCTGTTGGAAAAAATTGGCGATCTATTAGTAACAGCGGCGATCCATTAATAAATAATCATGATCAGTCAGTGATAACTCTGCCCTAAACCGTGGTGAAGGAAAATTTAGACAGGATTAACACGATTTACCGAATTATGATCGATAAAATCGTGATAATCATGTCAATTCTGTCGATTATTTGGTCGATCTGCCGTTGTTCTCACGACTCCACGGTTAACTACCGGTTTACGGCGAACCCCAGAGCGGCTGCGAGGTAGAGATTAATCGGAATAGGCGCACAGCGTCGCCGATGAGCGCCTGGGTTTGGCCGCTCATTCCTTCACCTGGATTGATAAATTCCTTAGCATCCCTTCCCTATCATTTCAGCCTATGATATACTTGAGAAAAACTTATCTCAACGAAAGGGCGAGTCCAATGGCATCGGAAACAATGACGAAGAAGTTGACCAAACATTTTTACTTTCAGGACCTTGACCAGGACGGTTTTGTGGAGCAAAGCGATTGGGAACAGTGCGCTCGGAACCTGGCTGAGATACGGGGATGGCCGCCGGACTCGCCGGAGTATGAGGCGATCCTGGCCAAGCATATCCAGATTTGGACCACCTTTTGGCAGCCGGCTGATGAGAATGAGGACGGCAAAGTGTCTTTAGATGAATATCTTCGACTGGCGGATAACCAGCGGGCCGAAGAATTTTTTTCATTGGATGTAATTGCCGGCCTGTTTGGAGCCATCTTCGATACCATCGATCTCGATGGGGATGGCCAGATTACGGATCAAGATTATCGGCGCTTTTTTAAAGCCTGGGGTGGGGAGGAAGCGCTGGCTGAAGAAGCTTTTGCTCGCCTCGATCTGAACGGCGACGGTCGATTATCCCGGTCAATCTTTATCCAATTTGGCTCCAACTTCTTTTTGAGCGATGAACCGAATGTCCCCGGTAACGGGCTTTTTGGCCCGTATGAATAAGGCGTTGGCCACTCCGCCAAACGCACTCCCTTGTAACATCCCTGGAGCGTCAAAGTAAACTTTGACCTGACCTTGGAGCGTCAAAGTTGACTTTGACCTGACGGTGAATGACAAAGCCAGCTTTGTCGCTCCAAAAAAAAGCAACGTAGGGCCGCGAGTATTCGTCGCTCTTTTTTGATGTTTTATCAATGATCACCCCCGCTATAGGATTACCCCATGAACGTTACCCATTCTCTAATCAACAGGAAATCGCTTCAACGAACATGCATTTTTATAGCTCTGATGGTGGGCTTAGTGGCCCTGGTACGGCCAGCCGCCGGGCCGCCCCTCATTTATGCCGAGGAGCCGGCCCAGCCGCCGCCGAATTTCAAGGTTGCGTTTATCGGCGATCAGGGGTTTGGCCCCGACGCCCAGGCGGTGCTTGATCTAATCCAAAGTGAAGGGGCTGCGATGGTATTACATCAAGGCGATTTCGATTATCTGGATAATCCGGATGCTTGGGATCAGCAGATTACCGACAGCTTGGGCGCGTCGTTTCCCTATTTTGCGTCGGTGGGCAATCACGATGTCAGTCAATGGGCCGGTTATCAGCAGAAGCTCCAAGCGCGATTAGATAATATCCCGGAGGCGACCTGTGTGGGCGATTTGGGGGTTAATTCTGCTTGCCATTACCAGGGCTTGTTCTTTATTCTTTCCGGCGTGGGGACGCTCGGTTCCGATCATGTCAGCTATCTACAAGAACAGTTAGCGGCGGATAATTCCGTATGGCGCATCTGTTCGTGGCACAAGAATCAAAGCGCGATGCAGGTGGGGAGTAAGCCTGATGAGGTCGGCTGGGACGCCTACGAGGCCTGCCGTGCAGGGGGGGCCATTATCGCCACGGGCCACGAACATTCTTACGAGCGCACCCGAACCTTGAGCCAAATTGAAACCCAAACGGTTGACCCGGCGTGTGCAGATGACCCGGCTACGCCCGATCCCGATGTGTGCGTCTCTGCCGGGCGCACCTTTGTTTTTGTGTCGGGCATAGCCGGCATCAGCATCCGAAACCAAGATCGATGTTTACCCACCACGTATCCTTACGGATGCGCCGGGGAATGGGCCAAAATCTATACGTCTGACCAGAGCGCTCAATACGGCGCGCTGTTTATTACCTTCCACGTGGATGGCGACCCTAGAAAAGCGCACGGTTATTTTAAGAATATTGATGGGGAAATCATCGACTCATTTACCATTTCGGCCACCAGTCCGTCAACCTACTCTACGTTTTTGCCAATAGTGACGCGGTGATCTACAGGCGAGACTTAAAAAAATTGGTTCAGTGTATTTGTTCAGCAGACAAGGTGACTGGCACTTAATCGCGGTAATAGCAGCGTTGTATTCCATTCAATGGTCTCAATTTGAGCAAAAGTGCCAGTCACCTGAGTAGTTACGGTTCAGTTTAAAAATGGTCCGATATTGGGCTGATGTGAGACTTTTTTGACCCTGTTTCAGGTAAACAGACTGAACCAATCTTTTAAGACCGGTGCTCGATGACCTTAATTCACTTCCGGTTCTTTAATGGAACTGTTGTTAAGGAGAGACATCAGAATCGTGTAGAAGATGAGAAATGCAGTGGGGCGGTATTTGACGCGAATAGGTGGTTCGTCAGGTTTGTCGTCGAGCCGCTTGTGGCAGGCGTCGCTCAGGAAAAGTAGCAGCTCCGGTTCGGGGTGGTCTTCGGCCAGCCCCTGGACGATGTCGGACAGGCCAGTCGGGTTGGCAAAAATATCGTTAGCTACCGGCTGCGAGGCGGCAATGGTGGCGTTGATGTCATCCCAACTCACCTCGTCAGGCCAATGCCGGCTGTCGATCAGTAGTCTCAAGGTCACGATACTGATTAAATAAATATACCGGTACTCGCTCCGGCTGAAAACAGAGGGATCGTCACTCACCGGTGAATGGTCGGCCAGGTACTCCAGATATTGCATGAGGATGGGCTGCGCGAACTCGATTTCATTCAACATGTCGTTACTGGAGTTGGTTGATAAGTGGATGATCTCGATGACCATTTCGTCAAGATCATTACGATGAATATAGTGGGTCATAGTTAAGCTCCTTGTCTATATGGATAGTGGTTTCGATGTCGGTCGGCGGGATAGCCGTAGTTGTTCAAGACGGACGCGATATCAGGATGGGTTTGGGCGACGGGGTATAGGTTGCGACTCCAAGCTATAAACTCGGATAAACTACAGGATTTATTGGGCCGACCGGATTGGCTTTGACCATTGGTCATGGTGGGTCGCTTAAATTGTTGTTAGGTTAAGGATATCATGATCGAGTTGATTTATGTAGAGCCAAAAGTCACATATTTCATGTGACTTTAGTACTATATTTGTTGCCCGAAAGTCCTTTTTATGTGTTCGAGCGGTGACAGTCACGTTTAAACGTGACTGTCACCTGGCTAACTTAGTTACCTTTTGTTGAGCCAGCTACTTAGCAGCCGGGAGCCGATGGTGATAATATCGTCGGTGATATCGCCGTCGTGGTCCATGTCCAGCAGTTGGGCAAAGCCGCCCAGGATCGATTCGGTTTCGGGCCGCTGATTTTGCAGCACGCCGGCTACGCCGTCGGCATTGAGGTTGTGCTGCTGCTGCATCTGGCCCAGCGACCCCAAAACCACGGGCGCGAGGAGGGCCAGCAGTTGGCCGGTCGAGTTTTGATTCAGGCCGCTAAAACTGCTGATGCCGTTCTCGACATTGTTTTGTTTTGGGCCTAAAACGTGGCTAAGAATGGCGATGCCGTCTTGGAGCGTGGCTGGGTCGGCCAGCGCAGCGGACAGATTATTCAGGATGTCGCCATTATGATCCCGCTGGAGCGCGTTGGTGAGCGACGCTGCGCCTTGCGAAGAAGCGGTGTTGCGTTCCAGTGCGCCCAGCAACATCGGCAGCGCGGCGCTGACGGCCTGCTGGGTCGTATGCTGATCGGCCCCAATTTGGGCGCTAAGCTGTTGAATAGTCCGGTCATCAATTTGGCCGGCCAGCGAATTGAGTAGTGAGTCCATTGTAATCCCCTTCGATAATTATTTTTGGATAGTTAAATTAGATTAACACCGTGAACATACCGGTGACAGCAAGCATACTAAGGTAGCCTACCACACAGAGCGTTAAAAAAGTGTAGTACAACCGGCTCCAGATATTCCCCTCCTTTTTCAGCCAACTCCAAATCATCAGGGCGATGATGCCCAGAGCCAGCAGCCCCAGCAGGTAAGGTACAACGAACAATGGCGCGGCCCAGCTTGAAACCACCGACAAAATCGCCATCGAGCCGCTGAGTGATTGGATGATAAAAATGTTCAGGCCCACGACAAAGATCAAGGCCAACAGCCCGAACACAATCACCAAACCGCTGCGAGTCCAGCGCAGCAGCCGGGAACGGGTTTCTATTTTTCGCTTCCTAATAAGCCGGACCACTAAAACAATCGGCCACACGACAAAAGCCGATAAAATGCCCAACAGGAATAAGCCGGCCAACAAGGTGAAAGCTACCGCCCAGGGCTCGAGCGTGTTGATTTGGTGAATCAAATCGACCCGCAGGGTGTTGGGTGGAACAAAATTGCCGGGGGCCGCTTGCGTCGAGCAACTGCCATTGGGTGGCGTGGTTGGACTATTAAGGAACGCCTCAACGATTTGGTTGGCGCAGGGATCAGAGCCAAAAGCGCCGTGACTGCCAACCTCATTGACATAGGTGAAGCTGTTCGAGAGCGATTCAGCCGCCGCCACGGCATTTTCCGGCGGGGTGATAGGATCAAACCGGCCCGACAGCAGCAAGGTCGGGATATCGCTCACAACCGGATCGTCAACGAGAGCCGGCAGCAGATCGACTTGCCAGATACGGCACATGTCGATGTAAGAGTTTTGCAGATCTTCAACGGCGTTGGCCGCAATTTGGGGGCGAAGTCCGGCCAGCGGGGTAGCTTCCGGATCGAAATCGGCATCCTCAGAACAGATGACCGAGAAATACATGCCATCGCTGATGGTATCATCAAAGATAAACAGCGGCAGAATGGCCTCGATGAAGCGGTAGTCGCCGGCTTCAAAACTTTTGACCATATTAGGGAAAATGGCGTAGGCGCCAGGCAAATAGGCCATTTGGTAGACAAAACCAAGCAGCGTGTCGCCGTCCAGCCGGGCATCGTACGGCTGCCCGGTAGCGGAGTTGGTCAGGGTAATGGTGGTCGGCTGCTCGTTAAGCTGATCGACCACCGCAAAAAAGCGCGTTTCAAGGTCCGGGTATTCCATCCGGCATGGTTCGTCGTCGGCGCAAGCCTGAAAAAATTGATCGAACAGGCGGTTGGTGTTTTGCGGCACCAGCGGGATAAAATTCAGTTGGGGCGGCACCACCGCATCGAGAATGACGCTGCGCAGATGTTCGGGATGGTCACGCATGAGATGCAGCCCCAGCAACGTGCCGTAGGAGACGCCGTAAAAGTTGAACGTGTCGTAACCCAATGCGGCGCGGATGGCCTCGATGTCGGCGGCATTCTCGATGCTGTTGTAGGCTGATAAATTGATGCCTTCCGCTTGAAATCGTTGGTAGCAGCGGGTGTAAGCGTCTTTGGTTAGCTCATCGGCCTTTTCACGGCTGGCCACCAGTAAATCGGCCAGAATATCGTTTAGCTCGGTGCAATTCAACTGCGGCTCAGCATAGAGCGTGCCGCGCTGGTTGAAGATCACTAAATCGCGCTCCTGGGCCAGAGCGGTGTTGGGCAGGATGGCGCTAAAAACGCCAAAGGCATCGCCGCCGGGGCCGCCTTGGGCCAGAAACAGCGGGTCGGGGTGGGGGTTGTCGCCAGAGGCTTTCAAGATAGCCACCGGCAGGCGGATCGTCGGGCCGTTGGGGTCGGCGTGTTGTTCCGGGACGGTCACATAGCCGCACTCAAACCCCTGCGACTCCGGGGTAATGAAGCTTAAAAAAGGATTTTTAAACGGGCATGGCGCGGATTCAAAGGCAGCGGTAGGCTGTGGGGCTAAGGCCCAACGGGCTGCCGGGAGGGGGCCGGTCAGGAAAAACATCAAAACGAATACCAGATAAACTACGCTAAAACTAGGCACACCGTTCTCCTCAATTGCGATGATTTGAATTGGGTCGATGACAGGGGACTCGGTTTGGATGGCCAAATCCGCGCCGCGTTTAGCTAGCAGCGGTCTTGTCACTGGGGCTAAACGCTTACGACTAAAATTATTTTAGCTGATAGTCGGCTGGAAACAAATTAACGGGCCAGCTACCTGCCTATCTCTGCCTTTATCGCCATCAGCTCAACAAAAAACCGCCGAGTTACAAACGTACGGGTAACTCGGCGGTATAGCCCTAAAAATAGTTCAAGGGCTTACTTAATGTTATTTGATTTGAAGAACCGTGATCTTAGGCGTTGAGAAAAACTTCTGGCACAGGTTCAAGGACGGCCACTTCTGTTTTTTCAGGCTCTTGACTCCTAATAGCCCGTTCCCGGTACAGATTGTAGTCGGGTAAGATGCGCGGGTACTCCTGGTTCATCAATTGCGACGAAAAGAGAAAATCGGCCGACGAGCGGTTACAAGCCATAGGAATGTTCCATACCACGGCAATGCGCAGCAGGGCCTTAACATCTGGGTCGTGCGGTTGGGATTCTAGCGGGTCCCAGAAGAAAATCACAAAGTCGATTTCGCCCTCGGCGATTTTCGCCCCAATCTGCTGGTCGCCGCCGAGCGGCCCGCTCTGTAATTTGACGATGTTGATATCCAACGCCTCTTCCAATATTTTACCGGTGGTGCCAGTGGCCAGCACGATATGTTGCGCCAGGGTGTCACGGTTATATTTGGCCCAATCTAACAGGTCATATTTCTTATTATCATGCGCGATCAGCGCAATTCGCTTCTTTGATCCTAAAATAGCGATATTGTTTTCCATAGTAAAACTCCTTTAGTTATTCAAGCTCAAGTGTTAGCTGATAGTGAAATTTTGGTACAAAAAAAAGTGACTGGATGTAAGAGCCGTTAAGCTAAGCCAGTCACTACATCGATGTCTATTTAGCTGCTTCGCCAAGTTGAGTTTGTACGACTGGTTCGGAACAACTCAACTTTGTAAACGATTACATGAGCATGGTAACTGAAAAAAGAGATTTTGTCAAGGGGTTTGTGAAATAAAACGCAAGTTTTTAAATAAACTTAATCCCAAATGGCGGTCTAAAGCGGCTGGGAGGGGTGCTGGCGGCCGCAGCCGTTACTTATTGATATCCAAAATATTGACGACCTTTCGGTCTAAAATCGAACGAAATTTTTGACTCTTTGGTCTAAAACTCCTATACTAGGCGGCGTATGAGCGGCTTCAATCACCGCCTCGACTCCCGCTGGCTGATAATAGATCGCCCAAAAATAGACATAGGATTAGTCAGAAAAAATGGCCCGACCCAGAGAGTTCGACGAAAACGACGTTTTAGATAAAGCCATGCATCTGTTTTGGCAGAAGGGCTACGAGGCCACTTCGATCCAGGAGTTACTCAGCGCAATGGGCATTAGCCGGGGCAGCCTGTACGATGCTTTCGGCGACAAGCATGCCTTGTTTTTAGCCGTATTAGAGCGATACCGACAGCGGTCACACGCCCGGTTTTTGCAAACCCTCGGCCAGCCCGGTTCGGTTAAAGTCGCGATTACGGAGCTATTTAATTATGTCGTAGCTGAAGCCGTGGCCGATGCCAAGCGGCGCGGCTGCCTGCTGACCAATTCAACGGTCGAGCTGTCGCCGCACGATGCAGCCGTGGCCGATGTGATTAATTGGAACTGCCGGTGGGTGCAAGACGTATTGTATGAGGCGCTGCGGCGTGGGCAAGCCCAAGGTGAAATCTCGCCTGAAGCCAATATTGAGGCATTGGCTCAATTTTTATTTAACAGTTTGCAAGGCTTGCGCGTAGTCAGTAAGACAAATACTGACCAGCAGGCTTTAGAAAATATTGTTAAGATTACGGTATCGGTTGTGAAGTAGGAGGAGAGCGTAGGACGCGGGACGTAAATTCTTCTTACATCCCACGTCCTACGCTCTAGATGGTCATTTTTGGCACGATTTAACTTAAAATAATACAGCGTTGTTGAGAGGAGTAACGATGCCCCGCATAATTGTATTTGATGTCAATGAAACATTGTTGGATTTGAGCGCGCTCGATCCGCACTTTGAGCGCCTCTTTGACGATGCGTTGATCAGAATGCAGTGGTTCGGTCAAGTTCTGCGGTCGTCATTGGTGGCCACCATCACTGATACGTACCATGACTTTGGCGTTCTCGCTGGCGATGCGCTAGACATGATGGCCTTGCGTTATGGCGTCGATTTGAGCGCCGAGGATCGCGCCGGGGTTCTGGCTGGGGTGAGATCGCTGCCGCCGCATGAGGATATCCACGACAGTCTGACTCGGCTTAAGGAGGCCGGGCTGCGGCTGGCTGCCTTAACCAATTCACCGCCGCATGTGCTCAAAGAGCAGTTGACCAATTCCGGCCTGATTAACTATTTTGAGCAGACTTTGTCAGTTGATGCCACTCGTAAATTCAAACCGGCCAAAGAGGTTTATTGGCATGGGGCTAAAAGTTTAGGGGTGTCCACCGCCGAAATGCGGATGGTGGCGGCTCATGATTGGGATATTGCCGGCGCAATGCGAGCCGGCTGCGCCGGGGCCTTTGTCGCCCGACCGGGGATGGTGATGGGCCCGCTGCAGGAGAAACCGGATATTATCGGACCGGATATGCGATCTGTGGCCGATCAAATTATAGAGAAGGAAAGTGGAAAATCATGACGCAAATCAACGTTCAGGTTAAACAAACCAGCCCTACGGCCAGCGAGGGATTTATTAGACGGCACTCGGTTAAAATCGATCGGCCCGAAGCCAAAGGCGGCACCGATGAGGGAGCGATGGGGGGTGAACTGCTGCTGGTGTCGCTGGGCGGCTGTTTTATCAGCAACTTGCTGGCTGCTATTCGCGCCCGTGAGGCAGCGGTTTCAAATGTGGCTATCACGATCACCGGCATACTGGAAAGCGCCCCGCCGCGTTTCAGCGCCGTGCAAATGAACATCGCCGCCGATTATGACGACCGCGACTTAATGGAAAAGTTGGTTACCATTTCCGAACGCGGCTGTATTGTGGCCAACACGCTCAAGCATGCGGTAGATTTATCGATTACTATCCAATAACGCCGCCAATCGAATTAATCCGCCGCAAACCAACGGCGGATTAATTCGACCTGAAAGGTGTAGCCGCCGTTAACCGGCTCAATTAGCTCGCGCCGCACTAGATGGCGCAGTGTAGAGTCCAGATTCTCGTCGCCAAAACGTTCGGCCAGACACTGCCGGTCGATAATCGCTCCTTCGCCGTGGGATGACATAAAGCACAGAACGGCCAAACCGTTTTCGTTAACCTGATTACGCTCGATGTCGGCGAAGAAGAAACTACCCCGGTCAAGGGCTTCGGGGACAACAGCTTCCACATCCTCTAATCGAGCCAGCCGGCGCACGGCTGGGTCTTGATCATTTTTAAGGGCCACAATTTCGTCACACAACAGTTGGACTAAAAAGGGATGGCCGCGGGTTATGCTTAAAACACGCTGACTCGCTGCCGGCTCGTAGCGGAGCGGAAAGTCGTTGACCGGGCGCTCGATCAACTGCTGGGCTTCGCTTTCGGTTAGGTAGCTGATGTGGACTACCTGGACATTAATCAGGTAGCTGGCCCACCGCTGAAACTCATCTTGGGTTTGAGAACTGGTCAGCAGGATTTTGAATTTGGGTCGATGCTGAATCAGGTGGCGTAGCATGCTCAATAGATCTGGCCCATCCAGCCGGCCCCGGTCGATAGCGCTTTCAAGGGCTTCAAATTCATCCAGCGTTACCAGCGCTGTATGGTCGCCCAGAGCCGCTTCAACTTCATCCAGCCATTCATCAAAACATGTGAAGGGATCAACTTGCAGCCGGGTGCGAGGCAGCGGCGGCAGCGTCAGCCCCCGCTGGCGCTGAGCCGAGGTAATCATGCCCCGGGCGATGTTGTAGAAAAAGGCCGTGTAATCGTTCGCCTGGGAGGTCGGGCCTTGCAGATCGACAAACAAAGGTACGATGGTGCTGGGCAGCAAGCGGCTGAGGTTGTTGAGCAGCGAGGTTTTGCCCATGCGCCGCTGGCCATAGAGCAGCAGCGGCGGGCGCCGTCGATCGAGCAGGAGTTTCTCGATGCGCGAGCTGATGTTGGTCCGGCCAACAAAAATCTCCTGTTGTTCGGTTAAGGGAATGCCGATGACGTAGGGCGAATCAATTTCCTGCCGGGTTTCGACTGTCTCGGTCAGCTGGCGAACGTGATCGGCAATGGTTTGACGCCAGCGGTCGGCGATAGGCCGAAAGCGAACGGCGTATGGCTCACTACTGCGGGTCAACTCACGCAGCAGACCATCCAGTCGATCTTCGACCGCACTCAAGGCCAGGCGCTGGTTAAAGGCGCTGGCTTGCTCCAGGGCAACGCCTACATCCTGGCTGATGCGGCTAAAACTGCGGAGTAGGGCGCTGGCCGGCCCGGCCAGTTCTCCCGCGCCTAACCGAGCGTGAGCCTGACTGATGGCTTCAACACTGGTACATTCTGCCAGGCCGCGAGCATCGAGTTCGATTTGGGCCGATTGGGCCGCCCAGCGCTGGCGAGTGGTAGCCAGATAGTCCATCGCCGCGCGGCCCTCAACCGGGTGACGATCCATAACCAACAGTAAATGCTCATCCAACCCAACAATATGGAGCGGTTGATGTTCGTCCCAAAAGGCGGAATGCCAGCGTAAATAGCTTAAAGATTTATTTTTGCTGTGGACATCACGGCGATAAAGCAGATAGTTCCAACCCAGCAAAAAGGGGTAAAGCAGAATCGGTCCCCACAGCGGAAAGCTAAGGCCGGCCACAATGCTGGAGAGATGCGGCAGGACCATCGGCCACATGTTAACATTGAAATCAACTCCGGCTCGCATCAGCCAGCCGGTGCCGCCGCCTAAGGCGCTGGCGGTAACGCCGCTCCAGGGTCCGGCCAGTGAGCGGGCTACAATAAAAGTGGGCAAGACCATCGCGAAAAACATGATAACCTGAATGATTGTCATGGCGATCTCGGTATTAAAGGTAAAGGCCAGACTCAGGCTCAGGACAATCGGAATGCCTACGGCAAAGCCTGCCCGAAAGCCTCGCCACCAGCCCACGGCAATCACCGTTGTAGCGAATACTAAAGCACAGATGAGCGAGTACGAAGCTTCAGGCTTGATTAAACTGCCGGCTACGACCAGCATCAAACAAGCCAGCCCAATACCGATAGCCACAGCTATCGACTGCCGAATAAATGAGACTTCTTCCCGCTCCACTACGCTGCTTGAAACCCGCCCCACCAGACCGCCGGCCAGCCCAATTAACAGGCCGAAGCCAATGCTGAGCATAATTGCCTCTGACGGCACAGTTGGGTTACTTTGCAATGAGTCGTTGATCTGCTGGGCTAGACCGGCGGTAACCAAACCACTGCCAATACCAATCGCAATAACTGAAGCGGCGCTCACCGCTGTCCCCACGATCAGGCTGCCAGCCAGGCCCGCCAGAATCCCGATCATCAGACTAATACCCATGCCTAACATAATATGCGGAGCCGATTGGCCTACGATCCAACTGATGATGCCGGTCAGAATACTGGCGACCAGCGGAAGGATCATAAAGCAGATCAGCAGTAGTCGCTGCAGACTGCGGTTGCGCCACTGATGGGGGGTAAGGTCAGTGATGGCAAAGTTGGGGTCGAGGGTGGGGTCGATCTGGTGGAGATGATGCCGCCAGGCCGTAGGGTGAAAGTAGAGCCAAAAAACAAGCTGAAGACTGCCCAGAAATAAATTGTTAAGGGGTTTGGGAGCATCAGTATAAAATTGAATAAGCTTTTCGGATGATGTCATCTTTTCTCTCCTACAAAGAACTAGCCCTATTATATGCGGCCTTCGCTCCGAGAATTCGGCGTACCTCCGATGGTTAAATCTCTCTCTTCGGAGTCATTTTGCGATAAGCTTAGCTTTAGGTCTGCCAAATCTACCATTGGCGACAAGACCTATGATTAAAGCCACTTTGTTGTGAAATAATAAAATCGAGATGAGGGAGTATGACTATGATGACCGAAGGTAGAACAGTTACAAAACATCTAACCGGTATTGTCGAGGCTGATCAGGGCTTGCTCATTGTTTTTGACGAGGTCTACAATGATGTCACCGATAGTATCATCAACATGATTAATGAGGGCAAGTTTGACAACCCGGAAGCGATGATCTGGGTCATTGAGGAGTTTGATCGCTACTATCGGGAGGCCAAACAAGCTTACTTTGAGCCTCAAGGTCAAGTTTTAGCCCCGGTGTGGGCCAAAGTATTTGAGTTGATCGGGGCGGGCAAACCGGCCTCACGGCAAGTTTGGCGAGTGAGTGTATTAGAGGCCTTGGTATTACCGATCATTGTCCATATGGTCCATGATTTGCCGTTGGCCGTGGCCAATAATTTGATTACTCAGCCTAAAGCGCTTCAGACAAACTTGCAGGATTATGACCGCATCAATAAACAGCTGTGGGTTGGCCTGAACGATGTACAAAGCCGAGTTCTGGCCAAATACAGCCCGGCCCTGATTGTTTTGAGTAAAATCTGCGGCGATATGGACGAGTTGATCCTGTACCACTTGATCAAACTGCTGCGGGGCGCAACCTGGTACGATGCCATTCGCTTGTTCGATATCCGGCGAAAGGAAGTCGAACTGGGGCGGGCGATCAAAACTGTGCTCACCGGTGATCCGCTGGACAAGCGGATTAAGCACTACACTGGCCAGTTAGACCAAGCTTCTAAGCGATACCGGGAGGTAAGGTCGAGTATCGAAATACGCACCAACTATTACCTGGATTTTGTCCAAAATCCGCCCTGGCTCTTTTTGATTGTTAAATTGATTTTCTTGAGCTTGCGTCTTTGCGATGGCCTCTTCCTGACGCTGGCCGATCTACTGAATCGCCCGTCGCCATCACCCCATTTGGCCGAGGTTCACCAGTCGGAACTGGTTTTCTAATGGCGTTATGAGTTTAGTGAGTTTTCAGATCGACCAAAGGCCCGTTTTGCCTTAAACGGGCCTTTGGCCTTGAATCCACAGGAACAATCAATCGTGAATACCGAAATTTTTACGAATTTTATGGTTTATTTGTAGAGGTCAACGACATACTGCAAAAAACAGACAACAACGGATTGACGAAAGGAGCGGATTTTACTTGTCTTATCTGTTTATTTCCACAATCCGTTGTTGTTTGATCGGTGCAACATCAGTTTGACCCCTACAATTTTATGGTTTATTCGAGTTAATTCGGGCCATTCGTGGCTCAAAATACCTTTTCCATCATCCAGAGCAGGGCTTATCAGCTATTGATAACTCCCTAACTTCACAAACTCTATAAACTCCTCTGAAAATGGGTCTGTAGGACAAACTTAAGTTTGTCCTACGGAATTTTCATTGTCGTTGCTGTACCGAGGTTCTGTCGCACTCTCTTATCTAACTCAAGTTGCTACCCTGCCAGACCTTTAGGGTTTCGACCCTAATTTCGACAAGAAGTAGCGCTAAATATCCAAATTCTGGTCGGGCAAAGGCGATTTCGGAAACCCTAAAGGTCTATTCCGGGTAAGGTGGCAACTTCAGTTATCTAAACAAATACCGGTAAGGCTCTATCTGGCGCAGCCCTTCCCGCTGCCAAGTGTCATCCGTTTCACCGTCTTCCAAAGCCGATAGGCGAGCGTGACACAGAATTTGCAGCAGGTAGGGCCAGCAGCCGCTTTGACCTAAGATCCATCGAATGTCGGGTTCGCTGAATGGCCGAGGGGAACAGGCGATCAAGCTGCGGGCTTCATCCTCGTTAAATGGGCCGAGTTTAAAGGTATGCCCAAAGATATTGAAAAACGGCGAAGGTTTGCCCTCCTGGTAAGCCAGTAGGGCCGGCGACTCATGGGCGGTCAAGACAAAGGCCAAGTTACCGCCGGTTGAGTGGCTCACTAACGAGCGCAGGCTGCCCCAAAATTGCAAATCTAACTCCGGCGAGGTCAACGCCGCCCCTATTTCATCCATCATAATGATCGTCGGAGTTTTTAAGTTCAGGCTGACCACATCCATAAAATTTTCCAGGGTATTTTGATCAGGAATCGGTAAATCGAGACTGGCCAAGAGATAGCCTAACAGCCGTTCGCGGTGGCACATGCGAGCATCTTGAAAATCGACAAAAACCCAGCGATACTGTTCGGGGTGGGCCAGCCAATTGATGCGCTGGTTCGGCCGCAGCAGCGATGGCTCAACGGTAGTAATGGTTCTCAAATAGTGTAGCAGCGAGGTTTTGCCGCTGCGTTTGTGCCCAATAATCGCCACATTTTGCAGCGGCATTCGCTGCAACACTTTGAAGATGCGCCGAATTTCGTAATTGCGACCAAAAAAGTAATGAGCTTCGCAGATCGGCGGCCCTACGATAAAGGGGCTAAAATCGTTGGCTGGCCGCCCGTTATGAATTGGGGATTGGCCAAAAAGTTCATCGCAAACCTGATGAGGATAAGGATGGTCGGCGCTGCTGAGAAATTTTTCGAGCCAATCTCGTTCCAAACCGGCTCGTCTAACAATCTCATACCCCAGCTTTTCGACATCGGTCAGATTAGGGGGAACATGACCTTTACGCCAATACTCAATCGAGGATCCCCCTTCCCGGCCTAAAAAGTACCCCAACTCATCCTGCACAATCTGGATGGTCTTTGACTCTCGCAGCCGGATAAGATGTACCCCCTCAGTCAATAAACTGGCGAATATCTCTTCCAACCTTGGCATGGTGTCCTCCCTACAACTTGACATGCAGCTTTCTTAAAGGAGCTGACCTGGCGGCTGTCCCGTAGAATCTTAAATATATACTCCTATTACTTGGAAAAATATAGGTTGATCCGGAAATCCGGATTTGATCTCCAGAGCTCAGCTACAACGCTGCCCAGGTTAAGCCATCAAATGGTGATGATTTGTTAATTCGATCAACGAGGATGAGATGAAAATTCAGTCTTTGAGTGGTCTGAGACGGTTATAAAAAGTTAGAAATCCATTTTAATCATATCATAAATCTGTTAATAAGTCTGTGCTTTAAATCACACTCTTTAACGCCAGGCCTAGGTAAAAAGCCCTATTTGTATAGTAGCTTGAAGCCGCCCTCTTTCCGAATTTTCGAAGTAAATTCGGCTTAATACTTCCACTCCTCGGAAACTAACTTTGTTATTATAACCCCAAGGTAAAAATTAAGCCTATTAGCGTTGAGGAAGGCTAACAATGAGTTTATCAAAACGAATGGTTGATGTGAACGAACCCAACCTCACCCTGGCCGAATTACAGTGGTCACTTGAGCGGCTGCGAGATAAAAGCGCCACGCCAGATCAATCGGTTTCGAACGCCTTGCACAAAGACGTTTGGATCTACCGCATCGTTGTTATAACCCTTGGTCTGGCTGTTCTCATCTCATTGGTAGGGGCCTTAGTTTTGGCCTTGTATGGAAAAGGACAAAGTTCCGAAGCAATCGTGGCGATCGGTTCAGCGGCTGTCGGCGCTATGGCCGGGCTGCTGGTTCCATCTCCACGTGATAAATAGAAAGGTGAGTATTACAATGAATGTTAGCAATTACAATCATAGTAACAAACTTTCGAACATCAATCCTAATCAACCCTGCTTTACCCTGGCGAAATCTTTCGAACACACTGCCGACCCCCCATTAGCTACCTCAGAAAATGGTTTAGAATGGAAGCAGGTCTGGTCTATCATCCATCGATTTCTGGAAAACGGGCAGTACCAGCAAGTGACCGGACTGCTCAAGAAAGCGCAAAACCAACCGGAAAAGGCCGGCTTCGATGCCGAGATTTTGCTGGTAGCTGAACACCTGTGCCGTTTGTGCCAGCAGTATCAGACGGACGTAGATCGCTACCGTCAGGCGGCAGACAATGCCGGCCAGTTGGAAAGCGAACTACGCCAGCGGCTCCAATTTATGCTTGGCCGGACCGAAACCGTATCGGTTCAGGAAACAAAGCCGGCCAAGCGGCCTCGTCTCGATTTCAAAATTTACTGTTTCGGCCGGTTTCAGATATTTCACAATGATCAGAGCATCTCAGAGTGGACCAGCTTGAAAGCGCGTTCTGTCCTTCGATACCTGGCTGCCCACTACGGCCAGCCGGTCTCCAAAGAAACGTTAATGGATATATTTTGGCCCGATGCTCCCTTTGAAGCCGCCCGCCGCAACCTGCACCAGGCTATCTACTGCTTGCGCCATACGTTACGTCGCGAAGACCCGGCTCTGTCTCCCATCCTCTTCGAGAATGATTGCTACCTGCTCAATCCGGCTTTGAACATTTGGGTTGACTATGTGGAATTCAAAGAACGAGTCGAGACCGGTCGAGTCCTGGAGCAAGCTGGCCGGCAGACCGAAGCCGCCGCCGTTTACACCCTGGCCGAACGACTCTACGCCGGCGATTTTCTGGCCGATGATCTATTTGAAGAGTGGGCCTACGTTCAACGCGAACATCTGCGCAGTCTTTATCTCGATTTGACCAGCCGCTTGAGCGACTATTATCTGACCCAGCAAGACTATTCGAAACTGATCCACCTGGGCCAAAAAGTACTGCGTCACGATAGCTGCTATGAAGATGCCCACCGCTGGCTGATGTGGGGTTATCTGGCGCGCGGCCAACGCCAACTGGCCTTGCGGCAATATTTTCAATGTGTTGAAACGCTGCAATCGGAGTTGGATGTTACCCCTTCACCGGAAACGCAGGCTCTCTACCGGCAAATTGCCGAGGGACACGACAGCCTGGTGCTGGCTGGACTGGAAGCCTCGGTTTTGTGAGGCAAGATTGAGTTTTGGTTGAGCCGCCGGGGGTAAAATACCCCTAGCGTTCACATATAAATCCTCCCAAATCCCCTATAAATCCTCGCTTTTACCAATCTCTAGCCAATGGCCCGCCCCCACCCGGTCGGGCCATTTTCTTTTAGTGTAAGCGTTCAGCTATCAGCCTTCAGCAATCAGCTTTAACAACAACAACAACAATAATGATGACGTTTGGGCCATCATAACCAGCTTCTGTAACTAAATATTTGCCGGAATAAGCAAAAAGCTGATAGCTGATAGGACTGAACGCTTACCTTTTAGTTTTGGAATTATGGCCCTTTGCCAGTGGCTGGGTGGCGTGGTAAGATAGTTAGTAATGTCAAAAGCAGGTAGAGCCGTCAAACAGAAAAACAGTGTGATTGCTGCCGGGGTTATGGTATACCTCGGTCTTTTCTTCTTGGCATTACTGCCTCGCGTGTATGATTTACCGCGTTTTGTCACCGCCGATGAGGCCAAATGGGTTTATCGCTCGGCTCAATTCTGGGCTGCTTTGCTCAGAGGCGACCCGGCCGGAACCAGTGTTAACTTGACTCCGGCCGTTACCACGACTTGGTTGGGCAGCTTGGGGCTGGCCTTCTACTACCAATTCAATCACGCGGTTATTGGCCTGCCGCTGCTCGATTGGTTAACCTCCCTCCCTGAATTTAGAACCGACCTGCCTGTTTTGGTCGCCACTCGCTGGTCGATGGCTATCGCGACCTCATTAGGGGTGGTGATTATCTACGGCTTAGCCCGGCCGCTTTTTGGCGCGACGGTCGCTTTTATGGGGGCCGTATTCGTGGCGTTCGATCCCCATACCGTCTCCCTCTCGCGTATTCTGGGCCATGATGCGCCTACGGCGATGTTGATGATGATTTCAATTCTGCTGTTGTTGCGAGGTAGCAGAGTTGCAGGGGGGCAGAGTAGCAGGGTAGCAAGGTTGCAGGGGGGCAGGGGGGCAGGGGGACAAAGTGACAGGGATGAAAGGTTACAGGATGGTGAGGTAGTAGGTGGATGGGGCGGAACTTTTTATGTGGTTTTGTCGGGGGTAGCGGCGGGACTGGCTTTTCTATCGAAGGCTCCGGCGTTGTTTTTGATTCCGTTGGCCGGATTGTTCTTGGTGAGTCGCCTATGGTTTGATCGCTCAGCGATTGGAGTCTGGATCGGACAGTTTTTGCTATGGGGGCTGGCAGCCTATTTGACTTTTGTCATCGTCTGGCCCGCCGCCTGGGTCGATCCATTAGGGCGGCCCTGGGCTGTTGTCGAAAATGGCTTCATTTCAGCCACCGATCAAGACGAAGCCGACGATGAAAATTATTGGCTAGTCCCTGATCTGGGCCCTTTTTACTATATCATCCATGGCGTTTTTAAGCTTAGCCCATTGGTAATGGTGGGTTTAGTCGTTATGCTTGGGGGAGGGCTGATCCACCGGCCGGATCGAACTGATCGACAGGCCGGAATGGTGTTCGACTCACCGATCTTTTGGCTGACGACGTTTGCTTTGTTGTTCACCCTGTTTATGACGCTGGGGGACAAACGCAGCCCTCGTTATATCTTGCCTATCTTTCCCCCGTTGGCGTTCATCGCCGCCGCCGGTTGGGATCGGTTGTATCTCATATTTATCCGGCGCGATCAAACCAAACGCCGGCCCGCTGCCGATCTTCGCCGCCTGCCTTTCGTGATCACGCTGATGGTGTCGGCGGGGGTTATTTTACTGCCCTATGCCCCCTATTACTTCTCTTATTTCAATCCGCTCGCCGGTGGTCCCTTTCTAGCGCCCCATGTGGTAAAATATGGGTGGGGCGAAGGTTTAGATCAAGTCGGACGTTTCCTCCAGCGAGTCGTACCGGGCAGCCGAGTCGGCACGCCGTACGCCTCCACTGTCGCCCCCTATTTTGCCGGCCGGCTGTTGGATATTAGCGGTGACCATCTGGATTATATTGTGCTCTACAGCAAACAGCTTCAATCCGGCGAACCGTCACCGAAAGCCATCGAATACTATAACACGGGCGGCTCGGTTTTTTCGGTAACGTTGAACGGGCTGCCCTACGCCAATGTGTTTGCCGGACCGGCTTTGCAGATGCTGCCCTCCGGCACTGGGCCAATCGGCTACCGCCCGCTCAGTCCCTACGGTTCGATTGGTCAGCCGCTAGATGTGGACGTATTATGGTCGGCTGAGGAAATTTCGCCCTCTGCCTCTCCCATTGTTACGCTGCGCCCGACGGCTGATAACGGGGCGTTGGCGGCTCCCTCGCCGGCCGGTTCATCGACGTCAATTTTAGCCCAAGGGCCGGGCAGCCTGACGCCGATTGGCGAAGCGTTGGTAGTCAGCCGGCACCGCTTGAATCTACCGGAAGAGTTAGAGCGAGGTCGCTACCGCCTGTTTGTCGATGGTCAACCGCTGGGTGACCTCGATCTGCGCTGGTTTGAAGCGCCGCCCAATTTGAGTCGAGCCGGTGAGATAAATTTTGAAGGGCAAATTGCGCTAGTGGGATACCAGATCAATCCCAGTACCGACTTTGTGGGAATAACAGTCGCCTGGCAGGCCAAGCAGTCGCCGCTGGCGGATTACACGATTTTTGCCCAAATTCTGGAGGCCGAAACTAATGAGCGCGTCGCCGGGGTAGATACCCAACCGCTTAACGGCACGCTGCCCACCAGTACCTGGCTTAACGGTGAAGTGGTGGTTGACGAATATTTGATTGCCGTCCCGTTTGACTTTCAACCTGGCTATTACAAAGTTATTATTGGCCTTTACCAGCCGGATAAAGGCCGCCGCTTGCTGCTGGCCGACGGTCAGGACTACTGGACTGTCCCCTGGACATTTATTCGGAAAGATCGGCCCGATTAATTTTTGGAAACGAATCATGGTCTCAAAGTTGCTGCGTTCAAACCTTATAACCTCTTTCTTTCTGTTTTTTGTCGCCCTAATTCCGCGCATCCTTGACCTGGGCCAATTTCTCACCCCGGACGAATTTCTGTGGGTTGATCGCTCTCGTAATTTCCTGGCCGGCTTAATGAATGGCGCCTACGAGTGTGACTCCGTTATCGAAGCCTGGCGGTTTACTGCCCACGGGTTGGCCTGCACCTTACGCACCGGTCACCCCGGGGTAACGACCATGTGGACCGGCAGCCTCGGTTTTTGGCTGAGCTGGCTGCCCCACCGCCGGACCGTGTCGCTCTATGATTATGTAGTCAATGCCGCCACCAATCCGCTCGATCCCAATTTGATCGTGCCGGAACGATTAGGCACGGTCTTGATCGTCTCGCTGTGGGTAGTGGCGATTTTTTGGTTAGGGCGGCGACTTTTTGGGGGACAAATCGCCTTTGTGGCGGCGCTGCTCATTGCGCTCAGCCCTTTTCACATTGGCCTCTCGCGCGTTATTCACCACGACGCGTTAAGTACGGTTTTTATGACGCTGTCTGTTTTGACTGCCTTTATCTTTTGGGGCCAAAAGGCTAGCCAACGTTGGCTGGTGGTCTCGGGGGTATGGGGGGGCCTGGCCTTTATGAGCAAAAGTCCGGCCCTGTACCTGCTGCCGTTTGTCGCAGTAGTTGGTTTGTGGTTTTTAATCCAAGATGCTCGGAGCCGGCCGTATCAAGCCGGTCAGACGGGTTATGGCTGGTCAAAAGCGAAATTAGGCATTGTGCCGTCGGCCTTGCTGCCGGCCCACATCTTCGATCAACTTATCGATACCGTAGTAAGCGGGCTAATCTGGTTTGCGGCCTTTGCCGTCACTGTAATCATCGTTTGGCCGGCTATGTGGGCAGTACCGTTGACGGCCATCGAAACGATTTTTGCCTATGGCACCAAATATGCCAGTGGTGGTCACGCTAAGGGCAACTTCTTCATGGGAGTCATTTCCCAAGACCCCGGCCCGCTGTTTTACCCGGTCAGTTGGCTGTATCGGACCACCCCGCTGGTAATGGTCGGGGTAGTGCTGGGTTTGATCGCTTGGCCGTGGGTGGCCTTGAAGCGAACCGGCCAAGCCGAACAACCGCCAAACTCTGACTCGATGACTACCCAAGCTGATGGCCTGCGCCGTTTTTACAGCTACCTGCCGCTGATCTTAATCTTTATCGCGGGGTACACGTTGTTTATGACCTTTGGCGAGAAAAAACAGGAACGTTATTTACTGCCAGTGTATCCCTGGCTGGATTTCATTGCTGCCGCCGGACTGATTGGGGTGGTCTATTTAGGGCTGTCCCTCCCTAAAATCAAAACGCTGATCCACCACTCGGAAAGAATGCTATACGCGGCCTTGATCCCAGTGGTGATGATTATTGTACTTAACAGCTACTTAGTCGTGACATCGTTCCCTTACTATTTTACTTACTATAATCCGGTCTTGGGCGGTATTCAGGGGGCATCCAAAGTATTGACCATCGGCTGGGGCGAGGGCTTGGACCTGGCCGCCGATTTCTTTAATCACAACCTGGCCAGCGCTGATATTCGTGTAGCGAGTTGGTACGAATCGACTTTTGCCCCCTTTTTTTTGGGGAAATCGATCAGTTATTCCAAAGAAAAAGGCAAAGTTTTAGCCGGCGATTACGTCATCTTTTACATTAACCAAACCCAACGGCGGTTTCCCGATGGTGCCATGTTCGACTTTTTTACCGATCGCTTTGATCCGGTCAAGGTGATTTCGCTGCAAGGTTTGGATTACGTCTGGATTTACCCTAGCCTGGGCATCGATCACTATGTTGAGGATCAAAGTTACACCGGCATTGCTTCGCTGCTGGCCTGGCAGTGGTTTCCCAGTTACGCTACGTTTGAACCGGGGCAGTCGGTGGCCTTTGAACTTTATTGGGAGTACCTGGGCAAAAAACCAGAGGAACCTTTCTTTTTCCGGCTGGTGGATATTCAGCGACGGGTTTGGGCCGAAGGGCTGAGCCAGACTTCCGTGGCCAATAATCGACCGGTGGACCAGTGGCAAGAAGGTGAAATTGTCTATGATCGCGGCGAGATCCAACTGCCGCCCGATATCCCTCCCGGCGAATATCATCTGCAAATTGGCCTTTACACCCAGGCTCAAGCTGTCGAAGAGGGTGAACTGCTCTTTGAACTTCCGTGGGATGAGGCAGTGATTAAGGTGGGGTCAAATCCAGCCTTAGTGCCGCTGCGGTCTACCACCCCGACCCTTAAACCGCAGTTGTTTGGCAATGCCACCCTATTCGATGCCGAATGGCCGGCTGAACCGATTGCTGCGGGCAGCCGGATGTCACTACAACTCCGCTGGCAGGTCGAACGACCGCTGCCGGCGGCCTCAACCATCCATGTGGCTCTCGTAAACGAAGCCGGTGAAGTTCAACAGGCCTGGTTCAACTTGACCCTGTCCGATATTTTTAATCCGGGCGAGGTTACATGGCAAATGGGTGATACCCTGCGCACTCATTGGGAACTGGAGCTACTGCCCGATACGCCGCCCGGTCGCTACCATTTTGAATTGGTTATGCCCGACGATCCCGCTCAAACTCTCCCGTTTGGCGAAATTGATGTGGTAGCCCCCTGACGACTGCTTCATCTTTTGGGTCGAGTCTATATCATAACGTTAGATTTAAATTTGCTTAATCTTAAAGCCTGAGGTACGATTTACTGCTAGATTTTTGATTAAGACAAAATACCTATCAAAACCCATTTCAAATTAGGGTCACAACAATAGATATTGCTGTCAGGTAGAGCCAAAGGCTCTATTCTTTCTGCTCCCGGCCTGGACCGGGGGCTAAAATCCACAGAAAGGAGGTGCTGACATGCGTAATTATGAACTTGCGTTCATCATATCGCCCAATGTTGATGATGAAGGCGCCACGAATGTCGTAGAAAAAGTCTCGGGATTTGTCAAGGCTATTAACGGCGAAGTGGCGTCTGTTGATGTTTGGGGCCGGCGACCATTAGCTTACCCTATCAACAATCATCGCGAGGGAACGTACGTGCGCCTGGAAACAAAAATGTCTCCATCGTCGGTTGGACAGTTAGAGCGCAATCTCAAGTTGTCAGAAGAAGTGATACGTTATTTGTTGATTAATGCGGATAGTTAAATTAGGCGGTGTGAAATGGGACGAGGACTCAATAAAGTTATGGTAATCGGCAATATGGGTCGAGATCCGGAAATGCGGTATACCCCCTCTGGCAAGCCGGTTACGTCGTTCAGTTTAGCTTCCAGCCGGTCTTGGGTTGCTCCTGACGGAGAACGTCGAGAAGAAACGGAGTGGTTTAATGTGGTCGCTTGGGGAGGACTGGCCGAAATTTGCAACCAAAAATTGTATAAAAGCCAGCAAGTTTATGTAGAAGGACGGTTACAAACTCGAAGTTGGGAAGATGATAACGGTCAGCGACATTTCCGAACAGAAATTGTCGCCAGCGATATGATTATTCTGGGGCCGCGCGATAAAGCCAAGCTCAAGTTTAACAACAATGGCGGTGATTATGTTGACGGTGACGACGACTTTTTATCCGATTTTGGAGACAACCTGGACAATTAATCGCTTAATGAACCTCAGTAGTTTTAGCTTGAACCTGAATAGTAGGAGTATTGAAAGTCGTGGAAAAACGAGAAGGTAGAAATAGAGAAGATAGAGATCAAGATAATCGAGGCCGATCTCGCGGGCCGCGCTCATCGCGTTTTCGATCAAGGCGGCGGGTGTGCATCTTCTGCGCCGATAAAAGCAAACATCTTGATTGGAAAAAAGCGGATGATTTGCATCGATTTGTCGGCGACAGCGGTGAGATCTTACCTCGACGTAAAAATGGGTTGTGCGCCAGACACCAGCGCGGTATGGCAGTTGCCATCAAACGTGCTCGTCACCTGGCTTTGCTGCCCTACACCAATGATCATATTCGGATTATGAGACAAGGTTAAACAGCGTAGTTTAAAGTTCATAATCGCACTATGTTTTAGCGAGCGACCCTCTAGGGTCGTTTGCTATTTTTGTTGGGGGGTATCCAACCAAATGAGGAGAAATTATGTCAAAAAAAGCTCAAACTTCTAGAGAGCCGACCCGCCGGCAAGTGGCGCGCTCTAGAAAGGAAAGAGAGCAATTACGCTTAATCTATATGGGACTGGGCGGCGTTGGCATCTTGGTTTTGCTGGTGTTAGCCTTTGGCCTCATTCAGAGTTACGTGATCGAGCCTAACTCCCCGGTCGCTGTGGTGAATGGCCAAGAGATCATCACGCGTGATTATCGCCAACGCGTCCGATACGAGCGTTTTCTGCTGGATAACCAATATCAGCAAATTTTGCAACAGTTGGCGTCCCTGCCGCAACAAGAGGGCGAACAAGATCAATTTAGCCAGATGATTCGTAATCAGTACCAGCAGTTTGCCAGTCAAGTTTTGCAGCAGCGCAGCATTGTCGATCGTCAAACCGTTGATACGATGATCGAAGATCAATTAGTGGCGGCTGAAGCCGAGAAGCGTGGCCTCACTGTGTCTGATGAAGATGTTACTGAAGCCATCAACCGGATTGTTGCCCGCCAGGAAGGCGGCTTAACGGCGGCGGCGGCTTCTGAAACCGGCACCGCCGTGGCCGGAGCGTCAGCCACCGCCGCGCTATGGACACCCACCCCCACCTTTACGCCATCGCCAACTTTGACCACGACCACGGAAATTACACCCACCGCCACCCCGGCCAATACAGCGACGCCAGCTCCGACGCCAACGCTCAATATCATTGCGGCAGACACCCTGGCTACGCAATACCAAAATTGGCTAATTACCCTAGCTGATGCGACCGGCCTCAATGAAGCCGCTTATCGCGATATCATCAGAAAAAACCTGCTCAAAGAGAAGCTGGGTGAAGCATTAGGTGAAGAGGTACCCCGGCTGGCTGAACAGAGCCATGCCCGCCACATTTTGGTCGAAACCGAAGACGAAGCCAACGCAGTCATCGAACGCCTTAAAGCCGGTGAGTCATTTGCCGATTTGGCCGCCGAACTGTCTCTCGATACCGTCAGTGGGGCCGAGGGTGGGGATCTGGGCTTTGTCCCTGCTGGTAGCTTTGTCGCCCCGGTCGACGAAGCGGTCTTTACCCTGCCAATTGGTGAAATTAGCGAGCCACTCGAGTCGCAGTTTGGCTGGCACGTAGTTGAAGTATTAGAACGGGAAGAGCGGGAACTATCGCCGGCGGAGTATAGCCAGCGCCAACGCCAAGCCTATAGCGATTGGTTGGCCACGGCTCGAGCCGAAGCGGATATCCAAGATCTATGGACCAGCGACAAAGCCCCTGCCGACTCGTTCTCGAGTCAGAGTTCGTAATTGGGTCTCTGGTGTACCTAATTCCCACTTTTGATTTGTTGGGAGTTATGGTATAATCGGTTAGTGTTAAAAACTAGTAATTATGGGTATAATCAATGACTCCACAGAGCAACAGGGTTGTCGAATTAAGAATACCTAGTGAACTTGGATATGAGAAAATAGCCCGTGAAGCTGTGGCAACGGTTGCCCACCGGTTAAACTTTACCAAAGAAAAAGTTGAAGACATCAAAACCGCTATCAGCGAAGCGTGTACCAATGCTATCCGGTATGGCAGCGGTTCCGATGCTCGGATGAAGGTTGTAGTTATTCTCACGGCCGATGAGGATAAACTTGACATCCTCATTAAAGACCCTGGGGCTAGCGGTGCGCCCCCCATCGATATCGACATTCCAGACATCGATGGCATGGTGGAAGGTAAGCGCCGTTTGGGAGGTATGGGCTTGTACATCATTCGCGAACTGGTTGATGAAGCCGGTTTTGTGGAAGCTTCTGACGAAGACGAAGGTAATCAGTTCCGAATGGTCATCTATCGGGTTGAGGATAACAAAAAAGAATCTAGCCCTGAGGCCAAGGCATCAGGTTCAGAAAACGGAGGATTGGCGTAATGAGTGAAGAAATTCAGGTCTCGGTTCGTGGGGAAGAGAATGTGACCGTGATAGATTTGGTTGGAGATGTGACTACCTTTGCCGAGGAAGCGATTAACCAGGCCTATCAAAGTGCCTCCGCCGATGGTGCAAAAAATATCGTTTTTAACTTTAGAGAGAATGACTATATTAACAGCGCCGGCATTGCTATTTTGATAGGGGTTGTGACCGAAGCTCGCAAAAGAGATCAAAAACTATTGATGACCGGTCTAAGCGCCCATTTCCAAAAGATCTTTCGTATGGTCGGGCTGACTCAATATGCGGATTTATATCCAACCGTCACCGATGCGCTCGCTTCGGTCAATGGGGAAACCGCAGCCTAACGATTTGCCCGCGTTCCAAAAATTCAAAGCCACACGAATAGTGTGGCTTTTTGTTTTTAGGCGGAAAGTGAGCCAGGCCTTTTTTAGGTCTTCATAACCTCAGCCATCACTCGCGTAGCATAAGACCCGGCTGGCAGTTCAAAAGCCAACAGTAAGCCATCATCATCCCCCCCAACTTTAGGGTTTTTTAACTGAAATCGATAAGGACGGCGAGCCCCTCTGATCTTCAAACCAGGAACATTAAAATCCTCCGGCAGCAGGCCATGCTGCTCCAAGACAGCTTGTTCTTTCCGGCCTGGTTGGCCCTGGGCCGCCAGCGTTTTGGTGCCGAAAATTGGTCCTGAGGGGCTAATTTCAAAGTCATCGGCGCGGGGTTGTTCGACAGCGGCTGACTCGACCAAAAAGGCAGCTCCTTTATGATGAATGTACGCGATATCTCCATCTTCAAGCCGGTCAATCCCTTCCAATCGATCAACCAAAAGTTGGTTAAAGAGTTCAGCCTGGAAGGCGGAAATAAAAAACGTTTTGGTCCGCTTATCAAGAACCTTCAAAGCGACGGCTAAATCGCCATTAGCTTTTACTATAGCTTCCAGGGTTTGTCGTTCATCGCTAAAAGTTGTTGGCCAAACAGCCAGGGCTTCGCTCCATTTCTGCTCATCAACTAACTGGCGAGCGGCTTGGATAGCTGCGGCTTCGTGAGTTTGGGGGCGACCCAGGAACTCGGCTACAAATTCCACAACGTCATCGTGAACAATTAACGCGCCTAATCGACCTGTATTGCCTCGATTACCAAAACGTTGAGCATCAAAAAAGTTAGGCACGCCTCTCCGGCTCAGTTCGGCCAGCGTGGCTTCCGCCTGAGATAAAGCTGTTTCGGTTACATCTCTGACTTTTATCTTGAACCGGTTCCCCAACAAATGGCCTGTCTTTAACTTGTTTTGATGGCGGTTAACCTCAAGAATGGTAATATTCGGCAGGTCCAGCGCTTGCACTGCTTCTGCGGCCACTTTGTCGATGGAGAGCATTTGGCGGGTGACGGCCTGCGCATCCTTCAGTCCGGCGTACCCGATCAATCGCGGCGAGATCCCTAAAGCCTGGGCTATCTTTCGGATCGCGGCGGGGGTAGACAGGCCAATTTTTTCGATTTGGACATAAATGTGTTGCCCCTGGCCGGAGGGATAATAGAGAGGAATTTCTTCAACAATAAAATCTTCCGGAACGACTTTAAGCCGTCCCCCAATACCCGGTTGTCGATTGGTTAGGTAGTTTGTAATCATTGCCGCCGGGCTAATCTTCTGATACCGTCTTGACCGCTGCGCCAAAAACTGTGCCGTCGGGTAAAATCGTATTGTCGAGCCGGGCTTCTTCTAAATTAGCTTTCCACCACAGTCGGCCCGGATTGGTGTCCTTTAGATTAGCTTTTTTGAGATTAGCGCCGTCAAATTTTGCCCCGGAAATGTTTGAGCGCGATAGATCAACGCCTTCCAGATTAGCCCACCGTAAATCTGCACCATTCAAATTAGCTGACCGGAGATTAGCGCCGCGAAAATCCGCGCCGGTCAAATCCGAGTTAGATAGGTCCGCATTTTTGAAATTGGCATCCCGTAAAACAGCGGCTTTGAAGCTCGAACGGGAAAGAACCGATCGTTCAAAATTGCATTCCAACAGGGTGGCCCCCTCAAAATTGACCCCCACTAACCTTCGTTTAGAGAGATCATCGGCCTGAACCGTAACGCCTCTAAAATCCTTGTCGTTTCGGCTGTATCTTCTGATAATATCTTCAGCGGTTTTTTCGTTTCGTTTCATTGCTCTTAATTGTTAAAGCCCATCAAAGTTTTGTCAAGATTTCAGGGCCATTTGTAGTAATGGCGATGGTATGCTCAAATTGAGCCGAGAGTTGCCCATCTTTCGTCACCACGGTCCACCCGTCATCTAACAGCTCCCATTCGTAGGTGCCGATGTTGATCATGGGTTCGATGGTAAACGTCATCCCTGGTTTCAGCTTCGGCCCCCGGCCGACCTGCCGCACATGTGACACCGATGGAGATTCGTGTAGTGAACGTCCTACACCATGCCCCCCCCACTCTCTAACAACTGATACTTCTTGCTGGTCAGCATAATTATTGATATCCATTCCTATATCATTGAGATAATTACCGTATTGCGCGGCCTCGATGCCAATCCGCAAACATTCTTGGGCAACGGTCAATAACCGTTGGGCTTCGGCTGAAATCTGTCCTACCGCAAAAGTTTTACAGGCATCACCGCAAAAGCCCTTATATTTAAGCCCAATATCGATGCCAACAATATCGCCTTCTTTCAAGATACGATCGTCAGGCAGTCCGTGACAAATTTCTTCGTTTACAGATGCGCAAATAACCCCCGGAAAAGGGGGATGGCTTGGTGGATTACCTCGATATCCTTTATAAAGTGGCGAGGCCCCATATTTTTCTAAATGCGCTGTCACTACGGCATCTAAATAGCTAAGTTTAACCTCTGGTTGAATATGTTCAGCTAATATTTCAAAAACTTCGGCAACAATACGACCTGCATCTCTCATTCGTTCAATATCTCGGGGTCGTTTTAACGGGATAAACATGGACATTTCTTTCTATTTTTTTGGGGATTCACATAATATTATACGCAGAATTGCAGAAAATTAAAGCATAAAGCCGCATTTGGGGCAAAGATCATTTGTGCCTGTAGAGTGATCTTTAATGATTTTAACGTACTTAAGTCACTTTTTTCATGTGACTTTTGGGCAAAAAAAAGTAAATAATTTGTGACTTTTGGGAAAGAAAAAAAGTACTGACAGCCCATTGAAATTAGGGACTTTTGCCCCTATCATGAGAACAGCCTTTGTTATACTATTAACTTAGACCATAGACCAGTCTCTTATCTGTTTTTATATTCTTGCAACAACAAAATACCAAAGGTTAGATAAAATGTTAGCTAATTCCCTTTCCCTTCAAGAAGTAGAAGATCGCCGTCAGCGCTTAAATCAGGAATTACGCGATGACCAGTTAGCTCTAGATGCCGGGTTCTTAGATAAGTCAGAAGCTGTCAAACGCTCCGTCTACCGAGAATTTGAACAGCGATGGCTGGAAATGGAAGCCCTTTTGCTGCGCAGTAGTTCCATTACCACCAAGTAGCACGGTTAGCTGTAAGTCTCAGTAAACGGCTAGGTAATATCCAAACTTGAGATATTCATTAGCCAGCATTAGCAAACCGCGCTCTTCTCGCCACCAGTTCGTCTCATCGAACTTCCATTGGGGCGCTGCCGACATTTGAATATGGACGTTTGTTCCCGCTAGTACTTTCTGAAAGATCCACCGGCTTCGGCGCGTGTGAAAAGCGCTGGTTACGATAATAACATTTTGAGTATGGTGCTCTTTAACATAATCCAGCAGGACTTGCGCCTCATCGTGGGTACTGGTGACGCCGCCCTCAATTTCGATGACCGTAATCTTATCGCGAGGTACACCTAACTTAACCAAGACCTCAACCGATACATCCGTACCATTCGGGTACAACTTGATTTCGCTAGCCGGCCCTTCTTCCTCACGGGGGATCACAATTTGCGGAGCTAATCCCTGCTTATACAGCTTGGCCGCATGAAAAGGCCGAGTATTGACCTCGCCATTAAGGATATAGATAATCTCTGCCGGTTGCAGGGTGTCATTTACTATTAATACCCGAGCCAAGGTTGTCAAAACCTGGTTCCTAAATATGTAAATCCCTGTACTAACAATTAAGCCGATAAAAACGATAATTAAAGTAATCTTTTGCCAGGTTCTCATATCTGTGATGCTAGCGATTTAATATCTAAGCCCAAAATTCTTGCCTTTTGGACAAGGTGTTTATCGCGCCCCATTTTATCATAAAGTTCTGCTTTTGTCGCTTAACCCCTTTGAGCCCGGCAACAAAGTGACGGTCACTTCCTCAAAAATCCCCATCTGATCGACAGATCAACGCCTTTGTTCCTTTAAGAGCGACTAACACTTTAGCATTCCCTAAGCATGATGATCAATAATCTTGCCTTTTTCCCCACTTTCGCTTAATCTTGATTTTGAATAAGTAACTTCCTCGGAAAACCCATTGTAAACAGTATCATAGCTGGTTCACATCGCCTATTCCACGGCTCTAGCCCGTGAAGGGGTGTCTCTGTTTGTACCCTTTCCGAAAACGCTTTTAACTCAAAGGAGTAATAGTTATGCCTTATATTAATATTCGCATCACCAAAGAAGGGGCCACCCCTGAACAAAAAGCCCAATTGATCAAAGGCGCTACCCAACTTTTGGTCGATGTCTTAGGGAAAAATCCGCAAACCACGGTGGTGGTTATCGATGAAGTCGAGACCGACAATTGGGGCATTGCCGGCGAAACCGTCACCGAGCGGCGCAAACGGGGTGCCTGATAATGGAAACCACAACCTTTCTTGACCTCGACTGCATCCGGCTCAAAAACGACGCCCTCGAACTACTGGTCACTCGGTCGGTCGGCCCGAGGATCATTTATTTAAGCCGGCCCGGCGGCGATAACCTGCTGGCCGAACTACCCGGCCTCACCCTCGACTGCCCCGACGCGGACCCGCTCAATTTGTGGGGCGGGCATCGGCTGTGGCATGCCCCCGAACTTCGACGGCGAACCTACCTGCCCGATAATCAGCCGCTTAGCGTCACCGAGATCGACCACGGCCTCGAGGTCGTCCAGCCGATCGAACCCCCAACCGGCATCCAAAAATCACTGCGAATTATGCTGCCGGATCAGGCCGCCACGGTCATCATCGACCACACCCTGACCAACCACGGCATGTGGCCCGTCGAACTGGCCCCGTGGGCCATCACCCAACTCAAGCCCGGCGGCACAGCCATTCTCCCTCAGTTCACCGCCAACGCCGACGCCGACGGCCTGCTGCCCAATCGTCGCATCGCGCTGTGGCCCTACACCGATATCCGCAGCCCGCATATCACTTGGGGCAATCGCTATATCTTGGTCCACGCCAATATGACCGCCAATTCTCTCAAAATTGGTTTTCCCAACCCGGATGGCTGGCTGGCCTACCATATTGATCATACCCTCTTTGTCAAGCAAGCCGCCTACCACCCCAACGCCGACTATCTCGACTTTGGCAGCTCCAGCGAATGCTACTGCTGCGGCCAATTCATCGAGCTGGAAACGCTCGGCCCGCGCACGACGTTGGGCCTGGGCCAATCGGTCACCCATCGGGAAACCTGGCAGCTTCATGTCGGCATCTCCTTCGAGCCGTCGGAAGACGCCGCCCAAGCCCTGGCCGAACGGTTGGGGCTGGTAGTTTTGTAAAAGTACCTATCAGCGGTCAGCTATCAGTCATCAGCTTACCGCGAAAGATGACGCAGAACCGACCATCCGGCTCTGTGATTCCAAAACTTACGAAGCGCAAGCTAAAAGCTGATAGCTGACCTAAAAGGATAACCCATGCACGCAGAACTCGTTATGATCGGCACCGAACTGCTTCTCGGCGAAATTGTGGACACCAACGCCACCAAACTGGCCAAGATGCTACGCGAGATTGGCCTGGACCTTTACTACAAAACCACTGTCGGCGATAACCTGGCCCGCATCACCGCCGTCCTTAACCTGGCCTTGGATCGCTCGGAGGTGGTCATCACCTCCGGCGGCCTGGGGCCAACGGTTGATGACATGACCCGGCAGGCTGTGGCCGATGCCACCGGCCGCGCGTTAGTCTACAGCACCGACCTTGAAGCCCAGATTGCCGAGCGCTTTCGCAGCTTTGGCCGCGAGATGAAAGAAAACAACAAACGCCAGGCTTACATCCCCGCAGGCGCGTTGCCTTTGCCTAATCTGGCCGGCACCGCCCCCTGCTTTCTCAGCGAAGATGTCGCCGGGCGCGGCTTCATTATATCGCTGCCGGGTGTACCCCGCGAGTTGGAACATATGATGCACAGCACGGTCGTGCCGCTGCTGATCGAGCGGATGGGCGGGGCCAAAGCGATGGCCGTTCGCGTCCTGCGCACCTGCGCCGTGGGCGAGAGTAACGTGGACCGGCTCATCGGCGATTTGATGACGATGGCCAACCCCACGGTCGGCTTAGCCGCGCACGCCGGCCAAACCGATGTGCGCATTACCGCCAAAGCCGACAGCCAGGCCGAAGCCGAGGCCCTTGTCGCGCCGGTTGAAGCCGACCTGCGGGCGCGCCTCGGTGTGGCGATTTACGGCGTCGAACAGGAAACCGTGCCTGAAGTGGTAGGGCGATTGCTGACTGAACGCGGCCTGAAACTGGGGCTGCTCGATACCCTGACCGGCGGCGAAATTGCCGCCGATCTGACCGGTGCGGGTTGTGCCGAGCGACTGGCGACCAATCTCCACTCCCTAACTGTGGCCGAGGCCGTCGAGCAGCTCGGTCTGCCGGCCGCTACCTCGCTCGATGGGGCTGACGGTAAATCCTTGGCTGCTTCACTCGCGGCAGCCGTCGCTCCGCCGGGCGGCGTTGGACTGGCCCTTATCGGCCCCCTGGTCGGTGGCGAGGCCGACAATATGACCTTTATTGCCGTACACGGCCCGGAGGACCTCCATATGGCGGAGATGGCGCGGGGCTATAGCGGCACCACCTACGTCCATCGCTGGTTGGTCATCCAGAGTTTGGATCGCGTCCGGCGCGTTGTGTTGAAGCAGTTGGAATCGGCGGCGGACTGGTAGTTTGAGTTCGATAATTAAAGTCGAGCATGTCATTTCGTAGCCGGAGGCGGAGAAATCCCTATGATAATACAAGGAAAAGTGGTCTGGTTGGGAAAATTTGAAGCGACAACACCCTTTTTTCCGGCGAAGGCTTCATTTAATTGATTGTGGCTTCGCAAGACTGCCGAATGATTAACGGCCATTTGTTGGCGGTCAGCGGTCAACCGTCGGCGATCACACCCAAGGAGTCTCTTAATGAAAACCGTTCCCGCTGTCCCCCTGGAATATCACGGCTTTCCCGAAGACGAGATGAAGGCCAGGGCGCTGGCTTTTTACGAGATGATGAAAAAACGGCACAGCACCCGCGATTTTGCCGATAAGCCCGTGCCGCTGGAGGTTATCACGACCTGTCTGGAAACGGCCGGCCGCGCGCCGAGCGGAGCCAACCAGCAGCCCTGGCACTTCGTGGTCGTGACCGACCCGGCCATCAAGCATCAAATTCGGCTGGCGGCGGAAGCCGAGGAGCGCGCCTTTTACACCGAACGCGCTTCCGAGGAATGGCTCGACGCCCTGGCTCCACTCGGCACGGACGCCGACAAAACCTTTATCGACCGGGCCGGCTGTCTCATTGTGATTTTTGCCCAAACTTATGGATTGAATGAGGACGGGAGCCGTACCAAACACTATTACGTGCAGGAGTCGGTCGGCATTGCCGCCGGCTTTCTGATTGCCGCGCTGCACAACGCCGGCCTGGCCTGCCTGACCCACACCCCCAGCCCCATGAACTTTCTGGCCGAGATTCTGGGCCGCCCCAAAAACGAACGGGCCTACATCAACCTGGTCGTCGGCTACCCCGCCACCGACGCCCAAGTGCCGCTGCACGCCACCCACAAAAAAGCGCTGGCCGAATTCGTGAGCTTTGTCTAGGATAGATTTACCCCGGATACCACACTATACGAGGGTCATCTTCGCTGCGCTTGTATTCCCAAGCGGCATCAACCATCTTTGGTAAATCATAGTGAGGTCGCCAACCTAGCAGAAATTTGGCTTTGGTGTTATCCAGCCAGGTCGAGTGGTAGGGGGTTTTGATCGCCACGGTGGGCAGCCCCCGCGATTCGGCCAGATAGGCTCCTAGCTCCCCGTAATCGACCGGCTCATCCATGCCGATGTTGAACTTTTGCTGCCGGGCCTGGGGGTGATCGATGGCCAGCAGGATGGCGCTGACTAAATCCTCGACATGGACAAAGTTACGTTTGACCGGTCGCCCTGCGGCATCGATCATCACCGGGATGGTTTGGGTTCTGATGTATTCCGCCGCTTTTTCCGGCCCAACCAACTCACCCCAGCGTGGCCCGCCAAAGACGTCGTCGCCAAAAGAGAGCTGATACTTAAAATCGTCCTTGTCCATAATCCAGGGGGCCATCAGGCAGCAGCCGCTGAGATCATACTGAATATAGTACTGTTCCAGCATGACCTCCTCCAACACTTTGGAGAGGGCGTAGCAGCCGGGGTAAGCGCTGTGTTTTTGGGTTTCGGTCACGGGTACGGGGTGGGGGTAAAAAAAGTGACCCATCCCGGCGTCGCCGCCGATCAGGATAAACTGTTGAAACGAGGAGCTGGTCCGGCAGCTTTCTAGCAGCCAAAACAGGCCCTTAATCGCCACATCCATAATCGTTTCCGGCGTCTCTTTGCTGGTGGCCAGGTGCAGCACATGGGTCACGTCCTGCATCGCTGCCTCAACAACCGGGCGATCTTCAATGGAGCCGCGCGCGACCTCCAGCCGGGTATGGGGTTCCAGCAGTCGATTGTAACACAGGGCGCGGATAATAAACTGATCAAACCGGGCGTCGGCCAATAAGCGACGGATAAAAACCTGGCCCACTTTGCCGGTCGCGCCGGTGACTAAGATACGTTTTGCTTCGCTCATCAATCTTTCTCCTGCTTCTCGGTAATGGCGCCAACGCCCAGCCCGGCCAAATACGGGCAACTTTGCCGCCGGCCCAACTACCTTGATAATGGTATTTGCGCCCTACTGCGACGTATTAAGGGGTTTATCAAAATTCCAGCGACGTTGGGTTGATTTGAAGCCGGGCACGGGTATAATGCCGCCATTATACCCGCCTTTGAATTACCAACCAATACAGATATATCTTCTACGATGATCAAGGAGAACCTTATGTCCAGAACCAAATTCGTCCTGCTGGGTACCGGTACGCCCCGCTACACGCCGGGTCGCGCCCAGCAATCTTCGGCGGTGATTGTCGATGACCAAGCCTACCTAATTGACTGCGGCGACGGAACAATGGTCCGCATCGCCGAGGCCGCCAGCAGGGGTCTCGATGCCCTAACCTTCACCCGCTTGACCCATCTCTTCCTGACCCACCTCCACCCCGACCACACCTGCGGTCTGCCCGGCTTGTTAATCGGCCCCTGGGTCATGCGCCGCCGCGCTGCCCTCCACATTTACGGACCGCCGGGAACCCAAACCCTGGTCGATGGCCTGCTGGCAGCCTACCACGACGGCCTCGAGGCCCACCGCAATGGGTTGGCCCCTCTCAATCACCCGCTGGCGGTCGAGGTTCACGAGGTCGCTGCCGGCCAGATTTATCGCGACGACCGGGTGACCGTCACCGCCTTTCCCGTCGATCACGGTCACCTGGACGTGTACGGGCTAAAGTTCGTCACTCCCGACAAAGTCATCGTCCATTCGGCCGATACCCGCCCCACCCCGTCGCTGCTGGAACATGCCCAAGGCTGCGATATCCTGATCCACGAAGTCTACCTGCGGCAGAGCTTGCTCGATACCTTTGGGCCGGAGTGGCAGCGCTACCACGCCACCATGCACACCTCCGAAATCGAACTGGCCGACATCGCCAACCAGACCCGCCCCAAACTGCTCATTCTCAACCACCAGTTAATCTGGGGCGACCACACCATCGAGGACCTGCTGGCCGGCTTGACCAGCCGCTACGACGGCCCGGTCGTCTACGGCCGCGACCTGGATACGTTTAGTTAGCATCCATCATGGAGATGGGGAGATAAGGCGATAGGGCGATCAGGAGATTTCTAAGGCCAATCTCCCAATCTCCTAATCTCTAATCTCCAATCTCCATTCCTTAGTTACCCCTACCGGCGGTCTCCGGTCGTCAGTCGGCAGTCTACTTGAGCCGCTTGTGCAATATAGCCGCGTGGGGTACAATCTGAGGGCCAAAGCTATATCTTCAACATAGACCTACGGATTTGTCCAATTACCTATCATTTGCCCAAGAGGGCAGCGTTATCCTTGGACAACTCCTTCAACCAAACAATCAGTCGAACGAAGTTAATATTTATGAGGAGGATCTCATGCAAGTCAACCCTGGTATCTTTAAGGCTTATGACATTCGAGGCATCTACCCCGATGACCTGAACGAGGACGTCGGCTACGCCATCGGGCGGGCCTTTGCCTCGTTTCTTAAAGTCGATACCGTCATCGTGGGGCGCGATATGCGCCTGTCCAGCCCGGCCCAGTTCGATGCCGTCACCCGCGGCTTGATGAAGCAAGGCGCCGACGTCATCAACATCGGCATGGTCAGCACCGACCAGTACTACTACGCCTGCGCCAACCTCGGCCACGCCGGGATGATGGTCACGGCCTCGCACAACCCGGCCCAATACAGCGGCTTCAAGATGGTCAAGAAAATGCCCCAACTGTTGAGCGGCGACGAAGGTATTCAGGATTTGCGCCGCATCGTCGAAAATGACGCTTACGACACCCCCACCCGCCAGGGGGCGATGACCGAAATCGACCTCAGCGAGGACTTTGTCAACATGGTCTTAACCCTGATTGATATCGAAAAGCTGCGCCCGCTCAAAGTCATCGCCGACACCGGCAACGGCATGGTCGGTCCTATCCTCAAGCGGGTGTACGAGCGGCTGCCCTCTGTCGATTTGACCGGCATGTACCTCGACCCCGACGGCAGCCTGCCCAACCACGGCCTCGACCCGCTCCAGCCCGAAAACCGGGCCGAACTCCAGCAGCGCGTCAAAGATGAAGGAGCCGATGTCGGCTTCGCTTTCGACGGCGACGGCGACCGCTTCTTTACCATCGATGACCGGGGCGAGTTTGTCTCCGGCGACTTTATGACCGCGCTGATGGGCCAGTACTATCTGGAGAAATACCCCGGCGCTAAAATTGTCTACGACGTGCGTGGCTCGTGGGCCGTACCGGACCTGATTACGGCTAAGGGCGGCACCCCGCTGATGGAACGCGTCGGCCACGCCTTTATCAAGCGCCGCATGGCCGATGAAGGCGCGGTCTACGGCGGCGAAGTGACCGGCCACTACTACTTCAAAGATTTCTACTTTGCCGACTCCGGTATTGTGCCGTCGCTCATTATTATGGAGATGCTCTCCAAGAAGAACGCCTCGCTGTCCGACTTGCTCAAACCGCTGGAAGCCAAATATTTCATCTCCGGCGAAATCAACACCCGCATCAGCGGCGACCCTAAAGCCAAGATGCAAGAGCTGGCCGATACCTTCAGCGACGCCAAAATCTCCTGGCAAGACGGCGTCTCCGTTGAGTACGACGACTGGCACTTCAACGCCCGCCCCTCCAACACCGAACCTCTCCTCCGCCTCAACCTCGAAGCCAAATCGAAGGAACTGATGGAAGAAAAGCGGGATCAGGTGATTGAGATCATCCGCTCCTGAACAAAGGGGTAGGGGGTAAGGGGTAGGTAGTAAGGGGATTCCCTCTACTGCCTACTGCCTACCCCCTCATCATTCATCATTCATTATTCATTATTCATCATTCATAATTCCAATGAAATTGCCTTTTTCAAACAAAGTCGCACTCATCACTGGCTCGTCCCGAGGCATCGGGCGGGCCATTGCCCTGGAGTTGGCCCGGCAGGGGGCCGATATCGTGGTTCACTACCTGCGCAAACGCCATGCGGCCTCCGAGGTCGTGACCGAAATCGAAGGGATGGGCCGCCGGGCCATTGCCGTCAGCGCTAACCTGGCCGATATCGATAAAGTCAACCACCTATTCGAAACGGTCGACGAGACCTTTGGCCGCTGCGACATCTTTATCGGCAACGCCGCCACCGGCACGCCCAAAGACGCGCTGGAGCTAACCGACAAACATTGGGACTGGACCATGGACGTCAACGCCCGCTCGATTTTGCACTGCATCCAACGCATCATTCCGTTGATGGAGCGCCACCACTGGGGCCGGATTGTGACCATTAGCAGCCCCGGCAGCCGGCGCGTGCTGCCGCACTATGTCGCTATCGGCCTGTCCAAAGCCGTGGTCGAGTCGCTCACCCGCTACCTGGCCGTCGAACTGGCCCCCAAGGGCATCATCGTCAACGCCGTCTCGCCCGGCCTGGTCGAGACCGACGCCATCAACGCCTTCCCCATCGATCTGCAAGCCATCATCCACATCGCCACGGAACGCACCCCGGCCGGCCGCCTGGTCACCCCCGAAGACATCGCCCGCACCGTCGCCTTCCTCTGCTCCGACGCCAACACCATGATCGTCGGCCAAACGATTACCATTGATGGGGGATATCAGTTGTTGGCATAGAGGAGATTGGCGATGAGGAGATGGGGAGATGGGTCTGATGTAAAGTGACGATTTAGCCGCCATGTCATTTCGTAGCCGCAGGCGGAGAAATCCCTACAGCGTCCGGTTACCGGCCCTCTTCGAGGGGATTTCTCGCTCCTTCGTTGCTCGAAATAAGATGCCCGAGCTCGTACTCGCGTTCGCGGCGCGTTTTTTGGCCGCCAAAACCCATTTCCGGCGGGGCGGACTCGTCTTTTTGCCACAAAAAAGTCATTCCCGGCTGCGGGAATCTGTTTTTTTGACGCAGAATGACACTTCCGGCGGGGCGGACTCGTCTTTTTACGACAAAAAAGTCATTCCCGGCTGCGGGGATTCGTTTTTTTGTGGCAGAATGACACTTCCGGCGGGGCGGACTCGTCTTTTTGCCACAAAAAAGTCATTCCCGGCGGCGGGGATTCGTTTTTTTGTGGCAGGATAGCCCTTCCTGGCGGCACAGACGCTCGTTTTACGACAAAATAGCCGATCCCCCTACCGGCCTTGGCCCGCATGCTCCGCCGCCGCGTCGTCGCCCGCACCGCCGCCGGCTACCCCGTCGAAATCCCCCTCATCCGCCGCTGGGTCATCGAGCGGGCGGGGTAGGGGCCATCCGCCAGATCCAAGGCAAAAATGCGCCGCTCACGACGGCATCGGCGCAGGTTCTACCGTAGTTTCCTGGCAGTTTAGCGCCTCAGGGTGGGGAATCAATCCTCGCCGCAGTAAATCGGTGGCGGCCCTGAACCGGAGGTCTTCGACATCACGCCCAAAGTACAAACTGTAGCGATCTTCATCCCGGCGATATTCCATCGCGATGAGCGTCTGGTCAGCTTGATATAGCTTCAGTTCCAGCCGGGGAGAGCTGAATTGGGCTGAACAGTCGATCAGGTGGGTTCTAAGTTGCAACCAGAGATCAGGCATCAACCGATCCGTCCGCAGATCATCTCCCTGGCTTAAGCGGTGGTCGGCGATTAAAGCCTGAGCTACCATAGACCGCAGTTGCAGTACCTCTTGGCCCTGGTTATTTGGCGCTGCTCGTTTAGCGCTGGCGGCATAGGTATACAGCCCGCTGCCGTCAACTTCCGGGAAAACTGGCGCCCAAAACTCATTGTCTGTGGCGAATTGGGCCCGTTTCTTCAAGTAAAAAACCGGCCGGATTAACCCGAGCGTGAGGCGATCGACGCCTCGGACATGCAAGCGATCGTGAGTTGGCGGTGGCCATAACTCGCCGGTTTGGTAGAGGTAGTCGGCCAGATACTCCCGCACTTTGGCCAGTTCTATGTGGCGGAACAGCGGTCCACCGGTAATAGCGGCTATGACCTCGCTGCCAAAGGTGTAGACCGGATAGATGCGCCGGGAATGGCGGGCAATAAAAATGTACGACGGCAGCCGCGCCCCCCGCAGCAAGGAAGGGATGATTTTTTCGATGCGCGGTACCAAGTCTGCGGCCGTTCGCGCTTCCAAGGGGATACCGCAAATTTCGACCCTATAAATGCTTCGGTCTCTAAAATGCTGGTAACGGATAGGAATAAAGAAGGGAGTTTGTAAATCAGGACTGAGCGCCGCTACTTCAATCCGCAAATAAAAAGGAATAAGGTGATTATCACTTTCAGAATTTTCAATCAGGGCCAGTTGCATCGTACCCCGCCTGGTGAGCCGTAGAAAAGCAGCGATCAGCCCTTAGCTGTCAGCTATCAGCCTACATTCACCTAAAGTTATATAAATCTAAGCAAATTCGCGCCCATTTCTGGACATAGCTAGGATTAGTATTAGCGATTTTGGACGCAGACGCCCGCATCCTTTCGCTGAGACACTGAAAACTCACTAAACTCTAGGGCTCAGGGATGGCTGCGTTTGTCTGCGTCCTATTTTTTTATAAGGAAACTGGATATTATTTTACCACATTATTTACTAGCCGTGGGAGACAGAACAGTGGCGGCCGGCTGAACCAACCCCGCCTGCGGGGTTAACCCAGCTAAACCGGGTAGATCGGTCACGTAGCCGGGGATACCCATTTCCGGCAGATCGAGACCAGCCATTTCCGCTTCGGGGTCGCTGCGCAGCAAGCGCATCTGCTTAAGAACGGCAAAGAAGGCATAAGACAGGCCAAAGGCAAAAGCCGTAATACTAATCACCTCTAAGAACTGGGCGGCAATTTGCGTGGTCCCCCCGTAAAGCAGCCCGGTCACAGCGGTGTCGATGCCGTTCCAGGCGGCAGTATCGGGGTTTGCGGCGGCAAAAATACCGACCGCTAACACCCCCCAGACGCCGTTGACAAAGTGAACCGGTACCGCGCCCACCGGGTCATCGATTTGCATCTTTTCCAGCGCGAAGGTGGCCAGGCACACCAGCACGCCAGCTATCAAGCCGATGATCACCGCCGAAATCGGCGTGACAAAGGCGCAAGGGGCGGTAATCGCCACCAAGCCGGCCAGCACCCCGTTTACCGACAGGGCCGGGTCGGGTTTTTTAACCGGACTGATCAGCCACATATAAAGCATGGCGCTCAAGCCGCCGGCGGCTCCGGCCATCAGCGTATTGGCCGCGGCCAACGAAACCAGGTCGATAAAAGCGCCCTGGATGCCTAAAGCCGAGCCGGGGTTGAAGCCGAACCAGCCGAAAAAGAGAATCACCGTGCCTAAAATCCCCATCGGGATATTGTGGCCGGGGATGGCATTGGCGGTGCCATCTTTATTGAAGCGGCCCAGTCGCGGCCCCAGTACCAACGCGATAGCCAAGCCCACGGCCCCGCCGGTCATATGGACTACGCCGGAACCGGCAAAGTCCACTGCCCCGTTGCCTAAACCCAACGTGCGGCCCAGGTTGGCCAGCCAGCCGCCGCCCCAGACCCAGTTGCCGATAATCGGATAAATGAACATGCTCACCCAAAAGCCCATCAGCACAAAGCCAACGAACTTAATGCGTTCGGCTCCGGAGCCGGTGGGGATGGTGGCCGCGGTATCCATAAAGACCATCTGGAATATGAAAAAGGCAAAGATACCGGCCGCGCCTAACGTGACGCCCTGCAAAAAGAAGCCGGATAGACCGATCAGGCCCCACTGTTCGCCTAACCGCAGGCCGGTGGAGAGGCTGTCGCCCCATGCGCCTAGGGTTACGGGGGAGAAAGCCCAGGTGGGCGAACTCTGCCCGGCGCTAATGGCCGTGGCCGGGTAGGTGTAATTCACCGCGCCAAACTGGAAAGCAAAGCCGCAAATCCAGTAGCCAACAGCGCCAATGCAAAAAACCATCATATTCATCATCATCGTGTGCGCTACGTTTTTGGCCTGGGTAAAACCCGTTTCGACCAACGCAAAACCGGCTTGCATGAAAAATACCAAGAAGCCGGCTATCAGTACCCAAAGAATATTCGCCGATATCGTTAGACTGGCGACATCTGTTTGTAATTGATCCATAAGGATTTGTTTTTTACCTCCGTATTTAACCTCGCACCAATAGAAAAGCGGCACGACCCAAGGCTTTAGAAGCCCGGCCTATCGACAGGGATAGGGCAGCAGCGGCCCGACTGCTGCTGACAACAGCGCATCAGCGATGATGTTATTGCCACGTTGAGGTTGTTATTAAGTTGATTGGTTCGCTAGTTGTTTTCCTTTCTCGCCAAACAAAAAGCCCTCAATCAAAGCGGTTGGCTTCAATGTGAGGGCTTCGCGGCCACAAAACTTTATTTAGGAGTGGTTGTTACTAACTTCACGAGATCATAGCACCATTTAATAGAATGTCAACTCTTTTCGAACGAGGAAAAGAGCTAAAGACAATAATTCATTGCCTCTTTTTTATTCATTAGCGGTTGCCAACGACTCAATCATCCAGCGCGTTACGGCTTTACGATAGGTGAATAGCATCTTGAGCGCAGGTCTGGGGAAAAGTAAGCGGCTGAGCAGTCCTTTTGGACCGGCGTCGTGCGCAAATTCGATGGTATCGTTGACGCGAGTGAGGCTGTTGCTGATTGGAATAAATGAGTGGGTGTGCCGCCAATATTTGAGCGGCCCGGCGCGTTGAATATCGGTGAAGCTGTGGGGAAAATTGACGTTTACATGAACAGCCACCCAGCGAATGGGCAGCGGGCCGAACCAGAGTGTGAAGTCGGCAATAGAGCCTTCGGCCAGCGGCTCGAAGTGATGGATCTGCATGATCAACGGCGGCGGGGTGAGCCGCTTGAGGATATGCGGATCGCGGTGAAAATCGATCACTTGGGCCAGGGCGGCGTTGACGGTGAAATTGTGCTCGAAAATCGGCATAATAATTAGAGGTGAGCCCTCCTTTAAGCGCACATCGGTAACACAGTTACTTTTTAAGTGACTGTTACCTTGCTCTGGCTATAATAAGGGTGAAGCTAGCCGATAAACGGAGTCAATAAACCGTTGAACCGAAGATGTTTTTTCATACGCTTCAATCGTCCATTCCGTGCAATGCTTCATATCTTCCAAAAATTGGGCCTCCAGTTGTTTGGCTAGCCCTTCATCATAGACCACTGCATTGGTTTCATAATTTAAGGCAAAGCTGCGAATATCCATATTGGCCGTACCGATGGTAACCACTGCGTTGTCGATATTGAGGGTCTTGGGGTGAAAATAGCCGGCCTGGTATAGATATACTTTGGCTCCGGCCTCGACCACTTCCTGAAAATAGGTATTGGCCGCCCGGTAAGGAATCTGATAGGTAGAGCCTCGGGGCGTACACATCAAACGGACATCCAGGCCGGCCAGCGCCGCCGCTTTGAGCGCCTCCAGAAGGCTCTCGTCCGGCACGAAAAAGGGGGATTGCAGATAAATTTTATTCTCGGCTGAGACGATCATCAAAAAATAAAGCTGGCGAATCGCATTCCACTGCGAGTCTGGACCACCCTGGGTAATCTGCACCGGCATAAAGTTTTTCGTTTTAATGGGCGCATAATATTGGCGGCCGGTTACTTTTTGACCGGTCGTGTTGAACCAACTGACCACAAAGCTGGCTTGCAGCGCCCAGGCCGCTTCGCCAACCAAGCGCAAATGGGTATCCCGCCAGGCGTCAAACGCCGCCGGCGGTTTGATCTGCTCGATATCCAGGTTCAACCCGCCCACATAGCCGATTTTGCCATCGATCACGGCCATCTTGCGATGGCTGCGATAATTGATGGTGTGGAGGGTGGTCAGATAACGGTAGTCAAGATAGGGATGAATCTCAACATTGTTATCGGTCAGATCGCGCAAATATTGGCTGCTCATGGTCCCGCCGGAGGTGTCGTACAAGCAGCGCACTTCAACGCCGGCTTGAGCCCGCTCGATGAGGGCCTCCTTAACTTCTAAGGTAAAAGAGTCCTCGGTCCAGATATAGTAGTTTAAGTGAATAGAATGTTGGGCCGCTTTAATATCGGCCAGCAGGCGTGGATATTTCTGGCTGGCATCTTGTAAGATCTCAACATCGTTATAGCCGGTTAGGATAGAATTATAATTTTGGTTAGTCAACCGCAATATTTTTTGTTGAAAAGAAGTGGGTTTTTCGGCGGCAATCCGATCAACGTACTCGCCTTGCCGCCTTCGTAAATCACCCAGGTCTTGCATCAGATCACTGCCCAATTCCTGGCGAGCAATTTTGTTTTGCTGGCTGAAAGCACGCCAGCCATGACCAAAAAAAATGTAAAGGATAATGCCAAGAATCGGCAGGGTAATAAACACAAACAGCCAGGCAAAGGTTGATTGCGGGCTGCGATTTTCCGTAACAATATAAACGGCTGCAATAAAAACATAAATCACCATCGAGGCGCCCAGTATAATGCCTCCAATAGTTAAAATCTGTGTTGCCAGTTTGCTTCTCCGAAAATAGTGGGTTAAATGGTTGGATAGTTAGCTAGTTTGTGGGTGGGACAATGAAATAGTTGGCCAGAATACAGCCAGCCACCAACAGACCAACTAGCAATTTCCCTACTGCGCGGCCGGCTCTAGCATTCGACGGAGCCACTGGCCGGTGTGGCTGTCGGGACTGGCCGCGATCTGTTCCGGGGTGCCGGCTGCTACAATGCGGCCACCACCGTGGCCGCCTTCCGGCCCAATGTCGATGACCCAATCGGCGCATTTGATCACATCCAGATTATGCTCGATAACCAGCACCGTGTTACCGGCATCGGCCAGCCGATCGAGCACCGCCAGCAGCCGCTCGATGTCGGCAAAGTGGAGGCCGGTTGTGGGTTCGTCCAAAATATACAGCGTCCGGCCGGTTGAGCGACGGCTTAGCTCCTTGGAGAGTTTAATGCGTTGCGCCTCCCCGCCGGAGAGAGTGGTGGCCGGCTGGCCCAGGGTGATGTAACCCAGGCCCACATCGTGCAGCGTCTCCAGTTTGCGGCGGATGGCTGGAATGTTGGAGAAAAAGTCGATGCCCTCATCAACCGTCATATCCAGCACTTCGGCAATCGATTTGTTGCGATACTTGATCTGAAGTGTTTCGCGATTGTACCGTTTGCCGTGGCAGACATCGCAGGGGATATAGACATCGGGTAAAAATTGCATTTCAATTTTGATGATGCCGTCGCCCTGGCAAGCCTCACAACGGCCCCCTTTGACGTTGAAACTGAAGCGTCCGGCTTTGTAACCGCGCAGCTTGCTCTCCGGCAGGCTGGCGTACAGTTCGCGCAGTGGTCCGAACAGAGCAGTGTAAGTAGCCGGATTACTGCGCGGCGTCCGGCCAATGGGACTCTGATCGATATCGATGACTTTGTCGATGTGTTCCATGCCTTCGATGGCGTCGTGCCGCCCCGGCCGGGCGGTGGCCCGATAGAGGAGTTGATCGAGCTTGCGATGCAGGGTTTCCAGCACCAACGTACTTTTGCCGCTGCCACTGACCCCGGTCACGCAGATAAATTTACCCAGTGGGAATTTGGCCTCGATATTTTTGAGATTGTTCTCTTTAGCGCCCTTAACCACAATAAATTTGCCATTGCCGTCGCGGCGGCGGACAGGCACAGGAATCCGCCGATCGCCGCGCAGATATTGGGCCGTCAGCGAACTGCTTTCCCTTAAAAAGCTGTCGCGATCGGCCGACCAGACCACCTCGCCGCCATGTTTGCCGGCACCCGGCCCCATATCGATAATCCAATCGGCCCGGTACATGGTGTCTTCATCGTGCTCAACGACCAGCACGGTGTTGCCTAAGTTGCGCAGCCCTTCCAGGGTTTTAATCAGGCGCTCGTTATCGCGCTGGTGCAGGCCAATGCTCGGCTCATCGAGAATGTAGAGGCAGCCCATCAACTGCGACCCAATTTGCGTGGCCAGCCGGATGCGTTGGGCCTCGCCGCCGGAGAGGGTGTTGGCCGCCCGGCTGAGGGTGAGATAATTTAGCCCAACGTCTTGCATAAACCGAAGCCGGGCCGTGATCTCTTTGAGAATGGGCCGGGCGATGAGCAGTTGGCGGGGCGTCAGAGCGTCCGCCGGTGGTTCGTCGCTGCCATTTGAGGGGGGGGTGTTGGCGGCTAACGTATCAAACCAGTCCAGGCCGTCGGTGATGGATAGGGCGCTCACCTCGTGGATACCCAGCCCCACAATGGTGACTGCCATCGCTTCCGGCCGCAGACGGTGTCCATTGCAGGCCGGGCAGGTACGGGTTGACATGAATTTTTCAATCTCTTCGTAGTTGTCGGCGCTGTTAGCGTCTTTATAACGCCGCTGCAAGTTGGGAATGACCCCCTCAAACGCGGTGCTGTAGGAGCGCTGTTCGCCGCTGGCGTTGCGATAGCTCAAGGTGATTTTTTCGTCAGGTTTGCCGCCGTAGAGAATAAGATCACGCTGCGTCGGCGAGAACTCCGACAGCGGCACGTTCAGCGGCAGCTGATAAAAGTCGGCCACAGCTTTGGTCAGTTGGGCATAATAGCCCTGTTTGCTGCCCCGGCTCATTTTAGCCCAGGGGCGAATGGCCCCCATCTCCAGCGTTCGGTCGAGGTTAAGGATCAGCTCAGGGTCAAGCTCTGTGCGGACGCCCAGACCGTCGCAAGCGGGGCAAGCTCCGTGGGGGCTGTTGAAGCTGAAGGTGCGGGGTTCGATTTCCGGCAGGTTGGTGCCGCAGTGCAAGCAGGCGAAATTTTCGCTGAACAGCTTGTCCCAGGCTTTATCGGCATGGGTCACATCGTGGACAATCATGGTGCCGTTGCCCAGTTTAATGGCTGTCTCCACCGAGTCGGCCAGGCGGGCGGCATCTTCATTGAGTTCGGCGTCGTTGTCGCCGTTGGGGTGGCGAATGATGAGCCGGTCAACCACCGCTTCGATGGTATGGAGTTTATACGGCTCCATCTCGATTTTTTCATCGAGATCGTAGATGGTGCCATCTACCCGGACTCTGACAAAGCCGGACTTGCGGATTTCTTCAAAAACGGCCCGATGCTCGCCTTTTCGGTCGCGCACCAGCGGGGCCATAATCATGACCCGGCTGCCGTCGGGTTTGCCCAAAATCGCATCGACAATCTGCTGGCTGGTTTGGACGTTGACCTCGCGGCCGCAGTTGTGACAATGGGGCGTTCCTACGCGGGCATACAGTAGGCGTAGATAATCGTAAATTTCCGTAACCGTACCCACCGTCGAGCGCGGATTATGGGTGGTTCCTTTTTGATCGATGGAGATAGCCGGACTCAATCCTTCAATCTGATCGACGTCGGGTTTGTCCATCTGCCCTAAAAACTGGCGGGCGTAAGCCGACAGGCTTTCAACATAGCGGCGTTGCCCTTCGGCATAAATCGTATCGAATGCCAGACTACTTTTACCGCTCCCTGACAGTCCGGTAATGACAACCAGTTGATCGCGGGGAATTTCAATCGTAATATTCTTTAAGTTATGTTCACGCGCACCACGAACGACTAAACTTTTTTGCATAGATCTTTCCAGTCGTTAACAGACCAAACCTAAAACATTTGACTTGATAATTTAGCATTAAGCCGGGATTTTTGCAATACATCGATTTAGTTTATGTTCAATAACCGTTGTAACCTCTGTAGCTTTAAGCCCATTGACTTTTTACTTAAAACATTGCATAATAAACATTATGGTAAACTCCATTGCTTTTGCCTCACAAAACCTCTGCGAGTGGGAAGATTATGAGTGACGACAAAAAAAAACCGTCCGATAATGATATCGAATCTCCGGTCGATGGGCCTACCCCCGACTGGATGAAAATGGCTACGTCATCAGATAGCAGCCCATCGCTGACTGATGAAAATACGCCCACCTGGCTTAGAGAGATCCGGTCGGGGAAGAAAGTCTCCGGGGCAACTGTGGAGACTGAGACAAGTGACGAGTCATCGGGCGAGATGTCGGATTTGGAGCGGTTACTGGCCGAAGAGGGCATCGACCTGGGTAGTGTGGCCGAAGATCGCCCCCAAGGGGCGGAAGGCATGTCGGCTCGCGATTGGATGATTTCTACCTCCGATGACGAGTTGATCCGGCGTCGAATTGGCGGCGATGTCCCGTTGGAAGAAACACCCATGTCAGCCCCAACAACCCCTAGCCCGGTCAAGTCGGAAGCAAGCAGCCAGCCATTAAGCGAGATGTCGGATTTAGAGCGGTTACTGGCCGAAGAGGGCATCGACCTGGGCAGTGTCACTGAAGAGCGGCCGCAAGGGGCAGAAGGTATGTCGGCTCGCGATTGGATGATTTCTACCTCCGATGACGAGTTGATCCGGCGTCGAATTGGCGGCGATGCGCCGTTGGAAGAGCCAGCGCCTTCACCCCAAGCCGAAGCTCAACCGATTGAGCCTGAGGAAATTGAAGATGACAAGATGGTTGTTGAAGAGGACCTGCCCGATTGGCTGCGTGAAATTGAAGATGAACCGGAGACAGTCGATGAAACGCCAGCTCCGGTAGCGGATGAGACGGTGATCTATGAAGAGGGCTTACCCGACTGGCTGCGCGAAATTGAGGATGATGAGGAAGTAGAACTGGAACCAGAAACAACATTCTCAGAAGTTTCGCCAGAGGCCGCTTTGGCCACCGATGATGATTTGCCGGATTGGTTAAGCGGGTTTGAAGAAACGATAGAGTCGCCTCAGCCCAGCGCGGCGCAAGCAAAGCCGCCGGAGGCAGAGGATGACAAAATGGTGATCGAAGAGGATCTGCCGGATTGGCTGCGTGAAGTTGAAGATGACGTTGAAGAGTTAGGGCCAATTGAGGCCGTGACTGAAGTCGATAATATGGTTGTTGAAGAAGATTTGCCTGACTGGCTCAGTGATATTGATGAAACCGATGAGTTACCGTTGGACCTTGATACCACGGCCACATCCCCGATATTGGCTATTGCTGACGATGACGAGGATTTACCGGACTGGCTCAGAGAGGTACAAGCTGAGGTGGATGAGGAGGAACCCAGAGCCGACACCAAAACTGCCGCGCCCATCGAGGAAGACGAGGACGAGGAGCTGGATTTGGATGATGAGGACCTGCCTGACTGGTTAAAAGAAGTGCAGTCCGAAGTCGATTCACCTGAAACCCTCCCGCTGAGTTCACCTGTGGCGGCTTCCCCGATCGACATGGAGGCTGTCAATTTGGATGATGACGATCTGCCGGATTGGCTGCGAGAGGTGGAGGCCGAGGATGAACCGGCTACCCCGCCGATCGACGTGCCGGTTACAGCAGCCGTCCAGGCCGATGAAGAGGCCCTGCCCGATTGGTTAAAAGGAATGGGCGATGAAGAAGATGAGGAAGTTGATTTTTCCGAGGATGCAGACTTTGTGGCTGAGGAAGAGTTACCGGATTGGCTAAATGAGGTGGAAGATGAGGATGCCTTTGAGCCTTCCGAACCCAGCCCCGAAGAACCGGCTGAAATAGTTGTTGAGGATGAACTTCCCGACTGGCTGCGTGAAACCGACGAGCCGGGATTAGAGGAACCGGTGGCCGTTGAGGAGATAGCTAACTTGCCCGTAGCTGAGGCTGTGGCCGAACCTCTTGAAGCCGGCCCGGTTATTGAAGAAGAGTTACCCGACTGGTTACAAGCGGGAGTTGAAGATGAAGCGGAAGTAGTAGAAGAGTCAGCTGTGGTGGCGGAACCGGTTCTAGCCGCCAGCGAACCCGTACCATTATCGGCTGAAGCGCCTGAAACGGAACCGGTTGATCTGACTCCACCTGAATTGGCACCGATGCCTGTAGCCCAGACAGCCCCACCCCCGCCACCTCGCTTTAGCGGGCCGCTACCAGATTGGCTGAAAAAGCTTCGCGAGGGCGATCGTGAGGAACAGAGTGAGCCGCCGGCGGCTATTTCCAGAACGGCGTCGATGAGTCTGAGTCCGTCGGGAGCACAAACGGCTGGCGCGGTGGGGGCTACCTCAGACGTTGATCAGGCCATGCTCCAAAATTTACCCCATGATACCAACAAACGGCTTGAGTTGGCTCGAGAGGCCAGAGATAAAGGGGAGATCCAAGAGGCTATTCCTATTTATAGTAGTTTGGTTTCTAGCGGCGCACATATCACCAATATCATTGAGGATTTGCAGCAAAGTATTAAAGTTTATCCAACTAACTATAAGCTGTACCAGGTTATGGGTGACGCTATGGTGAAGGATGGGCGCTTACAGAATGCTTTAGAAGCCTATCGACAAGCCCTTTCTAAGCTGGCCGGCTAAGAAAACAGATTAAAAAGACCAAGGTCGGGTTAAATTCCCGGCCTTTTTGTTTCCGGGGAAATTTGTCATCTTTTGCAATCTGATTATGCTTTAAGCACTTATTATTATTTAGGAGAAAATTGTGGAAAAAACATTAATTATCATTAAACCTGATGGCGTTGAGCGTGGACTTATTGGCCCTATTATTAGTCGATTTGAACAGCGCGGTTTAAAATTTATTGGCCTGAAACTGATGCAAGTATCCGATGAACTGGCCCGCCAGCACTATGCGATTCACGAAGGTAAACCTTTTTTTGAACCATTGATTCAATATATAACCTCCTCGCCGGTGGTGGTTATGGCTCTGGCCGGTCCGGATGCTATCAAGATCGCCCGCAATACTATTGGCGCAACCAAGCCATCAGAAGCCGCGCCGGGGTCTATTCGCGGCGACTTTGGTATGATGGTGGGGCGTAATTTGGTCCATGGCTCGGATAGTGTTGAGAACGGAGAAATTGAAATTGGGCTTTGGTTTAATGAGTCAGAGCTAATTGATTATGAACGTTCGTTAGAAGAGTGGATCTTAGAAAAGTGAGTGTACCGATGGCTGCTAATAACAGCGAACCATCTTCCCCCTCAAGACAAGGGCGGATTTCCGTCACAGGGCAAGATGTTAATAACATTCAGGCGCAAAACGTCACGGTCAGTCGAGCTACCGCCGAACGTGTGCAAGCTGAAACCGTTTATATCTCTCAAGCCGGAGCCAATCGGGTTGAAGGACAAACGGTGGAGATTCGTCAAGGGGGCGTCCAAACCTTGCAAGGCGACTCTATCACTATCCGGCAGGGGGGCGTCGTTCAGGCCAAGGCTAACAGCCTAGCGGTTACCCAAGGCGGTATTGTCCTGGCTGATACCGGCGACGCCAGCCTGACGACCTCTTCAGTTGGCGCTATTTTGAGCAGCGGCAACATTGTGTTGGACCAGAGTCAAGCCCGGGTCCTGTTAACTCGGGGCGATGTCACCATGAATCAGTGTGCCAGTGGCATCGTACTGGCCAGAAACATCAAAACCGGTAATAACAGCGGGGTTGTGTTGATGATTGCCGGTAAAGTCGATGGGGATGTCAAGGCGGTTTTCGGTCCGGCGGCCAGTATGGCCTTTGGAGCGGCGTTTGCGGTAGTTTTTAGTTTCATTCTCTGGCTCAGACGTCGCTTATCATAGGTCAGTGTAAGGAGTTCTCATGCCTAAAAAACTCTTTTTGATGTTTGTCTGGCCGTTCTTATTTCGGCGAATAGCGGATAAAGCGGCCGGTATTCTGCAAGCCCGTCGAGACCGCCGGCTGTATGGAGATGCGCCATTGGTGGAACCAGACTATCCTCCCTGCCCCCCGGTCAAGACCAGCTCGCTAAACTCAACTCAGGCCGCTATATTTACTGTTGCTGGCGTGTTACTCGGCGGCGTTCTAAGCGCTGTTACCTATTTTGTAGCCCGTCGCTCTACCCTTCAGCCTAACTAATTGGAGATAGGCTTAGCCCATTTTGCAAGGAGGACTGCTTGTATATTGTCACTACTCAACAAATGCAAGCTGCCGAAAAAGCGGCCGACGCCTCCGGTCTGAGCTATGATCAGATGATGGAGAATGCCGGGCGCTCGATTGCCCGGTGCATTGAGCGTTCTTTTGAGCTGGAGGGGGCGCGGGTGCTAGTTTTGGTGGGGCCAGGCAACAATGGGGGCGATGGGTTGGTCATCGCCCGCTATCTGAACCAGGCCGGGCTGCCGGTGGCGGTCTATGTTTGGAAGCGAAACACCGATCCTGATCCCAATTGGGACCGTCTCGATAGTACCAACGTCGAACGTATTTTAGCCGATGCGCCATCCGCCCCGGAGGCCTTAACCCAATGGCTGGCCGAGGCCACGATTATTGTTGATGCTTTGTTGGGAACCGGGGTGTCGCGGCCAATTGAAGGTAGTCTGGCGGGATTGCTTGATCAGACGAAGGCGGCGGTGTCAACGCGGCGCAGTAAACAGAGCGATACTGAACTCATCGAACCGGCTTGGCCCGCGGCCAACCCTGCCCATAGTCCCCTCGTCGTTGCCGTTGATGTGCCTTCGGGCCTCAATAGTGATACCGGCTACGTCGATCCGCATACGTTGTCGGCTGATTTAACCGTGACGCTGGCTGCCGTTAAGCAAGGGCATATTCTGCCGCCTGGCCCCGATGTAGTCGGGCGACTGGTGGTGGGCGATATCCAAATTACTCCCGATTGTTATCCTGGTGATGTCACCTTAGAAATGGCCACCGCTGCCAAAGTTGCCCGCATGCTGCCGCCCCGGCCGGTTAGCGCCCACAAAGGCACTTTTGGTACGGCTTTGATCGTAGCCGGCTCAATCGATTACACCGGAGCGGCTATTCTCTGTGGGCAGGCCGCCCTCCAGGCCGGGGCCGGTCTGGTTACTCTGGCTGTACCGCAGATCATCCACCCCATTGCCGCGGCGGCTATTCGGGAAGCCACATACTGCCCATTAAGGCATAATGATGGCTTTGTGGCGCCCACAGCAGTTCAAGCCGTGCAGAAAAAATCGACCAAAGCCAACGCCCTACTCATTGGGCCGGGCTTGGGCCACAATGACTCAACGGCAATCTTCCTGACCGATTTACTCGCTCTGCCCGATTCGCTGCCGCCGTTGGTCCTCGACGCGGATGCACTGAATATCTTAGCCCAGGAACGGGAGTGGTGGCGACAATTGCCCCCTGACAGCGTTTTAACGCCTCACCCGGGAGAAATGGCGCGGCTGATGGGTACCACTACTCAAGACGTGCAGGCTAACCGGCTAGCCATAGCCACAGAGATGGCCGCCAAATGGCAGCAGATTGTTTTACTAAAAGGAGCGCATACGATTGTCGCTGCTCCTCACGGACGCACTATGGTTCTCCCCTTCGCCAATCCGGCGCTGGCTAAAGCCGGTTCTGGGGATGTGTTGGCCGGCACGATTGTTAGTTTGCGGGCGCAAGGCGTGCCTCCCTTTGAGGCGGCGGTGGCCGGAGCCTATTTACATGGCTTGGCCGGCGAGAATGTTCGCCGCACAGTGGGAGCTACTTCGGCCACGGCGGGCGACCTGGTGGCCTGTTTGCCGGCGGCCACGCGCGAGTTAGCGGCAATGATTTATGGGCCTGGTTGAGCCGTAATCACAACCCAATAATGTTTATAAGGGCTGTCAGGATCATAAGCATAGCCAACCCCATATTCAATTTGAGCCTTGAAGAAAGAATTTTGTCCTAGCAGATGCTCACTATGGCTGGGTGAGCCCATCCACTGCTGCCAGGTGGCTTCAGCGGTGTCTCTCCCGGCCGCAATCGATTCAATATAATTGGCTGTGGGGTCGTCGCCGTAAAAGTCGGGCAGGACGTAGCCGGCTTGCTCAACCAAATAGTTGGGGCCGTGTCCATCGGGATTGACATGACTAAAATATTCCCGCTCAGCCATATCGGCAGCTCGCGCATGGGCCACTTGAGCTAATATATCATTGCAGGTCAGCGAGGGGCGTTGTTGTTGGGGGTCTTGCACTAACAGTTGAGCCAATTCAACTTCTTCAGCAGAGGTCAAACAGGGCGGGTTAAAAATGATGGGCAGATACACTTTGTTCGATAACCCATCAGCGTTAACCGATGTGGTTAAATGGGTCAAGCGGGTCAGTAATAGTAGAAGACAAAACAGTAAAATAAGTCTTATTTTTATCATGGGCACCTCACCTCAAATTGAACTTTTTAATCTGGTAAAATTAATTGGCGCTCATCCGTTCTTGATATTTGCCCCCAAAAAAAGAGACGAAGACTAATGCCCTCGTCCCAAAAACCTCATCAGTAATCTATTGTATCACGTCAAACAGTTAAAGTCTAGACTTTAGTCAACTTCACTGGCTGCCCCATCGCCGGAACGACTCATGGCCTGACTAACGCTGTCTTTACCTTTTTGTAAAGCTTCAGCCGCACTTTGTTTGCCTTTTTCCAGGGCTTCAGTCGCACTTACCTTACCCTTTTCCAGAGCTTCAGTCGCGCTTATTTTACCTTTTTCCAGAGCTTCCATACTTTTTGCCTGTAAAGCCGCCACTTGCTCTTGAGCTTTATGCCCGGCTTCTGTCGCTCGACTGCGAACGGTCATAATATTATCTTCGGCTAAATCTTTGTACTCCAAGCTTCTATCCCTTATCTGAGCCCGGGTTTCTTCGCCGGATTGCGGGGCCATCAGCAATGCTAAGGCTGCGCCCACCAGGCCGCCAATCACTAACCCTGCGAAAAATGCCCCACCCTCATTTTGACTTCCCATGATAGTCACTCCTTTTCTTTGTACTACAATGACTTTAAATATGGTACCTTTTTAATTAAATAAAGACGCGCCTATACCAGCCGACAGACGCTAGAGCCGCTCCCCACTTAATCATCAGACTTGCCTAACGTTTGAATAAGGCCCGAAAAATCGCATTTAGACCGGCCACCATACTGGCAGTTGAAATAACCGGCTGGACCGCCTTCTCGCTGATAAATGTAGCTGTACCCCCAATCGTTGTGGTGGTTTGCTGTAATTTATTCAACACTGGTCTAATTTCTCGGTCTAATAATTGAATTAAATCATTAACTTTGATAACCAAATAAGCAATCACAACAATCAGGGCAATCAGCAATAAGATGATGACAAAAATGCCAAGCCCCATGAATATAATGAAAATATCCCGAATGATAGCCGTAGCGACGGGGTGATAAAAGAGAAAAATCCCAATACCTAGAAATATCAACACAATGATGACGGCAGCAATACTGCCAAAGATAACCGGTCTTTTGTCAGCCGGCTTCATTGAAAGTTCGGGTCTGGGATTTTTAGTTTCCATTTGTGGCAATACGATTTCGTCAGACATTTAACCTATTCTTTTCTTAGCTTTCTTAGAATTAAGTCAGCATTTTAGCATATTATTATGTTCTACGAAAATCAGGTATAGTTCATAGATGGGGGTAGCGCCGCCTAAATTTAACCATTCAAGCTCGAGCTGGAAAACTGAATGGGTCTACAAGATAGTCCGGTTACATTTGTTAAAGCTTGAGCCATTGGATTAAAAATAGACTGGCCCAACTTATCACTGTAGCCTCGACAGCATGCAGCGGGCCGACCAGCCACATATCAAACCCCAACGCCATCCCCAGACCTTGCCCGGCTCCAAAACCGATAATAGCCGCCATCAGGTAGATAAGGAAATCCCGCAGCGATTTGCCCCGCCACAAATGGAAAATTGTGCCATATAGCCCCCCCACTAATATCCCCAGTAAGACAAAAGGCGGCATAATCTGTTACCTGGCTGTTTGCTCAATAGTACCCCCACCCAGAGTAATGTCTCCCTGGTAAAAGACCACCGCTTGACCGGGGGTAATATCCCGCACGGGCTGCTCGAAAACCAGGCTAGCTCGCTGCTCGGCTAAGGGGGTCAGGATGGCTTCTGTTTCTTTGGCTTTGTATCGGATCTTGGCCTTAACTTTGACCGGTTCGAGCAGCGGTTGACCACTGACGTAGGACACTTGCCGGGCTGTCAGGCTACTCTGGCCCAAATCAGCCTGAGTACCGACCACTAAACTGTTGGTTTGCACATCTTTTTCAAGCACATACATCGGCTGCGGGGCCGATAAGCCCAGCCCTTTGCGCTGTCCGATGGTGTAAAATGCCAGGCCCTGGTGCTCACCAATTCGGTTGCCCGCCGTATCCAGAATAGGCCCCCCTTGGACAACTTGTGGAGCGTTGCGCTGCAAGAAGGATCGATAATCACCTGGCCCCAAAAAGCAGAGATCCTGACTGTCGGGCCGGTTGAAGACAGGTAAATTTTTATCTTTGGCTATTTGCCGGATATCAGTTTTGCTGTGCTCACCCACCGGGAAGAGAAGCTGGGCCAATCGATCTTGAGTCATCGTGTACAACATGTAGCTCTGATCTTTAGTCGGATCGAGCCCCCGGAGTAACTGATAAGCGCCATCCGCTGTCGATCGGACCCGAACATAATGGCCGGTCGCCAGATAATCGCCGCCCAGACTCAATGCTTCCTTAAGTAAGCGGTCAAAACGAATATCACGATTACACACAATACACGGATTAGGCGTAACCCCTCGCGCATAACCGTCGATAAAGAAATCGACCACGGTCGATTTAAACACCTGTTTGTAATCACGCACATAAAAAGGAATACCTAACACATTAGCCACCCGCCGGGCGTCGTTGACGGCATCGGGTGTGCAGCAGCGATTAGCCGCGCCGCCCTGTTCGGCCCACAGCCGCAGCATCAAGCCCACCACCTCATAGCCTTGTTCCACCAGCAGCGCCGCCGCTACAGAACTATCCACGCCGCCGCTCATGGCCACAATGACTCGCTTTGAAGTATTACTATTTCCGCTCATCTATTTCACATCGTTCATTAGATCTATTCCGCCGCCGGGTAACTGGCTCTTGATCATTAAACAAAATGGCTCGTTATCCGAACAGCGCTATTCATGAATTAAAAGACGGGCCGCAGCCCGTCCCGTTGAGTCCTCATTTTATCACAGCTAAAATGAACCGGCTAACTCATCATTTGATAGGCTGGATTTAATTGTCTCACCTTTTCGATCACGCCCGGCAGTATCTCCAGGACAGTATCGATGTCAGCCTCATTGGTCTGCCGACCAACGCTCAGCCGGAGGGCGCTTAACCCTAACTCGTGCGGCACGCCCATCGCGGTCAACACGTGACTCGGCTCCGGGTTGCCGGTGGTACAGGCGCTGCCGCTGGCGGCCTGGATACCCGCCAAATCCAGATGCATCAAAATCGGATCGGCTTCGCAGCCGCTAAAGACAAAACTGGCGCTATTGGGCAGCCGCCGGGTGGGATGGCCGGTTAGCTGGCTGCCCGGAATGCGATCGAGAACGCCGCCGATCAATTTATCCGCAGCGCTTTCTGACGTGGATTTTCGGTCTCGCGCTTGCGTTCGACTAACTCTAAAGCCTGGGCGATGCCCACAATATACGGTACATTTTCGGTACCCGGCCGGCGATTCATCTCATGCCCGCCGCCGGTGAGCACAGACAGCAGGGGTGCCGCGCCGTACATACAAAATACCGATACCCTTAGGCGCATAAATTTTGTGGCCCGAAATCGCCAGCAAATCCACATTCAACTGGTTGACTGACAGCGATTCGTAGCCGGCAGCCTGAACTGCATCCGTGTGAAACGCAATCGCGCGACCGAGCCAGGGCGCCAATGTCAGCAATCGGTTGCAGCGAGCCAACTTCGTTATTGGCGTACATCACGCTGATCAGCATGGTTTCAGGCCGGATAGCAGCGGCGATATCATGCAGATCGACCACTCCGTTCGCATCGACCGGCACAATGGTCTGCTCGAAGCCAAATTTTTCACAAAGCTGGTTGAAGGTGTGGCTGACCGCATGGTGTTCAATAGGGGTAGTGATGAGATGGTTGCCTTCACCGCGTTGTTTTTTAGCCCAGGCCACCCCGCGAATGGCTAAGTTATCGGCTTCGGTCCCACAGGCAGTAAAAACAATTTCCTCCGGCGTGCAGCCTAACACATCAGCTACGCTGTGGCGGGCCTCATCAATAGCTTGGGCGCTGGCCCGAGCCTGGCTGTGCGCTCCAGAGGCATTGCCATAGATATCGGTAAAATAAGGCAGCATCGCTTCAACCACCTGGGGGTCGGTTGGCGTTGAAGCTGCATAATCAAGATAAATTGACCGTTTCGTTGGCATAGCGATGGACGTGATCCCCTAACCTTGCTGACATTTTGCAACGTCGGTTATTCTAGCATGGCCCTTGCAGAGCGTCAAACGAAATTTTAAGACTTTATTATCCTTGGTGAGTAAAAGGGCCAGTCGCTTGATCTCCCCCTGCCTGTCCGTAAGGATGAGTTATAGATCGCCTTATTTTGCACCGATGCCCCCGACAGGGTAAAATAGTAAAATGCTGTTTTCAGATTGTTAAGCAGCTTACACCATAAACCCTGACCGAATCAATCTATGCAATTACCCGTAGTTTTCAACGATCGCTATCAACTGTTCAAAAAAATTGGCGAAGGTGGCCTGGCTGAGGTATACCAGGCCCAAGATATGTCTCTCGGCCGGTCGGTGGCGGTCAAGGTGCTGCGCGTCCAGTATACGCGAGACCCTTCATTTTTGGTCAACTTCCACCGCGAGGCCCAAAGTGCGGCCAAATTAAGCAACCCTTACATTGTGGCCGTATATGATTTTGGCCAGTTTGATAATCGCCCCTACATTGTCATGGAATGGGTGCCTGGTTCCGACCTGCGAACCATTCTCAATAATCAGCGTAAAATTCCTGTCGAGCAGGCCGTTGAATTTACCATTCAAATCTGTTCGGCGGTCGGTACGGCCCACCGGGCGGGTTTGGTGCATGGCGATTTGAAACCCGGCAATATTTTGATAACCCCTAACAAACAGGCCAAAGTCGCTGATTTTGGCCTGGCTCGCGCTTTGGGCGAAAGTGCGATGGATGAAGGGGAGGTGGTGTGGGGCACCCCGGCCTATTTTGCACCGGAGCAAGCGTCCGGCGACCGGGTGCTGCCGGCCACCGATGTCTACGCTATTGGCATTATTCTGTATGAAATGTTGAGCGGCCGGGTGCCGTTTGTGGGCGTAGATGATCAGGATGTAGCGCGCAAGCAGATTTATGAAGCCCACATTCCGGTCGATAAACTGGATCGCCAGATTCCCGAACCTCTGGCTCGGATTGTTGACGCAGCGATGGCGAAAAACCCCAACGAGCGATTTCTCACCGCCGACCATCTGCGTGAAGCGTTGATCATGTTTCAGCAGGGCAATCTGATGGGCAGTGGTTCGCAAATGCCGATCTCGGCGGTGGTCGGATCACCGGTGCAAGGTCGCTCAGTCCAACCGCGCGGCGCGGCAAGCCGCCGGCCATCAGGTAGTCAAGCCAAATCGGGAGGATTGGGGCTCGATTTTATTATGATTCTGTTGGGCTTGATCGCCATTATAGCGGTTTTGGGGCTAGTTCCGCTGTTTGCGGCGATTTATAACGCCTACCAACCCAGTTCTCGTTCGTCGGCAGCCCCCGATTTACCGGCCGGACAAGTCCGTATGCCGGATGTCGTTGGCTTGGAAGAGGCGTCGGCCCGGCCGGCTCTGGAGAATATGGGGCTGATTATGGAAGTTGACGGCGAAGAACCGCACCCCACCTGGCCCGCTTTTACAATCATCCGGCAGTCGATTCAGCCAGGAGCCGCCGTCGCCGAAGGGTCGGTGGTCAATGTGACGCTCAGCCAGGGACCACCGCTCATTGAAGTGCCTGATGTGCGCAACCTGGGCTTTGATCAGGCCGACCAGCAGCTCCAGTCCTTAGACCTGGTTGTTCAGAAATATGAAGATTGGAGTACGGAAACACCAGGCTCGGTGGTTTTGCAAGATCCGCCGCCCGGTTCGTTAGTAGCTAACCGCACGTTGGTGACATTAGTGGTCAGCAGCGGGGCGAGAAGCCCGGTGGGGGCTAATCTGGGCGGCCAAATCGCTCTCGACGCTTACGAACTGCCTCGCTTGCAGTATCAACCCGGTGAGGATATAACGGTCACCTTTTTCTGGCGGGCGATCACCCCCCCGACGGATAACTATAATCTGTTCATCCATTTGACCACTCCTCAAGGAGGGATCGTTTCTCAAGTCGATACACGCCCCCAAGGGGGCTCCGCTTTGACTTCAAGTTGGCAAGTCGGCCAGGTGGTCATCGATCCCTATCAACTCCCCATCCCTGATACGACCGCTGCGGGCGATTACGAGGTTCGTGTTGGGTTCTTTAACCCCTCGGCTAATACTCGGCTGCCAATCGCAGACCCAGGGCGAGCCGAGGCCGATGATTTAGGGTCCCTTGTCTTACGAACTATTCAAGTTGTTCGATAAAAAAGGCGATTTTGACCACATTGTAATGTTCGAGCGGGTCAAAATTGATGCTTTGTTGAGGAAAAATTGGGAATCTTAACCTCTTCTTAAAATTTGGTTGGCGATTTAGCTTTGTTTTTGGTATAATGACAGAGCATTTCGTGTTATGTGGAGGAAAATGTGAATTCAGGTCTTTTTAAGAACAGCATAGTATACCTGCTCATCCTGCTGGCTGTTGCTGCTCTCATTTTTAGTATCTTTTCAAGCCCGAGAGACAGTAATGAACTGGATATTACCACAGTAGCTGAGCAGATTAAGCTAGGTCAAATTGAAAGAATTAGCGTCAACAATGAAGATGTGACGGTTGAATATAAACAGCCCAACGCCAATGATGCTAAATCGCGTAAGGAAAATGGAGTTAGTATTTTTACCACATTCGAGAAGTTGGGGGTTACCAAGGAAGAACTAAGTCAGGTAGACATCGAGATCATCCCCCCCGGCGTCTGGAGTGACTGGGGGACCTTAGCTATCACCATTCTGCCGCTCCTGATTTTTGGGGGGCTGTTGTTTTTCATGGTCCGCCAGGCGCAAGGCTCCAATAATCAAGCCTTAAGTTTTGGTAAGAGCAAAGCCCGCATGTTCACCGGCGATAAACCTACGGTCACCTTTGACGATGTCGCCGGCGCAAACGAAGCCAAACAAGAGCTGACCGAAGTGGTTGAGTTTTTACGCGAGCCGGAGAAGTTTATCTCGTTGGGGGCGCGTATTCCCAAAGGGGTGCTGATGGTTGGCCCGCCCGGTTGCGGAAAAACACTGCTGGCCAAAGCCGTTTCCGGCGAAGCGGGGGTGCCGTTCTTTAGCATCTCCGGTTCCGAGTTTGTGGAGATGTTTGTTGGGGTCGGGGCCAGCCGCGTTCGGGACTTGTTCGATCAGGCCAAGCGCAACAGCCCTTGTATCATTTTTGTCGATGAGATCGATGCCGTCGGGAGACATCGTGGCGCCGGTTTAGGGGGCAGCCACGATGAGCGTGAGCAAACGCTCAACCAAATTCTGGTGGAGATGGACGGGTTCGAAACCGATACCAACGTTATCGTCATCGCTGCCACTAACCGGCCCGATATTTTAGACCCGGCCCTTCTGCGCCCCGGCCGCTTTGATCGGCGCGTTATTTTGGATCGACCGGACTGGCAGGGCCGCAAGAAAATTTTGGAAGTTCACTCCAAAGGCAAACCCATGGCCAGCGATGTCAATCTGGAAGCGTTAGGAAAAGCCACCATCGGCTTTTCCGGGGCCGATCTGGAAAACGTGGTCAACGAAGGCGCGATCCTGGCCGCTCGACGCAACCAGAAGCAAGTCACCATGCTCGACCTTGAGCAGGCCATTGAAAAGGTTCGTCTGGGGCCGGAACGCCGCAGCCGCATCATTAGCGAAGAAGAAAAAGAGATTGTGGCTTATCACGAAGCCGGCCATGCCCTGGTCGCATACATGATCCCGGAAGCGGATCCGGTCCATAAAGTTAGCATCGTCGCCCGAGGTGGCGCCGGTGGGTTCACTTTATTCCTGCCGTCTGATGACCGCACCTTAATCAGCGAGTCGGCTTTTAAGGCCCGCTTGGCCGTGGGCTTGGGTGGTCGAGCAGCGGAGGAAATTATGTTTACCTCGGTCACGACCGGGGCCAGCGGCGACCTGGAACACATCACCCGCATGGCCAGAGCGATGGTCACCCAATATGGCATGAGCAAAAAACTGGGGCCGTTGACCTTCGGCGATAAAGAAGAGTTGGTTTTTCTGGGCCGGCAGTTAAGCGAACAGCGTAACTACAGTGAGGAAGTGGCCGAGCAGATCGACTTTGAGGTGCGCCGTCTGGTGGATGAAGCCCATGAGCGCGCGCTGAAAATTTTGACCGAGCAGATCGAAACTATGAAGGTGATTGCCGAACGGTTGAAAGAAGACGAAAACCTGGACGCAGCCGAGTTCAAAGCTCTGGTTGATGAGAGCTTAGCCTCTTCCTCTTCTGACGAAGGTAGTATGGCCGTTGTCGCTGAGGAAGAAAAAGCCGAAAAGAAGGCTAAATCGTCAGAGACCTCCTCGTCCGAAGACGCCCCCCCCAAAAGACTGCCGCCGTCAGCCGCACCTTTACCCGCTTAGATTGCGGGCAAGTTTGATAAAAGAAAAAGCGACGTTATGGACGTCGCTTTTTTGTTACTTATATGAGTTACGCAGTTCAAAAGGTGACAGTCACTTTTTGCCAAAAATAAACGTCCGGTTAGCCCAAATAAATCGATTTATCACGTTTAAGTGACTGTCACCTGGTTCGATACTCCCAACTGCGTAAGTCCTAACTTAAAAATGTCGAATTTTTGCCGAGAGTTTCCACGCTCGACTTGGGCTATAAAACTCCGACGATGCTAAAAGAGAGCCCGATCGATAGCCATGACGATGAACAACACGGCCAGGTAAGATTGAGAATATTTGTACAGCTTTCTGCTAACGGCTTTACTATGGCTGCGCCACAACTGCCAGGCCAGTTGGATAAAACGCGCGCCGAGCACAGCCGCCAGAATGAGATAGACCCAGCCCAGCATTCCAAACGTAAAGGGCAGGAGGGTGACGGTAATGAGGAGGATGCTGTACAGGAGAATCTGGTAGGTTGTTTCCTGTTCACCCATCACTACCGGCAGCATTGGCACACGCGCTTTGGCGTAATCTTTCTCGACCATCAGGGCTAAGGCCCAGGTGTGCGGCGGGGTCCAGAAGAAGATAATGGCAAATAGGTAGAAAGCGCTCAACTCTAAACTGTTGGTCACGGCGGCCCAGCCAACCAGCGGAGGGATGGCGCCGGCAGCACCCCCAATGATAATGTTGTGAATGGTGCTGCGTTTGAGGTAGAGCGTATAGAAGAAGACATAGTAGAGAATACCCAGGGTGCTCAGAATAGCGCTAAGGGTATTGACCAGCGCGGCAAACAGCAGGAACGAGAGCGTACTAAGCACCAACCCGAAGATGAGCGTCTCTTGCGGCGACACTAGCCCGGTCACTGTCGCCCGGCGCGAAGTGCGCGACATGAGTTGGTCGATATCGCTGTCGACGTAGCTATTGAGTACGCTGGCTCCTCCAGACGACATCGCGCCGCCTAGCAATGTCAGCAGCAGTAGGGGAATGGAGGGTAGCCCCTTGGCGGCAATGAACATGGCGGTCAGCGTGGTCAGCAGCAGCAGGATCATAATCCACGGTTTGGTCAGCTTAAAGTAAACGCCCGCCTTTTGCTTGAAAGTCAAGCTCACTGCACCCACCGCCGGGCCAGTCTCAGAGATGGGTAAGGGGGTATCGAGCGTCAAGGCGCAGATAGTCGCCAAAACAACCAGGCTGCCCCAGATGGCCGCCGTCAACCCCAGGTGAAGAAAGGTCAAAACGGGGTTATAACCCAGCAGGGGATACAAGCCGCCAGCGATAATCTGGCTGACAAAAGTTAGCCCCAAAATCGTTGACCAACGAGCCACCAACGGGTAGCGAGTATAGTAGCGGCGTGTTTGTAAGATAATGGCCGCCACTAGAACACCAAAGGCAATCGTCATAAAGCGGTGAAGCAGGTTAATAACCACGCCGGCATTGAGTGTCGAAGGAAAAATTTCGCCCTGGCATAAAGGCCAATCGGGGCAAGCTACCCCGGCCCCGGTCTTGGTGACAACGGTGCCGGTCACCAGCAAGATCAAGAAACTGGCCCCGGTCAGTATAATCGATCTCCAGAAGAAGCGATGACTATGATCCAGACCGGTGTGGCGAACGGCAGGTAACTGCCAGGCTGTCAACAGCGCCAGGACCACACCCAGCGTGAAGGTAGCCACCAGCAAATGGGGAACCATTGCCAGTGGATGGTTCCACTGCCACAGGGGCGTCGTTCGCAGCGAGAGTTGTCCGGCGGCAAAGGCCGCTGCGCCCAAAGCAACCATAATCGAAAAACGAGAGCGCTGATTGTAACGCCAGGCCCAGATGGCGACGGTAGTCGCGACCATCGCCGCCATGCCGTCGATGGTCCAATAAATAAGGCCCGCCCAGACGGTCTGGGAATAATCGGTCAGGCCGGCGATGAGGCTGGTGATCACTAGCAACGTTAGCCATAGACAAAAGGCAACAGTAAGAGAGGGTAGGTTACGACTAATCTTTAATTTTTGATACACAACAACTCCGTAGGGGGCTAGATAGCCTGAAAGGTGAGTATAAGCAGCACCGCCAGCAGACCTAATGGCATCAAGGTCCAGACTGTCTCCAAAATTAGGCCGGAGCGCGGCTGGTCACGGTTTTCCTGGCGGCGGGCCAGTCGCCAATAGGCCCGAACTAAGGAATAGGCCAGTAAGATACTCACAATAATTAAGATGATGGTTGCAGTTGTGAAGAGAAGCATATTGAACGTCATCAACATCCCCGTTGGTTGGGTTAATAACCTAGACTTGTTATTGAGCGGTGAGAGTTATCCCCGTAAGGGGCCGGCACCTGTTTTTGAGGTTATGTCAGCACCGGGGTACAGTACGGTCAGCCTTATTTTATCCAACCCCCGGTATTTCGCAAACATATCAGACCAGCCGCCTTAAATCGGTTGTGCAATTTTTCACCCATATTCTAGTGGGAAGGTGAACGTGTGTCAAAAAGACCATCCGTCCGATAGCCTTTGGCATCACCCTGAGGGCGTGATATAATCTCAGGCAAAGGTTACGCGATGTCCTCGGAAATGATTGTCCAACTGAATGAAAAGTCAAGGCGGATGAAGTTCACCGCCGGCGATATTCTGACCTGGCCCCTGATTGGGCCATTTTTGCGTTGGCGCTATTCGCGGCGGGTGATGCAGACTGTTCTCCTGCTAGCCACCAGCGTGTTTGTGTTCGATGGCCTGGTAGGACCGGTGCAAGCCCCCAAGAATCTGGCAACAGTATCGGCCTGGGTTCATTACCGGGGGTTGGTAGTGCTGGCCTTGCTGGTGGCCGGCAATCTGTTTTGTATGGCTTGCCCATTCATGCTGCCCCGCGAGGTGGGCCGCTGGCTGGGTGCGAAATGGGGCTTACAGGGGAATGTACCGAAGTTCTTGCGAAATAAGTGGCTAGCGGCGCTGCTGCTCATTATCTTTTTTATCAGCTACGAATATTGGGACCTGTGGGCATCGCCGTGGTTGACCGCTTGGATTCTTATCAGTTATTTTTTGACAGCCTTGGTGGTCGATACCTTTTTCAAAGGAGCCGCTTTTTGCAAGTATGTTTGCCCGCTGGGCCAGTTTAACTTCTTCGGCTCGCTGAGTTCGCCGACTGAGATCAAAATTCGCGATGCTAAAACGTGCGCGGCCTGCCACACCAAAGATTGCATTGCCGGCAATCGACAGACCGGTCAGCGCGGCTGCGAGTTGTGGCTATTCCAAGAAAAAAAGTCCGGCAATATGGACTGCACTTTTTGTCTCGATTGCGTTTATGCCTGCCCACACGACAATATCGGCTGGCAGGCACGCCTGCCCCTGCAAGAGTTATGGATCGACCCACGCCGGGCCGGCATAGGCCGCTTCAGCCAGCGCTGGGATTTGACCGCCCTGATGGTGGTGCTCGTTACCGCCGCTTACCTCAACGCCTTCGGCATGATCACCCCGGTCTATGCCTTACAGCAAGTGATTTCCGACGCGCTCAACGCCACCTCGGAATTGCCCAGCCTGTTAGTTATTTTCGGTGTGGGCTTCCTTATTCTCCCCGTGATCATTTTAGCGGTAACTGGCTACTTCAGCCGGCTGCTTTCCGGTCGATCCGGTGAGCCGCTTGGTCAGGTAATCCGCCGCTTTGTTTATGCCTTGGCGCCGCTGGGCTTTGGCGTTTGGCTGGCTCACTATGCCTTTCATTTTTTAACCGGGGGGCTGACTATCATTCCGGTGGTCCAATCATTCCTCAATGATGCGGGCGTATCCGCCGGCCAGCCCCAGTGGCAGCTCGGCCAGGTAGTTCCGGCCGATTGGCTTTTTCCCTTGCAGACCATCTTTCTCTATCTGGGAGTCTTCGGCTCGATGGTGGTGGGTTTTCAGATTGCGCTTTACCAGTACAAGGATCGTCACGTGGCGCTGCGGGCGTTTATTCCCTGGGCGATTTTGGTGGGTTTGCTGCTGCTAGCGGCTTTCTGGATCATGCTCCAGCCGATGGAGATGCGGGGGACATTGTTTATCGGGTTATGAGGAGAAATGATGGAGAAAATCGGACGCGTTAGAACTACATTGATAACCGTAGTACGTAGTACGCATTGCGTAAAAAAGACCACACTGCGCACTACGCTGGCGGTTCTCATGATCACCCTTCTGCTTTTATTGCCGCCGTTAACGCTCGCCTCCGGCCCCGGAACCGGCGGTAGTAAAATTCGGATCGATAATGAGGCGGCCGGTCCGTTTGTGCTGTTGGTGGCGACCTCGCCGCTGCCAATCACGGTAGGGCAGATGAGCGTGTGGGTGCGGGTGATGGATACCAACGGCCAAAAGGCTCTGCGCGATGCCGTGGTCAAAATCGAAGCCACACCGGCCGGTGGGGGCGACTTAGTTACCGGCGTTGCCACCCACCAAAATGCCGGCAATGAGATCGACTATGTCGCTCACCTCGATGTCGAACGCACCGGCAGTTGGGATGTCAAGGTGATGGTCGAGGACGATCTGGGTCAGGCGGAAGTAACATTCACTGAGACGGTCGCCGGCGGCTTAAGTACCGGGCTGATTGTGGGCTTGGCGGTGCCGTTTGTCTTTCTTATGATCGTGGTGGGAGTGTTTATGTGGCGGCGATCGGCGAGTGCGGGGACAGCTTGAGACGGCTAAAGCCGTTACTACGAGCTTGAGGTTTGTAGTAACGGCTTTAGCCATCCTAACACGCGCTCACTCCGGCTGATGCCTGACACACATAAACTGTCGCCTTTAGCCCTGTCATCGCCGGATATTGGTCGGCGATGGCAATCTCGACGGCGGAAACCAGGGCTTGAGGGGCCAAGCCGACCACGCAGCCGCCAAAGCCACCCCCGGTCATCCGTGCTCCCC
>JACKAT010000021.1 GCA_020634935.1 Anaerolineales bacterium
ACGGCAACCTTAATAAAGAGAAAAGAAGGTCCCCACAGCGAGGCCAGGACAAAGAGCCACAAAAAATTTTTCAGCCGCATACCATTCTCCCTAATTTTTTATGAAGAAATCAGACCCTAAAGATTTTACCAGAGTTGCTCTGGAAATCTTTAGGGTCTCTAACCTCGCTACGAACATACCTGTTGAGGCACCAGCCCCAACAAATCTGGCGATTCTTCCTCGCTGCGTACTTCCAGCACCAGCGGCGTGCTGCCCAGCGCCGAAATTAAGGCCACATCCCGGTGCGAGGCCAGGCTGGCTCGCTCGCCGCGAACCAAAAACATATCACGCCCATCCGTCGTCAACCAGGCGTTGCCTGATACCACTTTTACTTCGCTGTAAGCGTGCGGTATTCGGCAAACTTCATTTTTGTACAAAATCAGCCGGAGCAGCGGCGCCGGCGCACTCATCGATTCGCCAAATCCGACAGCAGGGGATTGTGTATTTGGACTCATAAGACCTCCTCTTTCATAAAAATCGACCATCTTACTTGCCGCTGCCTCGACCAGCCAAGGCAGTTGGGTCACATGAGCTTGAATTGTTGACCAGCCCAGATGTTTAGCAACCGATACCCGGTGATGCCCATCGATCACATAATAATCATCGCCAACCTGGTAAACCTCAATGGCAGGAATACCGGCTCCGGTGGCAACCAAAGTGTAGATGCCGCGCCAGCGTTCCCGGTTCAGATGGCTGTTAGTGCAGGGTGAAAAGTCGCGGGTAAAGTCTTCGGTGCGGCTCACGCTGCCAACGACGTTAGCCAAAGCAATATCTGTCAGCCCCAGATCGACCCCACGCCGGAGATCAATCTGTTCCTCCACTTCGTTGAAGGGCAACAAGTGTGTCCGCCGGCCCAAAATTCGATCAAGCACGGTTTGCCAAAAACCTCTGACCTTAGCCCGATTAAATTCAGCATCACTTTTAATAAAAGCCATTGTTTGCATATTGGTTGTAACGATGTTCATAGTACACCTCCATTTAATCGCTTCAGCCTAAACCCTCGGCTGCGCGGCGAGCGTTCGCCGGATCTGATCCAGATGGGCTTCCCCGTGAGCGGCGTAAACCTCTACAAAGTCAGCCACCGTCATCTCACCGTTTTCAGGATGTAGGCCGGCTCGACGCCACTGGGCTTCATCCAAACTCTCGAACAAAGCGACCCAACGCCGGTGCAATCCCTCCAAAATCAGCAGTGACGTTTCCAGATTTGAGCCATCCGCGTCGGCCAATTCGGCCCAGGCGTCCTGATCATACGGTTTCAGGGTGGGATGCGCTTCCGTCAAAATCAGCTTGACCCGGATGTAGCTGTTCATGTGCGAGTCGGCCACATGGTGAACGTTTTGAGCGACAGTCCACTCTCCGGCCAAATAAGGGGTGGTTAACTGCTCGGCCGACAGGTTTTGCACCAGTTCGCGTAACTGGCCCGGCAAGCGGCTAATTTTGTTAATGCCTTCCCGACGTTGTTCTTGAGTGATCATCACCATCTCCTTAGCTGTAAAGTTGCCTCTATCTTATCATCGGTATATTATCATGTAAAGCGAATATTTTAGATGGTTATTATCGACAATATCGATAACAGGAGATCGTGATGGAAATTCGCCAATTGATTACCTTCCGCGCGGTGGCTCAAACCCTCAGCTTCTCGCGCGCTGCTGCTCAGCTCAACTACGCCCAATCAACCGTATCGGCCCAGATTCAGGGGTTGGAAGAAGAGTTGGGGGTGGCCTTATTCGACCGGCTGGGAAAAAGCGTCGCGCTGACGGATGCCGGACAGCGGTTGCTGGGTTACGCTGAAAAAATGCTCAACCTGGCCGACGAAGCCCTGGCGGTTGTCTCAAATGCCGATATCCAGACCGGCCCCCTAACCATTAGCGCCCCCGAAACCCTCTGCACCTATCGGCTGCCGAAAATTTTACGCCAGTTTCGCCGGCTGTTTCCCCAAGTTCAACTCACTTTCCAATCTGAATTTGAGACCGACCTCAAACGCCGTTTGCAAGAGGGTCTGGCCGATGTTGCCTTCGTTATGGCCGAACCCTTTCAAATACCGGGACTGGTGGTCGAACCGCTGCTGACCGAGCCGCTGTTGATCGTGGCCGATCCCAGCCATCCGCTGGTTCAGGCCGAGCGGGTCACCTTTGCCGACCTGCGTGATCAACCACTCTTACTGACCGAGTCGACCTGCACCTATCGCCGCCTGTTTGAACGGGCCTTAAACGCGGCCGGTATACCAACCCAACCCATGGAGTTTCACAGCGTCGAAGCCATTAAGCAGTGTGTAATGGCCGGAGTAGGGCTGTCGCTGCTGCCGCTGGTTGCCATTAAATCAGAAATCGAACGGGGGCAGTTAGTACCGCTCAACTGGTCCGGTCGAGATTTTCAGGTGGTCACTCATGCCGTTTGGCACGAAGACAAATGGCTGTCCCCGGCGCTAAAGGCGTTTCTGGAAGTGACTCGTGAATACATTAGCGGCCGGCAGCCCGTTAACGAATCGGATGCGATACTTACTCTTCCCCTGCCGGAATGACGACAGTGTTCTCTTTGAAGGTTGATAAGACAATATTCGTCGTCGAGCGCGAAATACTGGCCTGGGTGCGAATCCGTTCAATCAGACGTTCCAGTTCTTTGGGGCTGGCCACCCGCACCTTCAATACATAACAATCTTCACCGGCCACGCCATGACATTCCAGCACATCCGGCTCGGCCAAAGCAACTTCCATGACTTTATTTTTGGATTCGATGTAATTTTCGGTCAACCCACTTACTGACAAGCGGATAAAGGCTGTAATCGGCTTGCCTAACGCCTCCGCATCAACTACCGCCACGTACCCTTTAATGATCCCTTTACGTTCCAGCTTCCGCACGCGCTCATACACCGTCGAGGTTGTCAGGCCGACTTTTTCGGCCAGAGCCGCGTTCGACAGGCGGCCATCATTTTGTAAAAGTTCGATTATCCGGCGATCAATTTCGTCAATCATTCGGTCTACTCATTATTTCACCAACAAATCTTCGGATATTTTATCATTATATAGGATATTTTACGGTATATCAATGGATTTGTAAAGGTCCAATTTGCGATAAAATTAGCAGACCAATTTTTGAGATGGGCTGGATTGATCATAAACTAAGGCGCAATTATAAAACACCCGATTCTTGCGATGATCGGCGCCTCGCGTTTACCATTAGCCTTTGTCGGACCAACTTAAGTTTGTCCTACGAGATTTTTCTTGTCGCGGAACATAATTTGTCACATAAAGAAGTTACCCAGTTCCAAAGGTGACAGTCACCTGGTTCTCTGACTTATTCTTAAATTGCTCACGGAGTAGAATTTGCCAATGCCTAACAAATTATCCCTCTTCCCCTCTAACACCACCATCACCGCTGACGGCCAACTCAGTCTCAACGGTCACGCTGCCGTGGAATTGGCCCGACAGTATGGCACACCGTTGTATGTTTACGATGCGGCAACCATCGACCAGCAGATTCAAGCCTACTGGCAAGGGCTCGCTCAATACGCCGGATCGAGCCAATTAACGTATGCCAGTAAAGCTTTTCTGTGTACCGCTCTGGTCCGGCTGATGACGGAGGCCGGCGTGGGGCTAGATGTGGCCTCGGCCGGCGAAATATTTATCGCCCAACACGGGGGCGCCGACCCGGCGGCGATGCATCTGCATGGCAACAATAAAAGCACGCTCGATTTGCGTGAGGCGCTGCGGGCGGGAGTCGGTCGGATTGTGGTTGATAATGCGGATGAGCTGGAGCTGCTGACCAAAATGGCCACGGAGCGAGGCCAGCCCGTCAAAATCTGGCTGCGGATTACGCCGGATGTAGCCGTCGAAACGATTCACGAATATACCATCACCGGGACGGCCGACAGTAAATTCGGGTTTCCCATCGAAGTGGCAGACGATGTGGCCCGCGAGCTGCTGTCGCAAAACTCGCCTATCGAACTAACCGGGCTGCACGTGCATTTGGGGTCACACTTTCACGATGCCGATCCGGTAGCGCGAGCGCTGGAGCGGCTGCTCGATCTGGCGGCAGGCTGGCAAAACGGGTTCGGCTGGTCATTTAGCGAACTGTGCGCTGGGGGCGGCTGGGGGGTGCGCTACCATCCTGCTGATCCGGCGATGCCGGTTGAGCCATTTGTGGCCGGGGTTGTCGCCGCTGTCGAGCGCGGTTGTCGTCTCAGAAACTTGCCGCTGCCTCAACTTATTCTGGAACCGGGACGTTCGCTGGTAGCGGCAGCGGGTGTAGCGCTTTACACGGTGGGCGCTCGCAAAGTTATCCCCGGCGGGCGGACTTACGTGAGCATCGACGGCGGGTTGGCCGATAATCCCCGCCCGGCGCTGTACCGGGCTCGTTATACAGCCGTGCTGGCCAATCGCGCCAGTGAGGCGGAAACGGAGACCGTGGCCGTCGCCGGCCCTTATTGTGAGTCCGGGGATATTCTCATTCAAGCGGTCGATCTGCCAGTGGCTCGACCCGGCGATATTCTGGCGGTGCCTGTCGCGGGGGCTTACCAGTTGGCGATGGGCAGCAACTACAATGCGGCCCTGAAACCGGCAGTCGTATTTTGTGAAGGGGATGAGGTTAGATTGGTCCAACGTCGGGAGACGTTCGAGGATTTGGTTCGGCGGGATGTTTGATTAAACATTTCAGCCCGGATTATTAAATCCGGGCTGAGCTAAGCAGGCAAGCTATGCTATCGACAAGCCTAAGCCACGTACAGGCGAGACCGAATCCATTCGACCATCGACTGCCAGGGGCTGCGATTGTCGGCCCGGTTGCGGAGGTGGTAGCTGGTCCGGGCCAGGGCCTGAGTCATCGCCTCGCCGTCCGGATAGCGATCGCGCGGATTTTTGGCCATCGCGCGTAAAATGATGGTTTCGGTTTCCGGCGACATACGCGCTAGACTTGAGGGCGTAGGCGGTTTTTCATAGATATGAGCGTGAAGCATCTGCGGGGTGGTGCCTCGAAACGGCGTACGGCCCGTGGCCATCCGATAGAGGACCACACCTAAACTATATAAATCGGCTCGATGGTCAACTGTTCCGCCCTGGGCCACCTGTTCCGGAGCCATGTAAGCTGGCGTCCCCACAATATGTCCCTCTTTAGTCAGACTGGGATCATCCCAAGCCTGAGCCACGCCAAAATCGGTTAACATCGCGTGATCGTCAGAGGAGAGCATAATATTTGAGGGTTTAACATCACGGTGAATAATGCCTTGCCGATGGGCATAGGCTAAGGCGTCGGCAATCTGCCAGGCGATTTCAATGGAGGTCAGCTCTGATAACTTCAGTTTTCGCCGCAAGCGGGCGTCGAGCGTCTCTCCGCCAGCGAAGGGCATGACCATGTAAGCGCGACCATCGATTTCACCCGTGTCAAGCACAGCGACAATGTTAGGATGGTCAAGTCCTGCTGCCAGCCGGGCCTCGCGCTGAAAGCGAGCCAACAGTAATTTTTCTTCTCCATTAGGGGGGGGGGAAAATAATTTTAGAGCGACAACGGTATTCGTGGGAGTTAAGGCTCGGTAGACTACGGCCACGCTTCCACGTCCGATAATCGACTCGATGGTGTAGGAGTCTATTTTTTGTCCGATATAACTATATTCAGTCACGGTTCCACCTAAAGTGATCGAAACGGGTTACAGATGAGGCAGAGGAGGTAACTGCGACTAAAACCGGCCCCTTTGCCAATTTTCTCTGTGGTTTCGAAGTTTACTCACAACACTTCGAGCGTATGAGCATTCAAAATTTGCACTAGCTTGAATATTATACCACGAAAAAATGGTTTGCCTACTCGAGCCAGCCTAATTGTAGATCTAGACTACCCTGACCACTACCCCAAGCCAAGACCAATATCCTAACCGATTAATTCGGCTTAACCGAGTCTAGCCAAGAGCGAGACGAGGTAAAACTCTCGTGGTTACCCATCGCATGTTCAACCGATTTTAGAAGTTGAGTGACATTGAAGGGTTTTTTAAGATAACCATCGATCCTAATCTTTTCGATATCATCACAAAATTGTCGAAAATCGATGCAGGACATCAAAACAATACGCGCATCCGGTAAAATCTGGCGTACTTTTTGGGCTAGTTCTAAGCCATCCATATCCGGCATATCATAGTCGGTTAAGATCAGATCGAAGGATTGCTGTTGAAGTTCGTCGAGGGCTTTAGCACCGTTAGGGCTGACAACAGCATGATAGTTAGGCATTAATTCTCTAAAGGTATGCTGTAGTAAAACCCGAACCGGGGTAGTATCATCGACAATCAAAACACGCCTTTGTTGCATTGATTTTGCTCCTAATTCAAATGATACTTTATCAATTTATTCGATTTTTGGAGATGTGGGGCATAAATGTTGTTGAAAGTTGGACACAATCAAAACAAATTAGTTTATTGCAACCCCAATTTATTTTACTATGAAGTTTTCAATTTGTCTATGGGCAAAATTTCACATTTGAGCTATTTTTGTGGGTGCAAACATATTTGCAACTTAGCTCAAACCGTTAAGTAGCCATCGCTATAATCAGACTATACCCCCGCTGATTTGCCCCAAAAGGCGGCGATACCCTTCTACATCATTAGGACCCAGATTGATAATAGCCTGAATGGTTTGGACGGCTTGGTCGCGAAGCCCCTTTTCCAACTGTAACTCACCTAATGCATCATATTCAGCAATGGCTTGCTGCTTCATATTATTTTGAGCGTAAGCGATGGCTAAACGCTGGCGCAGTTGGAGATTGTCGGGGTAAAACGAGGCTAACTCTTTAAGGAGTTCCAAAACTTGCAGCGGACTTTGGCGCTGGTAAATGCCAATCAATTTATCTAACATGGCTGTGGCTTGTGATACTCTATTTTGCCGTAGATAAAGCTCAACCAATCGACGCAGGAAACGTTCGTTGCCCGGCTCAAGTTTGAGCAGTTCTTCATAAGCCGAAGCGGCGTTGGTCCAGTCGAATCTTTGGGTGTAGATATCAGCGGTTCGGCTTAAAATCTCCACTCGTAAGTTTTCGGCATCGCGGTGGGTATTTGACAACCGAAGGGCTTCGTTATATTTCTCCAGGGCGCGATCGACTTGAGCCAACTGATAGTAAGAGTCGGCCAGGGTAATATATTGGCGCAGGGCTTGGCTACTGTTATCGAGCGAGATATAAAGGTCGATCAATTTAGACCGGACAGTAACATCCATTGGGGCCAGTTTTAAGATTTTTTGGTAAATATTAACCGATTGATCCGGCTGCCCCCGCATCTGATACACGTTGGCAATATACAAATATTTGGTAATGGCTTGATCCGAGCGATCCTGTTTCAACATAATTTCGGCCAGGCGCGCGTGCAGCGGCAGAAACGAGGGCGCCTTTTGAATAGCCCGCAAACACTCTTCCGAGGCCGTGGCCAGCATACTGGTTTTTATATACTCACTGGTCAGCGCCAAAGCCGTGATTACTACCTCTGTTTCCGGGGTTTCCAGAAACTCGGCCAGACTCATGGTATCCTTTTCCTCGGCTACCTTGTTCATCCGCTGGCGAGCTTCGTAGACGCGCTGTTCCCAATCAGAATTGGCAAAAAAACGGGTTAGGGTTGTCGCAAATTTATTGAGCTTGTCCGCGTTGATCTGATCGGTATAACTACCAACCAAGTTATCATAGGTTTGGGACAGAGCATAATAACGCTGACCGCTAACGGTTTGTAAATCGAGCGCTTTGAGCGCTTCGACAAAGTATTTAGCCGCCGCTTCCAACTTGCCGAGGGCCTGGTTGATCAAGCCCAGACTAAACAACGAACTAACCTTAAAAGCGGGATCAGTCGCCGACCGTTCCAACATAGCGGCGGCTTCATTCAATTGGCCATGTTCCCGGTACAAAAAGCCCAAATTAAAATACATCGCGGCTTGATGGGCGCCGGAATTGATGGCCCGGTGGTAGACATCAACTGCCTCGGCGATGTTGCCGTTGCTCTGCAAGTCGAGCCCTTGCATAATGGTCATGGTGTGAGGGTTATCGGCATCTTCAAAAATCAAATTGGCTAATGTAGCTAAGGCATCCTGGCGAGCCCCTTCGATCAAGCCGCCGGTCGGCCGATTCCCCATTTCGAAATCTTCAATACCGAACAAATCATCATCATCAAAACCATCATCGGCCGAGAATTCATCGTCAAAGGTATCGGTTTGATCCGGCGCCGCAGGCGCTTCCCCAATTTTTTGAGGATCGATAGGTGAGCCGATCTCTAACGCTTCAAACGCCGCCGCAATACCCGGATCATCCGATACCAGCAGCCGCGCTGCTTCGATATGTTTGGTGGCCTGTTCGACATCGCCCCGGCGCTGGTACATACCGGCTAAGGTTAGATATTCGCGAGCGGCTTGTCTAATTTTTCCTTGTTTAGCCAGGGCGTCAGCGATTTTCAAGTGAGCATTGACCTGCCCTGAAGCGAGTTTGGTGGCTCGCGTCCAGGAGTCGATGGCCGCATCATAGTTTTCCATCGAGGCATGGACATTGCCCACCCGCAAATAAGTTTCAGCCGCCGCGTCTAACTGGCCGGTACGCTCTTGGATATCGGCCATAGCCCCCAGCGCATCCAGATTAGTAGGATTGATTTTCAGGACTTGCATAAAAGCCCGGCGAGCATACTCAATTTGGTTAGCGTACAAAGCCGCCCGACCGTAGCCCATAATGGCGGCTTCACTATTTGAGAATTCGGCCAGGGCAAAACGGTAGGCTTTCATCGCTTCAGCCCATTTACCCGCCTGGCTAAAGCGATCGGCATGTCTCATTGCTTCTTGAAATTTACGTTGATCACCGGCCATTGATTACGCCTCGCAGTTCTTATGGTGTGGCTGTCAGGCTAACAATAAAGCTAAAATACCTTTTTGAGCATGCAGCCGATTTTCAGCTTGTTGGAAAATTAAAGATTGAGGCCCGTCGGCCACCTCATCGGTAATCTCCTCGCCGCGGTGGGCCGGCAGACAGTGCAATACGATGGCGGATGATTTGGCGTTAGCCAGCAGCGCCGCATTGAGTTGGTACGGTGGAAATACTTCAAGGCGTCTGGCGGCCTCTGCTTCCTGGCCCATACTGGTCCAGACGTCGGTATAAACGACATCGGCCTCATCGACCGCTTCAACCGGATCATATGTGGTCGTCACCGTTACGCCGCTTTCGGCGGCAAATTTTTGCCCATCGCGCAAGACTTCGGGGGACAATTCATAGCCCTCCGGCGTGGCGAGGCTAAAGTGACCGCCCAATTTCACCACGGCTGTCATCAGCGAATTGGCCATATTGTTGCCGTCGCCCACATAGGCCACTTTTAGCCCGTCGACCCGGCCAAAATATTCCCAGATCGTAAAAACATCGGTCAGCGCCTGGCAGGGGTGGTTATAATCACTCAAGCCGTTAATGACCGGTACATGGCTGTACTGAGCCAGTTGTAAAACGTGATCATGCGAGAAAACGCGGGCCATAATGCCATCGACATAGCCCGACAACACCCGGGCGACATCAGGCACCGACTCGCGGATACCCAGGTGGATTTCAGCCGGCGAGATATAGAGCGCCTCGCCGCCCAAGTGGAGCATGCCTACTTCAAACGAGACGCGGGTGCGTAAGGAAGGTTTTTGGAAGACCATCCCTAAAATCTTACCCTGCAAAATGGGCTGGTTCCCTCCTGCTTTAAATTCATCTTTCAGGCTTTTGGCTTTTTGAAGGAAGTTCCACAGCTCGTCGCGAGAGAAATCGGCGATACTGAGAAAATGTTGCATAGCAGATCAGTGTCCTTTGCTTATTTTCATTAAGAATGGAGCGTAGCCACAGTTGACCACATGGTCACGAGGACGGACGTTAAGTTTTGTGGATTAAGTAAAGTATACCACAACTGGTCTCGGATGCAATGTAGCCCGTTTGTTACCATTAATAATGTTTTAGTTTTTTGATCATCGTGACCGGATCACGTCATCGGGCGGCGACGTCGGAAGAGGAGGATGGGGATAGCAATTCCCCCGGCTATGGCGCAAACAATCAGCATGGTTTCAATGCTGTTAACGGCAGCATCGATGAGCAACGTGTCATTAATTTGGACACCATCGGTAGTCAGGATTAAAATATCGATCATGGTTTGGAAAGCCCGAACGCCCGGCACCAGCGGAATGACACCTGGCACGATATAGATGATGGCCGGTACATGCCACCGACGGCCAAAATACACGCCTAAAATAGTCACCAGACTGGCCGCTACCCCGGTGGCCAATTCGATGCTGAAGTGGTCCAAATCCATCAGCAAGGATCGTGTGGTGAAGGCCGAAGCTCCACATAGGGCGCAGCCCAGTAACGTTCGAATGGGAACATTGAAATAAATGGCCATGCCCACTGCCGCCGCGCCGGCCCACAGTAGATTTAGTAACAACGGCCCCCAGATTATCGGCAAACTCATAATAGGTTCCGACCTACCAACTGCATTGACAGCAACAACCCCAGCGCAATGGCAAAGATGGTTAGCACAGCGGTAACCCCGCGCGACAAGCCGACCAGCGGGTAGCCTTTGATCATATCTTTAATGGAATTAATAAAAGGCACCCCCGGCACCAAAAACAACACCGAGGAGACTAAAGCCACATCAGGTTTATAAATATCGTGGATTGTATTAATTAGGTTAACTAAGCCGCCGGCCACAAAGGCGGAGGTCATAATGACCAGGTAGTAATTATAAGCCAGTTTGGTCAGTTCTTGCCGAACAACGACAGCTACCGCCGCTGACAGAAAGGTGATAAAAAAAACTGGCCAACCGCCTCCAAATAGTTGGCTAAAAGCAGCCCCGGCCGTCCCCACGGCCAGCACCGTCGTCCAGCGTTGATATTGGCCCGGTAAGGCCGCGATACGGTTTAACTCTTGACGTACCCTAAACCGGTCATACTTGCCTTCTTCGACCCGGTGGGTTAAGTGGCTGATCTCTTCAATCAGCGACATATTCACTTCCCCAATATATCTTTTGGCCTGTCGGATTGTGGTCCGGATCTGGCCGCCACTGGTATGGGTTGCGACGATGGCATTAGGCGTAATTAAAACATTGCCCCAATCACAACCCAACCCAATGCCTAAAATGCGAATGGTCTCTTCCACCCGCCGGCTTTCTGACCCGTTTTCCATCAACAACTCCCCGGCCCATACCGCCAAATCAACGATGTCCGTTAGAGCGACCAGGTCTAATGGCGCGGTTTCATTGGTCACCAAGCTATTATTTTGTGATTGCTGTTCTATTAGTGGTGTTATTGTCTTCATTGACAGATTTTTTGTGGCTATTTATAGAGAAGGAGGCCAAGACATATCTTGGCCTCCTTGCTATCCTAAATGTAACACGACTACCCTAAGGTATTGACATTGTTGAGGTCTTCAAAGGCTTGTTTCAGCCGGGCTTTGAAGTTCTCTTCACCCTTGCGCAGCCACACACGGGGGTCGTAGAATTTCTTGTTGGGCTTGTCCTCGCCTTCGGGGTTGCCGATTTGGGCCTGGAGATAGCCTTCTTTGTCCAGATAGAACTTGCGGATGCCGTCCCAGAAGGCCCACTGCAAATCGGTGTCGAGGTTCATTTTGATGGCCCCATACGAGATAGCTTCGCGGATTTCCTCAACACTGGAGCCGGAACCCCCGTGAAACACAAAGTTGATCGGCCGGTCGCCGGTGCCGAATTTTTCCTGAACATACTGCTGCGAGTTGTTCAGAATGACGGGGCGCAGTTGAACGTTGCCCGGTTTGTAGACGCCGTGGACGTTGCCAAATGCAGCGGCAATGGTGAATTTATCGCTCACCTTCATCAGCTCTTCGTAAGCAAAAGCAACCTCTTCCGGTTGGGTATACAAGCGCGAACTATCGACGCCGGTGTTATCGACGCCGTCTTCTTCGCCGCCCGTCACGCCCAATTCGATTTCCAGGGTCATGCCCATTTTGCTCATGCGCTCCAAGTAGCGCTGGCAGATCTCAATGTTCTCTGCAATCGGCTCCTCCGACAAATCGAGCATGTGAGAGCTGTAGAGCGGCTTGCCGTAAACTTTATAAAACGCCTCGCCGGCATCGAGCATACCATCGACCCACGGCAACAGCTTCTTCGCAGCATGGTCGGTGTGTAAGATGATGCATGCGCCGTAAAGCTCGGCTAGTTGGTGAATGTGGTGCGCTCCGGATACGGCCCCGGCGACGGCCCCCTGCTGCTTATCGTTGCTCAGCCCCTTACCGGCGAAAAAGGCCGCGCCCCCGTTGGAAAACTGAATAATTGCCGGCGCGTTAATGTCTCTGGCCGTTTCCATAACCGCATTGACCGTATCGGTCCCGGTCACATTCACCGCCGGCAAAGCAAAATTATTGGCCTTGGCGAGGGCAAACACTTCTTGAACGCCATCGCCGGTGATCACCCCAGGAGCAAATTTACCATTATCTGACATATTTCTCTCTCTTTCTATTAATAATTTGGGTTAATAAATTAGGGAGTTACTCTTGCCTGGCCGCAACCTATAGATCACAGCCCCGAGACGCTAAGCGTCTCTCGCCGGCTGCCACCTGAAACGGCAGAGCCGGCGGTACATACACACTATATTTCGGTACCGTCATGGATAACTGCGCTCTTCGGAATGATAATCAATCCTTCGCGAGCTACCCAGTTTCCGGTTTCAGAGTCAGGTCGATCCGGGATATTACGAATGTGGACATTACGGCCAATGCGGGCATTTTTATCGATGATCGCCCCCTCAATGACCGAGCCATCGCCAATACCAATGTCGGGCCGGCCCAACCGCCTATTTTCGGCTTTATTGTCATCCGTTTCATAGTAATCGGCCCCCATGACAATGGACGAGTCGATAGTGACTTGCGAGCCAATCAGGCTGCGCAGCCCAACGATGGCGTTATTGATTTTGGCGTCACGCACCCGACAACCGTCGGCCAGCAACACTTGCGATAATTGAGCCCCATGGATCTCGGCCGAGGGTAAGAAACGGGGGTGAGTATAAACAGGTCGGTTAGGGATATTAAACTCAAACGGGGGATTGGGTGAAGCCATCTCCAAGTTTACTTCATAAAAACGGCGAATGGTTCCAATATCGGCCCAGTAGCCGTCGAACACATGCCCCATCACTTTGTAGTTGGAGAGCGCGTCCGGGATAATATCTTTACCAAAATCGTCACCCGGGGCTTCCAACAAACTTGAGAGAAGTTCGGTAGAGAAGACATAGATGCCCATTGAGCCTAAATAGGGTTTTTGGGGATTATCAATGCTCTCTAACCCGTTCAAAGCATCGGCCTTAGGTTTTTCGGTAAAACTCAGAATTTCGCCGCTTTCACTGCGCTTGAGGATGCCGAAGCCGGGTGCATCTTCAGCGGAGACCGGCTGTACGGCCAGCGTAATATCCGCGCCGGTTTCAACGTGATACTCCGCAAAGGCCCGGTAATCCATGCGGTATAGGTGATCGCCGGCCAGAATGAGCACATATTTGGCGCCTGAGCGTTGAATTTCAACCAACTGCTGGCGGACAGCATCGGCAGTGCCTTGATACCAGCCGGTACTCCGAGGCGTTTGCTCGGCGGCCAGAATTTGGACCCAACCCTGGGAAAACATATCGCGTTGGTAAGTTCGGAAAATATGGCGATGGAGCGAAACGGAGTTGAATTGGGTTAATATGGCAATTTTTTCGATACCGGCATGGATACAACTACTAATGGGAATATCAATCAGGCGATATTTACCGCCCAGCGGGACTGCCGGTTTTGAACGTTTTTTGGTTAAAGGATACAAGCGCGATCCCTGACCGCCGCCAAGAATTAATCCCAAAACATCTTTCATGAGCATAATATTACTCCTCTCGTCATTGTGAGTCGTTAATTTTTTTGGACATTTTTTTTCGTTATTTCAAAACCCGTAACATGGGATTACTGTCAAGATTCTAATTGATTTTAGAGAGCCGTCAACGCTTAATATGGGATCGATATACACCTCCTTATCAACTATCAATTAGGTTTAGTTTAAGCGAATGACAATTAGCTCAATCGGTTACGATTAATAATTTCAACTCAAGTCTTGCTGCAAACGATTACAATATTTTTCCCCTGAAGCCCGAACTAATGTAGGCTTTGTTTCTCTTTAGTGTACCTACAGAATAAATATCCAAAAAATTAGTTAGCGCCCGGCAAAAATGGCTAAAACCAATTCCTTATTTAAGGAAAAAATGCAATCCCTCTTGACAATTATTTTGTAATCGTTTACACTACATAAGAGATAGGTAGTTAAATTGCAAAAGGAAATAAGCCATGCCAAGCATCAAGGATGTCGCCGATATTGCTGGAGTTTCCACCGCGACAGTTTCGCGGGTGTTAGCTGATAAACCCCACGTTCGCCCTCAGGTACGAGAGCGAGTTTTGGCGGCTGTTGAGTCGCTCAATTATCGCCCTAATTTAGTGGCCCGCAGTTTGAGGGTTCAAAAGTCTAATAAGATTGGTCTGATTGTGGCCGATATCCAAAATCCGTTTTTTACCTCGGTTAGCCGGGCCGTTGAAGATTTAGCCTATCAGCACGAGTTGAGTGTATTTCTGTGCAATACCGATGAAAATCCGGAAAAAGAAGATATCTATTTAGACCTCATGCAGGACGAGAACGTAGCTGGGGTTATTATAGCGCCAACGCGTCAAACTGCAAGCGCGTTTACTGAAGCAATTAAGTTAGACCTGCCCATGGTCATCATCGATCGCCGCCTTCCGGGCGTTGGTATCGACAGCGTGTTAATCGACAATGTGGATGCATCTTATCGACTGACCGAGCATTTAATTGCGGACGGCCACCGGCGCATTGCGGCGATGTTTGGTATGGACAGCGTTACCGGCAGCCAGCGGTATCAAGGATACGCGCAAGCGCTTAAAGATCATGACCTTCAGCCCTCATCTGATTTGGTCATTCACGTCAATGCCAGAGAAGAAGAGGGATACCAGGCCGCCAAGCAACTGCTAAACCGAACGCAGCCGCCGGATGCGATCCTCACCAGTAACGGCCTGCTGTCAGTAGGGGCGTTTCGAGCGCTGCACGAAAGCAAGGTGGCTATCCCGGATGAAATTGGTTTTGCCAGCTTCGACGAAACGGGCTGGACTACCCTGGTTGATCCACCCATCACGATCATCGAACAACCTACTTATGAAATCGGCCAAGCGGCGACGGAACTGCTGCTCAAGCGCATCGAAACCCCGGCCCGACCAGCCCGAGAGATTATTCTTAAAGCCAATCTGGTAGTTAGAAATTCCTGCGCACGGCATTGAAACAGGGTTGCGAAAAAAATTGCAGATTTAGGATTGCTCCCGGCGGCTAATCCCGTTATCATATAGATAAACAAACTCGTACCAGGAGCCGCCGTTTTGCTAATCTACCCCGATGACCGCGTTCTTGTCGCCGTAATGAATAACCTCGATGACTGGCGCCGAGTTCAGGATGAAGGCTGGTATCGCATTCCGGTCAAACACGCGCCGGAGCCGGTCCCCCATATCGATTGGCTGGCCTTTTATCAAACCAAGACCTTCCGCGAAGATCGCTGGGCCGTTCATTTTTATGCTAGAGTCCTGGGTCACGAACTGCTGACTCGCCAAGATTTGATGCCCGCCGAACCGAACCACCCCCGAGCCAAGGCCTGGTACTACAAATTATCGCTCGGCCCGCTGCACCATAAACTGCCGCCCATCATCTCGGAAAAGCGGCGGCGCATTACCTTCATTTTCACTACCGGCGATCGGTTTGAGGCGGCCGCTGAAATTAACGACCTGTTGAATGATGAGTCGCCAGCGGGTTATCCGTTTGTAACGTTGAAGGAAACCAAAGAAGATTTTGTTGAGTAGGGTCAAAACCAGGCAGGCCCTAGTTGATGGTCGCTCTAGCGTGAATAATCAAGCACATAGGGCGGACGAGCCAGCAACGCCACCATCCCCCACTGGAAAGGCAGCAGCAACCACAAGTTAGGGCTGAAAAAAAAGGCTGTAGCGGTTAACACCAAAATCACAATATCGAGCAAACTAGTTTGAGATAATAAGGGTTGGTGTTGCATTTTGGTCAACAAAGCCCATTCCAACATAACGGCAGCACTGCCCAGCACAACCCCCAAGTAGAGATCGCCTGTGGCTGCCCAAAAAATAGCCCGATAGAAAGCCCAATGCAAAGCCAGATAAATGATATCGACCAGAGATAGATCACGCAGTTGCCATCGAACTCCGGCCTGCCCTAACCCCCATCGAAACGCCCCCAATAGGAGCAAGGCTGAGCCTCCGGCCACAATAGCCCGGCCGCTATCCAGCAGCCAACTTAATAATAAAAGGGTCGCCGCTTGTTGAAATTCTAAAAATAGATTAGCTTGCCAATCGATCAGATTGAAGTAGACCAGACCAGTTAGCCCCAACTGTTCTAAGGTTAACAGCCCTAACAGCACGGCTAAATAGGGTATCCCAGCAAAATACAAAAAGCGAACAATTGCAGTCAACGGATACAACTCGCCTGAATAGTCACTCTGGGATGGCTTCAATTGATGCCAGGCTACAGGAAAAACCAGCGAGATCACTAAGAAGGCCAGCAATCCTCCCGGTTCGCTCAACTGACCGTGTCCTTGACGTTATGATAAGGAATTTCCACTTTGACGGCTGTGCCTTTACCCCGCGCTGACTCAAGGACACAATGGCCGCCCACTAATTCGGCCCGTTCATTCATGTTGATCAGCCCCAAACTGGTCCGCTGATCATAGGTCGAAGTGGTGGCATCGACATCGAACCCAACTCCGTTGTCTCGAATTTCCACCATCAGCGAGTCTTCCCGGCCAATGACGCTAATTTTTATTTCCGAGGCTTCAGCGTGTTTCTTGGCATTGCCTACCGCTTCTTCAACAATGGCAAACACCACCCCTTCGGCCTCTTTATTGAGCTGGCCGTTGTAGTTGCGTTCCAAGATATTGACTCTGAAGTCTTCAGTTTCATTCAAGCGATTAGCATATTGTTCGAGGGCCGGAATAAGCCCCTGCGTTTCGAGAATGACCGGGCGCATAGCAAAGAGCATCGTTCTAATCTCTTTGGTGGTGCTTTGAGCGATATCTTCAACTTTGATCAGTTCGTCATAAGCTTTGTCCAGATCGTTATTCTGCACCACCATTTTGATAAAATTCAAGCGCATAGCAATGGCGGCAATCGACTGGGTTGGCCCGTCGTGCAGATCACGGGCCAACTTGCGGCGGGCTTCGGCTTCTTTTTCCAGAATTTTCTGCTGCTCAAACCGTACATCTTCAAATAGTTGGGCATTTTGCAAAGCAATAATCGATTGGCTGCAGAAAGTGGTTAGTAATTCTTTGTGTTCCTCGGTATACCGTTTGGGGTGGGTACTACAGAATAAAATAACGCCATAGGTATTGTAACCGGCCCGCAGCGGGGCGCAGATAGCCGATCGGCACCGAGGCGAGAAATAGGTTAGCGACTTTTCGTTTTGGGCGGAATTGGTAATCGTCGTCTCAGCCGTCTCTAGGGTCCGGCTAATCAACCCGCCTTCCGCACTAATTTTCCGTCCCTGCAAATTACGGGCGATATTTCTACCCGCAGCCACGGTTAATCGACCATCTTCCCCTTCAAACAGCAGGACAACCCCCACGGTTGACTCATCATCACCGGCGGCGGCAGAGATGGCCTCATAAGCCGAGTCGATAGCGGTTCGCAGCACTTTCCGGTAATCCAGCGTCGAACTTAAAGTTACGGCCAAATCAGAGATAATTTTACTACGTTTATTAGCGACTCGTAGTTGTTCAAGTTCTCGGGCGTCGTCTTCTTGGGCGACCTTAACCCGCTGATCAACAAACAAGCCTGGCAGGATGCCGACAAAAAGTAAGGTCAACCCATTCATGCCAAAATTGAGTAGTACCGGCAGCAGGTCGATCCGATTAACAACTTCATCGTTTCGATAAAGAGTAAAAATCGGAGCGGCATAGACGATGATCAGGGGAATAGCAGCCACCAGACCGGCTTCAACATTCCAGCGCAGGCTGGCGATCAAGACCGGAAAAACGGCCAGGGGCAGTAAGAACTCAACATAATTGCTCAACAAAATCAACAGGGCAATGGCAAAACCCACATCAATGACAACCGACACCACCGCCAGCCAATTGGGGAAAAAACCGGCCCACAGCAGACCGGCATAGAGTAAATTGAGAATGACCCCAACCCCCAGAATCGTTAATAACTGGGTGTTGACCGTCACCCCTTCACTAAGATAGCTGCCGCCAAAAATGACCAGAGCGGCCAAAATGTACCATAACCATCTTAAATTAGAAACTAACCAATCCAGCTTGAACCGGCTAGGTAGGGTATTATCTTGCTCAGTGACGTTTTGCTCGTTTACCATGACCAATTCTTACGCTCCCACAGAAGCCGGCCAGCTAACTTTGCTCCAACATTACTGGCCACATACAATGATAACATATAAATAATCTCCAAGGCAAGAATATTACGCATCAGGTTATGTTTATTCAAATCATGCAGGTGTGACCAAAATGAGCGCCACCACCCCTATTGACGGCCACTTACGTCTCTTAATCATTGCTGGTGATCCACTAGCCCGAGCCGGGTTGTTCGCCTTATTAAGTCAGCAATCCGATTTTATCATTGTTGGGCAAGTGGATACGGCCTCTGATCTATGGAGCCAATTCGATATTTACGCTCCCGATGTTGTTTTGTATGATTTAGGATGGGACCCTGCGCCGGCGTTGGAACGACTCAGGGATGTTCAGGAGAACGAATTGCCCCTGGTCTTGTTACTCCCCAACGAAGCCATCGTGGCTGATGCCTGGGCTACAGGCGCACGCGGCCTGCTACCCAGAGATGCGGATTTAGGCAAATTACAAGCGGCTCTGCTAGCCGCTGCTCAAGGATTAGTTACCATCGATTCAGAATTTACCTCGTCTTTGTTGCCGACCCCAACGCCACTGAGTCAAATGGCCGAAGCGCTAACGCCCAGAGAATTGGAGGTTTTACAACATCTGGCCCAAGGGCTACCAAACAAGGCCATTGCACGCCGCCTGGATATCAGCGAGCATACGATAAAATTCCACGTTAACGCCATAATGAGCAAACTTGGCGCTCAAAGCCGGACTGAGGCCGTAGTCCGAGCCACCCAATTGGGTTTGATTTTGCTGTAACCCTCGCCAAACTGGGAGATCTCACCTACCCATTTTTCCAGGTAGCGCCTAATCAAATCACTGATGTATCCCCTTTACCAATTTGATACAATACCATCAAATTCCCAATCATCAAATATAGCAAGGAGAATATGGTGAGTACCATACTGCAAAATTTATCTAATGATTTAGCCGGGATCGTCAAAAGCGCCGAACCGAGTCTGGTTCGAGTTGAAGCCCGGCGCCGCTTGCCAGCCACGGGTATGGTCTGGTCGGCTGACGGTGTGATTGTAACTGCCCATCATGTGGTTGAGCGCGAAGATAACTTGAAAATTGGCCTGGCCGATGGGCAAACCGTCTCCGCTACCCTGGTTGGCCGAGACCCCACCACCGATCTGGCCGTTTTACGCAGCGAGGCCAAAGATTTAACCCCACCGGCCTGGGCCGCGTTTGATGCCCAGGGGCCGCAGGTGGGCCATCTGGTGCTGGCGCTGGGCCGGCCCGGTCAATCAGCCCAGGCGACCCTGGGCATTATCAGCGCTCTGGGCGACCAATGGCGCACGCCCGGCGGCAGCCAACTCGACCACTATGTGCAGACTGATGTCGTAATGTATCCCGGTTTTTCCGGCGGACCGCTGGTCAACGCGGCCGGAGAAATTATCGGGCTGAACACCTCGGCGCTGCTGCGGGGCATTAGCTTAACTATACCCAACCCTAATATCCGCCAGGTGGTCGAGACGTTGCTGGCCCACGGCCAGATCAAGCGCGGTTATCTCGGCATCAGCACCCAACCAGTTCGACTGCCTGAAGCCCTACGCCAACAATTAAATCAGGAAACGGGCCTCCTGTTGGCCGGCGTCGAACCGGGCAGTCCTGCCGAGAAAGGCGGCCTACTGTTGGGCGATACTATTGTTGCCGTTGAAAATGAGCCGATCCGCCAGCACGATGATCTGTTAGCCGCTCTCAGTGGCGACCGCGTCGGCCAGACCGTCTCGATCCAGGTGGTACGCGGCGGTCAGTTGCAAAACCTGGCCGTTACGGTCGGCGAACGCAGCTAACGCCGATATTAAATACCATTCACGATACTCAACTGGGAGACGAGGAAATAAGGCGATTAAGAGATTGCTAATGGCCAATCGCCTTATCTCTCATCTCCCTTCGGCATATTCAAGTTATTGAATTTTCATCTCTAAGGATTTACCATGTCAAACTTACTTCAGCAATTAAACGGAGAACTGTCGGCGGTGGTAGATACGGCTCGCCGCAGTTTGGTTAAAGTGGGTAATGGTCGCAATGGAGCCGGGGCGGGCGTAGTTTGGCAGCCCGGCGGCATTATTCTCACCAACGCCCACGTGGTCCGGCAAGGGTCGATATCAGTCACCTTACCGGATGAGCAAAAATATCCGGCTAAGATTCTCGCCTACGATGAAGCCCGCGATTTGGCAGCGCTGTCGATTGAAGCGCCGGGTCTTGAACCCCTGGCCGTAGGCGACTCGGCAGCGTTGCAGCCGGGAGAGTTAGTGCTGGCGTTAGGCCATCCGTGGGGCGTCGCCGGAGCGGTTAGCGCCGGCCCGGTAATCGATGTTGGGCCGGCCCCTGAAATGGCCCGTCCGGATCGCATTTTCATTCAGGCCGGCTTGCAGCTCCGGCCCGGTCACTCCGGCGGCCCGCTGGTCGATGTTCAGGGTCGGCTGGTGGGTATCAATACCATGATTACCGGCCCGGAGGTGGGGTTAGCCATTCCCATAACGGTCGTCAAAGAGTTTTTGATAAAAGTCAATTAGTAACCATTCAGTAGTCGATCACTTCATCAACAGGCAGAGGCTAAGGCGGAGGCTCAGAAACGACAAACCCAGCTTAAGCCGCCTTCACATGATAAAATAGGTGCTTTTTCTTAGCCTTAGCCTCCGCCTTAGCCCTATTTGGGACTAGAAGTCGATTAATTCACGATCCTTAGCTATTCATAAATTCGTCAATGGCCGCTTTGCTAATGCGATATTGGCTGCCGATCTTCTTGGCTTTGAGCTGGCCGGAGTTGCACAGCTCGACCACATCTTCAACGGCTACGCCCAGATAAGCCGCCGCTTCGGTAACGCCCATAATGTCGGGCACAGCGGCCGGTCCGGCGGCAGCGGGCGCACTGCCGGCTGGTTGGGCCGCTTGCTGTTGCTGCTGCATGCCGCCGAACATACCGGCCATCATATTGCCCAGCCCCATGCCGGCCCCCATCCCCGCGCCCAATCCGACGCCGGTTCCGGCTCCGCCGCCGCCCTGCGAAGAGCGCTCGATGGTTTCCAAGGCTTTGAGCTGCATGTACATATTCGCATCGAGCAGCCCCATATCTTTTAGCTTTTCGGCCGAGGTTTCCAGCGGGCTTAACCCGCCGATGGTAATGCTTTTCAGCAGCATCCCCATCGCATCGAACTGATCCTGCGCTTTGATCTTGATGGCCGTGGCCATCTCGTCGAGCATCCCCTGCGCTTTCATCAAGTTGCCGGGATTAACTTCGGCAAACCAATCGGTTGCCGCCTGAGTGATGGCGTTGACCAGCCGGGTTTTAACATCCCGCAAATCGAGCGCTGCCTGGCCGCCGCCCACAAACGTATCGACCACCCGTTTGGCATCTTTAACTTCAAAGCCAAATGTCCCATGCGCCCCGATCAGCAGCCAGCCTAAGCCCTGACCAGGCGTTTGCATCGCAATCGGCTGGCGAGTGCCCCACCCTTCCTGCGGGAATTCGCGCATGGCCACATAGTAGACCACTGCCGAGAAAATATTTTCGCCCCAAATGGTTTTGCTGACTAGGTTGGTCAACAAGGGAATGTTAGCCGTGGTCAAAATATGCCGGCCCGGCCCAAATGTATCGAGGGATTTACCATCGCGATAAAAGACGGCGTTTTGGCCCTGGTGGACAATTAACGCTGCCCCCATTTTGATGCGCCCTTCACCGTTTTCGGGCCAGCGCTGGACAATCCTATCCCGCATCTCACGAGTGAGTTCAATCATTTCGGAAACTGCCATTGATTCGCTCCTATGCAATTTATTTATTAGAGTTTATGGAGTTTATAGAGTTGTGGAGTTAAGGGCGTTTAATGAGTGGTTCAATCGAACCACGCTCTACGCCAGCCCTAATAGAACGTCCTTGCGCCGATCAAACAACTCTGAGGTATCGCTCACCGTTTTTATATAACGACGGACCGAGGCCGCTATTTTACTGCTGTCACTCTCATCGATGGCGGCCTGAATGCTGTTGACAGCCTCGCCGATTTCATCAACTTTAGTCAACATACGGTCATCAAATTGGTAGAGCGTTTCCAGTTCCGCCTCTTTGATCTTGACCGAGTCAAAAAGGCCGGCATAGCCCTGAGCGGCTGTTTTAATCTTATCGATCAACGTTTGCAAGCGCATATTGCCTTGGCCCATATCATCCAGTTGAGCCAGGCCGGGACCGGTTAACAACTGGCCGGTCACATCTTCAGCCGCACGAAGCTGCTCAGCCAACTGCTTGGCGATGTGTTCGCGCAGCAGCATATCCGCTTCACGGGCTTCCTCTTTTTGCTTGTACCCTTTATACAGCGGAATTTTGCTGGTAATCCGCTCGAACCAACCTTTGCCATCGGAGATGGTTTGCCTGATATCCACTATAGATATTCTCCTTCTATAAGGAATTAAATTACATGTGTGTGATTATAGCCGATTTTAGGCCAAATGAAAATGTGTTTCCTGTCACCCCACTAACCCGCCTGCCTTCTCACTTCAGGACAAGAATGAGGCGGGCGATTGACATGATGAGACCGTGTTGCGCCCGGTTGCAACAGCTCCACGTGACGTCGAATCGCTGTTAACGACGCCGGCAACTCCGTTTTAATGTGTTGAGGAGGGGGTGCGCCCGGCTGCAACAGCTCCACGCGATGTCGAATCGCCGTTAACGACGCCGGTATCGACGTTTTGACGTGTTGGGGAGGGGATGCGCCCGGCTGCAACAGCTCCACGCGACGTCGAATCGTCGTTAACGACACCGGTATCGACGTTTTGACGTGTTGGGGAGGGGGTGCGCCCGGCTGCAACAGCTCCACGCGATGTCGAATCGCCGTTAACGACACCGGTAACTCCGTTTTGACGTGTTGAGACAGTGTTGCCCCAGAATACATGGGGGCAATGCGACGTCGAATCGCCATTAACGACGCGGTTAACTCCGTTTTGACGTGTTGAGATGCTGTTGCCCTAGAATACATGGGGGCAATGCGACGTCGAATCGCCGTTAACAACACCGGTATCGACGTTTTGACGTGTTGAGACAGTGTTGCAGCCCGGCACGGAGGGTCATCCTGATATCAAAAGGCCAGTAACGTTCAGTGATCAAAGCCACCTCAACCCAACCCCTGCCTGTTTCCAGCAATATTCAGGGCATCACTGTTCAAACTGGCTCCCAAAGGGAGCGATACCCTATTTTCATTATAGTTAAGAATTGAGTAAAATTATAGAGGATACAGCTCTTAATCCTAATCATCCCAAGACCACTCCCGACAGCTGCACCCAGAGCTAATTTCAAAAGCCGTGAATAACCAGACCGGACCTGAATCAGGAAAATCATCCTGTCACTCCCTACTCCTTACTCCCTCCCGGCCTGTTTCCCAATAAATCTTACACTGAGGTAACGTATGCGTTTTTCCAGACTCTTTGGTCGTACTTTGCGCGAAGACCCCGCCGAAGCGGAAATTGTTAGCCACCAACTCTTGCAGCGCGGCGGCTTCATCAAGCCGCTGGCCTCCGGCATCTATACCCAAATGCCGCTGGGCTGGCGGGTATCGAAAAAGATTATGAACATTTTCCGGCGTGAAATGGATGCCCTGGGCTGCCAGGAGATGGCCATGCCCGTCATCAATCCAGCCGAAATCTGGCAGCAAACCGGCCGCTGGGACAGTGTCGGGCCGGCGCTGGTCCGCTACCAGGACCGCAACGAGCGCGATATGTGTCTGGCCATGACCCACGAAGAGGCGCTGTCGGACATTCTCAAAACCGAACTGGAATCTTACAAACAACTGCCCATTCTGTGCTATCATATGCAAACCAAAGTGCGCGATGAGCCGCGTCCACGCGGCGGGCTGATTCGGGTGCGGGAATTCATTATGAAGGACGCCTACTCGGTCCATACGGACCAGGCCGATATCGACCGCTTCTACCCGGATATGGTGCAGGCGTATCGCAACATCTTTGCCAGTTGCAATCTCGATACGGTGGAGGTTGAAGCCGACTCCGGCATGATGGGCGGCAGCGACTCGCACGAGTTTATGGTGCTAAGCCAAAGCGGCGAGGACACGGTTTTCATCAGCAGCGACGGCGCGTACGCCGCCAACGCCGAGCGAGCCGTTTTCGACAAAGGCACGCCGCCGGCTGAAGAACCGGGCCAACTGGAAGAAGTTTACACCCCTAACTGCAAAACCATCGCCGAGGTGGCCAACTTTTTGGGTGTACCCCAAACGCGCACGGTCAAGGCCGTCTTCTACATCGCCGAAAACGAAACGGAAGACTTTATTTTTGTGGTGATTCGGGGCGACTTGCCGGTTAATGAAGTCAAGCTGAGCAACGCCCTGGGCGGGATCAACTTCCGGGCCGCCACCGAAGCGGAAATCGAGGCGGTGGGCGCGGTACCCGGCTATGCCTCGCCGATTGGCCTGAACAAAGATTTAGGTGGCGGGCGCAAACTGATCATCGTCGCCGACGACTCGGCAGTCAACTTCCCCAACCTGGTCGGCGGGGCCAACAAAGCCGAGTACCACCTCAAGAACACCAACGCCAACCGCGATTACCAGCCCGACGTCGTGGCCGATATCGCTCTGGCCCAAGACGGCGACAAATGTCTCGGCAGCGAGGCCATTTTCCAACTGCATCGCGGCATCGAAGTCGGTCACTGTTTCAAGCTTGGCACCCGCTATAGCAAACCGGTTGGCTTGAAATATCTCGATGAAAACGGCAAGACGCAGACCCCGATAATGGGTAGCTACGGCATCGGGGTGGGCCGGTTGATGGCGGCTGTGGTCGAGCAGCACCATGATGACAACGGTATCATCTGGCCGGAGGCGATTGCCCCATTCGACCTGCATGTGGTCTCGCTGGCTAAACGGCCGGACGACGAGGTTGGCCAGCAAGGCGAAGCCCTCTACCGGCAGTTGCAACAAGCCGGCTTCGATGTCTTATACGATGATCGCAAGGAAAGCCCCGGCGTCAAATTCTCCGACGCCGATCTGATCGGCATTCCCTGGCGGATGACCCTTAGCGCCCGCAGTCTAAAAAATGGCGGCGTCGAGGTAAAACACCGCCGCGATCCGGACGTGGACATTGTTCCGGTAGACCAACTTGTTGACTATTTGAAAAACAAACGGCAATAAAATGTAACGGAGCGACAAAGCTGGCTTGGTCTTGGTCAAAGTAAACTTTGACGCTCCAAGTTCTATTTTTACGAGGAGAGGAGGGAGATTAGGTAATTTAGGGATGAAATATTGGAAATTTAGTGATTAGAGATAAGGCTAATCTCTCAATCTCTAATCTCCCAATCTCTAATCTCCAACCTCCAGTCTCCCCCATAACTATTCATGCTCAAAGCGATACTGACAACTGAACAAGAAGATTTGCTCAAGCGAGAGCGCCAGTGGCTAACCGACTTGCAGGTGACTTTAGCCCAATTAGGCGCCACCAAAGATGACCAAGGCACCTTAAATCGATCAATTCAGCAGCTCGATGAGTTGTTTCTCCTGGTTATTGTCGGCGAATTCAATGCCGGCAAAAGCGCCTTCATCAACGCCCTATTGGGACACAACCTTCTCAAGGAAGGCGTCACCCCCACCACCGCCGAAATAAATATCCTACGCTATGGCGAGGCCAGCCGGGTTGAAGTCAAGGGAGCCGATCTGCGCATCTTTTACGAACCGGTTGAGATCCTCAAACAAATCAATATTGTTGATACGCCGGGAACGAATGCCGTTATCCGCAAACATCAGGAGATTACCGAAGAGTTTGTGCCGAACTCTGATCTGGTGCTGTTCATCACCTCGGCCGATCGGCCCTTTACCGAAAGCGAGCGCACCTTTTTAGCCCAAATCAAAGAGTGGGGCAAGAAAGTCGTGCTGGTCATCAATAAGGTCGATCTGTTTCAAAGCGAAGAGGAGATGGAACAGGTTATCAGCTTTGTCCGGGAAAACGGCATGCTGCTGCTCGGCACTACGCCCGATATCTTTCCGGTCAGCGCCCGTAGAGCGCTGCGGGCCAAGCAGGGTCAGCCGGAACAGTGGGCTGAAAGCCGCTTTGAACCTTTGGAGCGATATATCCACGATACCCTGGATGAGTCGAGCCGGCTGCGGTTAAAATTTTTCAATCCCTTGGGTGTCGGCGACCGCCTGCTTAACAAGTACGCCGGCATCATCGACAACCGGCTGGGGCTACTCAATGACGATTTCGAGACGCTGGACAATTTGGAGCGCCAGCTCGGTCTGTACCGGCAGGATATGGAGCGCGATTTCAAATTCCGGCTGGCCGATATCGAAAATATTCTATTCGATATGGAAAAACGTGGCGGTGATTATTTTGACGAAACCATGCGCATCGCCCGTATTTTTGACTTGATGAACAAGAAGCGTTTTCAGGAAGGATTTGTCAGAGAGGTCGTCACTGATGTGCCGCAGCAGATCGAACATAAGGTGAGTGAACTGATCGACTGGCTGGTCAACTCCGATCTGAAGCAGTGGCACAGCGTGATGGATTATCTCGATCAGCGTAAAAAGGAGTACGAAGACCGCATTGTCGGCGAGGTCGGAGGCAGCTTTCGCTATGACCGCGATCACTTGATCGAATCGGTGGGGCGCTCGGCCCGTTCGGTAGTGGAAACGTACGACACCAGCGACGAGGCCCGGAAGCTGGCTAACAGCGCTCAAATGGCTGTGGCGGAAACCGCCGCGGCCGAAATGGGGGCCATTGGGCTGGGCGCCCTGATCACCGCGCTGGCCACTACCGCCGCCGCCGATATCACCGGTATCCTGGCCGCCAGTGTGGTGGCCGCGCTCGGTTTCTTTGTCATTCCGGCCCGGCGGCAGGCGGCTAAAAAACAGATGGAAGAACGGGTGGCCGCGCTGCGCGCTCAGTTGACCGGCTCTTTGACCACCCAATTCAACAAAGAGCTGAACCGCAGCCTGGCCCGCATCAACGATGCCGTTGCGCCTTATACGCGCTTCGTTCGCGCTGAGCGAGGAAAAATGGAAGAAACCCAGGCCGAACTCGAGCAGGCGCAGGAGACACAGGGACGCCTGCGGGCCGAGATAGAACGGTTAATATAGAACCTGATGACGCTATGAACAGTAAAACTCTACTACTGACCGGAGCCAGCGGCTATCTGGGCCAACATGTGGCGGTTCGAGCCGCGGAAAGATACCATCTTTACTCGACTTTTGGGGCGAACCCGGCCGGGATTACTGCCGGGCAGCCGGTCCAACTCGATTTGGGGGATCGCGCCGCCATTCACCAGACCATTAACCAGCTCAAACCCCAGGCCATTATTCACGCCGCCGCAGTCAACCCCGGTAGCGGTGATGCCGCCGCGATGCAGCGCATCAACACCGACGGATCGCGCTACGTGGCCGAAGCAGCAGTGGCAGTGGGCGCCCGCTTAGTCTTTGTCTCAACCGATGTCGTCCACAGCGGCCTCCAGCCCCCCTATGCGGATGACGCCGCCCCGACCCCGATTAATGACTACGGTCGCTCAAAAGCGGCGGCCGAAGCGGCGGTAGCCGAGGTTGATCCAAGCGCGGCTATCGCGCGGACCTCGTTGATTTATGGCCTGGAGAAGATGGATCGCGGCACGGCCGGCTTTGTCGAACGCCTTGAAAGCGGCCAGACGCTCATCTTGTTCAGCGATGTCATACGTAATCCGGTCTGGGTCGAGTCGCTGGCCGAGGCGCTGCTAAAGCTGGTCGAACGCGATTTTGCCGGAACATTAAATGTGGTGGGGCGCCAAGCCATGAGCCGGGAACTATTTGGGCGGCGACTGTTGGCCTACTGGGGCATCGAAACCGGCAGCCGCGTTCAGCCGGGTCGAGCGGTGGATATTTCGGCCACAATCCCGCTCGATTTACGGCTGACCTGCGCCAAAGCCGAGCAGCTTTTGCAGATGACGCTCTATGGCGTCGATGAGGTGCTGGCGATGAACGCTCCCTAAAACCTCATCACCTAGCCAGGCTATAAACCCGCCATGTGACCAGTGCGGGTTAAGGTTTTTTTTCGTACACTAAATGATGGGTCAGCCAATTGGCTGATCTTGTCGTCGATGCGTTAACTGGCGATGCTGCCTCATCTTAATATTTTAAGAGATGTCTCTGGATATAATCCGACCATTTTATTCTGCCGCCGACAACCCAAAGTTACACCACCTCAAATTTATTCGTATTTCCTTGCAACCATTTCAATCCCCCTCATTAGAAGTCAGCTTGCTGTTGCTGCCAATCGGTTGTTTTTGACTTGAAAGGATTGTATAAATCATTTAAGGAAGGTTTATGATGTTAAAAGAAGAGTCTAAAATATTAAATCCCCCGGTCAATAGCCGGGATCACACTCACGGGCCGAAAACGGCTCCAATCACCCTGGTTCAGTATGGTAATTATGAATGCCCCCACTGCCGCCGCATTCATCCTGTGCTGCAAGCCCGCCAGCGGCGCTTGGGCGAGCGGCTGCGTTTTGTTTTTCGGCACTTACCCACACCGGCCCATCCCCACTCACAGTTAGCGGCAGAAGCGGCAGAAGCAGCGGGGGCGCAAGGTAAATTTTGGGAGATGCACGATTTTCTTTTTGAGCAGCCTTATGAAGTTCTAAATGAGGATCATTTTATTCATGCGGCTGAAACGATTGGCTTAGACGTCGAACGTTTTATAAACGACCTAAGCGAACATACTTACGCGGAACACGTTCAAGAAGACTTTGACAGCGGGATGATGAGCGGCGTCAATGGTACGCCCACCTTTTTTGTCAACGGGATCCGGCACGATGATCCCTGGGATTTTTATTCGGTAGTGGAAGCGGCTGAGAAACCCCTGGCCGTAAAAATTCGCTTGCTGGCCCAAGATTTCACCTCGTTGGCTGCGGCCGGCAGTTTGATCCTGCTGCTGTGTACCATTCTGGCCCTGGTCTGGGCCAACTCGCCGATAGCCGAAAGTTATTTTGAATTATGGGAAACCCAGTTAGCGATCAACCTGGGGCAGTTTAGCCTTACTGAGGATTTGATCGGTTGGGTCAATGATGGTCTGATGGTTATCTTTTTCTTTGTAGTGGGGTTGGAAATCAAACGGGAAATCATGTCCGGTGAGTTAGCCAGTCCAAAACGAGCCGCGCTGCCCATTGCTGGGGCGTTAGGCGGCATGATAGCGCCGGCGATTATCTACACCGCGTTCAATTTTGGCGGGCCGGCAATGCCCGGCTGGGGCATTCCGATGGCAACGGATATCGCCTTTACGCTGGGGGTGTTAGCCCTGTTAGGGACCAGAGCGCCGCTGCCGTTGAAAATATTCTTCGCCGCCTTGGCCATCGCCGACGATTTGGGGGCCGTGCTGGTGATTGCCTTATTCTACACAACTAATATTTCCATAGCTGCCCTGGGGATAGCCGCCATCTTTTTTATTCTGCTCATCTTTCTCAACCGGATCAGAGTCTATTCGCCCTTGCCCTACGCCTTGTTGGGCATTGGCATGTGGGCAGCCTTCTTGACCTCCGGCATTCATCCGACTATCGCCGGGGTTTTGGTGGCCATGACCATTCCCTCTCGCAGTCCCATCAATGTTCGGCCCTTGCTGGTCCAAGCCCAGAGCGTAGTTGATGATTTTGTGGTGCCAGAGGAATGGCGCGACACTATCGACAGCCGCCGCCAGGCCACCATTCAAACGTTGGAAACAATTACCAATAAAATGCAATCGCCGGCTCGACGCATGGAACACCAGCTTAACAACTGGTCCATCTTCCTTATTTTGCCGATTTTTGCGCTGGCTAATGCCGGGGTTCATCTGGATATGGGCTCCGCCTCAAATCTGACCAGTCCGGTTGGTTTAGGTATTATTTTGGGGCTGTTTATTGGTAAACCGCTGGGTGTCACCTTAATTTGTTTGACCATTATCAAGATCGGACTGGCCGAACTCCCGTCCGGCATTAGCTGGCGGCACTTCATCAGTTCCACCTTTCTGGCCGGCATTGGATTTACGATGTCGCTGTTTATTGCCGGGGCGGCCTTCCCCGGCGACCCCACTTTATTGAACACTGCCAAGCTGGCCATTTTCGCTGCCTCAATTTTGGCCGGTATTGTCGGATCGCTTTTGGTCTATATGAACAGCCCGGCTCCAAAGGCTACCCTTCAAAGTGAAGTCGCGGCCGCCGTTAGTTAGCCAATTGGAGACAGAAAGGTTAACCCTATGCCAGGATCTCTCTACATTTTTGTCGATGACTCAAATTTGGTGGGCTTATGCCGCCAAAAAAACAAAAATTTGGATTGGATTAGGTTGCGTGATTTTATTGTAGATAAAAGTGAAGGTAATAATTTAAAGGAAATGATTATTTATGTGGGCATGCCGCCGATGATCGGCTCATTGACCGAAAAAAGAGAAGGGAAAGAACGCTATGCCCACTGGCTGCGCTCGCAGGGGTTTTTGGTGATCACCCATAACGGCTCGCCTACACCACCCGACACCTTCACGGCCAATGTCGATATTTTGATGGCGCTAAGCTGCTTTGAAATTTCAACGCGCAACCATCCAGATGTCGTGGTTTTAGTCACCAGCGACGGTGACTTTGCTCCCCTGCCGCTGTTTCTGCGAAATTACGGCATCAAAACGGAAATTGCCGCTATGGAAAACATCATCGGCACCTCCTTGAAAGACTCGGTCAATCGGGTAATTGATCTCGAGCCGTTTATCGACAGCCTCGATGACCTCAATTAGATTTTGAGTGCAGTAGGATTGATTAGATAGTTGAATGAGTTGGTTGGCTACTGGGTTAGATACCCACTAACCAACCAACTACCTATCTAAGCTACTTACTATACGCCCCCGTGTCCGTTATTTTATCAACGGCTCTCCATTAACCTTCATCAAAAACGGCAACCACGTATTTGGTTATCCCCAAACTAACCAAACCGATCAACAGTAAGACCGGCCAAACTCGGCCCGCTGCCATCAAATTTGAGATCACGGCCAGCAAACCCACTCCAACTCCCAAAAAAAACACCGAAATCAGTATATCAAGGCAAACATTCCCCACCAATCCAACCACCGTTTGGCCTGTACGGCCATGGTTCTCCCTCATTTTGTATATTCCCCTAACCCAGACAAACTGGCTAACTCAAGAGAAAAGATGATAGCTCCAGATGAACAGCAAGTAGCTTATTATAATTGTTACCACTAATATCTTAAGCAATTATAAAAGCGCCAACGGAGAATTTAAAATACCCCTACGCCTTATTTAGGATGCCAACTGGCCTATTTTGGGGGCAAACGCAATCAAGGCATCGGTGGCTTGCATCACCTCATTGGCCGACGGGGCATAGTGGAACTGTCCATCGCGCCACACGGCCAGGACCACCACTTGATGTTCGTCCCGTAATTGGGTAACAGTTTTGCCCACCCAAGTCGGATAATCGGTGAGGGTGATTTGGTGTAGATCATATGCGGCCTGCGAGTTAAACGAGACGGCCATCCAAAAATCCCCCATCAGTGGATTCATCATCCAGGATTGAATCTGCATCCCGCTCCCTTTTTCGGGAAAAATAAGTTGATCCGCCCCGGCAATCTGGAGTTTGGGACCGTTCTTATCGTCGTGAACCAGCGCCAGGATACGCAGGCTGGGGTTATTCATCTGGGTGGCTAAGGCTCGGGCGCTGATAACGGCAAACAAATTTTGCTCATCGCTGTCGAGCGCCGCGACCACCCCCTTGGCCTGAGCCACGCCGGCGGCGATCAAGGTGCTGTCATCGGTGGGATCGGCCATCAAATAGGGCACATGGACCCGTTTCGTCAATTCTTCCAGCGACAACTGTTCATCTTCGGTCACATCTACGGCTTGGGTGATATCATAGTAGCGACCGAATTTCTTTTGAAGATAGTCCGGATCGAGATAAAGCAGGGCCCGGCGCAGTTTCTGTTCATCCGGCTCCACCAGAATCATCGGCTGGTGGTCTCGTTGAAAAAAGAACATCGCCTTGCGACTAATGGGGCTGGCCCCGCAGATGATAATATGATTGCTTAAACTCGCAATAGCAGCCATTCGTTCCTCCTGAATTTGACGGTGAACGCGGTCGTGTTCCCATCGGATGACGACCGCGGCCAGGTTTGAGATAGCGTAGCTGGCCAGGCCAATGGCGCTCAATGTAAAAAAGATGGCAAAAAGCCGGCCCCCCAATGTTCGCGGTGAAAAATCACCGTAACCGACCGTGGTAATAGTAATGATGGTAGCATACAAAGCATCTGGCAGTGACCAGCCCTCCAGAAAGGCATAGGCTACCGTACCAATCCCTATCATTACAATGATTGGAACCAGCGATAAGCCCAAGCTGGATCGGGTCAATCTTCTTACGATTAATGATATTTTGCGGTTGAAAATAGACGTCCACCAGAACACGAACCCACCCCTGTAGCGTATCTATTATACTGACTTTGGGCATAATTTTGACGTTTATCGGACGCAAATGAACGCTGATCGTCAATATTTATCAGCGTTCATTTGCAGAAACCTACACCGTATTCAATGGGTCAAATAACGATTTTGTAACTGTGTTGAGTATACCTGTAATCGTCAAAGATCAAAGCTTACCCCTAGCTGCTCAAATTAAAAAGCTTTGGCCCACCATCTCTTTCGATATTGTCCAGAACCGTTTGGCCGCCTCAGAGTCAAGGGCGTAGGAGCGCACGCTTTCGCCTGCCGCCTAACTCATATCGGCAAACCGGCTAAACATATCCTGCCCACGTTGTGAGGGGGGTAGCCAATGGGGGTACTCGGGCACAAGTTGACTAATCTCATCAAGGCGCTCCATTTCTTCCGCCGAAAGTTCGATGTTGACCGATTTCAGATTGTCCACTAACTGTTCTTCCTTGCGAGCCCCAACAATCACACTGGTTACGCCCGGTTTGTGCAGTAACCAAGCCAGGGCGATTTGCGGTACAGACGCGTCGTGGCTATCGGCGATTTCGCGGAGCGTACCGACAATGGCAAAGCCGCGCTCTGTGTTCACCGGCGGAAACTCGAAATTCTTGCGCCGGCCATCCACCTCAGCGTTACGGGTGTATTTGCCGCTTAGAAACCCACCGGCCAGCGGACTCCAGACCAGAATGCCCATGCCCAAATCAAGGGCCGCCGGAATGATTTCTCGCTCCAGTTCCCGCCCCACCAGCGAGTAGTACGCTTGCACCGAGCAAAACCGTTCCGTACCTAACTGCCGGGCGATGCCATCGGCTTTGGCAATTTGCCATGCCGCAAAGTTCGACAGGCCGATGTAACGGACTTTGCCCTGCTGAACCAACGTCTCAAGCGCCCGCATGGTTTCTTCCAAGGGCGTGGTATAATCGAAACTATGAACCTGATACAGATCAATCCAATCGGTGCCAAGCCGCTGAAGGCTTTGTTCAACTTCACGCATTATGGCCAGGCGACTAGTTCCCATCGCATTGGGCAGCGTCCCGAAAGGATTATAAACCTTCGTGGCAATAAGGACATCTTTTCGGCGCGATCCTAAGGCCTTGCCTAGCATGACTTCCGACTCGCCCAAGGCATATATATTGGCCGTATCAAAAAGATTAACCCCCGCCTCGATTGATAAATCGACCATTTTGGTTGCCAATTCCTGACCGGTCCCGCCGATGATCTGGGCAAATAGCCCTTCCTTTTCGGCAAAGGTCATTGTGCCCAACGTTAATTGCGAAACGTAAAGTCCTGTGTTGCCTAATGCTTGATATTTCATAATATAATGCTCCTTTATTGAAAGTTTAGTGAACATTCGTTTAATTAAATTGATAAAAAAACTTAAATGGTTAACGCATCCCAGGTGATTTCGAAGACGATTTGCTGTAATTCGCGATCAAAAACGATATCACCACTATAATGTTGTTTGACCAACAGCATCAGGGGCGCGTAAAAAAAGGCGATAGAAAGGTCCAAAGATATATCCTTGAAAATACCTTCCCGTTTGCCCCGTTCAAACACGCTGAATACGGGCTGATAGTAACCCGATCCTTCCTCCCGGCTGACTCGATTGACCAGCGGCGAGTTGGCAAACTGTTCGGAAAAAGCAAACCTCGTTGGTTGGGCCAGCATATACCGGCAGGAATTTTCCCAGATCAGCTTAAACCCCGCTTCAACCGATAAGCTGTCATGAAAACCGGCCAGCATCGCCTCGCTAAACTCACGTTTCACCATTAGATAGAGTTGATTGAGCAAATCTTCCTTATTCTCAAAATAAACGTAGATGGTGGCCGGTGATACGTTAGCCGCCTTGGCGATTTTCGACATCGAGGTATCAGCAAAGCCAGCGGTGGTGATCAATTCAATAGCGGCATTAGTAATCGCTTCGCGTTTGCTGTCGTCCTTGTGTCTCATACTCTTTATATTAAACGAACATTCGTTAATTGTCAAGAGGCAATTTATTCAAGTCTCAATAATATGTACCTCATATTGCTTGATTCTGGGGTCTCTGGTAACCAGAGTCAGTTTCTCTATTTGGGCCTGGGCTATCAAAAGTCGGTCAAAGGGGTCTTTGTGATATTGAGGCAAATCCTCAACAGCCAAAGCGTGTTCGGTGGTAATATCCAGCGAGGTAAAGCGGTGGGCGCTCAGTTCATCCAAATAACTTCCTTGAGGCAGGCTCAATTTCCCAATCGCCTTTTTGATAGAAATCTCCCAGGCGGTGGCCGCGCTTACAAATACCATATTGTTACCATCAGTTATAGCCGCACGCGCTTCTGGCGAAAGGTTTGGGTTATCATCAATCGCCCACAAAAATGTATGAGTATCAAGTAAGAGATTCATCATCCTCCGCGTCTCCGGTGAAAAGATTCAACACATCATCAGGTAAGTCATCAAAGTCATCGGCTATCCAGATTTTGCCCTTCCATTGACCAGCGCCCAACGTGCGTGGACTGGTGTCCTGGGTGTATGGCACCAGTTTGGCCACAGGCTTACCCGCTTTCCCAATGATAACCTCTTCGCCATTCAATACTTGTTCAATTAACTTGGATAAGGTAGCCTTGGCTTCTGAGATATTGGTAATAACCATTAACTTCACCTCCATTGCGTATAATTGTGTAATATTATAGTCTGGTCTGGTCTGGTCTACAAGTGGAGACAAATGGAACCTGACAAGGCCCATCGAAAGCGATTGATTGCGGCGATATGGTCATTAGAGTACAATACCGCCAAAGGAGAATGTCTCGATATGATGCCCAATCATTTTGAACTGGGTCTTTATACCTTTGCCGAGCTAACCCCCGATCCCCGCACCGGCCAGCTCATCAGTCCGGCCCAACGGCTGCAATATTTTTTGGAACGGGTCGAGTTGGCCGAACAGGTGGGGCTGGATGTTATTGGTCTGGGCGAACACCACCGGCCGGATTTTGTGTCGTCGGCTCCAGAGGTGATTCTGGCGGCGGCCGCGGCCCGCACTAAATCCATTCGCCTCAGCACAGCGGTGACGATCCTCAGCTCTGATGATCCGGTCCGGGTCTTTCAGCGCTTTGCCACGCTGGACCTGCTCTCGAACGGCCGGGCCGAAATTATGGCGGGGCGGGGGTCGTTCATCGAGTCTTTCCCTCTATTTGGCTACGATCTGCGCGACTACAACGAACTCTTCGCCGAAAAGCTGGAGCTGCTGCTTCAACTGAGAGAGTCGGACCATATCACCTGGTCGGGCCGGCACCGACCGCCGCTGGACGGTCAAGGCATTTACCCCCGCCCGCTCCAGGAGAAGCTGCCGATTTGGATTGCCGTCGGGGGTACGCCACAGTCGGTCGTACGCGCCGCCGCCTTGGAACTGCCTCTGGCGCTGGCCATCATTGGCGGTTATCCAGAACAGTTTGCGCCTCTGGTCGAGCTTTATCGACAAGCAGCGACTCAAGCCGGCCACAACCCCGCTCAATTGGCCGTAAGCGTCAACTCGCATGGCTTCATCGCCGATGACCGGCAGCAGGCGCTAGACGCGGCCTTCCCCTACTTTGAGCAAACCATGAACAAGATTGGCCGCGAGCGCGGCTGGCCGCCCATGACTCGAGCCCAATACGACGCCTCCGCCGTCCTACGCGGAGCGAACTTCATCGGCACGCCGGACAATATCATCGAGAAGATTCTGTGGCAGCACGACATCTTTGGCCACCAGCGCTTCCTGCTCATGATGGGCGTCGGCACGATGCCTCACCAGCAGGTTATGCACGCTATCGAGTTGTATGGCACTAAAGTCGCGCCTGTGGTTCGCACCGAGATTGCGCGGCGAACTGCTTGATAAATATCAATGGTTTAGCCAGTTGGCCGACCGCGTATCGGGTTTTGAGCTGGTTGGCGGCAATGGCTTTTGAAAAGGGGGTAGCGATAACAGCAGCTAGGCACGTCGTCGCCAGCGCGATCAATCTCACGCCGAGTTTGCAAATTGTGGCCGGTAATGTTACCCTTGGCAGTTAATCCTCTCGGCGAGCCAATCCATGGGCAATTTCATCGTTTTTATTTTAATCCTATTTGTGCTGGCCGCCCTACTGCGCATCGACTTCTTCTTTACCATTGTCTATCTAATGATCGGTGTGTACGTGGCAACGCGTTTCTGGGCGCGCCGGATGCTGACCCGGCTGATTTTTAGCCGCCGCCTGCCGACGCGGGCTTTTTTAGGGGAAGAGATCACGGTCACGCTGACCCTTGAGAATCTGAGCATGCTGCCGGTCCCCTGGCTGATGCTCAATGACTCCTTTTCGCCTGTTCTGTCAACGCCCCCCTTTTACCGTCAGTTGGTCACCCTGCCCGGCAAGGGGCGTCATGCGACTCACTATACCCTTCACGCTCGCCGGCGCGGGTACTACCAGGTGGGGCCGCTGCTGCTGGAGTCGAGCGACCTGCTGGCCATCATCCCCCGTCTTACCCGCCAGCTTGAACCCAGCGAGCTAATTGTCTATCCGAAAATTTTGCCCATCACCCGGCTCCTCCTGCCGACCATCAGCCCGCAAGTGATCTTGCCAACCCCGCTGCCCCTCTTTCGAGACACAACGCGCTTGACCGGGGTACGTCCTTACAGTCAGGGTGATAATTTTCGTCATATTCACTGGCCGGCCACCGCCGCCACCGGCCAGCTTCTGGTCAAACAATTTCAGACGGCTATCGCTCGCGACAATGTGATTTTTTTGAATATGGATCGGGTCGATTACGGTCGCCCCGGTCAGGCTGATGTCGCTATTGAACTGGCTATCGTGGCGGCGGCTTCGCTGGCCAACCACATTAGCGCCATCGAACAACTCCCGTTTGGCTTCAGTACCACCGCCCTCGACCCGCTGACTGAACGCCAACAAACTTTCCGCCTTTCGTCCGGCAAGGGGCAAAAGCATCTCATGCAGCTGCTCGAAATTTTGGCGCGCATCGAAGGTGCTGAGGAAAGTACCTTTCTGAAAAATCTACGCCGCGAAAGTGTAACCTTGGCCTGGGGCAGCACGGTCATCATTATCACTTCGGTTGAGTCTGACGCGCTGCTCAATATGGCCTTGCTGCTCAAGCGGGCCGGCTTCCAACCGACGCTTGTTTTCATCCAACCGGCCGCCTATAATTACCCTCGCCTGCAACGGGTGCAGGCGTTGGGCGTGATGTCTTTTGTGGTGACAGGCGAAAGGGATGTGGACGCATGGCACACCATCACCTAGATGGTTTGGACCCGGTCGAACTCCTTGAGGTCAACCGCGATCCGTGGACCGATAACTTTTTCAGGCCGCTGATGATCGTCACCATGATCATGTGCTTGAACGTGTCCATCGTTAACCTGGTGCGACAGGTTAACCCGAACTGGTCGGGGATTTACTTTTTGCTGGCCATGCTGATCACCACCATTGAAGGCATATACGCCTACCGGCTGTCTCTGCGTTATCGCGCCAGCGTCGATTCCCGGCTGCGCTTTCGCCTAGCCGAGGCCGTGGTGCTGATCGTTTTGATCAAGCTTCTCAACTTGCTCCAAAAACCTCTGACCGTGGCCGGCGCGGAACTACGGGCCATCTGGGACATGCCCCATCTATTCTTCACCACCGAATTCTATGTGAGCGTGACCCTGGCCTTTCTAGCCTGGGCCATGGCGACCGCCACCATCGCTGATTTTGAATATCTGTATGACCCCTACATCGATAATCGACTGACGCTGCAAAGCCTGATTGCTCGTTTTTTTTGGGGCGGTATTATCTTGGTTCTTATTTCCGGTGTCACGCACACCATTGCTCAATTTGGGCTGGACAGTTTAACAAACTTACGCCGCCCGGCTTTGGGTGGGGTTATTTTTAATGCGCTGCTCTACTTCGCCGTGGGCCTGATCCTGCTCAGCCAGGTCAATTTGACCCGGCTGCTGGTGCGCTGGCGATTACAGCATTTAACGCCGCCGCCCCATTTTACCCGAAATTGGGCTAAATACGCGTTCATTTTTTGGGGACTGGTCATGGTCATCGCCTTTTTGCTGCCGACTCACTACACACTTGGCTTTCTGAGAACAGCCGGTCTGGTGGTGCAATTCATCATCGCCATACTGGTTTTTTTAGTCCAACTGCTGATTATCTTAGTGACCATCCCGGTGCTGTGGCTGTTAAGTTTAATCGGTTTTGACACCCCAACCACACCACCGCCTCTGCCCTCCCCGCCGCCGGTCGCGCCGCCATCCGCAGAGGGCGGGTATCCGCCTTGGTGGGAAATCTTGCGCTCGCTGCTGTTTTGGTTGGTGGCGTTAGGTGTGCTCGGTTACTTCATCAAAATCTACCTGGAGGATCACGCCGGTACGCTGCAAAGTCTAAAAAAATTCAAGCTGTTCGATTGGCTGCTGCGGTTATGGGCAGTACTGTGGCGCTCCTTAAGAGGTTGGGCTGAAGCCGGTTTGGCGCTTCTACCGAGCCGGGAGCTTTCATTTAGACCAGTCAAACCAGTCTCAACCAGCCGGCTTCGAAATTGGTTAAATCTGAGACAGGCGTCGGCGCGTCAGCGAGTTTTATATTATTACCTCAACATCCTCAACCGGGCCGAACAAGCCGGGCTGCATCGCCGTGAGAGTCAAACTCCCTATGAGTATGAGCCGAGCTTGCAAGAATCGATACCAACGGTTGAAACCGAGATTCATGATGTAACTGATACGTTTGTACGGGCCAGATACAGCCCGGATGAGTTCAGCGAACAGGAGGTAGCCTTAATCAAACAGGAGTGGCAGCGGATCAAAAAGGCACTCAGAAAAGGCCCCTCTGATCAGACCTAGATCAGGCTCGGTTCGGTTGACGAAATCAGCTTAAGCTGTTAGTACGTTTGACGGGATCGACCCGCTGCTTACAAATGAAGATATTGTCCGTCACTTTCAAACGGTAGCCGGTAATCTCAAGCCGCATGGTCTCTACCTTATTCACTATATCCACTCCCTACGGCCACAACGGAAGTTGAAACAGCCATGTGCGTTTATGAGGGCGACAATGAACGGGTTATTTTCGATAAAGCCCTGGAGCGACTGATCATACCTCAGGAGATCCAGTTGTTAGTGCGTCTATCGGCTAAATTTGGCGTTGTCGGCTGGCACGGTGACTTTGATCTTAACCAACCGTTCGATACGTCTCCAGCCGCTCAGCACATGCTCTGTTTGCTTCAAAAACTATAAAAATAAGACACAAGGTCCCCTTCGATCCAGCTTCGGCTAAGGAAGTATGGCTATCTACTAAGGAATGGCAAAAGAATGATTTCCGCATTGGTCATGGCGAGGAGGAACGACGAAGCCATCTCCGTGTTCGGAATAGGGGATGGCTTCGCTTCGCTCGCAATGACATGGCCGAACTTATTTATTTTTCATTCCTAAGGGGCCAGAAAAGGGAAAAAGCCGAGTTGTTCTAACCCGGCTTTTACAAAGGAGGACTTATGACTGAAAGAGAAAGGAGAGGCTCAACACTTTACTGTCTACTACTATAAGTCATTTACATGTAAATACCATAAGGAACTTATAAGAAAATTATTAGAATCTATTTATATAATTAAAACTTTCGATTTCTTTCGCCGTAATGTAAATCGTAATGTTGGTGTGATATACTCAGGTTGCGTCCAGGATGATAGGTACTGGACCTCCTCTCTCTCTATGTTGCTGCTTCGGTGTCTCCATCGGAGCAGCATTTTTTTTATCTCAAACCAGACCTTATAGGTTTGTGAACGCTAACTTTTCGAAAACCTATAATATCTTTGATTATTACGGAGTTAAGGAATCCACGCTGGCCGGTTACCGTCCGCCACCAGTTGCTGCATCGTTTCTGTTTCAAAGTCAAAAAGCCAAATACTCGGCTTGGCATCGATTGCCCGCAGGGGAAATTGCTGAAACGCCAGATAGCGCCCATCCGGCGACCAGGCCGGTAAGCCGTGATGGATTTCCGTATTATCAGTTAGACTGTGGGCCTCGCTGCCGTCTGAGCGCATTAACCAAACCTGTTTGCCCATCGAAGCCCCGGCCGCCTTTCGCGTCAACGCAATCCACTGCCCATCCGGCGACCAGGTCGGTGACGTATCTTCCACCAATTGGTTATCGCCCGAAATATCAACCAACTCCCCTGAAACAGGGGAGGCTTTGAGCAAATGCACGGCAAAACCCTCAGCGCTGGGTTGAATATCGGCCACCAGCAGCGACTCGCCCACGGGGTCCCAGATGGCCAGGCCGCCTAATCGGCTGGGAATGACAAAGTTACGCCCGTCATCGACATGAAAGAGCTGGACCCCCTGGCTGCTGGGAGCGATGTAACTTAACCACTGGCCATTTGCGGCCCACGTCGCCCCATAACCGATAATCTGATTGTCATCAAATACCGCCACCGTTTCGCTGTTGGCCAGGTTTAACCACCACAACCGAGGCGGCCCCGGCGCGGCGCCGGGTACGAGCATGTTACGGCGCTCGTAAATGAGCCGGTCGCTGTTGGGCTGCCAGGCGACCCCGTTGCATACGGCGTCCGGGCAGGTCAATAACGGGTAGCGCGTCTGGCCATCGGGCGTAGTGGCCCACAAATCGCTGCCGCCGTCTTCGCGCAGCGCCGAGTAGGCAACGGTCGAGGCATCCGGCGCGAGAGCGTAATCAAACACCCCATAGATTTCCTGAGTTAACTGCACCACCTCGCCGCCATCCGGATCGATAACAAAAATCTGGTCGTTGCCGGCCGTATCTTTGGCGATATAAAGCAGTCGAGGCTGACCTGTTTGAAACTGCCAACTGACGGCCTCTTTGAGCGGACGACCTCGCTGGCTGGTCACATCGCCGGTTACGGTGATCGTGTAGAGGGTGTTTGAGGTTAAAGGTAAGGCCGGGGTAAATGACAGGGCCTTATCATCCCAACGCACGGTGCCGCTCACGGATGGGCTAACGGTTAGAAGCGGTTGATCCGTCTCCGGCGCTAAGATGGCCTGATCGAACGTCACTTTGATCTGGGAGCGAGTTGACACATCGGTAGCCGCTTGAGCCGGGCTAACGGTGACCACTTGTAGGCCCACCTGATCACCGCGCCAAAGGATCAATACGGTTATCAGGGCCATGACCAGTAAAACCGCGATCACAATAATGTCAAAGCGGTTAATTTTTGATCTTTTGAGAGGTAACATACCAAACGACATAAATTATAACAGACACGGCCTTAAACCGGTAATGGCCGGAGATTAGCGATTAGAAGTCATATCCCTGGATCACGAACACCTTTAAAAAGGATAAAGATAAGGTTGGTTGGGAACATCGGTTGGGGTTACCGAGGCCGCTTTGACCAGGGGCAGTTGCTCACCTTCAAACTCGCCCGGCTCCAATACACCGACCACTTCGACCCACTGATCATCAGCCAAAGTCGGACTGTCAGGCCAGTGAACCACCAGTCCGATAGGCGCGGCATCGGCGGCGCAGCAACTCACCACAAAACGGCTGACCATAAAGCTGTCTTCGCCAAACCGCTCGTCCCGATAGACAAAGCCGACCAGCTTAACTTCCTCGCCGGCTAAGGCGGCCGGATCCGATGTCTGTCGAAACTCAACGATCCAATCGAGGATATTTTTTTCAGTTTTGGGTTTGGACAAAATTATGCCGCCCTCCGGCGCCGCCGCCGAGGTCAGCGACTCGAGGCTGATATCGCGATTGGTCATCGCTGCCGCGCCCAAAGGTTTGGGCGGAATGACCAGCCCCAATACAATGGGCGAGGCGATCAAGAGCAATCCGGCCCAGCTCAGCCGGCCATGCGAGTACCCCGCGTGATCAGGCTCGTGATGGTCATGATCGGCCCGGTAGCGATAGCTGACCCCGACTAAAATAAGCCCCACAGCGGCCAGGACAGATAGCCAGAAGAAACGTTCGTTAATATAAAACAACAACGTGCCGTTCAAAATTCGGCTAAACAAAAAGAGGCCCATCGCCATCAAAATAATAGTTTTCCAACCTGTGGTCATCATTACCAACTCACATTAAGGTTAAGATAAACGGTAATCATTAGCGTTGCCATGAGCGGTAGTAAGATCAAATAAAGCACTACCCGCCGTTTGAAAACCCCCAAAAACATCAGCGAACTTTTGATATCGACCATCGGCCCAAACACCAGGAAGGCCAGAATAGCTGCCGGTGGAAACGAGTTCACAAAGGCCAGCGCCAGAAACGAGTCGACCGTAGAACACACTGACAGCACAAAAGCCAGCATCATCATGGTAAAAATTGAAGTAGCTGAGCCGGCGCCCAGCGCCAATAAGAATGGCTGGGGGATCAAGGTTTGCATCGCCGCCGCCAGCATCGAGCCGGCAATCAAGTAACGGCCCATATCAAAAAAGTCGTCGCCGCCGATGCTCAACGCCTTCCAGAAGCGATTGACGCCTTTTGCATCGGCATGATCGTGGCTATGGTCGTGGTGGTGGTGATGGTCAGAGGATGCCAGTTGGTCCGGCCGTAAAATATCGGCCGGGTCGGCAAAATGAAACAGAAACCCAATCATCGAGGCGATTAAAAAACTTAAGATCACCCGGCCATAGAGGATAGGCCCCCAGCCAAAGGCGGCATAGGTACTGGCCAATACAATCGGGTTGATGACCGGCGCGGCCAGCATAAAAGCGATTCCCATCGAGATGGGCAGCCCCTTTAGATACAGCCGCCGCGTCACCGGCACCACGCCACACTCACACACGGGAAAGATCAAACCCAGCCCCCCACCCACCAGCGCCGCCGCTGCCGGATGGCGCGGCACGAACCGGTACAGCGTGTGATTGCTCACATACACTTCAAGCAGTCCCGAAACGATAGAACCGGCTAACAGGAACGGAACAGCTTCGATGAAAATACTAAGAAAAATGGTAACAAAGGTTTGGGCGCGGCTGCCCAGCGATCCGGCCAGCTCATTATCACGGATAACGACCAGCGCCGCCAGAGCCAAAATGACCAACAGCACCCGAAGCGCAGCTTTAGAGCGAAAAAACCCAATGGCCGGTCTAGGGGCCATTTCAGTTGGGGACGAGGGCGATTCGATGTATTTCATCAGAAATCATAATCACTAGACCGCAGCATCCTGAGCAGGCGAGGCCAGATCGAAGGGTGCAGTGCGGTCTAGTGATTATAGGTTAGCCAGGTTCGTTGTCAAACTCTTAAATGCCAATATTCGCTATAACTATTCAGGTGACCGGCACTTTTGACCCAATCGAGAACGCTGAGGGAAACACAACGATACAATTAACGCGATTAAGTGCCAGTCACCTGGTCGACCAAACTCTTAAACGCCGATATTCGCTATAACACATTTTTGACAAATGATAGTTTCCTCATCATAATTGAGAAAGTTGTCTCAATAAGAAAAGGGCAAGCTCAGACGATGTCAAAAATAGTCAATTTAGCGAATAGTCTCAAAAAAGCTGGCTTCAAAATGACTCCGGCGCGGCTGGCGGTCATCGAGGTTTTAGAGAATCACCCGGAGCATTTGAGTCACAATCAAATTCTAGAAGAGGGACAAAAAGTCTATACCAAGCTCAGTCGAGCAACCGTCTACCGGACAATGGAATTATTGGTCGAATTGAAGCTGGTTCGCCCGCTTTACTTAAATGATCCAACGCAGCGGTTTGTGTCGGCTTCAGGCGGCCACCACCATTTGGTCTGCACCAACTGCGACACGACCATCGAGTTCGACCACTGTACCGCCGATCAATTAGCCAAAGAGTTAGCCGAAAAATTTGATTTCCAAATTCTCAATCACCTCCTTGAATTTCAAGGGGTGTGTGCCAAGTGTCGTCAAAACTAATTTTTCTTAGCCTTAACCAGGAGGATTTTTTGTGAGCAACAATCAGTGGAGCCAGCTATCGCAGCGCCTCACCAAAGTGCTGGGCTTAAAGTACGCCCCTATCGCCATCTCATTTTCGCAGGAGCCCCCGGCCGGCGTGGATGCTTATGAGGGGCCAATGCCGCCGCCCAGCGCCGACGGCCGAACCGGTAAAGTAGCAGCCGGCTGTGTTTTCTGGATCAAAGCTCAGAACCGCACCTTTACGACCGTACCTCAAGATCATTACAATTGCAGTGTGGGCAGCGTTACCCACGGGTTGAAATCGCTGTCAGAGGTGATGAACAATGAAGATGTTCAGGGAATCCTGGAATGCGAGTGGGTGACTCCCGAAGAAGCCATGCAGTTGCCGGCCGTTAGCCAGAAACCCCATTACATCACTTACGGTCCCTTGGCGGCTAGCCCGGTCGAGCCTGATGTGGTTCTGCTGCGGCTCAACGCCTTCCAAAGCATGGTCGTCCACGATGGCTTTAGCGGCATGCCTATTGTCGGTAAGCCACAGTGTCATATTATTCCGATGTCGGTAGAGCAAAATGAGGTAGCCATGAGCACCGGTTGTATGCTCAGCCGCGTTCGTACCGGCATGGGGCCGGAAGAGCTGACGTGTACCATTCCGGCTACTCGGTTAGAAGAGGTTGTCGAAAAGCTGGAAGCTCGCCAGGTGGCCAACGCCGCTGTGAGCACTTATGCCAGCCAGGATATGGGCCGTTTCGCAACGACCTAGAAGTCGGCTTATATTCTGTCGCCAAAATTGGCCTTGAGCCGACAACCCACCAACTGCCGACCGCAGACCGCGAAAATAAGGCCATTCTATGGGCTTTTGGCGGTCAACGGTCGGCGGTCTCCATGTTTTAGCCAAGATATGGCAGCACCCCTTTAATTAAAATCCCCACCCCCAACAGCGTCACAATTACCGCGCTAATAAGCGGCAGCAGCGTCTGCCAGCGTGATCCGGTCCCTTCAAAGCGAGCTAGCAGGGATTTGGCTCGGACCAACAGCACCCCGATTAAAATCAACACTGCCGCCAGGCCAAAGCTAAAGGCCACCACCAATCCCAACCCCAACAAAATTCGGTTGAGCCCAATTGCGATCAGCATAACGCCTAAGGCTTCCGGGCAAGGCACCAGACCGCCGGAGATGCCCAGGGTCAGCAGGCCCCCTAAAGTGACAGGCTCGTCAGGGTGATGGTGATGATGCGGCAATCCATGTTTATGAGCATAAGCGTGATCGTGCTCATCGAGATGATGATGATGATGATGATGGTGATCGTGATCATGATGAGCGTGCTCGGAATTTTGGCGATATTCTACCCAGCGCGCCCGCAGCAGTTGCAGGCCCAAAATAACCACCAGCAGGCCCGAGGCCACTTCCAGAGCCGGCACCAGCAGGTTGGGAACGAGAAATTGGCTGGCCAGCAGCGCCAGCAGCCCGATCACAATGACCGAGGCCGTATGGGTAAAGGTTACAATCCCGCCCAAAAACATGGCATGCCGGACGGTACCCCGGCTGCCGATCAGATACGCGGCCACCAACGTTTTGCCGTGACCGGGGGTTAAGGCGTGCAACCCGCCTAACACAACTGACAAGCCCAGACTGGCCAGCATCAATAACGGCGTCAGCTCGAAATTATACAAAAAACCGGCCAATTGTTTCTGGCCGGCGGTTACCCCGCCCGGCACGTCGATATTGGATAAGGTGGCGTCGCTGCCACTATCGACCGGCGCTTCCGGGCTAATGGTATAATCGATCCGGACACTTTTCTGAAACACATCCTTATTTTGTTGGTTTATTTGGATCCATTCGGGTTTGTCGCTCAAGGCATTGACCAAGTAGGTGGCGGAGTCCCCCATGTAATTATTCTCATAAAATAGGGCGTGATCGCCGCGATGATTAGCCGGCAAATCGGCCGACAAATAAAATCGGATAACGCCGATGCCGGCCCGTAGATCTAATACGGTCGGAAACTCAAGGGCAGTGATTTGAAGCGGAGTGGGAACGCCATCGACTTCAAAAGTAACGTCTGTCAAAAACAGAGATACATAGGTCTGACGCTCAGCCTCGGAGATCAGTTCATCTCCATTGGTATCAATCAGAGCGGTGATTTTTGGAGCCACCAAGATGCCGGGGTACTGTTCAACGATCAGATTAACCCGGTTAGAAGCTAATGTAATAAACGTAGCTTGATAAAATTCATCTAAAGGGTGAGCGCTGGTGGTTGATTGGAGAGGGGATAAAAGATAGGCAGCGAAGCAGCAAATAGTAATAAAAAATAGTTTTGTTAACTTCTGGCGATAAAACATTAAACGGTATTTTGATTGTCAGGCCAAGTCAGATGTGTTAAAATAGCTCATTAAAAAAAGAAGACCCCAGGTCAGTTCTGGAGTCTCACTTCAGGAAACAGGCCAGTCGCCATTGACTAACCTTGATGGCTGTACTATACCATGAATAAATAGCTTCGTCAAAATATTGACCCCTAATCCGGCAATTCTAAATTTAGCGACAAGGTGGCAGTCACTTAATCATCAATGCCCGTCTGATCGACGAAAACAACGGCTTTGCTCATGAAAAAGCGACCGCCACCTTTATTGTGACCTATGAAACATATTGAAGATTATTTAATGCTCTTGATCTTGGCTGGCCCATTTATTTGCGCGGCCATCGGCTACGCCCTCGACGGGACGTGGCAAGGAATATTGCTAGGCGCAGGCGGCGGCATGCTGCTTGCGGGTGTTTTGCGACGAGTCCTCAGGGGTTTGACCGCTCCGCCTGACGATGAGAATGCCATCAATCCATCGAGCCAGCCCACGGCGAGCCCGCCTGATAGTCATCAAAACTATTAGGCATGGGCTGGGTTATTTTTTGGGCAGCTATCGCCAGTGTGACCGGGTTGTTAGCCATTTTTATGGTAGTTTATTTGGTTCGGACAACGCTAAAAACGCTGCCGCCTGAAAAATTAGAAAAGTGGGGCCAGATCAAAAATTCGATGCGTTTTTGGGGGATATTGGGAACGCTATTTGGGATCATCGGAGCCACTTTGATGATGAGATTTGCCGGTATTATGGGCAATGAAGCGGCCTATTGGATTATCTTTGGGGCTATAAGTGGCACAATATGGGGCGTTTTATGGGGCGTGGTTTGGGCCATTACCTCACGGTGATAAAATTGTTCGGCCAACTCCCGTTTGAATCAAGTCAAAGTTGATCGGCCAGATGGTGGTCTCGTTGTAATGCGTACCGCGTAGATCGGCATTTTTCAGGTTGGCGCGGGTCAGGTCGGCCCCCAACAGATCGGCGCCGCGCAAGTCAGCGCCGCGTAAATCGGTTCTGAAAAGTTTAGCGCCGCGCAGGTTCGCCTCGCGCAAGTTAGCCCGGCTCAAATCGGCTCGAAACAGATCGCTCTTGTCCAAGTTCGCTTGCTGTAAATTGGCCCGGCTCAAGTTGGCTTTGCTCAAGTTCGCCCGCTGCAAATCGCACCCGTGTAAATCTCGCTCAACCGCGCCGAGGTTGACGATTTCCCAGACCAACAGCCAGGCTTGTTCAATATCCGTGGTCGCGTCGATGAGCGTCCCGCTTAAACTTGCGCCTCGTAAGCTCACCCCGCCCAGCCGAGCCCCCCGTAAATTGGCCCAATTAAGATTGGCTTCAACCAACGCGGCTCCATTAAGATTGGCCCCGCTTAAATTGGCTCCGGTCAGATCGGCGCTCCGTAGATCGCATTGGCTGAGATCGGCTTCCACTAAATGGGCCAACTGCAAGTTAGCCCGGCTAAGATCGCATCGATGCAAGTGGGCTTTATTCAAATTCGCTCGACGCAGGTTGGCGGCTCTGAGGCTAGCCCCCCCCATCGACACCCGGCTGAGATCGGTCCATTTGAGGGTGGCGTCGCTCAAGTTGGCCTTTTTGAGATTAGCGCCTTCTAAAATGGCCCCGCACAAGGAAGCGCCGCGCAAATCGGCGCCTTCCAGGCTGGTTCTCACCAAAATCGTTTCGCCCGGCCCGGCATAGGCGGTTAAATTAGCCCCGCTTAAGTCGGCCCAGCGCAAGTCGGCGTAGCTTAAATCGACCCCGCTCAAATTAGCCCAGGTCAAATCAGCCTTGTTGAGATCGATATAATAGAGGTCAGTGCGGCTCAAGTCAGCATCGCTAAAATTGGGGGGTTCGCCCTCAGCCCTGGCTGTCTTAATCATCTCCAGAATTTCATCGCGTACTAATTTCGCCATCGCCAACTCCGCCAATCATCACAAAACCATTTCCTGCTCACTGTATCATATTTCACCGGGTATCGTCTATAGGTCTCACATCCCACTTTTCACAAGATGGCCAGCTTAAATCTTGCCTTTTGCGACATAACGAGGTAAAAATAAATGGCAATCCAGAGGGGGAATATTGAATGACAAAACTCACACGCAGGCAAATAGAAGATCATCTGGCAGTGATGGGTTATATCAAACTCCAGAGCCAGGATCTTCAGGGAGTCGATTTAAGCGGCATCAATTTGGGGGGAGCCAATTTGAGCGGGGCTAATTTAAGCCGGGCTAATCTCAATCGAGCCATCTTAGTGGATGCTTTTTTAATCGACGCCGATCTCAGCTACGCCAATTTGGCCGGGGCCGACCTGAGCGAAGCCGAACTCAGCGGCACGGTTAACTTGAGCCACGCCGACCTGCGCGGCGCTAAATTGGAAGGCGCGGATTTAGCCGGAGTTAATCTCACCCACGCCAAACTGAGCGGCGCGGATTTCAGCCGGGCCATTTTGAACGATGCCAACCTCGATCAAGCCCTACTGGCCAGCACCGATTTACTCGAGGGTGCCAACTTAAATCGAGCCAATTTAACCGGCGCAAACCTGTTTCAGGTCGATCTGAGCGGGACCAATTTGCGCGGCAGCGATTTGAGCCGGGCGAATTTGAGCCAGGCCAAGTTGATCAGTGCCGATCTGCGCCGGGCGGTTCTGTCTGAAGCCAACTTAAGCCAAGCTAACCTCAAAAACGCCGATCTGGGCCGGGCCGATTTGCGCGGCGCCAATTTAAAAGGCGCGGATTTGTCCACTTCGATCTTGCGCGGAGCCGAATTGACCGACGCTCGCTATAACAGCCAGACTAAATGGCCCAAAGGCTTAATGGCCGATATTGCCGGGGCCATCGCTGATGACGCCGATGAAAATTAGTTCCAAAGGTGACAGTCACTTAATTGTAGATAAATGCGCGTTTAAGTGACTGTCACCTGGTTTTGTCGAAGTAGCTGCGCCGCTTATTTCCTCTGAAACAATTTTCCCCCGGCCAAGGCTAAGGTCGTAACCGCCGCGGTGGCCAGAACACCGGCCGCCATTTTTGTTTTAGGCCGGTCAAACCAACCCTCGCGGGATAAGTCGAGCCAGCCCGTAAAAAGCCGTTTGATCGGGGGGGTCAAGCGAGTCCGGTTGTAGGCATCGGCCACCTTTCTGATCGCCTCGGCTTGGGTGGGGTAGGGGTGAATAACCGTGGCCAGTGTCTTTAAGCCCACCTTACCGACCATAGCCAGCGTGACTTCGCTGATCATCTCCCCGGCGTGGCGAGCCACAATCGTGGCTCCTAAAATTTTGTCGGTACCCCGCTGGACGTGAATTTTCACAAACCCTTCTTCATCGCCGTCGGCCACGGCGCGATGCACTTCAGCCATCGGTACCGTAAAAGTATCGACCTCCAGGCCCGCTTCGGCTGCATCGTGAGGATACATGCCCACGTGAGCCACCTCCGGGTCGGTATAAGTCACCCACGGGATCGTTAAAGCGCTGAGCTGCTTGCGGCCCAAGAACAACGCATTTTGCAAAACGATCCGGGCGGCGGCATCGGCGGTATGGGTGAACTGGTACTTCATCGCCACATCGCCGGCAGCGTAGACATTGGGATTGCTGGTTTGGAGATAGTCGTTAACCACTACCCCTTTTTTGTTGTACTCGATGTTGGCCGCTTCAAGGTTCAACCCTTCAATATTCGGCGTCCGGCCCACTGCCGATAGGATCTCATCAACAGCCATCGTCTTGGCCTGGCCGTCATGCTCAAAGTGAAAAACTTTGTCACAGCCCTCAGTCGAAATCCGTTTAATCTGCGCGTTCAGCATCAACTCGATGCCTTCTCGACGCAGCGCCCACTCGACAATTTTAGCGGCCTCTTCATCTTCCCGGCCCAACACTTGAGGCAAAATATCGAACACAACCACCTCGCTGCCCAACCGGCGAAACGCCTGAGCTAACTCGCTGCCAATGGGTCCGGCGCCGATCACCCCCAACCGTTTGGGGCGCTGCGTTAGCGAAAAAACCGTATGGTTGGTTAGATAGCCGGCCTCGGCCAGCCCCTCGATCGGCAAATGCATGGCTCTCGCGCCAGTGGCAATCAACGCCTTTTGAAAATGCAGGCGTTTGCTGCCAACCTCCACCGTGTCCGGGCCGGCAAAGCGACCGCCGCCCAGAAAAACGTCGATCCCTAAGCCTTGAAACCGCCAGATCGAATCATCCTTACTGAGTTCGGCCCGCACCCGCCGCATGCGCTCCATCGCGGCGGCAAAATGGGCTTCCGTGGCGGCCGGTATCGTCACTCCTAATTCCGAAGCCACGGCATCGTTAAATACCCGCGAGGCCCGGATGACCGTTTTAGAAGGCACGCAGCCCACGTTGAGGCAATCGCCCCCCAGCAGATCACGTTCGACCAGGGCCACCTTGGCCCCCAATCCGGTCGCGCCCACCGCCGCCACCAGCCCTGCCGTTCCGCCGCCAATCACCACCAAGTTGTAACGCGGCTTAGGCTCAGGGTTGATCCATTGGGCCGGGTGAGCATTGGCCAGGAGCGCTTCGTTATATTTATCTTTGGGTAAAAGTTCTACCTCTGGAATATGGCTCATATCGATTTCTCCATCGAGGAATGTAATTTGATAACCTCAGTTCGAGAATTGCCGAAATAGACAGGATTAACAGGATTTGAAAGATGAAAAATAGGTAAAAATCTTCTAAATCTTGCCGAAGGTTCTGTCTAATTATCGAACTCAGGTTGATAACTTTGATATTTCGAGATGGGGTAATTGGTAATTAGAGAACAGCCATTTACCAATTACTAATTACCAGGTATGCGGATTTTATCTAAATACTTACCGAGCTTCCCGCTTCTTGAAGTAGCGCGAAATCACCAGACTGACCACAAAAATAACCACGCCAAAGGCCAGCACCCACGGGTTAAATTCCGGCGATTTACCTTCGAGTAGGTCGGTAATCGTGAGCGAGGCCCCAAACGAGACAAAGGCAATCGTACCCGGTATGGAGCCCAGGAACGTGGCCAGAATAAAGGGTTTCCAATTGATCCGCAAGAATCCGGCCAGATAGTTAACCAGATCATACGGTAAAAAGATGAAGCGCATGACCAAAATCGTCTCAAAGCTATTTTGCCGCATGCGGTCGGTATAGCGTTGGATCACATTTGAATTGTCACCCGCGGCCTCTTTGAGCAGCCCCTTGCCAAAGTAACGCCCCACCAAATAAGCCACCGTCGCCGACGTATTGCTGGCGATGATGGTGTACAGAACAGCCAGGGCCAGATTATAAATCGAACCACTGCCAAAAACGGCCCCGGCGGTGACGGTCAAAACCGTGGCCGGGAAAAAGATGATCGGGCGCAGCGCGTAAATCAGAATGTAGAGCAGCACCCCATACGGCGATTGAAGCAGCCCCACCATCTCGGCCACGGCTTTGGTCGGGGTCAGATCATTGCTGATGTAATACCAGGCGTAACCACCCAACAACAGCAGCCAAATGGCCAACGCCGCCAACTTTGGCCAATTTCGGCTCAAAAACGACTCATCAGCTTCCACCGCCGGTTGACCCTCTTGTTCAAGCATCGGCGATTCACTATCACGCTCTAGATCGATTAGCATTATACTATCCCTCTGAAAATAAAGGTCTGGGCATCTTGGAGCATCAAAGCTCTGCTTTGATCGGTTTGACAAAGCCAGCTTTGTCGCTCCGACAAGCCATCTTTGTCGCTCCGATAAATATCATTGTAATCTATTGTTATTCAGCTTTATTACGCAATTATTAAGACTGGGGAGAATCATTCCAGCCAGACCTGACAGGCCGTCAATTGAATTCTGGCATTTATGATAACGTGAACTGGGGAAAATAGTATGTAAGTTAGCTCACGTTGTGCGGAGAGTAATTATCGTACAACTTAATCAAACACCGCGCACGCCCGGCGCACCGCCTCGACGATAATGCGATGTTCGGCCGCGTGCATCCGCGCCTCAAAGGTGTCGAGCGTGTCATCCGGGTCGATCGGCACCACCTCTTGAGCGATAACCGGCCCGGCATCGACCTCCGGCACGGCGTAGTGAACCATACAACCGCTGTGGGTGATTTCGCCCTGCTGATACGCCTCGAACGCCCGGCCAATGGCCTCGGTGCCGGGAAAAGTATCGGGCAGCGCCGGGTGGAGGTTGATCACCCGATTGGGGAAGCGGTCTAAAAATGCTGGCGAAAGCACCAGCATCCAACCGGCCAGCACAATCAGATCCGGCTCGAAAACCTCAACCCGTTCGGCCAGATCAGCATCGTAAGCCCGGCGATCACGATCAGCCTCGAGGTAGGGTTTCAACGGAAAATAAACCGTCGGCACACCGGCCTGTTCGGCCCGAGTGAGCCCATACGCCTGCTGGCGATTGGAAACAACAGCCACCACCTCCGCCGCCAAGGTCTTTTGAGCGACCGAGTCTAAAATAGCTTGTAAATTGGTACCTGATCCTGAGATGAGGACGACTAATCGACAGGGCATTCGATACTCCTGGGAGAGATTAGAGATGGGAGATTAGGAGATTTTTTATTCAACTTCCTAACGCTCACCCATTGCTACGTAAATGTTGGCAAAGAGAGGTAAAGCATAGCATCAAGGCTTTACAATGGCAAGCGACTGATCGAGGCGAGACAACCAAACCGCATAGCCGGTTCGCCCGGATAATTAGGCTGGGAGAGGGTACTTGCTACGATGTTACTTCGATCACTTTTCATTCAGGTTTAATTGTTTCCGCATCAGGGTAAATGATGGCGTCAATCTCCGCCAGCACATCATTCAAATCCGGTGATTCAGCCTCAACCACAGAGTCGCCTACGTGTTTATGAGCCGGAAATGTAGATAGGTGAGGATAATGAGGAGAATTGTCATACCGTGCGTTTGGTTTTAATAAAAAAATCATACGTGGCTACCCATTCAGTACAGTGTTGCAATTCATCATTAAGCGAGCCTGTTTGATATTTTTCATAAAAATCTGCGGACAGCATTTGATATTTTTGCTCAAATTCCCATAAGTTGTTGGCTAACTCTAGTAAATCATCAACGGGATTCGTATTGGCCATTGCTTCGGCTAACACCTTTTGGAACTCATCCGTAGGCGGTAGTTCATTTTCATAGGTTAATTTGGACACGATATTCTCCTTAGAACTTACGCAGTTCGAGTTTTTTTAACCACGAATTACACGAATTTTCACAAATTTTTATCCTTTTTTCGTGTAATTCGTGCAATTCGTGGTTGATTTTAAAGCCTGAACCCTTCAACTGCGTAACTCATACTCCTTACACAATCAACAAGTCCTGAGGCTTTCTTTACATTATACCACAGCCCTGCCCAAATCACGGCTGTGGCCTACCATACAAAAAGAAAACCCACGAAGTCGGGATCACTTCACAGGGCTTTTACTGTTTTGTTCATTCCCTCATTACAAGGCTGAAATTTGCCTGCATGGGTAAATGGACGGAGATGGAAAGAGTGGCAATCCCTCACCATCTCACCCACCATCGCCGGCGGTCGAGACCCAAGGCTGTGATACAAAGAGCCTTCTCTAAGCCGTAACGACAACGTCGCTAATTTCGCTGGGATGTAGCCATAGGTAATCTCTGACCTCTAAATTCATTCGGTCCAATTCGGTTAAGTATCCCTTCACCGACAAACGATAATTGGCCGGATTAGTTTCTACTTACCTTAAATACCTCACTTGCTGCTGAAAATAAGTAATCCGTTCCAACGTTACTTGTAATTCTCGATCATTGTAGGACTTACGCCGTTGGCATGTCATTTCGTAGCCGAAGGCGGAGAAATCCCTACAGCATCGGTTTGCAACCAAAGATTTTAGGGATTTCTCGCTCATTCTTCGCTCGAAATGACATGGTCCGATGTCAAGTGCGTAACGCCTACATTGTTAATCATTCTTTATCACCTCAACAATGCCTCGTTGATTTCCATCACGTTTTAATTGCCAATGAGCGACTGTCGCTTCTTCCTCTTCAAAGGCCGCTAAACGCCGTATCCAGAAAATACTCGCCCTTCGTAATTCTGAGTAACAAAGTGGTCAAAGATGAGGGTAACCTCGAACAATCAAGAAGACTGAAAGCGCCAAAATCAATCCCGAAAAACGGCAAATATGGGCGGTCGCATGCAACCGCTGGCTAGCTGGCGATTTGGCGATGTCTATGAATCGAAAGTGCATTAGGTAAAGTGAAAGCTTCCTCCATCACTTGTTCTGGCTATCAATATCCTTATTCACTCGATCCAACCGTGCTAAATAGCTTAAGTGTGCGTGAACAAGTAGGTAGACAATAACAGTAAAGATCACACCCGCAAGGTTAGAGAAATGATAGAAGATAACTGCTATCCCAAACGTCGAGAGGAACACGCCCCAGGTCGCCGCGTGATTATCCATGCTCCAAGTAACTATGTTCATACGTTCTAGCTTGCTCTGCTCATTCCAAACACTAAATGCGAGGAGTGGAATAGCAGCTGCAAATAAAATGGTCGAAGTATGTAGAAAGATATCAAGACTATCGCTACTCAAGAGCTGAGCTACAATTACTGTATCTAATCCCAACAATCCACCTTGGGTCACGATATTGTACCGAATACTCCTTTCGTCAGGCTTGTGCGGCTCTCCCCAGGTGGAGATTCTCGTCCATTCTCTCAACCGTTTTTGAAGACTTTGCAAGTAAGACATAGTCTAGCTCCTTAGCTGACAATATCGTCTATATTAAAAATTTGTTCTTGTACCGAAAGTGGTGTGCCGGCTTTCTCTAAAGTTGCATTTTGTTCACAATCCCGCTCCACAGCTAGATTGCACGCTTCTCCGACAATTATATAACATCTCAGTTTCACAATCTACACGATCTTCCACCCTCCAAACGGTTTCTTCAACAGGGGCGGCTATCTTTAATGCCCTTATATTTCATAAGCGCACAATTGTTTCGTCCACGACCTTAAAATTTGAATATAACCATTGACATATGAGTTACGCAGTTGGAAGAAACCAGACCCTAAAGGTTTTATAAGGCATCTTTAAGACAAAATATAAGCGCGATTGCTTCATGATTTTGCTTGAAAGGTGACTTCGGAAACCTTTAGGGTCTCGAACTGCGTAAGTTCTATGACACTTAGGCCCAGAAGATTGAATAGGCGTTTAAACATAACCCCGCTTTGGTCTGAATCTATTCATAAAAGGCGAATCTATTGGAAATCGCGTCGATCGGTCCCTAAAAATTGGCGATCATTGAGTAATCGCGCCGATCTATTCGTAAAATTGTCCGATCATTAAGAAACCGCGCTGATTTATCCGTAACATTGGCAATAATTACGTGACCGTTGCGAAATATTCAAGAAAAGTTGGAATATTTATGTGACCGTTGGAATTTATCCGTAACATTGGCGATAATTACGTGGCCGTTGCAAAATATTCAAGAAAAATTGGAATATTTATGTGACCGTTGGGATTTATCCGTAACATTGGCGATAATTACGTGACCGTTGCGAAATATTCAAGAAAAATTGGAATATTTATGTAACCGTTGGAATTTGTCCGTAACATTGGCGATAATTCGGTAACGGCACCGATCTAATCGTGTAAAATGGAAAAACCCAAGAAATCGCGCCGATCGGTTCACAAAAATGGGCGATCATTCAGTCATCGAGGGGATCTGTCGCCAAAAATTCATGATCATTCAAAATTTTCCGCAAACATCGAAAATCCGAACCTAAAACATCGAATTTTTGGCCCAATCATCGGTAGGCAGATCTGCACTAAACCGTGGTGAAGAAAAATTAGACAGAATTGACACGATTTACCGAATTATGACCGATAAAATCGTGATAATCTTGTCAATTCTGTCGATTATTGGGTCGATCTTCCATCATCTCCCGTTACCACGGTTTAATGTTGGGCTACCATCGGTAATTAGGACCCAGATTTTGGAATTTTCCCCCTAATCCCTACTCCATACTTCCTACTCCCCGATTTGGACGGCCAGGTGTCAACTTGAGTTATGTATGGGGACAGCATAGCAGGCAAAACCTATCCCGCCACCACCACCCCATCACCACCGGCGTCAATCTGCCCGACGATAAACACATCGTCACCTAGCGCGGCCTGCGCTGCCGCGACCGCATCGGGCGGCACAACCACCAGCATGCCCAACCCCATATTAAAGGCGTGAAACATCTCCGCCGCCGGAATGTCGCCCTGCTGCTGAATCAGGCCAAAGATAGGCGGTTCGGGCCAGGTCCCACGTTGGATAGCTGCGCCCAGGCCGCTCGGCAAAATGCGCGGTAGGTTATCGATCACCCCGCCGCCGGTGATGTGGGCCAACCCGCGCACAGTTACCCCGGCCGCCAGCAGACGGCGCACCGGCTCCAGATAGCATCGATGAACCGCCAACAGCGCCTCGCCAATCGAGCCGCCCAGCTCCGGGTGTGGGGCTTCCCAATCCAACCCGTCGAGCATCTTCCGGGCCAGCGAGTAACCGTTGGTGTGCAGCCCGGTGGAAGGTAATCCCAAGATAACATCCCCCGTTTCGATGGTCGATCCGTCGATAAGCTGATCACGCTCAACCACGCCGACAATAGTACCGGCCAGATCAATCTCCCCCGGCTCATACACGCCCGGCATTTCGGCGGTTTCGCCGCCCAATAAAGCGCAGCCGGCCGCTTGACAGGCCGCGGCCACGCCACCCACAATCGAGGCGATCTGCGCCGGATTCAATTTCGAGGCGGCCACGTAATCGAGGAAAAAGAGGGGGCGCGCGCCCTGCACCAAAATATCGTTGACGCAGTGGTTGACTAAATCCTGACCAATCGTATCCCAACGGTTTAGCCGGGCAGCGACTTTGGTCTTAGTGCCGACGCCGTCGGTCGAGGCCACCAGCACCGGTCCGGCCATCGCTTTTAACTGGGCGGCGTCAAACAACCCGCCGAACGCGCCCAAACCGGCCAGAACCTCCGGCGTATAAGTCGCTTGCACAGCGGCTTTCATCATCTCTGTGGCCCGCTGGCCGGCGGCAATATCCACTCCGGCGCGGGCGTAGGCATCTTGTTGGCTCACATCGGTTTCCTTTTTGTGCGTTTTACTAATTTGTAAGACACACTTAAGTTTGTCTTACGCCACGCCGAATTATTACATCTTACTCGCCATCCCTAGTTGGACTAGGCGTGCTGGTTAACGGCGGGCGTCTGGGCGGAATCAGGGTGACGGCCGGCGTCGGTGTCGGCGTCGCTAAGTTGCGGAAGGTGAAGTTAGTAATGATCCAGTTATCGCCGCGCCGGCTGAGGGTATAGATGAAATCAAACGCCTCCTCGTTGGCCGTGGTTGGACCGCTGTAAGTCCATCGCTCGCGGGTGGTGACCAGCACCTGCCGGATTGAAACTTGTGATTGAACCGCCGGCGGCCGGATATAATCGAGCTGCACCGTGAAGGGGCGGCTGGTGTAGCGCTCGTTGGTCTCGAGGGCAAATGCTTCGACCTTCCTGAGCGCATTGTCGGCCCACAGCGTCTCCAACTCTTGAAGATTTTCTTCCGTAGGCGACTCAATGGTCCGGCGTAGGGCCTCATTGCCGGTGGTTAAAGTCGTAATCACGGTCTCGCGCTGGCTGATAGTTAACGTGGGGATGGGTGTGGGCGTGGCGGTCGGCGGGATAGGCGTAACGGTCGGGGTGCCGGTACGGGTGGCGGTGGGCGTCGCGGTGCGAGTGCGAGTCGGTGAAGACGTAAACGTCGCTGTCGGACTGGCGGTATTTGTTGGCGTAGCGGTTGGCGTGTTGGTGGCGGTGGGTGTCGCCGTATGGGTTGGACTGGGTGATGGGGTGTAAGTAAAGGTGGGCGTCGCTGTCGAAGTGGCGGTGGGCGTGCCGGTGTTGGTCGCCGTCGCGGTAGCCGTGTCGGTCGGGCTGGGCGACGGTGTTGGCGTGTTAGTCGGTACAGTCGGCGTCGGCGTCGAAGTTGGCGAGGCCGTGGCGGTGGCGGTCGGGGTGCCGGTGTTAGTCGCGGTCGCTGTGGCGGTGTCAGTCGGACTAGGCGAAGGCGTCGGCGTATGGGTCGGCACGGTGGGCGTCGATGTGGCGGTGGGGGATGCTGTCGCGGTGGCGGTCGTTGTCGCCGATGGCGTGGCCGTCGGCGCGGGTGTGGATGTGGCGGTAGCGGTCGGCGGCGAGGTTGGAGGAGAGGCAGTCGTTATCGTCGAAGCGGCCGTCGCCGTGATCGCCAGCGAAGCCGCCGTGACGGTTTCGGCCGGCGTCGAGGTGGGCGACGCGGTATTAGCCGGTCGCCTGGTGGCTGACGCGGTGGCCGGTATCGCTGTTGGGGTTTCGGTGAAGGCTGCCGTCGGCGCTGCCGGTTCGGTTGGATCGATCGGGGGCAGTTGGACCACCGTTGTATCGGTCGGCGCGACCGCCTCATAGGCCAGCCAACCTAACCCGCCCCAAACCAAAGCCCAGGCCGATAGCCCCAACATAAAGATACCGGCCCGGCCCAGCGCATCGTACCGAGCCGCGTTTAAGACGATAGGTCCCAACTGCTGTTTGCCGCGCAAAACCGCCAAAACCAAGAACGGCCCGATCAAAATCAGGATCAACGGCAAAAATAGGATTAAAATAATGAGCCGGCCCAGATCGGCCAAACCGCCGCGCATGAGTTGTGGTTTCCCCTCTAAAGGTGACTGGCACTTTGGCTCAAATAGAGAGCGATGAGTGGCCTGCACCACTACAGTTACCGCGATTAAGTGCCAGTCACCTGATCTACTGAATAAATACGGCTCATTTTATGAAGGCGCGACAGAGAGTCAAAATTGGTCAAGCAAAAATTAACAAAAAACCTCCGCCGGAGCAGAGGTTGGACCGCAAAATTGTATTTACCTTTAGGTGTACCGGGATGGTCAAACGGGGGGTAGGCAGTAGGCAGTAGGGATTAAGGGGTCAAATTGATGTTGCACCGATAAAACAAATAGCGGATTGTGGAAACAAACAGATAAGGCGAGCAAAAATCCGCTCCTGTCGTCAATCGGTTGTTGTCTATTTTTTACCAGTAGAAACCGCATCAAAAAACTAACCCGGTTACATTAACGACTCACGGACCAGCAGATTCGTCTGCCGTATTTTCAAAGATAGGTCAACGGCAAAGTTGCGCATGACAATATAACCAATCTGGTAATCGCTTTCCAGCAGGCTGACAAAATCATCGCGATTGATTTCCAGCAGCCGGCACGTTTCAGACCGGCAGCGGGCCGAGGCGGAGCGTATGCCGGGGTCGATGATGGCCACCTCACCAAACGATTGGCCGCGTCGCAAGATGGCAATAGTGGTTGGTTCATGGGCGTCGGTGCCGTCGCCGATAGTATCGGGATCGATTTGAATTTCCACTTCACCGTCGGTGATAATATAAAATTCTCGGCTGGGTGAGTTTTCTTCAAAGATAACTTCACCCTGATTAAAGTTGTGCTGTTTACAGATTTTTTCAACCATCTCAAGCTGGCTGGGGCTTAAATCTTCAAAGATATCAACCTGCTCAAGAACATACGAATGAGACATTTGGCAGAATTCTCCTTAGGTCAGTTGGTTTTATGAGGAGCCTAAACAATCTTAACATCCGCCCTACCCCCCGTCAATGGGACTTTTGGCGCAGACTGCTGGACTAACGCTGTTGCCCGGTTTTAAGATTCTAACCGTAGGCAATTTATTTTGCAAGCAGATTTGCTCGTATTCAGACCAAGTATTTACTGAGCAGACGAGGTGACTGGCACTTAATCGCTGTAATTTGTAGCGTTATATTCCCCTCAGTCGTCTCGATTTGAGCCAAAGTGCCTGTCACCTGAGTAGTTACCAGACCAAAAAGATTAGCGCCGGCTGTCTAGCCCATTTCTCTTTTCCCCGGTATAATATCCGTACTGTATTTTTTTGCACTAATTAAACAGGCTACATGGCTGGCACTTTAAGGAATCGCAGCATTGTTTTCCCCTCCCGGTTGTCGATTTGAGCAAAAGAGCCAGTCACTTGAAACGTTCAATTTTTATGGTGATTCCTCCTAGAAAGTAGTATTTGTTTTGGCTAGAGTTTATGTTTCCCTGGATATCGAGACAACAGGGCTAAATCCGGATCGTGATGAAATTTTAGAAATTGGGGCGGTCCGCTTCAAAGGTAATCAGACCTACGATGAATTTAGCGTTCTGGTCAACCCCGGTTGTCCTATTCCTTACAAAATTCAACAGTTAACCGGCATTCTCCCCGAAGATATCGAGGATGCCCCGCCCATCAGCGCCGTTACGGCCGATTTGCAGCGATTTGTCGGCGATAACCCCATCATTGGGCATAACATCAACTTCGATTTGAGTTTTCTGCGCAAACACGGGGTATTGCATGAAAACATCGGTATTGATACCTTTGAACTGGCCAGCATCCTGCTGCCCCATGCCACCATTTACAGCCTGTCGGCCCTGCTAGAGCATCTCGATGTGCCGCCGCCGGAAGACGGCCAGGCTCACCGGGCCCTGGACGATGCGCAGGCGGCGCGCCAGTTATTTGAAGCGCTGCTTGACCAAGCCCGGCGGCTCGATAGCCGTATCATTCAGGAAGTCGCCCGGGTTTCGGCTAAAACGAAATGGCCATTATCGATTATTTTCCGTGATCTCAGCCGCGAACGCCGCTACAGCGCCCCGGCCGGCACCTTAGGCCAGCAGTTGGCCGCCAAGGGCTTAATCGGCGATGCCGATACCGAAGGTGGGTTTGCCTTTATGCTCGGTAGTAACCAGCAGCGGTTTGATCCCCCGCTCAAACCGGCCCCGGAACTGACTTCGCTCAATTTAGAGAAGTTGTGCCGGATGCTGGAAACCAATGGCCTTTTTGAAAAAAATTTCAGCGAGTTTGAGTATCGCCCCCAGCAGGTGGATATGATGGCTAACGTCATCGGCGCGCTCAACGAATCCCAACACCTGATGGTGGAGGCCGGCACCGGCACGGGGAAATCGATGGCTTACCTTATTCCGGCCATCTATTGGGCCGTGCAAAATGGGCAGCGCGTGGTTATTTCCACCAATACCATTAACCTGCAAGATCAACTGCTTAATAAAGACATTCCGCGCTTACAGCAAATGCTGCCGATAAAATTCAAGGCAATCGCGCTTAAGGGGCGCAGCAACTATGTTTGCCCGCGCCGAGTACAGATGTTCCAGGCTAAAGAAAATCACTCGCCGACCGAACTGCGGCTGCTGGCTAAACTGCTAACCTGGCTGCCCAGTACCACAACCGGCGATCGGGAAGAGTTGTTTATGCCCGACTACGCCGAACAGGCGCTGTGGAGCCAAGTCGCCTCAGACGGCAATATTTGCACGCCGCGCTACTGTACCGCCGAAAACTGCTTCTACGCCCGAGCCCGCCGCGCGGCCGAGTCGGCCCACATTATCGTGGTCAACCACGCCCTGTTAATGGCCGATATCGGCGTCGAGAGCAAGATTATTCCGGAGTATAAATATCTCATCATCGATGAGGCGCATCACTTAGAGGATAACATCACCAACCAGCTTACTTTTAGCATCGATCAAAAGTCGCTGGAGCAGTTGCTGCGTGAGTTGAGCCAGCCGCTGCGCGGCAGCGACCGGCACGTTGGCTTTATCCACGAAATTGCTCGGCGAGCCTTAGCCGCCATACCCAACCACTTAAAAGGCGATGTCAACGACATTATCTACAAAAGTCAACGCGTGATCGATAAAAGTGTCGACTCGACTCGCCAGCTATTTACCGCTCTGGCTAACTTTGTTAACGAAATCCCCAACAGCCGCAGCCCTTATAATTATAAAATTCGGCTAACTGATGACACCCGCAGCCAGTCGGCCTGGTCTGATGTCGAAGTGACCTGGGACAATACCAGCGCCGGCCTGAGCGATGTATCCCGCTCTTTGGGTATCCTCTACACGATGCTGACGGAGATGGAAGCCTTTGATATTCCCAATTGGGAAGAGCTGCTGGCCAATCTGGCCTCCTACCGCGGCCGCCTTGATGAAATTCGCACCAATATTCATCAAATTTTAACCAATCCCAGCCGCGACCGCATCCTGTGGGTTGAGCAGAGCATCCAGAACCGGGTCATCTCGCTGCACAACGCGCCGCTGCATGTAGGCCCGCTCGTTCAAGAGCATCTACTCAAGGCCAAAGAAGTGATCGTTTTCACCTCGGCCACAATGCGCACTAACAACTCTTTCGAATATTTTCAGGAGCGGCTCGACCTGTGGGACGCCGAAGGAGCCGCGGTGGGGTCGCCGTTCGATTATGAAAATAACACGCTGGTTTATATTCCCATCGATATGCCGGAGCCAAACACCCCCGGCCATCAAAAAGTTTTCGAAGAGGGCTTGGTTGAACTGGCCAAGCGCATCAAAGGTCGGACGCTCGTTCTCTTTACGGCCTACAGCCAACTTCGCAACAGCGCCCGCAACATCAAAGGGCCGCTGGCTGAGGCCGGGATTGTGGTTTACCAGCAGGGCGACGGCTCCAGCCGCCGTCAGATTTTGGAAAATTTCGTCACCACCGATCAGGCCGTTTTGCTAGGAACGCGATCCTTCTGGGAAGGGGTCGATATTCCCGGGCCGGCCTTAAGCTGCGTGGTCATTGCCCGCATTCCGTTCGCGGTGCCAAGCGACCCGGTGGTCGCGGCCCGGTCGGAGACCTTTGACGAACCGTTTTACCAGTACTCGATCCCCCAGGCCATATTAATGTTCCGGCAGGGTTTCGGGCGGCTCATCCGCCAGAAAGACGACCGGGGTGTGGTGGTTATTTTCGACCGGCGCGTGGTCAGCAAGAATTACGGCCAGGCCTTTCTCGACTCACTGCCCAGCGTCACCGAACAACGGGACGTGCTGGCCAATCTGCCTTCGATGGCTGAAAACTGGATTTATCATGAAGGCATTTAAATCGATAATGGACAAATTGTACAACCCAATGGAGGAAACTGATGATTGAAGCAAATGCACTACGCAAAGGCGCAACCTTTACCCAAGACAACGACCTCTTCAAAGTTTTGGATTACACTCATAATAAAACCGCCCGTGGCGGTGCGACCATTCGAGTCAAGGTGCAAAACTTACGAAGTGGGGCTATTTTTGAGAAAACGTTCAACGGCGGCGAACGCGTCGAGGATGTCCGCCTTGATCACAATCAGGCCCAATATCTCTACAATGACGGCAATCTCTATTATTTCATGGATACCCAAACCTACGAGCAGCCGGCCTTTCCCAAAGATGTGGTCGAGCACATTATTCCCTACCTGACTGAAAATATGGAGGTCAAAATCTCCAGCTACCAGAGCGAACCCATCGATATCGAAATTCCGCTGACGGTTGAACTGGAAGTGGTCGAGGCCGAACCGGGTTTCGCCGGCGATACCGCCCAGGGAGCCACCAAACCGGTCACGGTGTCAACGGGCTTAGTGGTTCAAACCCCGCTTTTCGTCAACATCGGCGACACGATCCGGATCGATACCCGAACCGGGGAGTACATTACCCGCGTATAACGGTTTTTCTAAAAAGAAATGTAGTAATATGAGTTCGACAATTAAAGTCAAGCATGTCATTTCGTAGCCGCAGGCGGAGAAATCCCTCAGACATTCTCATAAATGAGGAATGGAAAATTAATAACTTCCCCATTTTGATGGACAATCATAGGTGATTAGTAATTGGTAAATGGTAATTAGCGCTTGAATAACCAATTACTATTTACCAATTACCCCAATTCAAATGCGGAAGTTATTTAATTCTTGATCCGAAGCATTCGCCGGAGAAAATTGGCGCTGCCGCTTCAAATTTTCCCAACCAGACCACTTTTCATGGTATTGTCACAGGGATTTCTCCGCTGGTGTTCCGAAATGACACGGAGAGCATCTTAATCTAAGACGATTCTTATAAAGGTACGCTATCATGGTCCAAAGTCGAGATAAGCGTTCAGCTATCAGCCGTCAGCGGTCAGCTTTACCACTAAAGAAAAAAAGCTGATAGCCGGCCGCTAAAAGCTGAACGCTAATCAATCGGCTTCAAACCTAAGATCAAGAAATTAGTAAAGTGGTAATCTGATGAAAACGCCAGCAGGCAAAGAATGTAAATATTATTACGGCGACTTCCATCGCGGACGAAATGAACAGGCTTGCCGCCTCATCGAACGCAATCCTGACTCACCCCCCTGGCAACCTAATTTGTGTAATACCTGCCCTGTGCCGGATATTTTACGAGCCAACGCCTCGGACACCCTAAAACTCGACGGCAAGGTGGTGAAAAAGTTTTTCGGCTTCAAACAACAAGTCGAAGTTGAAGGATGGTGCAGTGAATGTTTTAATCCTGTACCTAATCCCATGTTAGGCTGCCAAAATTGCGCTAAAAAATCGGGGCCTTCTATTTTGGACTTAAAAGGAAGCCCGGAGTAAGTGGATCAGCTAAAAATTTGAGAGTCCGTAGCTAAACCCGGATCGATGCCGATGGTGAGGATTACCGGTGAGCGGCTACGGACGACCGCAAGTTTTTTGTTCAATTTCTAATTTTTTCGGCCGCTCTCTCCTACCGGCTGACTCGCCCCGTTTTTCAAACCCGACTATAATTGACTATCCAAGCCAACCAGGATAGTTTTTTCGTGGGAACCGACCTATTCCCCCCGATCAACTTTATACCTGTCCCGTCAGCCGTTGAGGGTATCGAAGTCTACCAGCCCGCGCCGGTTAAATTGCCAGCCCATCGTGAGGTGGTGCAGTTTAACTGTCCGCAGTGCGGCGCTAATACGGCTTACAGCGCCGCCGACAGCGGGTTGACTTGTACGAACTGCGGCTTCTACGAGCCGCCCGAACACGCTGTCGTCGGCATCCAAGCCCAACGCTTTGAATTTACGGTTGACACCGTACAGCGCGCCGCTCAAGGGTGGGGTGAAGCCCGCAAGGAGCTACAATGTCAAAGCTGCGGGGCTTATACCACCATCTCAACCGACTCGCTGACGCATACTTGTATTTTCTGCGGCTCAAACCAGGTTATCCAGCACGCCGCCCCGCAAGATGTGCTGCGCCCCCGCTTCATCGTCCCCTTCAAAATCGAGGCCGAGGCTTGCCACGACATTGCTCGCCAATGGCTAGGGCAAAGTTGGATGACGCCGCGCTCCTTGCGCCGGGTGGCGACCATCGCTCGCTTTACCGGTATTTATTTACCCTTTTGGACATTTGAGACCGTAACCAAAGCCCACTGGCAGGCCGAAGTCGGCCACAACCAAACCGAACGCTACTATGAAAATGGCGAGTGGCGCACCCGCACCAAAACGGTCTGGCAGTGGGAGTCGGGCCGGGTTACTGTGCCGATCAAAGATCTGGTCATCGCCGGCACTAATCGAGTCAGTCCGCTGCTGCTGACTCAAGTCAAAAATGATAATCTGGCCGAGTTAGCGCCTTACGAGCCGAAATATCTGGCCGGCTTACAGGCTCAAACCTACGATATCCCTTTGGAAACCGCCTGGGAACAGGCCAGGCATCTCATGCGCGAACAAACTCGCCGGGCGTGCTACGATCAGGCCAGCAACTCAAAAATTAGAAATTTTCATATGAATCTGGATTTCGATCAGGAAGGATGGCGCTACATTTTGCTGCCGATGTACCTAACCACTTACCAGTTTGATAACCAACGCTTCCAGGTTATGATCAATGGCCAAACCGGAGCCATCGCCGGTCAGCGACCGGTCGATTGGACGGTACTGTGGCTGGCGGTGGCCGCGCTGCTGGCTCCGGGCTTAACGGTGGGCGTGCTCGGTTTTCTGACGCTGATGCTGGGAGGCTTGGGGTTTCCTATTGCCATTTTCGGTTTTATTTTGGTGGTTATTGGCTTGATTATCAGCTTTAACTGGGTAAACAAAGCAATGAGGATGGATGATGCTTGAACCGGATGTCATAACCACGGCCTGGCACGCCAACCTGACCCTCACCCTGTGCGAAGCGTGCGACAGCCACTACTTGCTGCCGCCGGGACTGTTCCCTTTCAAATGTCCAACCTGTTTTGAGGCTGACTTGATCGAAATAGAAGCCGAACGCCAACCCAATGATTTACTGCACCACTATGCGCCCGAACTCCTCATCCCGTTTACTGTCTCTCAGCAAGAACTGACAGCCCGCATCCAACAGTTTACGGGCCGGATCTGGTTCGCCCCCAGCGACCTAAAGCCTAACACGCTGCTTAACCGCCTACAACGGCTTTACCTGCCAATGTGGCTGGTCGACAGCGGCGTCGAGGCGCTGTGGCAGGCCGAGGTGGGTTTTAACTATGAGGTGGTCAGCCATCGCGACCAGTTTGATCAGAACGACGGCGGCTGGCATTCGCAGCAGGTCACTGAGCAGCGAATTCGCTGGGAGCCTCGGCTGGGACGACTCAACCGTACCTACCACAACATGCCGGCCCCGGCGCTGGAACAGCACACTCAAATTATGCAGCAATTAGGCCAGTACCATTTAACCGAAGCGGTTCCATTTCAAGCTCAGGCCCTCGATCAGGCAGTCATCCACCTGCCCGATCGACCGCCAACGGATGCCTGGCCAGATACCATCCCTGCTTTTCACGCGGCCGCAGCCGAAGAGTGCCGCCAGGCCAGCCGGGCCGATCACCTGCGCGGCTATCGCTGGACCAGCGACTACCGGGACCAACAGTGGACCCTGCTGCTGCTGCCCGTTTGCGCTACCTACTACGTCGATGACGAGGGCCGGCCTCAGCCGATTATGATTCACGGGCGGACCGGTCGCCTCAGCGGCCCCACGCGGGCCTCGATGAAACGCGCCCGAACCACCGCGTTAATTATCGTGGCCGTGGCTGCCGCCCTCTTTATCCTGAGCTTGATCTTAGGCGGGATTTCGTTTATGGCGCCGCCCCTGCTTATTCTGGCCGGGATTAGCTTGCTGGGGGCGCTCATTATTGGCATGTTGGCCATAACGCCTATAATAGTAGTCTGGCAGTACAATCGCAACCAATCGAATAGAGGAGAGAGAGAAGCACAATGATCGATTCAATTCAAGCCACACCGGGGTCGCCTTTGCCGCTGGGCAGTACAGTGACGGAGAACGGTGTCAACTTTGCCATTTTTAGCCGGCACGCCAAGCGCGTCTGGTTATTATTGTTTAATGAACCCACCGCCAGCCGAGCCACCCAGATCATTGAATTGACCCACCGCACCGGCGATATCTGGCACACGCATATATCCGGTTTGGGCCACGGCCAGCTCTACCTTTACCAAATTGACGGCCCCTATGATCCGGGGTACGGCCATCGATTTAATAAATACAAACCGCTGCTCGATCCCTATGCTAAAGCCATCACCGGTAATTTTGAGTGGGATTTGAGCCAGGCATTTGGCTACGACGCCCACGCCCGCCACAGTGATCTCACTCTCTCAACCACCACCAACCTGGGCGGCATGCCCAAATGTATTGCCTATGGCGCCGACGGCTTTGATTGGGAGGGCGACAAACCGATTAATCGCCCGCTGTCGGAGACGATCATCTACGAAACGCACGTCCGCAGCTTAACCAGTCACCCCAGCGCCGATGTGGCCCACCCTGGCACCTACCGGGGCGTTATCGAAAAAATCCCCTATTTTAAGGATTTGGGCATCACCGCCGTCGAACTACTGCCGGTTCATCTCTTTTATGAGAAAGAGTTTGAGCGGATCAATCCGCTCACCGACGAAGCGTTGATCAATTATTGGGGATACAACACGCTGGCATTTTTCGCCCCGCATAACGCCTATAGCCACCTACCCACCGACCGCGGCCAACAAGTCGTTGCTTTTAAAGAGATGGTCAAAGCCTTACACCAGGCCAATATCGAAGTTTTATTGGACGTGGTTTATAACCACACTCTGGAGGGCAACCACCTGGGACGAACCCTCAGTTTCCGGGGCATCGACAATTCCATTTACTATATGCTGGAGAACAACAAACAGTACTATCGCAACTTTTCCGGCGTGGGCAATACCTTTAACTGCAATCACCCCATCGGCCAAGATTTTATTATCGACAGCCTGCGCTACTGGGTGCAGGAGATGCACGTCGATGGCTTTCGCTTTGATTTAGCCACCATTCTCGCGCGCGGCCCCAAAGGCAATATTCCGGCCGATCCACCGCTGACAATCCGCATTTCCGAAGACCCCATTTTGCGTGATACCAAGATCATTGCCGAGCCGTGGGACCTCGGCGGCTATCAGGTCGGCCATTTTCCCGGCGATCGCTGGGCCGAGTGGAACGATAAATATCGCGATGAGATGCGGCAATTCTGGCGCGGCGACCCCGGCCTGACCGGCGCATTGGCCACCCGCTTTTCCGGCAGCGCTGATCTCTACTATCATAGCAAACAAAAACCTAATTTCAGCATCAACTTTGTGGCCGCTCACGACGGCTTTAGTCTCAACGATGTGGTCAGCTACAACTACAAACATAACGAGGCCAACGGCGAGGACAATCGCGACGGTCACAATCACAATATCAGCTATAATTTCGGCATCGAAGGCCCATGCACCGATCCGCACGTTGAGGCGTTGCGCAACCGGCAGATTAAAAACTTCTGGGTCACGCTGTTGTTATCCCAAGGCACGCCCATGATCAACGGCGGCGATGAATTTCGCCGCACACAATTGGGCAACAACAACGCTTACTGCCATCATAATGAAATTTCGTGGTACGATTGGAGTTTGGTGGAAAAGCATGCCGATATCTATCGCTTTGCCAAAAGCATCATCGGCCTGCGTAAAGCCCATCCTGTTTTTCGGCGTCGCAAATTTTTTACGGGGTCAGATATCAACGGCGACCGCTTCCCGGATATTCGCTGGTACAACGCCGATGGCCGCGACGCCACCTGGTCCGGCGATAGCCGAACGTTGATGCTAACCCTGGATGGTTCAAAAGAAGAAATCGGCGCTAACCGGGATGATGTTGATGTGCTGATGATGTTTAACACCGATGTCAAACCCAAGCTTTTTACTTTACCGTTAACCCCACATGGTAAAGCGTGGCAATTGGTGGTCGATACCAGTTTACCCTCGCCGCTTGACATTCACTGGCCGGAACCAACCATTAACCTGCCGCCTTCTAAAAAGCACTATTTGGTTAAACCACGTTCGACCGTGGTTCTATTCTCGAATTGGTAGCGAGTATTAAGCCAAGCGACACAACCACTTTGAATCGTAGAGTAGACAGGGTTAACAAGATTTACGGGATTTTCTTTGGCCCAAAAAGCTTCAATAATCTTGGCAATCTTGTAAATCCTGTCTAATTTTTTCCTCAAAGGGTTTTTTCATTATAAATGGACTAACGTCCCCAAACCTTGCGCCTCGGCTTCCCGCACAATCGCTGAGGCGGCCGAGGCATCCTGAACAGCCACCCCAACCGACTTAAAAAAAGTAATCTCCTCAGGCGACTCCCGGCCCGGAATCTGGCCGTTGACAATCGACCCCAGTTCGCCGTGAATGTCAACTTTGCTGATAATGTTTTTCTCCAGGGCGATGAGCAAATCGCCGGCCTCAGCCAGGCAAGCTTGCAGCGAATCCACAACGATTTTGGCTTTCTTGACCGTAACCGGGTCAACCTCTTGCATATGAGGCGCATACGAACCGACGCCGGTAATATGAGTCCCCGGCGACAGATGATTTCCATCAAAAACCGGTTTTTCTGAAGTGGTCGCCGCAATGATGATGTCGGCCCCTTCAACGGCTGCCGGCCGCGACGTTGGCAGTTCCACTTGAGGCGCGTCGGGCCAGCCCGCTATTTCCTGAGCAAACGCCTCAACCGAAGAGGGCGTTCGGCCCACGATCCGCACCGTGCTGATCTGCCGCACGACACAGGCCGCCTCAAGTTGGGCGCGGGCCTGGACGCCGGAGCCAAACACGGTCACAATGCGGGCGTCGGGTCGGGCCAGCAAATCCGTCGCCAGACCGCCGCCCGCTCCGGTACGCAGCGCGGTTAAGGCTTCGCCATTGACGATAGCTTTCGGTTGGCCGGTATCCGGATCGAAAACGGTTGCCAGCGCAATCACCGCCGGCAACCCTTTGCCCGGATTGTCGCCCCAAATCGAGACGGCTTTAACGGCAAGTTCGCGGCTGTCCCTCAGAAAAGCGGGCATTAACAGCAGCACCCCTTGGTCGGTGGTGAGACGGGTGCGCAAGGGCATATCGGCCCGGCTGGCCGAAAGCTGCCCAAAAGCGCGGCGCATCACCTCGATGGCGGCGGCCATCGGTAAAGCGCGGCGGACATCTTCGGCGGAGAGAATACGGAGTTGCATGGTTTTGTGACCTCGTTGATGTGAGTTTCGACTTAGCCACCCCCATAGATGGCCAGCACGATTTGTGGGGTAATGTTGGCTTCAATATAGCCGGCCAGCAGCAGCATCGGCACGACCAAAAAGATCAGAATTTTAAGAAAATTGGCGATGGTCAACAGCAGCGCCTGACCAATATCGAAACCCCGAGGCGGCGAAATCAAAGCGGCTCCAATTCGCAAAGCAAAGGCCATGCCAATGATAATGGCCGGAATCTCTAAAATGCCGTGAGGCAGAATAAAGGCCCCCAGAAAAATCCAGGGATTGTAGTTGAGCTGGATCACCTGAGCAACTAAGAAACTGACGACCCCGGCATTGATCAACGTCAAAATGAGCGTTAACGCCCCAAATGAAAAGATACTCATAATTCCGGCCAGCACAATAACGCGCACATTATTAAAGAAAATAGAAGATGTAGACACCTCAGGCAAGAATTGAATTTTCTGAACCCGGGTAAACGTTTCAGGGGAGATATTTTCCAAAGGAAAAGCCGCCGCCGGAATGGGGAAGCGGTGGGCAAAGATACTACCCAAAATAGCGGCGGCCGCCACCACGATTAAGATGACCGAAAAGGCCAGTGTCTGCTCCTTCAATAGGTAGGGGATATCGTGCCGGTAGAAACGCAGCAGATTAAACTTAGCCGCGCCGGTATCACTCCGTTTTGCCGCCAGTTCCGGCGGGCGTAGCAAGTAACCTTTAAAGTCACGCCAAATATTTCTAATATGAAGCTCATCTAATTCTTTGGATAGAATATCCTCACGATTAAAAATACGAATACCCATGCGGATCAAAATCAAATCGACCACCAACAGAGCGATAACAAACCACCATAGCGCCCGGTATTCAGCGTAAAACATGACAATACTCTGAGCCTGGATTAGCAGGGCCATCGGAATAATGATAAAGCTGGCCAGTAAGTTGGCGGCTCTGACGCTGGTGGTTTGGCTAGAGATGACAACCGCCCCGGAAACCATAACCAACGCCTCAACCGTATTGAGCATAAACATGAGCAGCGTTAATTCCAGCGGCGGCACCCACGGCGGCGAGGTAAAAAAGCGACTGACCAGAAAAACCGTAATCCCCAGGTAACTGGCCAGCAGCGGCAGCATCAGCGACGACAGCATTTTGCCCATATAGAGCTCAAGATCGGTCAACGGCATCGATAAAATGGGCTCGATACTGTTGCGCTCTTTTTCGCCCACGAATGACTCAAGCGCGATGATCAGCGAAAAGGAAATGGGGAAAAAGCCGACAATCATCAGCAAAAACGGATTGATCCGCTCGACCAAGATCGGGTCGGTAAAGCGAGAAACCCAGTTGGTGGCCCAGCGCGACGTGAAATCCATTAAGAAGGGAAAAATCAGGGTCAGAATCACGATCGGCGTGACAATACGCCAATCTTTCAAGCTATCGCGCAATTCACGCCGAGTAATCACCAGCGCCGAAGCCAAACTGCTCCGCTTCCGCCGGGGGATCGATTGAACCGCCATATCGACTGAGCCTCCAAAAATGGGTTTAAGATTAGGGTGATCTATTGTAGGGATTTGATTTTAGCGTTAACAAATTCTACCTTACGTATCTTCAAAACACAAGCGCCAAAAATCCTAAAAGGGCCATTCGCCAACCAGTTTGCGCCACGGTTCCTTTTTTCTGGATTGATACTCAATGTAAACCACGTATGATGGGAAACCGACTCCCATCTCAAACCCAACTCTTCCAACACTTTAGCAATTATTATCCACGAATTAAAAACATAGAATCAAAACCTATAAGGTTTTTAGAAACCTTATAGGTTTCGCATATAGGTTTCGCACGCTGCCGAGATACTCAGAATTATTATGGAAATCGGATACTATTTTTATCGGTGGCTGATCCTGTTTGCTTTGGATTGAGTGGGCTGGCTTTGGCTTTTACACATTACTACGGCATCTGCCGGATCGGGGGATTTTGCCTGGCCCGGGCGACAGTTGCTGTTGGTTGGGTATATTTTGTGGCTGGGCTGCCCGTTTCGGCTGCTACAAAACGGTATCGGCGGGATACTGGCGGCGATGATTTCGTGATGGCCGTTGGTCTCATTTGGCACCGGCAGCAGGCCGCGAGAACAGCTCGATGTTGGCCTGGCTCAACAGGAATGGCGCTATGCCTTAACCGTAGAGGTTCTGTTCGGTCTGGCCTTTGTGGCCTGGGTATTCTTCAAAGCTCTGGTAACATCGAAACCGCCGGTGGTGAAAATGGATCAAATCCCACGTTCATCGGCATCCTGCGCGGCGACTTATTTTCCCGCCGCCGGATCTGGCTATCCGGCTTCGGTATTGGTTACTCACTATTTCGGGTATGTCTGTTTGTTGCCCTGACTCAACTCAATGGCCTCATTTCCACGACCGCCTTCAGTTGTATGTACCCGCTTTGTTTTCCTTAACTTTGACGGCGGCGCTTACGGCCTGTGGTGGCTAATATGGTCATGTACCGGCTCGAAAATACAGATCCGCATCTGGACGACTGTCCACCTCAGCCTATGCTGACTCTGCCGGCTGCCCTAACTGGTTTTGGTCGGTGCGTTGTTCGTCAGGATTAATGGGCAATCTGATTGGCGTATTAGAGTTCTGCATAAGCGGATTTGCTCCTGCCAATTTTGGATCTGGCTCGATATCAAGTTTGAAAATCCCGCCCTGTCCGGCGACGGTTGGATTCGGATCAGTTCATTTGGTGGTGGCGTGGTTCCGCGCGTTCTGACCGATTACAACAGCCGGTCGTGAACAGGGTCATCGATGAGTTCCCCTCTTTAGCTTTCTTACCGGGCGATGTCCTCCACGTATTGGCTCTGCCATTTGTCTTACTCGTCACCGCGCTGGCTCTGAACCTGCTGGCTGACCCCGTCTCCATGGCGAATAGAACCGGCGAAGCGACCTCGAACAACCTATTTGATAAGTTGGTTGGGAGCGTACGATAAAACTGGCAAAACCATTTCCACAACCACGGGAGGGCGAATCCGGTTTATTCTGTATGCCATTTTTGTGGGCAGTCTGAGCTTTATCTGGGATTTCCCTATTTATCTGAGCGACTGCAGCTGGTTTGGCGTTTATTGTCAGCTTGCTCGGCGATCCTCTACCCTGGCAGGCGGCCCTCCCTACCCGGCATCATCAGCATGGCGACTCTGGCCGTTACAGGCATTATCCTCTACCTGCCGTTTTGCGCCGTTTCAATCCAGGCCAAGGGATTGCTACCCAATCGCGGGATCAAACTCGCTTGCCCCAATTTTTGTCTTTTATGGCCCGTTTTAGTGGCAATAGTGAATGTGATGCTGCTCTTATCCATTTCAGACCGGGCTGGCGCAAATCCATTGGCTGGGCCTTACCTTTGACCATTTTTGGGCCGCTGTTGATGATGCTGGTCGTTTTCAGCACGGTGCTCATAAACCGGCGGACGTGGCCATTAAAGGCATCATCAACAATCGATCTCCGGGCGGTTATTGGTCGAGCCGATCGGCGCTTTGCTACAAGAATCGCTCTGGCGCTTGCTCAATCCGTGGACATTTCTCTTTCTGAGCGGACTGTTGGGTTGGGCTGCGGCGCTGGCGATGGATTGCTCGACTCGATAGCCAATCACAATGGATCGACGTCGACAGTACGATTCGCGATTGGTCGAAAAATTCGTACTCATTCTGTGGTTGGGCTGGGCTTACCACTGGCGGTTGAATTTATCTATCTACGCGACAATTTTGGCATCCGCATGGATACCATTTTCAAGTTTTACTTTTCGAAGCCTGGGTGCAATTGGCGCTGGCCTCAGCCTTTACCGTTTATTATGCCTCAATAAATTTACCCCACGACTGCCACGACTGGCCCTGGCCGTTATCTGCCTCTGGTAGCAGGAGCGATGATCTATCCGATATTGTACTAATAAAGGCCGATAATTTTCAGATGAGCCAACGTTGGAATGGCATCGCCTGGATATCGAGCCAGCGACTGCGCTTCTACTTTCACCGATTGAAATGGCTGCGTGAAAATGCGCCGGATAATGCCGTTATCCTGGGGCGCCAGCTCCGGCTACGCGGCTTATCGGTACACCGGCCAGATTTCGGCCCTTACCGGCACATCCTACCCTGCTGGGTTGGGGCGGTCATCAAAGTCAATGGCTGTGGTACGATGAACCGGGACGCCGTGAGCGGATATTGATGCCATCACAGCACAACCGATCCGGTTCAGGCCAGCAACTGCTTAAAAATGGCGTTAATTACGTCTATGTTGGCGCATTAGAACGTGAGCGATACTCCCCCTCAGGCCTCAACAAGTTTGACCAGATGATGCCTGTTGTCTTCCAGCAAGATGACGTTATCATTTACCAATTTCAGTAGCTATTCTCAGTAGACGGCGGCATCCTGTGTAGGCCAAACCTTTTGAGGCATATCGAAGGGGACTTGCGGTCTACTAATTCTGTCAAATCCCCACTTGCTACCGTACACATTTAATCAACCCGAAGCAGGGAGAGAAAAATAGAAAGGGATGTTCAAATCTTCATTGAGAAAATGGTCTAACAACCGCAAGCCTAATTGAAAAAGGCTCAAGTCACATCGGTCGGGACGATGAATGAGCGCCGTCCAACCGTCTCGTTTAGCGATAATCCCCAGACAAATGATCCAGATATAGGCTAAACAAGCGGCAATCATCAGCCGAGCCAAACGCTGAGGGTCAGCAATGTGGCTTTTGTGGAGATGAAAGCCCCGACTTTTTTGGTCAGAGAAAAAGGTTTCGATCCGAAAACGTTTACGATACCAGTAAATGGCTTCGTCCCCAATTCAAAATTAGAAACCAGATCTTTGTAATCGAAGCTGCCACCAGGCGATGACGAGACGGACCATAAGCCTGGTGGGTGAAATCAACATCAGCCAGACAAACATAGTCACCCGGTTCGCGTCAATTCTTTGAGTTGGAACCAGCAATCTTCTTCACACAGCCAACACAGTTTGGTAGCTGTACGACAGACATACTGCCAGCCGGCCATCTCAATTTCAGTCCATGGTCAGTCCATCAAATTCCACCATCACCCAGAAGATGACATCAGTTGCGGGGGAATAGGGGCTTTTCGTCTGCTCGCTGGCACCAGCATGACCGTTTGAGAAAATGACCTTTGCTTCTTTAACCACCGTCCAAGCCAGGGGTAATCGACCTTTGTAAACGACACTGACCACCAACGCTAGACAGTGACTGACCCACTTCACTGCCGTCCATCCTACGGCAAAAGGTCCACGCCAGGCCAGCAGCCCACCAACAGTTCTTCGATGAAGGGCATAAAATAGGTTGCTGATCTATCCCTTCATTCTGGGTGCTAACGACTGGAAGCGTTTGACCTTTCAACTGCTCACCTTGCTCTGGTCAGGGGGCCTTAGCGGCCATACTTTCCGCAGCCAGCAGCGTTTACCTGCGATCCGGTCATCTCTTCGGTCAGTGTTCAGATGATGACGGACTTGGTTGCCATCAATCGTTTCGATAAGTTGCTGTAATCCTTGTTTTGTGCAACGATACGCACCGACGGTTATCACTCATAGAATTGCCTCCTTTTGTGGTGAAATTGAAGTTTACCCCGTGATAGCCGTCTCTTAAATTTTCATCCTTTCATTAAAGGGCTTCTTTGGTAGTAAAATCCCCACCAAAAGTGACTTTCGGGCAAATAAAAAGTACCTTTGGGCAACTCGAATTAGTGACTTTGCTATTAGTAGGTACATCTTTTGCTATTATAGTATTAGACCTCATTACCAGAATTTCCTCTATTGATTTCAAGCTGAAATTAAGAGTAAAAAGCAAAGAGGCCAGCGAACTAGAGCAGTTCAGCCCTTCTTCTTTAATAAATTAATACGATCTTCAGGTAATTTATGACAGGAAATAACACAACTGTCTTCAAAGTGGAAAACAGTTGTGCTGGTTATCAAATAAAATCGATGTTTTAGATAGGTGAGAATACATACCCGTGCATATGCTCAAATTTTACAGCCTCGTAGATACGTTACCACCATTACATACCTGGCCTAAACCACTCAAAGGGTGATCTTATCAATTACTGTAATCTTCTGCATCCGGCACATATGTATTACTCTTTGGCGCTTATTTTTCCACATTGATAGTAGCGATTATGTTCAGTCAATAAATATAAAAAAACATCTTGAGTATTCAAACTCTTTCGTAACAGGACTGTAACGGCTCATGTAGGTATGCTATGATTGTAACACTTGTCTGGCCTCAATCGTTTTTACTAAATACAGGTCACCAGGTCAGCAAAGGTTACCAGATTTGACAACCAAATAACTGTTTTGTGTCGGGATTGTCAGCAAATTACCATACGGTCGATAGTAACTGGCACCAGTCTTCTGGCTCAGGGTTATTAATGCAAATTAACGAACTTTTTCTCATCGAAAAATCCACACGACCACATCATGGCCAATACCTGGCGCTTAGTGCGAGCGAGGGGCGAATTCGGCGTTGACAGCGAGCAATAAGGGCAGAGAGATTTATCGCGCTCGAAAAATTGCTGCCAGAATATCGACTCATTGGCTTTGCTATAATAACAATAGTGGTCGGAACGAATGACTGATGAAATTCTCTCCAATTTCGTTTTACCACGATGCGGAATTTTCATTCTTTTAATCGTCATCTTAGTTGTCGACTAACCATCCCGTAAAATTTGGAGGATTTTAATAAATAACGGTCAAGATTAGCCTTAATTAAACGAGAGAAGGTGAGACTTTTCCGCTAAACGCCGCTCAAAATATTCTGGTGTTGACAAAGCTACCTGCAAATTCTTGGAGTTTGTCAATACCAGCAATGATTTCGGACTGTTACTACACATAGATTGTTGGAAAAATGCAGTTGTTACGGAAATATGTGTTCGAAAGCTCCTGTGAATACTCGTTAATGATGGTAGCGAATTACTGGTTTGATACCCACAGACGCGTTTGCCTGATCGCCAAATAGAGAAGTTACGCGGTTTAACAAATATTAATGACAGTCACTTGAGCGTCTTAAATTGTGATCAATAAACTGACTGTCACCATAAAAAAATGAATAGGGCTTCAGTTGTATTAGCAATTCCGAACAAACACCTCGCATAATCCCCACGGTGTATTCTTCTCAAGTACCCATGGCGTAAATATCAAACTAACAACGCCGATAAACTTTATGATCAACAGTGACAATAACTCTATAAGGATAAATGCACTCAAATTTCAGTAAAACCTTGGCATGTTTCCTAAAATTGTATATAGTTAATTACAGTAACTCCTAAACTCAATATCAAGGATTTACGCATTTTGTTTGGAAAATACCAATCTTCAGAAAGAATTTATTAAATAAATTAATGGTTTATGATCTCTTACTCCGATGTTTCTGCTCTGTTATGACCAACCACCTAGTTAACCGCTTAGCGTCTTTATTATGAGCAACCGTATTACTAGCTCATCAAAACCAAAGCTACTTTCGAAGATGGAAACATGGGTTGTATTTGATGATGACATTGAATTAACCGCTGACATCAGCAAACTGATATCACCTGGAAAGTTCTCATTGTTGTTGATGATGGTTACGGGGAAGTCACGACGTGACCAAGCTGGCCTTACGGCGTCTTGTTTTCAAGACAAGGGTGATGAGTTCCTTTCAGCGTACTCTGCCGGTGAAATATCGACTTGCTCAAGGTAAAACATGATATTCGCCGTCATTCTATGGATGTGGTTGTGGGGAAAAGATTCTGGCCAGAAAGTAACCCGGTTCATTCGTGACGATCTAAATCCGCTTATCCGTATCATCCTGCGCACCGGACAGCCCGGCGAAGCGCCGGAAGAGTCAGTTATTCTTGACTACGGCATTAATGATTACAGACCAAATCCGAATTGACCCACGCCTGTAGCTCTTTACCACGATCATCGCGGCGCTGCGTTCTATGGTGATCTGATCACCTGGGCGCCACCGGCAAGAACTGGCAAACTTATATGCCGACCTGCACGGAGCCATCGGCGGTTGCAGCAAACCAAAGCCAATGAGGGAACAAGCAGATCGGGTTAAAACGGATTTCTTACGCGTTATGAACCACAGGCTGCGTACCCGCTAAATGGCATTATCAGGATGTCAAACGTTTTAATCGAAAGAGTTTACGACAGTTGACTGAAGGCCAAAACCGGACCGTCATTTCAAAATGGAGCGCTCACCACTTATCCGATTTGATTAGAATATTTTGGGTTGCCAATATTGAAGCTGACACATTGAAGCTAAAACAAAACCGTGGATGCGGCTAAAATTTGCCAGAAGGCGGTTCAGTTGTCAGGCAGGCCATCGATAAAAAAAATGTCCGGATACCACTAGAAGTTGAGGGAAGCGGTTATCCTTCAAAGCCGACGGTCCGCTTGGAAACGAATTCTAATTAATCTGCTATAATAACGCCATCAAGTTTACACCTTCTGGCGGCCAGTTGGGCTTAAACTCCAAGCCATATTCCCCACCAACACGTCAGTTCTGGTTTGGGATACCGGTGTCCTTTGAAACGGCCACCGTGGATAAATTATTCAAACCGTTTATGCAGGCCGACAGCTCCAATACCAGCATTTTGAAGGTGTCGGTATCGGTCTAACAACGGTCGATCGCCTGGTTCAGATGCACCAGGGCACGATTACGTTGAGAGTAAAACGGGTAGAACAGTCCTTTTACAATCTCACTGCCCTGGCAAACTTAAAACACGGGATTCAGCACCCTAGCATAAGCAACTGAGATAGTTTGAGTAACGCTTTTATGGTCTTCCCAAATAGGTAAAACCGTATTACTGCCAAACCCGGATTTACTCGACCGGATAGGCTACCTGATTAGCCGGTGGGTAGCCCCTGGCTGGGCGCACGTCACCAAGTCAGCGTTCATCCTCGGTAGGCGCAATCAACGCGCATTTTTCTATTCGCGTTTCAATCGATCTTAACGCTTTTTTCTTGAAGCGTAGCTTGTTCATATTTATGCTATAGGGTTTGACAGGGCAATGTCAAGATTGAATGACTCGTTACCCACACTGAACAAGGTTCGAAAAAAGGGCGACAGTCGCTATAATAAACTCCAGAAAAGACGACCAAATCTAAGCTGGAAAAATAAGGCGACAGTCATCGCCGATATATGCCGTAAGCCAAACTAGGTCAGCTACCGACTGACTGGGCTGGTCTTGAAGTCGAATGATAAATCTGAGTTTAATGGTCAGCGCCATCCCCAAGACCAAGGACTTAGCAAACGAACTTAGCCGCCGAGATGCCTTCTTGACCCCAGGATAGCAGTTTGGTGCAACGCCAACCGCTGGGTCAAGAATGAACAACGATGAGCAGGTCTGTTATCGTCCGATTATCACGCCTTTGTTGCAAGCCTTGAGCCGGACGACGATCCCGATCATCTTGGACTGGCCGAGATGGGCGTGAATTGCCATCTGGTAATGGTCGCCGTGGGTTATCGAAGACGAGCCTTGCTTGGTTTGGCAAGCCGGCGAGCGGTCGCGGTCATACCGATGGCGACCTGCAAGTGGGCTTATGGGCTATGGTGCCGACCTGTTACCCCAAACTGCCGATGTCATAGTCTTGGGCGATGGGGAACTGGGCATGTTCCAGCTGCTCACCTGGCTGGCCAGCTTTCGTATGGCTGGGATTATGGACTGCGGGTTGCCAGCGATGCAAAATTCTGTTTGAGGGCCAATGGCGACGTCTGGACAGTTTTGACGTGCTGACCGGTGAAACTATTTGGTTGGAACAGGTCCTCTCTGACCCGTCAGGCGCCTGCGGACTGATCAATATTTGGCTTGCCCGGGATTACCAAACACAACCGCTTGGTTCCGGTGTCAGCAGGTTTACCTGATGATTCGCTATTGGTATGGTAAACGACCCTGGATCGAACCCTTGTTTGGTGATGTTAAAGGACACGGCTTTGATTTACAAACCTGTCGTTTACGTCATCCTGACCGCTTGGATCGCTTGATGTTGGCTGTTTCTTTAGCCTACCTATGGCTATGCTTTCTAGGATCTGTTGCTATTTTGACGGGTCACGCTAAACTTGTAGACCGTTCTGATCGTCGTGATCGCAGCATTTTTACCATTGGCCGTTTATGGCTTAATCGTTTACTAAAACTTGATTGCCCGATCCGGGTTGGCTTTTTTCCTTTTCCTTTTTCTTCTACCATTCCTCCTGCTCGACCTGGTTAGTTTTCTTTAGAACAATTGTCTGATGTAGGGGAACGAGATTGAATGAAATCTTACCAGGTTTTCCAAAATTAACTATGGTTAACTTTTGCAATTTGTAACGGTCACGAGATCACTTCTTGTCACTAAGTACAAACACACAAGTTTTGATGGATCATTCGGCTCATTTCCTAGGGAAATCGGCACTTTTACTCGTCAGAATTAATTTGTTTGTACTTAGTGCATCATCCAGGCTTAAACTTCGGATAAAGCCGTTTGAGTTTAGAGCGGGCATCATCGATCTTAAACTGCCAATCAACGATGCGCTGGTTGTTATTGGTTTGAGTGGCCCAAGCCGCAAGCTCATGTTGGAGATCTGAAAGCTGACCAATGCGCCGACCATTCAAACATTGTCGGGTCATAGCGCTCAATTCACATTCAGCGATATTTAACCAACTGCCGTGTTTAGGGGTGTAGATGAAATCAATCCGTTTGACGTAAGCTCTGGCCACTGCCGGTTCAAAAACTGTATAAAATGCGCCTTTATGGTAATGAGGGTTATCGAGCGCAGCGTCATCCGTCAGCCTGCTAACGTATCCAGCAGGTGGGCGACTTCCAAAACCAATCTTCATACAGCTGCGTCGGGGTCGGGCGGTGATGACTTGCCGAAAGCCCTGACAACGGCTCCGGAAAACATAAAAATGCTGGCGGTGCCATTGCGGTCATATTCGTAATCAGCTCGTGTCCCATGCTCAGGGCTGGCTGGCGAGGCGCCGGAGTTCCAGCAGCAGTTAGTAGGGTTGTTCAATCACCGCCACTGGGCCTGGGGCTGATCGGGATTATGGGAGCTGGGCATAGATTTTCCAGCACTTCTTCCATACCCGCCACAAACTCGGCGTCCTGATCGGGGGGAATGACCCAGTAGTCAATCTGTCGTTTAGTCATATTGTTTTTTTCAACGTTTGACGTACCGTTTCCGGGCAAATGCTCTCTACAATTTCCAGGACGACTAACTGTTCGGCCAGCAGTCTAAGGCTCCAGCGACCATAACCTGGCGGCGGGCAACCCAGCCTTAAGGCAATCAGTTTGGCTTCCCCCGCCCCATCAAGTTTGGGTGGGGTCGGTGGCGTTTCCCGTTTTTTACCATTGAGGGCCAGTGCGAACCCATCAACAACCAGTCGTTCCCGCACCTTTTCGACGGTACGGCTGCGACAATTGAACGCTTCGGCTATTTGGGCGTCGGTCCAGGCTGGCCCGTCTACATCGGCCTTTAACAACATGTGAGCCCGTCTGACTTTGCCGGCACTCCCTTTTAGTTTTTTGATGACTTGTTCACACTCAACTCGTTCTTCATCCGACAACCGGACGATATACTTTTTCTTCATCCCCCGGAAACCTCCTTGATTTTGAGCAAGTTTCCCACATATGAGCCGTTCTTGCAATCCTAACTTTTAGCTTGGTCGTTGCACTAAGTACAAACACACAAGTTTTGATGGATCATTCGGCTCATTTCCTAGGGAAATCGGCACTTTTACTCGTCAGAATTAATTTGTTTGTACTTAGTATTTTGGCTAATATCAGCTTAAGCTCGTTGATCTCATAACCGTCGCAAAATAGCACCAACGGTTAGTAGTATAACGCCGAAAAAGATCATCGCCAATGAGTTTCTTATTCGTCCGTTGAAATTTCTACCCGTCTCCGGGAGTAATAGTACAGGATATGCAGGTAGTAAACTTTCGGTTCGATGAAATTCATGATTTCTGCTCTCAGGGCTAAGAAATTCATCCTTTACTTTATTTCCACTTTCATCATAGTGCCCTTCAAGAACTTGAACTGACCAAACGTACTTTTTACCTCCTTCTAGCGGTGGTATTGGATCGGTCACAGGATTGAAGATGTAAAAGGTTTCTTTAGTCCAATCAAAATAAATACTATTCGGACTATCAATAGGGCGTATTTTAAGATCAAAATATTCATTCGGGGCAAGTATATCTGGCCATTCCCATTCAAATCTAACGGGACCTTGTGAAATAAAAGTACCATCAGAAGGGTTTATAGGCTGGGGAGAAGGATATGGAAATTGTTGTTGACTTGAGTCATCTAGGATAGTAGATGTATCGGTGTTTATATCGTTTTCGGGAGCTACACCAGTCATTACAAGTTGCGTTTGTGTCAATGTTGATCTAGTTAAAATTGGGGCGACGGGCAGCTTTTGAGCTAATAACAAGTTGTTCTTTGCAAGATCTTGTATTATTTGATTGCTCTTAGCAAACTTGATGCAATTTTCATATGCAGAAATCGCCTCCGCCCTATCACCTAGCTTTCGATAAACTTGACCTAGGGCACAATATGTAATCGAAAATTCCTTGTTTGTGGTAACAGCGTGTTGAAAATTCGTCAGGGCTTCCTCATTATTGCCTTGAATAAAATTCACCAATCCTAATCCGTGAATTGCCTCGGTAAAGTCAGGTTGGAGTTTCAAAGCCTTATTATACATTTCAGTAGCTTTTTCCCAATCATCTTTGGCATAGTAGGCACTACCAATTCCTACATAAACACTTGGATTATCCGGATTTAAGTCAAGAGCTTGCTGAAAATCGGCTAATGCCTTATCAAAGTTTGACATCCCAAAATAAGCAAGTCCGCGGTGATAATAAAGTACATCGGTACCAGATACTTCGTGAGTCAACCTAATAGTTCTATTAAACTCATTTACAGCTTGTTCATAGTCGCGGTTTGACATATGAGACAACCCTATGATAAAAGAAGCAAATAGTGAAGTTCGACTGGATAATTGTTCGCCTAATTCTATGGTTCGGGAACCATCCAGTGGGGTGATGAGGTACGCATCTAAGTTGGATGCCGATAAACCCTCGATAATTGGAAGTACGGTAAAATTGGGAAAAGTGGTTTGGTTATCACTTGCGATACGTCCCCAAACTACAAGTGCTGCATTTAATGAATTACCTAACTCTGTGGCTTCAATTTCACTTTTAATAACTTTTCTTACATACGCGACGACGACTTGACCCAAACCGGATTTTTGGATCTGATTATCTAAATTTCGATATAGCGCCTCTGAGATATCTTTCCCTATTTCTGACTCTTCAAAGTTGTTTCCCCTACCAAAATGAGTAATCACAATACCCACTTTACCTTGGGGAAATGCGCCCACAAATGAAATAGTCGGTGTCGGTGTTGGATTAGGTGTGTTAGTAGGAAGAGGAGTGGGCGAAACCGTTGGTGTTGGGGTATTAGTTGAGGTCGAGGTCACTGTAGGGAGCGGAGTCGCAGTTGGAGTTACGGTTGCAGTACCAACAAATGCTATCGTACCAAAAGAGCGGGTTGGCTTGTAAGCAATCAAAATAATGATGAGCAAGGGAATAATTATAATGCCGGTGAAAGCTAAAGGACGATACCTAGAAAAACGATATATATATCGCTCTGGTTGAATTGGAGACTCTTTTCTACTAAAAGCTACATAAATACTCAAGACAAGTGCGGAAAGTAAAGTTAGAACTATTACGACGGTAACACTCAAATAAACATTTTGTAATACTAAAAAAACAAAGGTTAAAACCAATGTTACTACACCAATTGCAGTTTTAGCTGCTGAGGGTAATTTTTTGAGCAATTCTATCCAGTACTGCATATTCGTCATCACTGCCAATTAGTCTCGTTTGAGAAAATATTCATGGGAATAATTTTGTTATTTGTACCAATTTTTAATTGATCGACAATTTATTGCATTTTATCAGAAAAATACAATTTTGTGTATCTCTACTTTCTAACCCCCATCTGAAAGCTTGGGTAAAATCCACGATACAGCAACTACGGAAAGACAATCATTGGCTCTTTAATTGGCCGTACAGATTTTTTGTACGTTATGAATTAGAGCTTACGCAGTTCGAGACCCTAAAGGTTTCCGAAGTCACCTTTCAAGCAAAATCGTGAAGCAATCGCGCTTATATTTTGTCCTAAAGACACCTTATAAAACCTTTAGGGTCTGGTTTCTTCCAACTGCGTAACTCATAATGAATCATGAACTGCGTACCCGGCTTAACGGGATTATCGGGGTGACGGACTTTTGGCTGACAAGATTTAGGCCCATTGAGTGACGGTCAAAGTCGGGTGGTTCAGTTGGTCAAACAGCCGCCGATAAAAAAGGTGTCCAGATTTCACTCGAAGTTGAGGAGGGAATTCCCCTTCGAGTCGATCCGGACCACTTGAAACAGATTTTGATCTATTTACTCGACAACACTATAAAATTTACCCCTTAAAGAACAGTTTCTGCCGGCCTCTCCCAGCCCTGATGGCACACTTGTACGGTCACTTTATCAGGTTTGGATCGTATTTCAATAGAGTAAAAAGTCCTATTCCCACGCCAAAACGTCTTTGGCCGGGAGAGTATCGTTTTACCAAGACCGCAACTATTCTTGATAATTACATGGCCCAAATCTAACATTAAAGGTATAATCTATGAGTACCCCTTTATAAAAACTACGCCACACCATCCAATGATGGGTTATTACCAATTTAGTTTAGAGTGGCAGCCAATAGCGACTGTCACTTACTTTCGATAAGGAAATCAAATGAACCTTCTACACGATTTTCATGGACCCAATGCCGGCTACATCTTAGAACTTTACGAGCGTTACCAACAAGACCCCAACTCCGTCGATCCCGAAACGCGGGCCTACTTCAAAGAGTGGACCCCCACTACCAACGGCGCGCCGGCCATCACGGCCGCAGCAGCCCCGGCCGTCAATACTGACAAACTCGTCGGCGCGGTCAATCTGGCCCAGGCCGTCCGCGAGTACGGCCATCTGGCGGCCCAGTTAGACCCACTCGGTACACCGCCCCCCGGCGACTCGGCTTTGGACGAAGCCTACTATGATCTCACGGAAGACAATCTTCGCCAACTCCCCGCCAGCTTAATTGGTGGGCCGGTGGCCGAGGACAGCGATAATGCCCTACAAGCCATTAACCAGTTACGCCAAATCTAGTCGTCCACCATCGGTTATGACTACGATCACATGCGCCAGTTTGAAGAGCGGAGCTGGCTGCGACAGGCAGCGGAGACCAGTCGCTTCCGGCCCTCGCCAGAGCAGGATAATTATGGGGCCTTGTTGCAGCAGCTAACCGCCGTCGAGGTCTTCGAGCGTTTTCTGCACCGAACCTTCCCCGGTAAAACCCGCTTTTCAATTGAGGGGCTGGATATCATGGCGCCCATGCTCAATGAGATCATCGGGCGCGCCTCACACGCCAAATTCCGTACGATTTTGTTGGGCATGGCTCACCGAGGCCGGTTGAACGTGTTAACCCACGTCCAAGACAAAGATTACGCGGAAATTCTGGCCGAGTTCAAAGACCCCGTCACCAGTGAAAATGCGGTGGCCCAATATCTGGCTACGGGCTGGACCGGCGACGTCAAATATCACAAAGGAGTGATGCACACCCTACGCGCCGGCGAAGCGGATCCGTTGGTGGTGTCAATGACCCCCAATCCCAGCCATTTGGAACTGGTGAACCCGGTGGTGGCCGGCATGGCTCGAGCCGCCGGCACCAAGGTGGACCACCCCGGTCCGGCCGAATTTAAACCGGGACTGTCGCTGCCGATCCTCATTCACGGCGACGCGTCGTTCTCCGGTCAGGGGATTGTGGCCGAAACCTTCAACTTCCGTTATCTGCGCGGCTACGACGTGGGCGGGACGATCCACATCATCGCCAACAACCAACTCGGCTTTACCGCCGAACCCGACGACTCGCGCAGCACCCTCTACGCCAGCGACGTGGCTAAGGGCTACAAAGTGCCCATCGTCCACGTCAACGCCGATGATCCGGAAGCCTGTCTGGAAGTGGCCCGCCTGGCGATTGGCTACCTACTCGAGTTCGGCCGGGATTTTGTGATCGACCTGATCGGCTATCGCCGCTACGGCCACAACGAAGGCGACGAGCCGCGGTTTACCCAGCCGCAGATGTATAAAAAGGTAGACGAGCACCCCACCGTGCGTGAACTGTGGGCCAATAAGTTGGTCGAGCAAAATCTAATCACGGCCGAGCAGGCCCAAGAAATGGTTGACAGTCACTTCAATAAACTGCAAGAGATTATGAACAAGCTCGATCCTCAAGAGAGCATCGTCGAGCCGGAGCCGGAACCCCC
>JACKAT010000022.1 GCA_020634935.1 Anaerolineales bacterium
CCGAGTGCGTTTTGCTGTTCGCTCCCGACGATTTGCGACTGCAAAACTGGCTAATCACCAGCGATACCCCCAGCTTAGATGATCTGCATCAGGTTTACACCCGCCTGACCCAAGCGGCCAATGAAGGAGAGGTCTATTTCTCGCTGGATGAGTTATCGCAGGTAACGGGCCTGCACCCGGTTAAAATTCGGGTCACGCTTAGCGAATTGGAACAGGCCGGAGCGATCTACCATATGGGCGATCAAGGGCGCTACAGCCATTGGAAAATCAGCCCGCTGACCGATAAGGCCATCCGGGTACGGGCTGAGGCCATCAACCGTCGGGCTGAAATCCGGCAAAATTTGTTGGATATGGTGGTCAACTACGTTCATCTTACAACCTGCCGTCGCCAATTTCTACTGGCCTACTTTGGCGATACCAGCCCGCCCAATTCGCCCCGCTGCTGCGACAACCACTCTACCGACACCATCGACTCGCTGCCTAAGGCCGTTACCCCTCGCGATTGGTTTCCATTGATCGTGCTGGAAACGGTGCGCAGTATGCAGTCGCGTCCGGTCGGCCGGAATCGGTTGGCGCAACTGCTCAATGGTTCGAAAGCCCAACCGATGTTCCAGTTTGGCTATGATAAGCATAAATTCTATGGCAAGCTGACTATGCTCAGCCAGCCGCAGATCACGCATTTAATTGATGGCCTGATGACTATGCGCCTGGTGCGACTGGCCGGCGGCGAACTGCCGGTGCTGGCTCTCACAGCCGCCGGTCAAAAAGCCCTCGAAGCCCGCGTCGCCATTCCGATTACTATCCCCGGTCTGGAATCGGATCGAGACGAGGCGATCAGCCAATGGCAGAGCAGCAAACGTCCCAGCACAGTTGATCAAACCCTCGAACTCTTTCAGCAAGGATTAACCCCGGCTCAAATTGCCGAGAGGCGTAATCTCAGTGAAAGTACCATCTATGAGCATCTGTCGCGCCTAATCAGCAGCGGCGAGGTGGCCCTGCACGATGTCGTTACCGCCGAAGCTGAAGCCCAAGTACTCAAGGCGGTCGATGACATCGGCAGCGCTTACCGCCTTTCGCCCTTGAAAAACATTTTGCCCGTATCGATCTCTTTCGGGGAGATCAGATGCGTCCTGGCGGCCCATCCTAAACTACCCACAGAGGCAAATCAAACTAAGCCCGATGCTCTGCCCTCCAATTTGACCAAAAAACAAAGCACCGAAGTTAGCCAATCCCCCAATCCCCAGCCGCCTATCTCCCAATCTCCTAATCTCCAATCTCCAGGCTCTAATCCCCAGGCTCTCTCGCCCACGCGAGTCGTCATTGATGCCGTGGCCAAATTGGGCGGCGCATTAGGCCGCACCGGGCTGGCTCAATTCTTGAGTGGTTCCCAGGCGGCTTGGCTAGAGACCTTTACGCCGCACTCCGCTTACGGGCAGCTAAAGTATCTATCACAACGAGCCATAATGGATATCATCGACGCCCTGATTACCGACGGCCAACTCAAACAGACCGGCGGGTTCCGGCCTAAAGTGGTTTTAGCTGATCAAACGACACCTGTCTCCGCGCCGGTAAAATCGGACAATCCGGCTCAACCGCCCCAGCCATCTCCCCAACGCCAAGCCGATGAACCTATCCTCTCCAACATATCCAGCCGCGATGAACTGGCGGCTCCGCTCGAACCTGACCCGGCTTTGCTTGAAGCTTTACGCCAGTGGCGCACGGAACAGGCCCGAACCCAAAGCGTACCGCCCTACATTATCTTTTCCAACAAAATTCTGGAGGCTATCGCCGCTCAAAAACCGGCCACGCCGGAGGATCTACGCCAGATTGCCGGGGTCGGTCCGGCTAAATTAGAGCAATATGGGCAGGCTGTCATTAACTTAGTTGGCCAACATCTAGACCAAACGGCTCCGAACGACATCACCCCGGAGCCAGACCCGCCGTTGCAGATCAAAGAAACCACGGCTACCCCTCATCGTCCTACTAAAACGACCGACTCTGTTGCGGAAGCCATTCTGGCCGTCGTAACCGATTTAGAGGGCTTGATCACCGCCGACGGGCTGGCTCAGCTCCTCACCGCCGGGCCAGACGACATTGTTTCTTTTAGCGATCATGATCTGTTTGGCCAATTTCACGGCCGGCTAGATCGAGGGGAAGTACTGGCTCAAATTCGAGCGGAGATTGAGGCGGGCCGCATAGCCGAGAGCCCTTATAAGAAATTGATGGTGGGGCGTAATGCGTAGGACATAGAACATACTCAACACGTTATGACAACGTTAAGACCCGGACAAAATTTACTGCTCAATAACCGGTTGTGGAGCCTGTGGCAAGTCTCGGCGGGCGAGGGGCGACAGGTGGCCCTTGAGGCCATCGGCGCGTCAGAGGCGGCCCGCGGGATGACACGCCGGCTGGCGGGGTTTCAGTATGGCTCGGAGCTGTTCATCGAGCAGCGGCGGGGTGGGTACTGGCGAGCCAATTTGGAACAGGATTGGCAGCCAACCGACAACGGGCCGGTGCTGGTGTGCCAGCCGGCTACCGTCCTTGATGTGCTTAATGCGCACACGCAATCACCAGCCTTGGGCCCACTGGCCAACGAGTTTAGCTGGTCCTACTCCCGGTCGGCCAGATATCGCTTTTGCGCGCGAGCTTATTATTACCATTATTATGCCGCCTGGGAAGGCTGGCAGCCGGCGGCTCCGCCGCCGGTGCGGACAGCTTACCTGCTCAAAAATTTAACTGATCTGTCTCGCTGGGTTGGCACACTGGTCCATGACAGCCTCCGTTTTGCTCTGGCGCGCCTTAAGGCCGGCCAACCGGTTAGCCGAAATGACCTGGTAGGGCAGATGCATCGCCGAGCGCAAGCCGATTTTGAAAACTCCCAGAGTGGCCGCTACCAACAGCAGCCCAACGCTCTGGTTGGCTTTCAGGAGCATTACTACAAGATCCCCCTCGATAAGACCACCTGGCAGACGAGTTGGCAGCGGGCCGCACGACTGCTCGATACCTTTCTGCAATCAGAACTTTACACCCGGCTGGGCCAATATTCATCTGATACGTTTCTAGAAGTTGAAACTCTGCACAGCTTTGCCCTGGCAGAAACCAAAATCTGGGTACAGCTGGATCTAGCGCGATTTGATGGTCAAGTGATCGAGATTTACGCTTGGAAAAGCGGCGAGAGCGATCAGGCCAGTTTGCGGCGGCAGTTGGGGGTGTATGGGCTGTACCTGCGGCAGACATATCCAGAGTGGCACGACAAGCCTCTCAAGGGGCTGATCGATTATTTGACGGATAACCGGCAAGAGGAAATAGCGCTCGATCCGGCTACGCTTGAGGCGGTAGAGCAGGAGATCAAGGCGGACATCGCTCATCTGCGAGGGTTACTAGTTGAGCCACAGATCAATTTAGCGAAGATAGAGCGTTTTCCGATGATCGATGATCGGGCGATTTGTCGTAGCTGTCAGTTCAGAGAATTGTGTGGTCGATGAAGCGAGTTAGTTTTTTCTGATTTTTTCATGCTCCAATTCATAAGTGACCAAAAAGCCAACCACATTGTTGATCCACATTATAATCACCGAAATTGACAATAAAAGAAGCAAGACCGGCATAAAACCGGAGATGACTAAAATAAGCACAATGCCTATTAATAGGGCTAAGATAGGCCAGGGGTGCCGGGCAACAATAATCACACTATTACGTAAGGCCAGTCTAAAACTGGGTTCGGTCAGGCGAGGATACATCGCCAGCATGACTAATTGGATTACGACCCAAAATAAGGCCAGCGCCAGCACAAAAAACCGAAAAAATTGGACCCATGACGCTTCGACGGCCGCGTAAAAAGTGAGGTTGAGGAAAATGCCCAAAAATACCCCTAAATTAATAATAGCCCAGATATAAGCCGATTTGAGCACCTGTAACCCATAGGTAAAAGGCGCACTGAACGGAATTCCTTTGCCCTCACCCAGGTCTTTGGCCGTAAAGAAAAGGCCAAACGTAATAAATGGCCAGGGTAAAACGGTTAAGATAGCGACCACCCACAAAATATTAAAGACCATCAGTTTGAACATTTCATCCCAAACATCCAGGCCTGTTTTTTTGATTAGGGACCACACGGGTAATTAATCCCTCAAGTAAATTTGCTGACTTAGCACCAACATAGCCGGATTGTAACACGGTCCAAGCTGTCTCGAAAATAAAAGCGGATGAGCCGTTAGCCCATCCGCTGCTGGATGAAGTGAGAAGTCTGGGGTGCTGCCTCAGCCGACCCTCTCTTCATTCCTGGTATTATCTCTGGAGAAAGGTTGCTTTTCCCCTCATTATGATTTGACTATTTAAATACAGAGGGGAAATAGATAGTCTGAATCTGGGGCGTATAAACCAATTGAATGCTAACTACTTCCGGCCCCACCTGCGTATGTGAATCTGTTTCGCCGGTAATGACTAAATTAGTATTATAGGTTCCGTAAGTAGCCGGACGGGTAACGGTGAGCGTATAGTCGGCGTAACCGACGGCAGCGATTAAGCCGGAGCCGCCGGGTGTAACCGATATCCAAGGTTGAGCCGGCGACAGGGAGGCATTCCAGGTGATCGGCTCCGGGCTGGCTTTGGAAACACGAATGGTGTCGGAGGCAGAGGTAGCGCTAACATCATCTACAAAAAAGCTTATTGGGCCGGTCAGGGGGCCGCCGGGAAGATATTGGATATCAACCGTGGCGTATTTTTCGAGAGCCGACCAGGCATTGATCCGGCCATAGCCATAAAAATCATCGTAGCCGACACTCCCCAAATCATCGGCGGTATCGCGAATAATCTGGCGGACTCCGGCATGGGTTAGACCTGGTTCGGCGCTCCAAATAAGCGCGGCCAATCCGGCCACATGCGGGGAGGCCATCGACGTGCCGCTGCTGTAACCATACCCCCAGGGAAAGGTGCTGTAGATAGAGCTACCCGGGGCGACCACATCCAGGCCAGGGCCATAATTTGAAAAGGAAGAACGGACATCACCAGAGTCGGTAGAGCCGACCGCCATCACCTGACTGTATGCCGCCGGGTAGTAAATGCCGGTATTGGCATTGCCCGACGCGGCAACGATCAGCACCCCCTTATTATAGGCGTACTCAACGGCGTTCAACATAGTGGTACTACCGGCGCTTCCGCCCAAACTGAGGTTGATAATTTTTGCCCCATTGTCGGCGGCATAAATAATGCCATCGGCCACATCAGCGTAAGAGCCGCTGCCGCTGGAGCCTAATACTTTAACCGGCAGAAGCCGGACGTTGGGAGCAGACCCTGACACACCGATCCCGTTATCGGTACAGGCGGCTACAGTTCCGGCTACGTGGGTGCCGTGGCCGTTGTCGTCATCGGGGTTGTTGTTATCGCTATAAAAATTATACCCGGATAGTAATTTGGCGGCTCCGTTTGAAACCGTGCAATTAAGGTCCGAGTGGCTTAGATCAATACCGGTATCGACAATAGCCACTACAATATCGCTGCTGCCCTTGGTAACATCCCAGGCGTTCGAAAATTTGGCTACATCGTAAGCCCACTGGCTGCTAAAATAGGGGTCGCTGGGGGTGCTGAGCGCATAGGCTATATAGTTCGGTTCGACAAACGCCACATCGGTATTGGCCCGCAGCGCGGCGACAGCCGCTAACTCTCGGCCTGGCGGCACTTCGACGCGGGTCACATCGATAGCCAAAACCTTTTTAATGGCTCGACCGCCGACTCTGGCCAACCCTTTGTTGGCCGCCTGGCTGGCGAGGCCCGGTTTGAATTTGACTAGAATCTCACCGGGAACAAAGCTGGGATTACCTAAATCAGCTACGAGGGGGGCGGTAGCTGTATCGGGGGAGGAAGTGGCTGCCGGTTCTTGGGCTAATACCGGCATCGCCAATCCTAAAAGGATAAACAACAAGGTTAGAACTATCGATTTGTTTTTTAAGGTCACCAGTAAACTCGCTTACCAACACATTGAGCATATGAGATTGACTCAATTTTACAAAAAAAGGTGAATCAATCATTAAATTTAGAGTAAGTAGTCAGGGACTAACTATTAACTTTCAGCCAGAGTTGAAGGCTAATGATTGAGATTATATCTAATAATAGAGCCGACTTCAACCCCAAACAATAGGACAATTTGCTGATTTATTTGAATTAAGAGTTACCGGATAGACGCCGGGGGGTGACTCGGGGATTGACCGTGGGCAGCGGTTCGCCGGAGAGGAGCGCCTGATAGATAGCGCTAATTTGCTCGCCGGCCCGATCCCAGGCAAAGTGAGTGATGACGCGTTGGCGAAGATAGTAACCTAGCCGCTGTCGCTTGCCAGTGGATAAGTCAAGCACCCGGTTGAGAGCGGTTTCTAGCGCTTGGCAACTGATCTCCGGGGCGTAAATACCACCGTCCCCCAGAAACTCGCGGCTAACCGGGGTATTGAAGGCTACGGTGGGCAGAGACATGGCCATGTAATTTAAAATTTTGCCGCTGCCTTCCGTAGCCGAAATTTTAGGCGCGACCGCAATATCACCCAAAGCCAGATAACGCGGCGCATCCTGGTAGAGGATTTTGCCGGTAAAAGTGACTTGATCGGCCAGTCCCATCGCTTCGGCCATTTGCTGGTATTTCAACACACCCGGATAGCCCATCATAAGCAGATGGTAATCATTGCGGGTCTGTTTTAGTCGGGTTAGAGTTTCCAGCAGCAAATCGACGCCCTGGTAGGGAGTCAAGACGCCCAGATAGACGATGATTTTTTTGTCGAGAGGCAGCCCCAGCGACGCTTTGAGCTGGCGCTTTTCGGCATCGGAGTAGTTGTTAGCGCAAAATGTATTGGCGTTGACGCAGTCAGGTAGGGGGTAAATTTTAGCCGGCGAGACGGCAAAATTTTCAGCCAGAAGATTGGCGGCATGCGTCGAACTGGTTAGGATGATATCGGCGGCATGATTGATCTGGGTTTCGAGCCAGTAGAAGAATTTAAAAAAGCGGCTTTCGGCGGGCAGAAAGCGATGATCGACCATTTCGCCGGTCAAGCTGCCCTGATAGTCGAACACCAGCGGCGCGCCAGTCAGCCGGCTTAGCACCCAACCGATCAACCCGCCTTCGTGAAGGTGGGCATGAATAATATCCGGTTTGTGGCGCAGGCCGTGTAAAATGGTCATCGCTGCCAGCAGGACATCGAGATAAATTTTATGGCGCGAAGATCCCACAATAACCCGGTAGTTGAACGGAACCCCCCAACAGCGCCGGACCTTGATGCCGTCGATATCCCGGCCGTTGGGATAGGCCAGAATTTCGATCTCGTAGCCCAGTTTTTGCAAGGTAGTGACTTCTTCCAAAATGCGGACGTGAGCGCCATAGTCGGCAAAAAACATTGTGGGAGACAACGTGAGTATTCTCAATTTTTTTGGCTTGGGATTAGAATTCGATGAGATCAAATCACCCTCCGCAGCAAATTTTACTTCAGGCTAAAGCGATGAACAAATGGGATTAGCGGCTATTTTAAAACGTTGAGCTTGACTTGGCCTGAAAAGCAGCGATAAGTTGAAGTTTGTGGTGGCGGCGCAGGCGTTTGATTTCGATCTCGCGGCGCATAGCGGCCGATGGGTCGGGCTGCGTTTCGGTGTAGACCAGGCGCACCGGGGTGCGCGAGCGGGTGTATTTAGCCCCTTTGCCGGCGTTATGGGCCGCGAGACGGCGCGGCAGGTCGGTGGTCCAGCCGGTGTAGAGTGTTTGGTCGGCGCATTCGACAATGTAAACAAAAACGGTCATTTGATGAAAATTTTTATTTTTTGGAAGGGTTAGAGCCGCGCCGGCGAAACGCGCCGAACCCGATCATTTGCTGCAAGAAACCGGGGTTTTCAACTTTAGGCGAAGCCAGTTCCGGGTCGCTGAACTGGCCCTTTTCAACGTCGATGAGCCAGTTAGTACGCTCTACCACGGCTTGATCGATGAGTTGGGCCAGGGCTTCACCTGACTCGTGACCGGCGGCGATTAACGTCTGCAACTGTTGTAAGTGAGCGATAAGCCGTTCAAGCCAGCGCGACAGCGCTAGGCTATTGTCAAGGAAACTGTCCCGCAGGCTGTCAGGATCACCTATGGCCCCGGCGGTAACCTGTTCGAACAGCCGGCCGGCCAGTTTGCGCTGCTCTCGCCACGATTTTTGTTGAGCCAGAGTCTGAATCAGCGCGATACTCAAGAGTGAAGGTAAATGTTCGGTCGCGCTGGTCAAACCGTCCAGTTCGGCCGGGTCGAGGAAAAACGGATTGGCCTCAAGTAGAGCCACAATATCGGCTATTAATTGAACGGCTTGCTCGTTAGCCGAGGACGACGGCGTTAAGCAGTAAAGCTTGCCTCGAAACAGATCGGCGCGGGCATGTTGGTAGCCGGTTCCACCTGGATGAACCAGAGGATAGCCGCCGACGTAGTGCGCATGTTCAGGCAGCAAGTCATCAGCCCAGGCTAAAACGGTGGTTTTGCTGGTGGTCGTATCGCTGATGACCACATTTTGTTTGAGGTCGCCAGCAATCGCTTCCAGTGTGAAACGAATGCCGCTCAAAGGTATCGCCAGAATAATCAAATCGGCCTGGTCACAAGCGTTGATGAGATTCCACTCGGCCTTATCGAACGCGCCCATTTTAACGGCCGCTTTGGCGTGCTCTAAATCTTTATCGTGAGCAATAAGCCGGAGAGAATCGCCTTTTTGTTTGAGCGCCAATCCCAATGATGCCCCAATCACGCCGGCGCCGACGATAGTGATAGTAAATTGGCTCATTTTTCACCTCTCCAAAATCAGTTTAAGTTATCAGCCCACTGAAGTTTTTCCAAAAGCGTTTGATGATACGTGTCCGCCAGACTGTCGAGGCTGGCCTGATGGAGAAGAATGAGGTCGACGGCCAGCGGATCGCAGTTGGCCTCTTTGGCCCAGGCTGCGCCGATAGCCGGGTGGTGGGCGTGAATTATAAAAGGACGACGCCAGTAGCTGAATGATGAAGGCTGAATGATGAAGGCTGAATGGGATTGATCGGGCAATATGGGTTTGGGATTAGAAAATGGGGTTGATAGGCGGGTTAGGGCTTGAGGCCAGAAGGCTTCGAGGAGAACAATTGCGACTCGATGGATGATGGGTTGACCGAGAGATTTGGCGACATCGTGCAGCAGCGCGGCTTGAAGCAGCGGCAGTTGTTGGTATCCAGCCTGCTGCAAGGTGCGAGCTACGGCCAGAGCGTGTCGCTGGTCGTTGGGAGACATTTTAGCAAAGAGACGACGCTGGGCCATCGTAGAAAGGAACGACTCGACTAAGACCTGGTCGGTTGCGGACAGCTCGCCGTGAACCCCACCGGCCCAGGCCGGTAAATAGGCTTTTAGGGCGCTGAAAAACTGGTAAACCCGGTAACGAACCGGATGAGTGATTTTTGATAAGGTCATACCGCTTTAGGATTCAAAAAAGAGAAAACTAGCTATTGATTGGGCCGGATTGAAAATCAGCCAATCGAGCAGGGGCAGCCCTAATAGGGGCGCTATAAAGAAAAAAGCCAAAAAGAGCAGCATTCCGTAACGCTGCATGCCTTCTAACCGATAAGCCAAGTCATAGGGCAGCAGCCCTTTTAGCACGGTAAACCCGTCTAGGGGCGCAATAGGTACCAGGTTGAAAAAAAAGAGCGCCAGGTTAATGTAAGCAAAGAAAAAGAGAATCCGATAAATATAGTTGGCGATCGCTGTGGCACTAGCGAGTTGTAAAGCCGGTAACGCCGCCTGCCATAAAACAGCACACACCAGAGCCAAAACCAGATTTGAAATGGGGCCGGCCGCAGCCACAATCATATGACCGGTCCGGGGATTGGGTCGCAGATAGCGCGGCGAAATAGGCACATAAGCCCAGCCCAGCCCTACAAACAACATCAGCAGTGAGCCGACCAGATTGAGTTGAGCAAAAGGATTAAGCGTGATACGGCCATGCTGCCGGGGCGTAGGATCACCCAGGCGATCGGCGACGAGGGCGTGGGATAGCTCGTGGATAGGAAAGGCGATGAGCAGAATTAAGATATGGGCTCCATAGCGGCTAATCGAGAAATCTCGATAGGAGAGCAAAAATAAGGCTAACCCTATCCCGGCCGCAAAAGTGATATAAGCCGTGGGAGCGGTAATCAGCGGCCTCAAGTTTTCGAGCCAGTCAGAACGGGAGGGAGGAGGGTTATAGCTGTAGCGCGGTGGTGTTCTCATAATTTTTTTATTCTTTCACTGTAAATTGCCTTCTATTATATCACGCGCCGGATTGATTGCGAAACGCGGTAGCCATTTGTTCTTGCCGCTATTATGAAAAATTTGCATCTTCATAATATTGAGAGTAAATTTAGCAACGGGTGGTTCAGTTAAGAACCCGATTATATCCTCTGCCTTTACCCAATTTTGAGATAGTTAGAACCTAATAAATCTACTTAATGTTAAGAATTTTTATCATAAACTTAACTAAATCTTGAATTATACATTGCACAATAACGATTAAACGCTCAAAGACCAGCCAATTACTTCAAGAATTATCCCGTGACATTAAAAACTTAAATAATTTTATTTTAATTCAACACACTGAGTAGTTTCTAATCAAATAACAAACGCATCATATAACAAATGGAGAGGGGCTTCCATATGACATCACGTTATGTAAACAATTTGGGGGTATTAACTAGCGGCGGCGATGCCCAGGGGATGAATGCGGCTGTACGCTCCGTTGTGCGAACAGCCTTAGATCGGGGCGTTAAGGTCTATGCCATTTATGAAGGTTATCAGGGTATGGTCGATGGGGGCAAACATATCCGTCAGATGGATTGGGGTTCGGTTAGTAATATTATGAATCTGGGCGGAACGGTGATCGGTTCGGCGCGCTGCGCCGATTTTCGAACGCGCGAGGGCCGGTTAAAAGCGGCTAAAAACCTGATCGACCACGGCATTGATGGTTTAGCAGTGATTGGCGGCGACGGTAGTTTAACCGGGGCCAATCTTTTCCGCGAAGAGTGGCCCGATCTGCTTAACGAATTAGTCGAAACTAATCAAGTGACCAAAAGGCAGGCTAAACAGCATCCTCAGTTGGCGATTGTCGGCATGGTCGGCTCAATAGATAACGATATGTTCGGCACCGATATGACCATCGGCGCCGACACCGCCCTCCATCGGATTACAGCAGCCATCGATGCGATCAGCAGTACCGCCGCCAGCCATCAACGGAGCTTCGTGGTCGAAGTGATGGGCCGCAACTGCGGCTATCTGGCCTTGATGAGCGCGCTGGCCACCGGCGCCGACTGGGCCTTGATCCCGGAAAGCCCGCCCGATGTCGATGACTGGGAAGCGAAAATGTGTGAAGTTTTGACCGCCGGTCGTCAGGCGGGCCGTCGCGACAGCATCGTCATTGTTGCTGAAGGGGCGCAAGACCGTTATGGGAATCCGATTACCTGCGATTACGTCCAAAAAGTTTTAGAGGAACGGCTGGGCGAGGACGCTCGGGTTACTATTCTGGGTCACGTTCAGCGCGGCGGCTCACCGAGCGCCTTTGACCGTTATCTGACGACCCTGCTCGGCTACGCAGCCGTTGACCAGATTTTAGCCGCCACCCCTGATACCGAACCTCAACTCATCGGGATGCGCGAGAACCGGATTACCCACTCATCGCTGATGGACAGCGTCCGCCAAACCCATGCCGTGGCCGATTTTATCGCGGCCAAAGATTACGACAAAGCAATGGAAATGCGCGGCGGTAGCTTTAGAGAAAATTTCCGCACCCTGCGAACGCTGGTCAGGGCCTTACCCCATCCATCAGATCCAAAACAAAAAATACTACGATTGGCCGTTATGCACGGCGGCGGGCCGGCTCCCGGCATGAATACCGCCGCCAGAACCGCTATCCGGTTGGGCCTGGATAAGGGGCATACTATGCTAGGGGTTGACGACGGCATCACCGGATTAATTCACGGCAACATCAGAGAAATGAATTGGATGAGTGTGCATGGCTGGGCGCCTAAGGGCGGCGCGGAGTTAGGTACGAATCGCCGGGTACCCAAAAAAAGCGAGTTTTATGCGATTGCTCGCCAATTGGAAGAGCATCGCGTTGACGGCTTGCTGATGATTGGCGGCTGGGCCGGCTACAAAGCCATGTACCAAATGTACAATGAGCGAGAAAGTTTCCCGGCCTTTAATATTCCGATGATCTGTTTGCCGGCCACCATCAATAATAATTTGCCCGGTTCGGAGCTAAGTATTGGTTCAGACACCGCCTTAAACAGTATTGTCGAAGTGGTGGACAAGATCAAACAATCGGCGGTGGCTTCGCACCGCTGCTTTGTGGTCGAAGTGATGGGCCGCTACTGTGGCTATCTGGCCTTGATGAGTGGTCTCGCCACCGGTGCCGAGCGCGTTTATCTACCTGAAGAAGGGGTCACTATCGGCGATCTACAAAAGGACCTGGCGGATCTGGTTGAGGGCTTTCGCCGGGGCAAGCGGCTGGGGTTGCTCATTCGCAATGAAAAATCAAACTCGTTATACACCACCGACTTTATGGCCGCGTTATTTGAGCAAGAAGGGGGCGAACTCTTTGACGTGCGCACGGCTATTTTGGGACACATGCAGCAGGGGGGCGATCCCACGCCGTTCGACCGCATTCAAGCCATTCGCCTATCGCGGCGGTGTGTTGAATTTTTGATCGAAGAGTCAGAGAAAACCAATCCTACCGGGGCGTTTATGGGAGTTCAAGGGGGTAAGGTGCAATTTTTCAAGATGGATAGTCTGCCTAGCGTGATGGACATGGACAACGAACGGCCCAAAGAGCAATGGTGGCTCGAACTTCGCACGATTGCCAGGGTTATGGCTCAACCCGCGCCGCATAGAAAGTAAGTTATCAAAATCAGGTGACTGGCGCTTAATTGTGAGCAAAAGCACCAGTCACCTGAATAGTTGCGCTAATTTGCCTGTATTTTGTCATTGCAATAATCGCTATTTGTGCTATAATCGTCCTTAACAACTGCGACGGAGAAAAGTAAGCCACTTCCCGGTTTTAGAGAAGCGCCGGCCGGTGCGAGGCGCTCGACGGAATGGCTGAATTCCACTCCTGAGTTGGCAGCGATGAGCTGTTCCGGTTGCGCCCGTTATCGCGCCCAGAGATTGTGGAGAGTAAGACTCTCTGCGAAAAAAGGTGGCACCGCGAGTCGAAACCTCGCCCTTTTATAGGGTGGGGTTTTTTGTTTTCAAGGTGACAGGGTCGCAAGGTGACAAAGTGGCAAAGCCATAGGGATGCAACATTGCTTCCCTGTAACTCTGCGACCCTGCGACTTTGCGACCCTGCTACCCTGCAAATTTATTTAATTTTTTAGGAGGTACTTATGCTAGATTTAAACTTTATCCGAGAAAACGCTGAACTAGTCAAGGCTAAACTGGTCGATTTGAATACGGAAGCGCCCATTGATGATATTTTGCGGCTCGATGAGCAGCGGCGTGAGCTGTTGAAAGAGGTCGAAGCGCTGCGACAGGAGCGCAACACCGGCAGCAAGGCCATCGGCCTACTGATGCGTGAGGGCAAGAAGGCGGAGGCCGAAGCTCAGAAAACCCGCATGGGCGAGATTGGGGATAAGATCAAAGAGTTGGATGAAACTCTACGCCAGGTTGAGGCCGATCTGCTTGACAAACAGCTCTATGTGCCGAACATGCCCGGCCCCGATGTGCCAGTTGGCCCGAACGAAGATCATAACATCGAAGTCCGGCGCTGGGGCGATCCGCCCCAGTTCGACTTTGCCCCGAAGCCCCATTGGGATTTGGGCGAAGATTTAGGGATCATCGACTTTGAGCGCGGCGTCAAAATCAGCGGCACCCGCTTTTACGTCTTCAAGGGGGCCGGCGCGGCCCTACACCGGGCGCTGGCCAACTGGTTTATCGACACCGGTGTGAATCAGCACGGCTACACCGAAATCTACCCACCCTTCATGGTCCGCGAGCAGGCGATGGTCGGCGCGGCCCACCTACCCAAATTTCGAGACAACATGTACTACGACGCCGAAGAAGATTACTGGTTTATCGGCACGGCCGAAGTGCCGCTGACCAACATCTTCGCCGACGAGATTTTGGAGGCCGACCAACTGCCTATCCGCTATCTGGCTCACACCCCCTGTTTTCGCCGTGAGAAAATGAGCGCCGGGCGAGACGTGCGCGGCATCAAGCGTGTCCACCAATTTGAAAAAGTCGAGATGTACCACTATACTTTGCCTGAAAACAGCTACGATCACCTGGAAGAGATTGTCGCCAACGCCGAAGATTTGTGCCGGCAGCTCAATATTCCCCACCGGGTTCTGAAAATGTGTACCGGCGATTTAGGTTTTGCCGCCGCCAAAAAGTACGATGTCGAAGCCTGGGTGCCGGGGCCGGACGGCCAAGGTGAGTGGATGGAGATCAGCAGCTGCAGCAACGTGGTCGATTTTCAGGCTCGCCGGGCCAACATCCGCTTTCGCCGCGAGCCGGGAGCCAAGCCGGAATACATTCACACTCTCAATGGCAGCGGCCTGCCGCCGGGGCGGGTGATGATTGCCGTCATGGAGAATTACCAGCAAGCCGACGGCAGCATCGTGGTGCCGGAGGTACTGCGCCCATATATGGGTGGGCTGGAAGTAATAAACAAATAACCCAATTTGTGACTTAGCGTATGGAAGAACAGACCGTTCTTACTCCCGAAAAACTTCAGCATGTTCTGAATGAACATGAAGATTTGCTGCTGGCCGAACTTCCCGGTCAGATCGAGCGCATCATTCTATTTGGCTCGTATGCCAGAGGTAACGCCCGGCCTGAGTCGGATGTGGATGTAATGGTTGTTAATCAAAGATTTTCTGAGCAAACCTAATGACTCTTAATAAATTCCCGCCCGCCATTCTGGCTTTAGAAGATGGCACGCTCTTTCACGGTCAGTCCTTCGGTGCGCCGGTCACGATCACCGGCGAAGTGGTCTTTAACACCAGCATGACCGGCTATCAGGAAATCCTAACCGATCCCTCCTACTGCCAGCAGATTGTGACGATGACCTGCCCTCACATCGGCAACGTCGGGGTCAATGTCGATGACGTTGAAGCCGACCGTCCCTGGGCCGCCGGCCTAATTGTGCGCGAGGTCAGCCGCCGCGTCAGTAACTGGCGAGCGACCGAATCGCTGCCCGATTACCTGACCCGGCACAATCTGCCCGGCCTGACCGAGATCGACACCCGCGCTCTGGTCCGCCACATTCGCTCAAAAGGGGCCATGATGGCCGCGCTCTCCGCCGATCCGCACTGCAGCGCCGCCGATCTGGTCGATCTGGCCCGCGCCGCGCCTTCGATGGAAGGTTTAGATTTGGTCAAAGAAGTCACCTGTTCAGAACCTTACCACTGGGAAGAAGGAGTAGCGCCAGCCTGGCAGCAGGGTCTCCAATCTCCAATCTCCAATCTCCAATCTCGTCCGTTCCATGTGATCGCCTATGATTTCGGCATCAAACACAACATCCTCCGCTTACTAACCGACGCCGGCTGCCGAGTCACCGTCGTTCCGGCCACCACCACCGCCGAGGACGTGCTGGCGATGCAGCCGGACGGAGTCTTTCTCTCCAACGGCCCCGGCGACCCGGCAGCGGTTACCTACGCTATCAAAGCCACTGAAAGGCTGATCGAGAGCGACATCCCTATATTCGGCATCTGTTTGGGGCATCAAATTGTGGGATTGGCTCTGGGCGGTGAAACCCACAAGCTCAAATTTGGCCATCGCGGCGGCAATCAGCCGGTTAAAGAAATCTCCCCGCCTACCTCCCTCTCAGAGGGGGAGACCAGGGGGGGGGCGGTAACCATTACCAGCCACAATCATGGCTTCGCCGTTACGGCCGGATCGCTGCCGGATGACGTTCAGGTGTCTCACATCAACCTCAACGATGATTGTATCGAAGGGCTGCGTCATACGACCAAGCCGATTTTCAGCATCCAGTATCACCCGGAAGCCTCACCCGGTCCGCACGATGCGTTGGGATTTTTTAGAGATTTTGTTGAGATGATGGAAAAGAGGAAATAATTTTTGCCAAAAAGAACCGACATTCAATCTATCCTCATTCTCGGCGCGGGGCCGATTGTTATCGGTCAGGCGTGCGAGTTCGATTACAGCGGCGTACAAGCCTGCAAGGTGCTGCGATCTGAAGGCTACCGCGTCATCCTCATCAACAGCAACCCCGCCACCATTATGACCGATCCCGAATTTGCCGACGCCACTTATATCGAGCCGCTGACGGTCGAAATTGCCGAAAAAGTGATTGCTCAGGAGCGCCCTGACGCCTTGCTGCCGACGGTGGGCGGGCAAACCGGCCTCAATTTAGGGGTCGAGCTGGCCGAAAAGGGCATTCTCGATAAATACGGGGTTCAGCTTATCGGCGCGTCATTAGAGGCTATTAAGTTAGCCGAAGACCGGCAGCTTTTCAAAGAGGCCATCGAACGGATTGGGCTTAAGATGCCCAAGAGCGTTATCGCCAAAGGGCCGGATGAAGCGCTGACCCTGGCCGCCGAAGTAGGCTACCCGCTGCTGGTGCGGGCCAGTTTTACCTTGGGCGGCACTGGCGGCGGCGTGGCCTATAACGAGGCCGAGTTGATCGAGGCCGTTAAACACGGCGTCCGCAGCAGTCCGGTTGGCCAAGTGTTGGTCGATCAATCGGTGCTGGGTTGGAAGGAATATGAGCTGGAAGTCATGCGCGACCGGGCCGACAATTTTGTGGTGGTCTGCTCCATCGAGAATCTTGATGCGATGGGTGTCCACACCGGCGACAGTATCACCGTCGCGCCGGCCCAAACCTTGACCGACAAAGAGTACCAGCGCCTGCGCGACGCCGCTCGCGCCGTGCTCAATGTGGTCGGTGTAGAGACTGGGGGCAGTAACGTCCAATTTGCCGTCAACCCGGTCGACGGCGAAGTGCTCATCATCGAGATGAACCCACGCGTCAGCCGCTCGTCGGCGTTGGCGTCCAAGGCCACTGGCTTCCCCATCGCCAAGATGGCCGCGCTGCTGGCCGTCGGCTACACCCTCGATGAAATCCCCAACGATATCACCCGTGAAACGCCGGCCAGCTTCGAGCCAAGCCTCGATTACGTCGTTGTTAAGCTGCCGCGCTGGGCTTTTGAAAAATTCCCCGGCGTTGATCCGACCCTTGGACCGCAAATGAAAAGCGTCGGCGAGGCGATGTCGATTGGCCGTACCTTTAAAGAGGCCTTGGGCAAAGGGCTGCGGAGTTTGGAAATTGGGGATTGGAGACTGGAGATTGGAGACTGGAGATCGGAGATTGAGAAACTGAGGACTCCGACGCGAGAGCGGTTATTCCAGACGCTGGCTTGTCTCCACGTCGGCGCGCCGCAAGAGGCGATTATTGAGGCGACGTGGTACGATCCGTGGTTTGTCGATCAGTTGGCTCAGATAGTAGAAATGGAACAGGCGGTCGCTGAATATTCGCTCGACACGCTGCCGGTTGAACTGCTGCGTCAGGCTAAGCGGTTTGGCTTGTCGGATGAGACGATCGCCGGGTTGCTATCCCCCTCCTCTATCCCCCCCGATGGAGGGGAGGTAAGGGGGGGTAATTTGGTCCGTCAAAAACGGCTGGAACACGGTATCCACCCGGCTTACCTCCGCGTCGATACCTGTGCAGCGGAGTTTGAGGCCTTTACGCCCTATCTATATTCAGCGTATGAATCCCAATCGGAAGCGAACCCAACGGATCGTAAGAAAGTGATGATTTTGGGCGGCGGGCCAAACCGGATCGGACAGGGGATTGAGTTCGATTACTGCTGCGTTCACGCCTGTTTTGCGCTAAGCGAAGCGGGCTACGAAACGATCATGGTTAACTGCAACCCGGAAACCGTCAGCACCGATTACGACACCGCCGACCGCCTTTACTTCGAGCCGCTAACCCTGGAAGATGTGCTGAACATCGTCGATGAGGAACAGCCGGATGGGGTCATTGTCCAGTTTGGCGGTCAAACGCCGCTCAATCTGGCCGAAGGGCTGGCTGCCGCAGGGGTGCCAATCTGGGGGACATCGCCGGAAGCGATTGCGATGGCCGAGGATCGTGAGCAGTTTGAGCGGCTGCTGGATAAGTTAGGCATCGACCGCCCGCCAAACGGCATCGCCACCAACCTGGCCGAGGCCCGCACCGTCGCCGACCGTATCGGCTTTCCGCTGCTGGTACGCCCTTCGTTTGTGTTAGGTGGCCGTGCGATGGCGATTGTATACGACGACAGTCAATTTGAAAACTATGTGACCGAGGCCATCGCCGCCGCGCCTGGCCGGCCCATTTTGCTCGATCATTATCTTGAAGATGCGTTTGAAGTCGATGTCGATGCTGTCAGCGATGGGCAGCAAGTGGTTATCGGCGGGATTATGCAGCATATCGAGGAGGCCGGCATCCACAGCGGCGACAGCGCCTGCGTTTTGCCGCCGTACAAAATCAGCGCCTACCATCAGAGCATCATTCGCGATTACACCGAACGGTTGGGCCAGGCGCTGAATGTACGCGGGCTGTTGAACGTGCAGTATGCCATTAAAGATGATATTGTTTACGTTTTGGAAGTCAATCCGAGAGCCAGTCGCACCGTGCCATTTGTTAGTAAAGCCACTAACACGCCATTGGCTAAAATTGCGGCGCGGGTGATGGCCGGTGAACTGCTGGAGCAAATTGGGTTCACCGAGCAGCCGGAGTTAACCGGTTTCTTTGTCAAAGAAGCGGTGCTGCCTTTTCGCAAATTTATGGGCGTCGATGCGGCCTTGGGGCCGGAGATGCGTTCGACCGGCGAGGTGATGGGCCATGCCGCTCGCTTTGGGGCGGCCTTTGCCAAAGCGGAGTTGGCTGCGGGTGACCGGCTGCCCAGACCCGGTGATGGTAAAGTGTTTATCACGGTCAATGATTTCGACAAGAGCGCTGCGTTGAAAATCGGGCGCGATCTGGCCGGGTTGGGTTTTGAGCTGGTCGCCACCCAGGGAACCGCCGCTATGCTGCGCCGCGTTGGGGTCGAGGTGCAGGCCGTCAACAAATACAGCGAGGGCGACCCGATCATTATCGAGATGATGCAGACCGGCAAAATCGCCCTGATCATCAACACGCCATTGGGCGGCACCTCCTACCTTGATGGGCAGCGCCTCCGCACCGAAGCGACTCGGTTGGGCATCCCCCTTGTTACCACCCTAACGGCGGCCCAGGCTGCTGTCAACGGCATTAAAGTGCTGTCGCAGGAGTCGTTGCAAGTTCGTAGTTTGCAAGATTTACATAAAATTTAATTTTTTGGAGATTAAGGGATTGGAGATGAGGCGATTTGTAAGCGATAATTAACCTCATCTCCCCATCTCTCTATCTCCCCATTACCAAAAGGAGATCAACGATGACGCTTTTTGGAGGAATTGAAGCTGGCGGAACCAAGTTTGTATGCGCCATTGGCACCGGACCGGACGATTTACGCAATGAAATTCGATTTCCAACGACCACCCCTGCGGAAACTATCGGGCAGGCGGTGGCCTACTTTAAAGAACAGGCGGCTAATGAGCCGCTCGACGCCATCGGCATTGCCTCGTTTGGGCCGGTCGATCCCGATCCTAAATCGGCTACTTGGGGCTACATCACCACTACACCCAAACCCCACTGGCACAATACCGAGTTTGCTACCGTTCTTCAGCGTGAGTTAAATGTGCCGGTCGGCTTCGATACCGATGTCAACGGCGCCGCATTGGGTGAGAACCGTTGGGGCGCGGCCCAATGGCTGGACAATTTTATCTACTTGACCATCGGAACCGGTATCGGCGGTGGGGCGGTGGTCAATGGCCAACTCGTTCACGGCCTGCTCCACCCGGAAATGGGGCACTTCCTTTTGCCGCCACGGGACGACGACCCCTCGCCGGACGGCTTTTGTCCCTATCACGGTCACTGTTTCGAGGGCATGGCCAACGGTCCGGCCATCGAGAAACGGTGGGGTCAAAAGGCCGAAACGCTGGCCGAAGATCATCCCGCCTGGGAATTGGAAGCTCACTATCTGGCCGTCGGCCTGGAAAACCTGATCTGCGTCTATTCGCCACAGCGTATTATTATGGGTGGCGGCGTGATGGAGCAGAAACAGGTCTTTCCGATGCTGCGCCAGAAGGTCATTGAGCTGCTCAATGGCTATGTGCAGTCGCCGGCAATTTTAGAAGAAATAGACCGCTACATTGTGCCGCCGGGGTTGGGCAACAAAGCCGGTATTTTGGGGGCTATTGCCCTGGCTCAAAGACAGGCCGGAGTCTAACCGCCGATGAAAACGGTTCCCTTTTGGAAAGACGATGTTTCACACCCGGCTAAGCTGCCGAGCCACGTCCCGCCCCGCGAGGTCGATGTAGCCATTGTCGGCGGCGGTTACACCGGTCTCCACGCCGCGCTCCGGCTGGCGAAACAGGGCGTGAGCGTGGCGGTGCTGGAACAGGGCCAGATCGGCAATGGAGCCAGCGCTGTAAATGGGGGACAGGTTGCGCCGGGCCTGAAACTGCCTATCCGAAAAATTTTCCAGAAATACGGGCCGGAGTTAGGACGACAACTGTGGGATGGTTCGATTGCGGCAGTGGAACATCTGGAACAGACCCTCGCCGCCGAACAGATTAGCTGTGACTACACCGGCAAGGGCGGTCTGGCCCTGGCTTATCGCCCCTCTCATTACGAGGCGATGGTTAAAGATGCCGAATGGCTGGTCCGCGAACTGGATTTTCACCATATCGAAGTGGTATCCCGGGAACGGCTGCATGAGGAAGTTGGCTCAGATGTCTATTATGGCGGGCTGCTCGAGCGGATGGGGGGCGGGCTGCATCCGGCTAAATATGTGTATGGGCTGGCTCAGGCGGCGGCGCGGGCAGGGGCTTGTATCTCGGAGAACACTAAAGCTCTCAAAATCAGTCGCAGCGCCGGTAACGACGGTTTCCAGGTCACGACGGGGCGAGGCGTGATCAAAGCCGGTCAGGTGCTAGTGGCTACCAACGGTTACACCGGCGATTTGGTCAAAGCCATTCAGCGCCGTATCTTCACCGTGGGCAGCTACATGATCACCACCGCGCCGCTGTCGCCCTCGATGCAGCGCGAACTTAGCCCCAAAAATCGGGTGATGTATGATACGAAGTGGTTTCTCAACTACTTCCGCCTGACACCCGACGGTCGCATGTCGATGGGCGGCCGTAATAACCTCTCGTCGGGTCTGGATTTGATCGAGAGCGCCAGAAACCTGGGCGAGGCGTTGGTCAGGATTTTTCCCCAACTCAAAGGAGTACCCATCACCCACTCCTGGACCGGGCAGTTGGGTCTCACCTTCAATGTCATGCCCTACATCGGCCAAGTCGACGGCATCTACCACGCCTTTGGGTATGCCGGACATGGCGTGGCTCTATCGGGCTATCTGGGTAAAGAGGTCGCCGATCTGATGTCGAGGCAGTCAACGGACAGCCCCTTCACCCGCATTTCGCCGGAGACCTCGGTTTTTTACCACGGACACGCCTGGTTTTTGCCGGTCGTAGCCAGTTATTATCGATTTTTGGATATGGTGTCGTGAACAAAAGAGTTCATTTTATTGCTTTATTGAAATTTTTGTAGGGGTCAAATTGATGTTGCACCGATCAAACAACAACGGATTGGGGAAATAAACGGATAAGACGAGTAAAATCCGCTCCTTTCGTCAATCCGTTGTTGTCTATTTTTGGCCGTATGTCGTTGACCACTACACTTTATTGAAATTTTTGAGAAAAATTAAGACTATAGCTTGAAGCGTTTGGGTTTTTCGGTAAATAGTTCATATAGAACTATTGAGTGTATTCCGTCTCAGACAACGCCCCCCTTATAGTGAAATTGTCGATTCACATCAACGATCACATGAAAAGCCGCCAGCAACCAATCTGATCGTGGCGGCTAGATATCATCCTCTTATCACAAAATTGCCATCAATCTGCTATCATCTTGCCAACCAAATAACAATTTAGCTTACAAGGCGAGTAATAAAATAGAGATAGAACTTCTAAGAGACCCTAAGAAATTGGGCAGAGGTTCTTTAGTGTCTTGTAAATAGTTAACCCGGTTGCCACCTTGCCGGCTAATGGGATGAAAAACCAACTCTTATGCCCGTAATGTTGGATATAAAGAGATGGCATAAGACGCATGAGGTCTTACATTAGCCGCTCGCCTGTCTCCTAGGTTGAGTACAAAGACGGCAGCTTGAGTTAATTAACCGGAGGTTTTAGTATATCAAATCCCGTTTGGGGGCGGCTAAAACCTCAAACAGGTAGTTTTCGTAAAGTGGACCAAACTAGTACATCACGGCGTAAGTAACTGGATAGTTCGTAGTAACCGCTTTAGCGGTGCTGTCGAAAGAAACGGCTAAAGCCATTACTACGAACTGGGGAGCTATTTATGCCTCAGTGTACTAGTTAAACAGGCAGCGTTAGATGGACAACTGTGAACATTTAAATCATCATCCTAAAGCCTATCTCGATGCCCTTTATCGGGCCAGCCGCATCATTGTTGAACCTGATCTGGACAGCACCAAGGTCCTCCAAGCGATTTTAGAGCAAGCTGTTATGGCCACAAAAGCTCAAATCGGGGTGATCCACCTGGTTAAGGGCCAGTATTTGAAACTGGCGGCAATTTGCCCACCGACGCAGCGAGAGCCGCTAAAAGAACCGCTAGATCACATTACAGTAACCGGTTCCACCTTGGCGGCAAAGGCAGTCCAAGAAAAATGCCATCAGTTGATTAGCGATGTCACCCGGCTGCCTGATCATATCAAGCCTCTATTACCAACAGGGGCGGAACTGGCTGTTTTATTCCATAGGCAAGAGCACTATATCGGGGTCTTGAGCTTAGGCCATCAAGAGATAAATGGAGTGGATCAGGCCGACCAAAAATTTGTAATGATCTTGAGCCAAATGATCTTGGCGGCTGTCCAGTATGAAGAAACCCGAGATTTTGGCTATGCCAGCCAAGCTGTGGCCTGGTTAGGTCTGTTTGGGGCCGAATGGCAGCACACTATTCATCAAAAGACGTTTAGTATCGACATCTACACAGATGATTTACGTAACTTGATCACTTCGTCCAATGTGTCAGCCGATTTACTAAAAAAGATCGCCGAGTCTCTCGACGGCATTGAGCGAGTTGTTGATGATCTACGCCGCATCCAATTTACCAGTTCGGTCCCCTTAGAAGCCCCTGATAAGACCGGAGGCGATACCCGCATCGATGATGAATTAAAAATAATGGTCGCCCGTTGGGCCAGTAATCGTCACGATATAGAGTGTACGTTTGAATTGAACTGCCCTACGGTTAGAGTCAATATTCCTGCCCAATGGCTGAAAGTGGCAATGGAGAAACTGGTTAACAACGCTCTGAAAGCAATGCCGAAGGGGGGGCGGCTAACCGTGGCCACGCAGCAAATCGATGAGTTAGTGCATATTACCATTACGGATACCGGTCAGCGAGGTATTCCTGATTTTGCTTTAGCTAATTTTCTTAAGAGACCGGTTAGACGGCCCCAGGGTAATAAAACGCCGGGAACCGGTAAGGGAGTCCTTATCGCGCGCTTCATAGCTTGTAGCTACAATGGGGACTTAAGCCTGGTCTACACAGTCAAAGGAAAGGGGACTCAATTGCTGATGACATTACCAATAGTAACGGTATCTTCAACTTAGAAGAGTGAATAGAATTTATTTATACAATGGAGGTCAAAAAAAATGACAACAGCAAAAAGTATTTTACTGGTGGATAATGACAACAGCGTCTTAGACGCACTGGCCTTAAGCTTAGGCCGTCGCGGTTACAAGGTTTCAAAGGCTAATAGCGTGGAGCGTGCCCAGAGTTTATTCAATAAAAATATATTTCACTTGGGCATTGTTGACTTGCGGCTGGAAGATGACGGTAAACAAGCCGATACCAGTGGTTTTGATGTGGCCAAAACGTTGGCCCCGCGTATCCCCTGTATGATATACACGGCTTATGAAGATCGGGAGAATGTTCGGCGAGCGTTTAGTGAAGTCGGGGCTAAAGAGGTGGTAAGTAAAAACAGCCAACACGCGGCTAGAGAATTGGTCAATGCGGTTGATCATCTGTTCCTGTCAGATGTTAAAGTCAATTTCAACTTGGAGATTGAGGGCGACTTTGACAAGCTGCTCGAATTAGTGAGACAGATTCAGATACCCGAAGCAGACGAGGAAACGAGTCCGGCTGAGGAAGATATCCGTCAAATTTTGCAAACCCTTTTCTATGATCAAAGTATCGTCAAAATTGAACTCGAACCTGTTTTCCAGCCAAAACACCCTTCAGAAACACCTATACCACCCCGAAATGACGCTGTTTTAGTAAAAGTTCGCCCTTACTTCAAATATGGATCGGGTCTGCCTGTGATGGTGAAGTTTGGCGAGTGCAAGAAGGTCGGTCAAGAATATGAGCATTATCGACGTCTTAAACCCTTTTTGGGGGGACAACAATTAACGGTATTAGAGGGACCAGCTTACTCACGCAAAATTGGGGGACTGATTTATACCTTCATAGGGGCGGGAGAGCAGTTATCACTCCAATCTTTGCGTGACATTATCTTGACCGACCCACCCGAGAGCATCATTGAGTTGCTAGAGCAGTTTTTTAAGCAGACCTTTGGCCCCATTTTCGCGGATGCCACCCGAGAGGAGATCGATCTGACGACTAGCTACACGCAACGGCTTGACCTCACGCCGCAAAAGCTCCAAACGGCCGCCGCCTCATTTCGGCCGGAACTTTTGACCGATGAAGTTATAACCATCGATGGGTTAAGCGAACCGTTCAAAAATCCCATTAGCTGGATATTATCGGAGACGAATGAATTCAGGCAGTTCGAGGTTTTCTCTCGAACGTCCTTAATTCACGGCGGTCTTACCAGTCACAATATTTTAGTCGATCAGCTTAAACACTTTTGGTTAACAGACTTTGCCCAGGCGGGCGAGTTTCATGCGCTGCACGATTTTATTAGCCTGGAAGCCGATATTAAATTCAATCTTTTACCCTTGGATAATCTGGAAGCATTGTTTGAATTCGAGATGATGCTCCTCTCGCCGACAACTTATGAAGATAATGGGTCAACTATCGCCTTTGAGCGAGAAGAATTAAATAAAGCCGGCCAAATTATTTTGTCCTTACGCCAATTGGCATCTGATCTAATAAATTTACGCTCCGATATGCGGGCATATTATCAAGCCCTACTATTTTATTCCCTGAATGTGCTCGGCTTACCCTCTGACGGTACGGAGTTGACAAGCGCTAAGAAGCGTTACGCGCTGCTTTCAGCCGCGCTTCTTTGCGAACGCTTAGAGTCATGGCCAACGTGGCAGCGCTCGACGCCGAAGGCTGGCGCCAATGTTACGGCTACCCTTTCATCTAAGTCGAAGACAAACGATTCGTCGATTTCAGCAAAAATACAAAAATTTGTGGGGAATATTCTAGGTCATAATTAGGGAGCCGTTCTCGTTAGGTCGATCAAGCGCCAGACAAAATTAGTTTTATGTTAGATACTTGAGGACGAGCGTTATGAGTTCACCTAAACGCATTTTAATCGTCGATCCGGAAGAAGAAACAAGGGCTCAACTGGTAGCCGCCTTGAACGATAAAGGCTACAGTGTTTTAACAGCCGTCAATTTAGCCGAGGTCGATGAGCAATTGAGACAGGCGGTTATTCATCTGGCAGTCACGGAAATCAGCATTGAGGCAGGACAACCCGGACTGGTCTGCGAGCCATTTGAACCAGTAAAAGCCTTGCGAAAATATAATATTCCTTTTATCGTGTTTAGTCGGCAAGATGATCCGGAGAGTATCCGCCGTGCTTTTACGGTAGAGGGGGCAGAACAACATTTTAGTAAACGAGATGATAACGCCCTCTCAGAGCTAATCGCCAAAATAGATAAAGTCTTCTTCAAAATGAAGACCAATTTGAATCTACAGATTAATGGATCTCCCGACCCAACAACCATTGCCAAACAGTTAGGCAATCTCAGTGGCCCAGATATCCATCAGCCAACGGACGACGATGTGCGCCATATATTGCAGCAGCTCTTCCACGAGGATATAAGTATCCATACTTACCCGCTGCTTAAAGACAAAACACAAACCGGCTCTATCCTCTTACGTGTACGTCATAAGCGTCAAGAGGGCTGGGCCAGACAGGTCGTTGTTAAGCTCAATACTCGCTATGAAATAGAACGCGACATGGCAAATTATCAGCGCCTAAAACCTCATATGGGCGGCAACTTATGGGTTGATCTTGAAGAGCCGGCGTATTCTCGCGAATGGGGAGGTATTTTTTATCGTCTCATTGGGGTGAATGATTTAGAAAATATCCGTACTCTGAAAGAAGTATTTTTGCATGGCGATGTCGAACAGGTAAGCAACCTCTTGAACGCCTTCTTTGAAACCCCTAAGAAGATCTTTCTTTCGGCTGATCGAGAAGCGATGAATTTGTTAGAGGTGTATAGCAGGCAACTCAAATTGGAAGCCATTCCATCTAAAGGAAATATATCACTGGCACCGACACTATCCTTTAAGGGTTTGGACAAACAATTTCTCAATCCGGTAGTGTGGTTACCGGCGCAAGACCGGGAACAGTTTGAAGTTTTTTCACAGAAGTACCCCTGCTGCAGTTATCTGCGAGGTGAGAATGTTCTGGTCGAGGATGGAAAGTTTTGGTCGCTTGACTTCGCTCACATCAACGAAGGGCATGCGCTTAACGATTTTGCCGAACTGGAAGCGAATATCAAATTCAACCTTATGCCGATGCCGAGTTGGAGAGAGAGATTAGATTTTGAGCAGCGGTTATTGGCTCCGCACGCCCTTACCCAAACAATTGATGGTAATCCCCCGTTCGAGGATCAGAATCTCGAGCGGGCTTACCACGCGATTATGATGCTGCGCTGTCTAGCTTCCCAATTGGTGCAGCTAGACAATAATGGCAAACCCGAATATTATCAAGCTTTACTCTTTCATACGCTTGATGTTTGGCAAACTAAAGACGATAGCATTATCAAAGAACACGCCCTGCTAGCTGCCGCTCTATTATGTGAACGCTTGAACAAATGGCCTAAATGGGATGATACAACTGGGATACCTCTAACTGTACACGGGAAGGATTGCAGGTCTGTTCCACCTCCTACGCCACCCGTACCCCTGCCTACCCCGGCCCCAAATCCAACTGTTCAGCCTGATAGGCCCAATCGAACGAAACCCATCGTTGGTGTTTCTGTTATTGCTGCTTTATCAATTATTACCCTACTGGTAATGTCGTATTTTGAAGTACCCCTATTTGGCTATGCGGTAGTTCTTGTTTTAATCGTTTTTTTTGCTATTATTTTCTTTGTTCTAGACGATTTAATTTCGGCCAAGGAGGCCACTCAGAGCTTACAGGAAATGGTATTAGCTCTCCTTAAACAGGTAGGATTTAAAGATAAAAACGAAGCTGATAACAACAACCATAGTAAGCCTTAGCATTACCGAATGTCTTTGTAGGTTTTATAAACAACAGAAACTCTCCTCTCAGCTCTTTCAATTTGCGTAATGGAAAGGAAACTCTACATGCCCAACTCCCACATTACCATCCGCCCCGCCATCGCTGCCGACGCCGCCCGGCTGGCCGAGTTCGGCGCTCAAGCCTTTGCTGCGGCCTTTGCCGCCGATAACACCCCGGAAGATATGGCGGCTTACCTGTCCGAAGCCTTCAGCCCAGCCAAACAGCAGGCGGAACTGGCCGATCCGGCCTCGCGCTTTTTGATTGCGGCAGTAGGGGGCGCAATGGCCGGTTATGCTCAATTAAAGGTGGGATCGGCAGAAGAGGGTGTGACGGGGCGCAATCCAATCGAGCTGGTGCGCATCTACACCAACTCGGAGCGGATCGGGCAGGGTATCGGCGCGGCGTTGATGAACGCCTGCCTTGAAGCAGCCCGGCAAGGCGGCCACGATGTAATTTGGTTAGGGGTGTGGGAAAAAAATCACCGAGCGCAGGCTTTTTACCGGCGTTGGGGTTTTATGAAGGTGGGCACCCACATCTTTCAACTCGGTGCGGATGCCCAAACTGATTGGATTCTTCAGCGGCAGGTCAATGAATAAGGCCCAAAACGGCTTGTCTACTTAGGAACTACTGGCGGCGGCTTGCCGGCCTCGAGTCAGGTTCTGGCGGGTGTTGACCACCCACTTGCGAACCGCCGGGATACGCAAGACCAGCATAATCGTTAAGAGGACACCGTAGATCAACGGTTCACGGATGTCTGACTTGACCAGCCAGATGAAGTGAATGACGGCCAAAACACCGGCGGTGTAAACAAATCTATGAAGTCGTTTCCAGTTTTTACGGAGCGTGCGCATCGACCACTGGTTTGATGTGAGCGCTAAGGCTAGCAAAATCACAAAAGCGGCAAAGCCAACCAGGGCGTAACGCTTCTCAAACGTTGCCTCATAAACCGCCCACAAATTTAGACTGTTAGAAACTAAGCCATTGTCCACGATAAAAATCAAAAAGTGGATGGCGGCGTACATAAACGCATAATTGCCCAGCGGTTTGCGCAGGGGGAGCACCTGCTTAAAGCCAAATAGCGTGTTAACCGGCGTACAGGCCAATGACAGCATCAGCAAGATGATCGCCGCCTTACCGGTGCGGAAGGTAGCTTCCTGAAACGGGTTAATTAACAGGGCGGTTTGGCCCTGCCAAAAGTCCCAGGCCAGCCAGACCAGGGGAAACAAGGCGCCCAGATGAGTAATAATTTGGAGTGGAGTCCAACTGTTTTTTGCATTGCGTTTAGCCATTAGAAATTCTCCCTCAAATCCATGCCTTCATATAGGTACGCCACCTCGTCACCATAGCCGTTGAAAGGTAGGGTATCGCGCCGGCCAAACTCGCCAATGCGGCGTTCGGTGGCCTGTGACCAGCGGGGGTGGGGTACCTCAGGGTTAACATTGGCGTAGAAGCCATACTCGTTGGGGGCGGCCGCCATCCACAGCGAGACCGGCATCGTGTCTACCAGTTCGATTTTTACAATCGATTTAATACTTTTAAAGCCATACTTCCAGGGTACAACCAGCCGGAACGGCGCGCCGTTTTGAGGCAGCAGATCCTTGCCATACAGTCCCGTAGCCATCGTTGCCAGCGGATTCATAGCTTCATCCAGCCGTAGACCTTCGACATAAGGCCAGTTGTACCAGCCGCTGTTCTGGCCGGGTAGCTGGTCGGAATCATAAATCGTTTCAAACCGAACGTATTTAGCCTGAGCGGTTGGCTCGACCTCTTTGAGAACCTCGGACAGCGAGAAACCCAGCCAAGGAATGACCATCGACCAACCCTCGACGCAGCGCAGGCGATAGACGCGCTCTTCCTGACTAAATTTCGTGCGCAGATCATCGATATCGTACGTTTTAGGCTTGTTGACCAGCCCGCCCACCTCAACCTGCCACGGTGACGATTTGAAACCCTGGGCTAAACCGGCGACACCCTCTTTGCTGGTGGTAAATTCATAGAAGTTGTTGTAACTGGTCACCGCCCCAAAAGGGGTTAATTCATCGCCGAGTTCGTCGATGGTGGCGCTGACCTTTAAATCGTCAGGCTGGGCGGCTTGGGCATTGGCGCCGGATGCAGTTGAGCCGAATTGGTTACCGCATGCGGAGAGCACGGCTGCACTAGCGGCCAGCGCGCCAATGCCAACCATAAACTTACGCCGGGAAAGGTAGATGTGTTCGGGTGTAATTTCTGATGAATTGATTTTTGTCGCCATATTATCTCCAAATCGAGTGAGCGTTCAGCCGTTAGCTATCAACTATCAGCTTTTTTTAATTTACCAGATTTTCGGGCTACAGAGCGAGTCATGATGACCCAAAGGTAGCTTTAGTAACAAAGCTGACGGCTGAAAGCTGATAGCTGAACGCTTACAAAAGTCGATTACTTCGTAACTTACTTTATATGCTTACTCTATGACAATATTCTTATGAAATTATTAAATCTTACAAATTGGGCTATAAACTTGGCAAGATAGTCCAAAATAATTATGATAACCAGGTTATTGGTAGCGGAACTAGACCTGTAAAGTAAGTGGTCGGCTATCAGCGCTCAGCCGTCAGCTTTATAAAAAAGATAACAAAGATAATTTTGAGTAATCATTATCGGCTTTGTCACCCAAGAATTGGCCAAAATAAGCCAAAAGCTGATAGCCGACCGCCAAGGGCCGAACGCTAATCCCAGGAAACCTTACAGGATTTAAAGTCGTGGAGTAACGTCTTGATCAATTCGCTCAGACGATTTTTTCAAAATTTTGGGGCTTTGGTGGTGACAACGTCGATGTTGGTCTTGACCTTCGCCGGGATCGGCTTTGTGGCGCTGTCGGTGGTGACTGGCAGCAACTTTGGACCGGCTGGTAACACCACTATAACCCTGCCAACACCTCAGCCAACCGCAACTGTGGCCATTATAGGAACGCCTGATTCTTCGACGAAAATTGACTTTAAGGATGCGGCATTAGGTTTTGCCTTGGAATACCCGCGAGAGTGGCAGATCAATGAACGAGGGTTGTCAGTGGTTTTCGCGCCATCGGCGGGCGGGCTTGACCCCACTCAACTAACGGACACGTCGATGTGGATCGGCATCCCGGCCGACAACACGGTCGAACCGGCTAATTTATTGACCCACTTGCAGTATACGCTGGCCCCTAACAGTACCATCACCAATCGGGAAACCGTCGTCATTGGCGGCCGAGTCTGGCGCTCAACAGAATTTAGTTTTGATAACGAAGCTATGGGCGGCCCGGTCACCGCTAAAATTGCCGCTACGGCTAAGGATGAGGTGGGTTACTATGTAGTCTCCCTGGCCCCGTCGGCCAAGTGGGCGGCAGCTCAACCTTTTTTTAATGAAATTCTCGACAGTTTTGCGTTCACCGCTGAAGCCGTTTTGCGTCCAACCGACGCCACCCCGCCGCCTACGCCCACGGCCACGCCTACACCGGTCGTCTATATTGTCCAATCCGGCGATTCACTGGGCTACATCGCCTCTATTTACGGCGTGACCGTAGAGGCGCTCAGCGTGCGCAACGGCATCGATGATCCACGCCGGTTACAAGTAGGGGCCCGGTTGATTATTCCATTGAAACGATAGTTATGGCGACTCTCGATCACCAAGAAAAAGTCAAGTTTTGGCAAGCTCAGGATATCGGCGGGGTCGATCTGCTGCGGGCGACCTACTTTACCCACACCTTTTCAAGACACGTTCATAATGGTTATGCCATCGGCATCATCGAGCGCGGGGCAGAGACATTTTACTATCGCGGCGCGACGCACGTGGCCCCGGCCGGCAGCGTAGTAGTGATCAATCCTGACGAAGTTCACACCGGCCAGGCTGTCGTCACCGAAGAAGGGTGGAGCTACCGGATGCTATACCCGGAGACAGCGTTGTTGCAGCAAGCAGCGCAATCCGCGTTTGAGGGCTGGCGGGGCATCCCTAATTTTACCAACCCAGTCATTTGGGATGAGGCGTTGGTGCCGCTCATCCGCCGGTTGCACGTAACGCTGGAAACATCGGCCTCACCCTTAGAGCGAGAAACCGCGTTTATCTCCACCCTGGTTCAACTGATTGCCCGGCACGCTACAGGATGGGTTGAACCTCGCCACCTCGACGGCTCGACCCGCAGCATCAATTGGGCGAGGGAATATTTGGAAGCGCATTTCGATGAAAATATCTCGTTGGAACAGTTGGCCAGTATCGCCAATTTAAGTCCTTATCACTTTACCCGCACATTCAGTCAGGTTGTTGGGTTGCCACCCCACGCTTATCTCAACCACATTCGGGTTGAGCGAGCCAAAAATCTCTTGACTCATGGGTTCCCCATCGCCCACATTGCCGCCGAAACCGGCTTTGTTGATCAAAGTCACTTTACCCGCCGCTTTAAGCGGACCGTCGGCGTCACCCCCGGCCAATATGCTCTGAACAGCAAGAATGTACAAGACGATTTAGCTTGAGTTGATAGAATAGAGATTAGGTAACTGGAAGTTGGGTAATTGGAGTAGGACTTACGCAGTTGGGTGTGTCGAACCAGGTGACAGTCACTTTTGCCGAAAATGAACGTCCGTTTAAGCCCCAACAAGTCGATTTATCGCGTCTAAGTGACTGTCACCTTTTGAACTGCGTAACTCATATGGAGATTGGGGAGATTAAGTCATTAGAGCTTAACAGTTTAATCCTCCAATGACCTTATTCCCTTATCTCCAATCTCCTTATCTCTAATCTCCAGTCTCCAATCTCTTGAAAGGACTCGACGATGACTCAAGCGAATATAGACACCCCTTCTTTAATTACTCCTTCGCCGTTTTCCGAATTTTTGGCCGGGGCGAGAGACTCGTTTCCGTTAATTGTCGGGGCGATCCCGTTTGGGATTATCTTTGGGACGCTAGCCTTAAGCAGCGGGCTGTCATTTACCGGCGCTATGGCCATGTCGGCTCTGGTGTTTGCCGGTTCAGCTCAATTCATTGCGCTGGGGTTGGTGGCCGCTGGCACAGCCTGGCCGATTATCGTACTGACAACATTTGTGGTTAATTTACGTCACATTTTGTATTCCGCCACCTTGGCTCCGCATGTACGTCATCTGCCCAAGCAGTGGCAAGCACCGTTGGCCTTTTGGTTGACTGATGAAACATTTTTAGTGGTGGTCAAACGCTATACACAGCAGCCGTTATCGCGCCATAATCAGTGGTATTATCTCGGCTCGGCGCTGTTTATGTATATCAACTGGCAAGTTTGTACCTTCTTAGGATTGACCGTGGGCCAAATGCTGCCGAATGCCGCGGCGTGGGGCTTAGATTTCGCCATGCCGGTAACGTTCATCGGCATGGTCATTCCCTACCTGAAAAACCGGCCGATGGTGGCCGCGGTCGTCGCTGCCGGGGTCGTCGCTTTGGTGGCTCAGCCCGTTCCCCATAAATTGGGGTTGATGATCGCCACTCTAGTTGGAATCGCCACAGGAATGATCGTTGAACAGTGGGGTAAACCGGAGGTTTTACCATGAATGAACTCTATTTAATCGCCGGAATGGCCGTAGTAACCTTTGTCATTCGCTACTCGATGTTTGCCGTGGCCGGCCGTTTTGAATTTTCAACCCGACTAACTGAGGCGCTTCGCTACGTACCGCCGACGGTGTTGACAGCGATTATTGTTCCGTCGGTATTAATGCCAGGCGGCGAGTCGATTGACCTGAGTTGGACCAACGCTTACCTGGTCGGCGCGGTAGCGGCAATGGGGCTTGGATGGGTGAGTAACAATCTATTGCTGACGATTGTAGGGGGTATGGCCGTATTTTTGAGTTGGCAGTGGCTAGTGGGGTAGAATTGACGCCCTAAAAAATTTATGTAAACTCTCTCCAGGGTATCAAATTTAAGAATTTTGTCCCACTACGGCTAGCCTAAAAAGATGATACGTTCGATTAAACGTTTTCTGACCACTCTGCTCCTTGTGGCGGGATGTACTCTACTTTTGTTTTGCGCCTCGTCATCACGAGTGCGTAATTTTAGCTGGTTTCGCTATATTTACAGCCAGCATAGCAGCGTCGATTTACCGGTAGCGACCAGCTTAGAGCAGTGCGCCGCCGCGCCGTTTGTAATGCCCACAAGCGGCTGGATTGGCATTGTCTACGGTGACAGCATTCTTGGCACGCAAAATCATTCGGGTTTAGATATTTTTGGGCTGGAGGGTAATGGGGTAACGCCGGTTTACGCCGCGTATGACGGCTATTTGACTCGCCTGCCGGAGTGGACCAGCGCAGTGATTATTCGCCATCCGCAGGATCCGCTGGAACCGGATCGGCAGATTTGGAGTTTTTACACTCATATGGCTGATGAGGCCGGCCACAGCTACATTATCAACCAGATTCCGCCCGGCACATTTGAACTGCCGGTCAAGCAAGGCACTTTATTGGGTTATCAGGGGGATTACAACGGCCAATCGTGGCGCTCGATTGACACACACCTGCATTTTAGCCTGGTGTTAGACGACGGCTACGGTAAATTCCTCAATGAAACCGACATCGCTAATACGATTGATCCTTCCCCTTACCTGGGTATGCGGCTCAACACGCACTGCGCCGATAGGCCGCCGGTTTGCCGGCCCGATTACACCTGTTCGCCGCTGGATTTAGGGTCGTAGGGGGCATGGGGGAGGACTATGGTGAATTTGGTACCAACGGCTGGCTGACTCCACAGCGAAATGGTTCCATTGTGATTTTCCACTATCTGCTTCACGATCGCCAATCCAAGTCCCGTTCCCCGTGATTTAGTGGTAAAGAAGGGTTCGAAAATCTTCTCCTGATTTTCCAGGGGAATGCCCGGACCATTATCTTCAACGGTGATGATCTGCACATCGTCTGTAACGACCATTGTTAGCTGAATCTCGCCGCCGGCGCCGATGGCATCGGCGCTGTTGCTGATCAGGTTGGAGAAAACCCGGCCAATCTGGTCGAAATCGAGCATAATAGGCGGGGCATCGGGTACGAGTTGGTGATGAAATTTGAGACCTTTCTCAGGTAGATTGACCTCCCAAAAAGTTGCTTCGGTTTCCAGCACCGTATAGAGAGGACCGGGAACAAGGTTGGGTTTGGGGGCTCGGGCTACATACAAAATGTCATTGATGATGCGGTCGATGCGCTCCATATTGGCCTGCATCAACGAGGCGCCACGCTTGCGAGGATCATCTTCAGCAATATCGTGAACCAGATATTCTACGCCAATTTTGATAGCCATCAGGGGATTACGCAGTTCATGGGCTACAGTCGCGGCCATCTGTCCCAGCGCCGCCAACCGCTCACGTTGAATGAGTTGGGCTTGGGTATCGTGAAGCTGTTCAAATAAGCGAGCGTTATAAATGGTTTGGGCCACCTGATGGGCAAACGCTTGCACCACTTCGGCATCTTGCGGGGTTAAAGCTCCCGGTTCAAACCGATCGACCGTCACGTATCCGATCATTTCTCGGGCTAAGAGCAAGGGCGCACCGATCCAGCTGCGCACTTGCGAAGCGCCGGACCAGACTTGATAGCGCTCGTCGCAGCGCGTATCGGGAATATGGATAGCGCCATTCGTACTGCGCATTTCCTGAAACAGGATATTTTGGGAATAGTCAAACTCTTGATTGACAACATCCTCGGTAAATCCTTCAGCCGCCTCCATAACCAAAAAGTCGTCATCTTTAACCAAAAAAATGGCAGCCGAATCATAGGGGATTAACTGTTTTAATTTCAGTAGAATGTGTTTGAGGATTTCGTCGGTGGATAGCGTCAGGCTGATGGAAGCGACAGCTTCGGCCAAAATGGTCGTGATTTCGCGCTGGCGCTGCTCTTCTTCCACCTTGGCGCTCAACTCCACGGCATACTGCTGCACTTTTTCGTAAGCGATCTGTTTTTCCAACTCGATCCGCTTGCGCTCGGTAATATCGCGAATCAAGCCTTGCGTGGCCAATCCCCCCCGATAGACGGGGTAGGATACACTGAGTTCAACATCAATCTCATTGCCATTTTTGTCGATCGCGGTAAATTCATAGGGAGGCGGAGACAACGTTTTTTTATCTGAAACGTTGGGGTTCTGCAGATCTTCAACAATTTTTCTACCTCTGGCAGAAATAATATTGGTGAAGATAAAATCAGGTAAATTAGCTTCTTCCTGGGTTACACCAAATAGTTCGGTGAAGCGGCGGTTAATTACTTCAAATCGCCCGCCATAGATTAAAAAGATGGCATCGCTCGATTTCTCAATTAGGGTGCGATACTTTTCTTCGCTTTCCCGCAGAGCTGCTTCGGCCCGAATGCGTTCGATGGCTTGGGCTAAATTATTAGCGATGGCTTGCAGAAAGTTGATGTCATCATTGGTAAAGACGCGATGATGGGTGGTATGAACCCCCAAAACGCCAAAGGGCCAATCCTCACCATCGATAATGACGCTCATACTGCTGACAACATTATGATCACGTAAATATTGGGAAACTTCAAACCGGGTTTCGGTGTTAGTTTCTTCAACAATCACAGGTTCGCTGGATAGTAAGGTATAGCCCATTTGCGATTTCGAATCGGCGCTAATGGTCAAGCTGCCAACTAGCCCTTTTTGCCAGCCAACCCCGGCCCGCAGCAGGAGAACATCATCCACATTGGCTAATAATTCCAAAATTTGGCAATATTCTACATGCAGCGTCTCGGCAATAAGGGCCACTGCTTCATCAAAAAGGACATGGAGGGGAATACCCTCCAGAACGCGCTGACCAAACTTGGCTACAACAGCTTGCTGAAAAGCCCGATTCTTCAGTTCAGACTCGGCCCGCCTGCGCTCGATGATCTGCTGCTGGAGAACTTGGTTTGCTCGCTCTAAATCGGGGGCTTTTTCATCGGCCCAAAGTTGAAGCTCTTCCAAGGTCCGGTGTAGGACTCGTTCGGTTTCTTTGCGTTCGGCCAGTTCTTCTTGAACAGCGCTGTGCAGCCGGGCATTTTCCAGAGCTACAGCTAGTTGGTGAGTTAGTGCTTCCAGAGCCAGTACGGTATCCTGATCGAAAGTGTTGACTTGAAAACTTTGGATATCGAGCATGCCGAGGATAGTCTGTCCTAGCATAACAGGTAAACATAACTCGGCTCGAGTGAGCGGTTTTTCGGGGACTAAGGGCACAAAGCGAGATTCTAATCTGACATCATTAGCCAGAATAAGTTGGGTTTGTGCAGCTACGGTAGGTATGATCTGGTCTTCCCGATGTTTAATTAGGCCAGTGGAAAGATAGTTGGCATAAGCCCCTGCTATGGCTTCAAGGCTAATTTTTCCCCCTTTTAACAGGTAGATAGCCACATGATCATAGCCAAACATTTCCAGAATCAGATGAACAGTGGTGTTGAGCAGATGATCGACATTTAAGATACTGGTAATTCGTCGACCAATACCGCTAACCAAAGCTAAATTGGCAGTCCGCCGTTCCAGTTCTGCATCAGCCAGCCGCTGTTTTCTAACCTGATCTTCAAGGTCCTGGGCGTAAGCCACTACTTCACTGTAGGCTATTTCGAGTTGTTGAATGTCCTGTTGCTGGGTTTCCCTTGCCTGTTTATTCAACTTTTAAAACTCCCTACATCTGAGTAAGCTAGAATGTAGTTAAGAGAAACTTAAGTAACGTACGAGTTGGCGGGTTAAGTTCACTTGCTACAGTGGTTTTGACTCATACCTAATACAATACCATAAATTTTCAAATTATGTAAGGGGGTAAAAGCTCTTACATCCGCCAAACATGCTGTTTTTGGACTATTTTTAAGCCATAAAAGTATACGTTTTTTTACTACTCAACGAGAGCCACCTATAGTCTCTTGCGTTGCGAATTAGTCGGGAGCAACATTTCGATTAAGGCTCTAGTATTGGTCACTTGACGAAAATGTCAGGTTTTCACCTTTTAATACCATAAGGTATGGCTCAGGATGGGTTACGAGGTGGATAGCCTAATTAATTTCCGGAAGTTTGCGTATCATCTACAGAAACTTCCGAGGGTGTTGTTGTAATCGGAATGGGCTTAGGCGCAGGTACAGGCTGGTTGGGATTGATCAAAGCGAAACTGGTATGCTGATCTATAACGGTAACGGGTATGGTAAATTGCCGGCCGTCAAAAAAGGTTTTAACAAGATAATCTCCAGCCGGAACGTCACTAAAAGAAAATGTCTCGTAATAATTATCGTCAGATTTAACCACATTGTCAGGATAAGTAAAGGTTTGTCGCCAGAAGCGCCCCGGTTCGCTGGCCCGATGAAGTGTAACCAACTGTTGGGGAACTAAATAGTTCTGGGCATCGACCACCCGGCCGGCAATGACCCCAAAGCCGGGGTCTGGTTTAACCCATAGGTCCGGGTTACGAGTATCGTCATAGGTCCCGGCTCCAACCCTAACTTCAAGATGAAGATGGGGGCCGAGGGCCACCCCTAATTGGCCGACGCGGGCAATCGGATCGCCGGCTTTCACTTTTTGGCCCTGTTTAACCAATACCTGCGAGACATGCCCGTACAGGGTATAGACCGGCAGCCCCTGCCAGCGATCATTATGTAAAATAACCACAGCTTGACCATAAAAATCAGGCCAAGGGCCTAAAACCTTAACTTTATCGGTATCAGCGTGGGTCACGGTTCCATCACCGACCGCAATAACAGTTGTACCTTGACCTGCTTGGATATCTATTCCATAATGCCAGAAATATTGTCCTCTGGCATTAGTACCATAGGGGTAGTAGTAACTGCCCCAACCGGAAAGTTCAGGCAAAAGCGGGCGCCCAAACCAGAAGTGATCTTCCACCTGAGTATAATCGGGCAAATTGGCTGGAACTTGGACCGTGCGCGGAGCCGGGGTAAAGGTTGGCGCGGGTGTGTCGACGGGCGTAATGACACCGCTGCGGGTTAAGGGCGCCGTCTGTGAAATTCCCAAAGTTGTTGTCAATGATAATTCCGAGCCGACTACAGTAGTAACTAACTCCGACGCAATGATACTAGCCGGCTCAATTGTTGGCTCGGGAGTAAAGGTGGCCGTGGGCGGTTCGGGTGTGAAGGTCGAGGTTGGGGTGCTGGTTTCAGTAGGCGTCGCTGTAGCAGAGGGCGTGGCGGTGGCGGTCGGCGTGGCCGTAGAGGTCGGCGTAGAGGTTTCAGTTGGCGTCGCTGAAGCAATGGGTGTAGCCGTAGCGGCTTTAGTCGGCGTTTTGGTGGCAGTGGAGGTGGACATAGCGACGCTAAAACCATCGCCTTGGGTGACACTGAGCATGGCCACCACCAAAATCGTAACAGCTAAACCAAGGATAATCCCCACCAGAATTTTTTCGGTCTGCGAGTCAAATCTGGAAAATAGCAAGTTAGTGGTCTCCGGGAAATGATTAACCTTCTAAGGAATCCAGTCTATATTTTCTTCGACCCAGCCAAGGCTATTGGCTCGGTCATGTTGAACTATTCCATCCACGGATCCGTCCAGGGCAAAGTGACGGCGTTTATCCGTTCCATCAGGGTTCATGTCCCAAATAGCCCACTCAGCATCACGATTAGAAACGAAGGCGATTTTGGCGCCATCGGGCGACCAAGTTGGCAGCCCGTCGCTAGAGCTGTCCGAGGTAAGCGCGGCCAAATTGTCACCGCTAATATCAACCCGATAAATCTCCCAATTGCCGCCCCGTTCCGACATAAAGACAACGGTTGAACCATCGGGGGAAATTTCCGGGTTGGTATCTGATGGATGATCGGTAATCAACTTTGGCCCACCACCGACAATGGTGTTGAGGACAATGCCACAGTTGCCTCCGATACAACTGCTGTAAACAAATTGCTGGCCGTCGGGTGACCATTTAGGCGATTTACCTTGCACCGGGAAGCCTTCTTGTCTCATAACCTCCCCTACCCCATTAACAAGCTCGTAAATGGCCGGTTCGCGGCCGCTCTTGCGAGAGTGATACATCAAATTGTTATCGACCGGCGAAAATTGAGGTCTGGCCGACTCAAAGAACAGGTCAAATCCCCAGGCATCGGTGTCTTTTTCATCTAATGACCGAGCAAAGAGACCGCGTCGATCAGCTTGCCACGAACGGTAAGCGATGTCCGTACCATCCGTAGTTAAAGCCGGTTGGCTGGCATCGGGTTGGATCAGAGTCAACCCGCTGCCATCAGCGATATTAGCCATATAAATGTCGTAGGTTGACCGCTCAGGATCGTAAATCGGAAAAACGATTCGACCAATCGCTTTGGCTTCGCCTCGGGCCAACGTCTGGTCTCGAGAAGCGTATTCGGGCAGCGGGACCGGAGTAGCGGTAGGCTCAGACGTAGCCTCAGAAGTAGGCTCAGATGTAGCCTCCTCGGCGGTTGTTAAGGTTGGGGTTGGAATAGGTGAATCGTTACCCCCTTCTGCCAAAGCTATTTCAGCCGCCTCGGATACATCAGACGCCGGAGTAGGGGTGTTTATCGTCGAAATAGGCGAGGGCGTCGGCAACGGCGTTGCCCCCCCGGCGACTGCTACAGCCACTCCAGGCCGGGTAGCGGTGGGGATCAAGGTTAGCTCATTGCCTTGAGGAGTCCACAATTTGAGGTTGTCAAAGCTAACCCACACATACGGCTCGGCGAACGTGCCGGCAAAAAAGCCAAAGTTGCCGTGGGTTAGCGAGTCATCCCTGACCGAGGCCAATTCCTGGCCGTTGGCCCAGACCCTAATTTCGGGACCGAAGGCGGCAATTTTAAGAATATTAGCCGAGCCGTCGGTACTAATAAATTCTGACTCGGTCCAATCAACTAACGTGGACCATTCGCCATCGACAAACTTGCTCAGCAAAAAGTAACCATCGCCTGAAATATCAAACCGATAGAAATTATCCCGATCTTGGAAGCGAAGCAGCAGTCCGTAACTGTTTTTCTGGTCGCCATCTTCTAATTTGGCTTCCACTTCCATTTCAAAATCGGCCACATCCCGGTTAGCCAAACCCCAGGCCACCAGGTTACTGGCGTTTACTTCAATCTGGTAGCGATTATTGCCGTAAACCTTGCGGGTATAAGTATCGAAGGCATCATCCCACCCGCCAAACGAGTCGCTAAAATCATCTTCATAAACTAAAGCCAACTGTTCAGGAGCGCCATCAGGAGCCACAGGCTGGTCATTGGCTTGCTCGCCGGCATCAGCGCTGGTCCCTTCAGCCGGAACCGTACCTTCCGCTACGGCTGCTTCGCCATCGCTGAAGCGATTAGACACCAGATAGATGACCAAAACAGCGGCAAAGCAGACTAAAAGGATCAACCCTCCGGCAATCCAGGCCAGTCGAGGCGGCGCAGTTCTGCCGGCTGCGGGTGCAGCCGCGCCCGGTTGAGGCGCAGAGGCAGGCATCGCGGCGGCCACAGCGGGCTCAGCCACCATCTGGGGTGACGGTACGGCAGCCGCTTCCGGTTGGCCGGGAAAGGTAAATTTAAGCTCGGTTTCCCCCACCCGGAGTAGATCGCCTGATTGTAGGGCAACCGGTCCGGCGATGGCTATACCGTTGATAATAGTTCCATTGGCGCTACTAAGATCGGTCAGTACCCATTGGCCTGCATCGAGCGAAATCTGAGCGTGGTAGCGAGAGACTTTGGCATCAAGCAGCACAATATCGTTATCGCGCTCGCGGCCAAGTTTAGTATCAAACTTGAGTTTGAATTTGTCACCCCTATTTTCGCCCTGGGTGATTTCTAACTGCGGAGCCGCTGATTTGCGCGCCTGAGTGGCGGCTCCGTGAACATTTTCAGCCATAAAATTTTTGTTCCCATACTGAATTTAACGCGTGAATTATAGCAGACCCCAAAATAAGCGTCAAAGCAGTTAAAGTCTGTCTTAATTAACTACCGTTTCGTCTCACCGGTTCCTTGATCTCCTCGTTTTCCGGCGATGACGAGTCAGCCAAATTGGCTGCTACGGCCGGTTCAGGGGTTAAAACATACGGTTCTAAATCAAGCAGGCGGCGATAAATGTAACTGCCCAACACTTTAACCGTGGCGATGGTCGGCGCAGCCAAAAGCAGCCCCAACGCACCGCCAACGCTCGCTCCGGCAATAATGCCGATAATAATAATCGCCGACGGTAGTTGCAGCCGGCTGCCCAGGATGCGCGGTACCAGATAGTTGGTATCGACCTGCCACATCAAAAAATAGAACCCGGCCACCAGCAGCGCAAAAGCCCAGTTTGGCAAAGGAATGTATGTTGAACCTTGAAAGTAAGCCATGGCAGCACCGATGGCTCCTGACAGGCCATAACCCCAGTTGGGAATCAATTCGAGTAGAGCGGCCACTAGCCCTAAAATAAGAGCGCTTCTGATACCTAAAATCCCGGTCACAACGCTGATCGTCACCCCTACAATAATAGCTAGGGTCACCTGGCCAATAAAGTAGGATTTCCAAACCCCATCTATTGTACGCCGGAGTTGCTTAAATTCTTCAAGATAATCGGGGGGAACCCAACTATCGACCCAGTCACTAAATCGATTGGCGTCCACTAAGATGTAATAGCCCACCACAAAAATAAAGATAGCCCAAATAAATCCACCGGCAATCCCCACGGCTAGATTAGCGGCCCAAGCGGCCAGAGGGGAAAAAATGCTGTCCAGGCTACCCGTAATAGGTTCCAGCAGCGATGGAAGATCGATTTCAAGGCCGGCAATGGTTAACTTGGTGCCCATAGCATTATCTAACTCATTAGATAAGCCCTGAACATTAAAATCGAGATTGGAGAGTTGTTGAACCAATAAGGGGGCTAAAAGAGTGGGAATCGAAATCAAAATAACCAGAAAGGCAATATAAATAATCGCGGCGACGACACTTCTTCTAAAACGGCTGCGTTCACTCACCCAATTAACAAGCGGGTTAAGCAAATAAGCAATAATGACAGCCACAATCAGCGGAGCCAGAACAACGCTAAAGCGCCACACGGCCAACGCAATTAAGATGGCGCACACAATAAAGACAAACCGTTTAGATTCTGGCGTCCATCTAGGTGCAGGTGACAAACTTCCTCCTCGATAAAATTGAACGATTCACTCAGCAGACGAGATGGCTGGCGCTTAATCTTTCAACAGAAGCGCCAGCCACCTGATTATTATAGATTTAAAAAGAGACACCGGCTACGGCATCTCTAATTTAAATTGTAAGGCAATGGAGATTAGGTTGATGATGCTTAGTTGATGAATCCTATCTGTTCCGGGGGCCAATAGGAGAACCAAGCTCTTCCAACGACATTCTTCAACGGAATGGTCCCGAAGTTTCTCGAGTCGTTGGAAAAGCTGCGATTATCCCCTAAGACAAAAATATGAAGAGGTGGGATAGTGACAGGTCCGTAGAAACCAGAGGTGATCGATGATAAATAAGGTTCATTAAGCGGCTGATTATTCACAAAAACTTGACCATCGTGGATCTCCACCACATCTCCGGGCAGCCCAACCACTCGTTTTATGAGAAGTTCGTCATTCTGCTCGTCCACCCGGATAACCACAACGTGACCTCGCTGTGGGCCATCGGTATTGAAATACTGCCGAAAAAAGCGATTATAAGACAGCTTTTCTACAATCAATCGTTGATCGGTATGCAAATTAGGTTCCATACTCTGACCATAAACGCGGGTGGCTTGAGCCATAAACAAGTTGATCAGCAGCGCAATGAGAATAGCCGGAACAATGGTTTCTAAAGTTTCTCGAACTAAATGCAGTATTCGGGTAAGAAATGAAGGCCTGGTTTCGGGTTCAACTTCGGGCTCAACCTGATACCCTTCCGTATTATACTGCTCAGAATACATAGACTTCTCCACCGTTACTAAAGGTTACCAGTTGTTGTAAAAGTCCGACCATTATACACTAGACCAATAGATTGAGAAATGTACTGTCCTCATTCATTGTTAATTTCGCCGGTCACGGCCACGATCTCGATCGCGGTTGCCGGAACGATTACCACCACCGCCGCCACCGCGTCGATCACCGCCGCCGCCACCGCGTCGATCACCACCACCGCCACGCCGATCACCGCCGCCGCTACGACCACCGCCGCCGCTGCGACCGCCGCCGCTGACCCGTTTGTCATTTTGGCGGGCTTCTTCAAGACTCCAACCCTCCAGAACGGCTTGGCGTGATAAACGAATTTTACCAGCATCATCGATATCTGTCACCATGACCATAATCTCGTCTCCTACCTGGACCACATCCTCCACTGTGGGAACGCGATAGTCGGCCAGTTGCGAGATAGGCACCAGCCCGTCAGTGTCGGGTAAAATTTCGACAAAAGCGCCAAAATCAACCGTTCTGACCACTTTGCCCGTGTAAATTTTGCCTAACTCGGCTTGTTCGGTAAAGGATTTCACCAAAGCCAAAGCCTGAGCGCTCGACTCTTGATCATTGGCGGCAATAAAGACGGTGCCGTCATCATCGATATCGATTTTCGCGCCGGTTTCATCCTGAATAGCCCGGATGGTTTTGCCACCGGGGCCGATTAATTTACCAATCTTATCCGGATCAATTTGGATAGTGGTAATCGCCGGCGCGTATTTGGAATACTTCGCACGCGGTTCAGCGATAATTTCATGCATTTTATCCAAAATATGCAGCCGGGCTTCCAACGCCTGACCCAAAGCTTGCTCCAAAATATCCCAGCGGAGGCCGCTAATCTTGATATCCATTTGCAGGGCGGTGATGCCGGCCCGGGTCCCGGCCACCTTGAAGTCCATGTCACCCAGGGCATCCTCGATACCTTGAATATCGGTCAGCACCACAAATTGGTCGCCTTCCTGGATTAGCCCCATCGCTGTCCCGGCCACCGGGGCTTTAATCGGCACGCCGGCATCCATCAGGCTGAGGGTGCTGCCGCAAACGCTGGCCATCGAGGTTGACCCGTTGGAGCTTAACACTTCCGAAACCAGCCGCAGGGTATAGGGAAACTGATCAATGGGCGGGATGACGGACAGCAGCGCTCGTTCGGCCAGGGCGCCGTGGCCAATGGACCGGCGGCTGGGCGAACCAACCCGGCCGGTTTCGCCCACCGAGAAGGGCGGGAAATTATAGTGGTGCATATAGCGCTTGAATTCCTGTGGCCCCAGCGTATCGAGTTTTTGCTCATCTCTAGGCGTGCCAAAGGTGGTAATGGTCAACGCCTGAGTTTCGCCCCGGGTGAAGAGTCCGGAGCCGTGGGTCCTGGGCAAAACGCCGACTTCGCCCCAAATTGGGCGAACCGTCTTGGGGTCGCGTCCATCGGGCCGAATACCGTTGTTGATGATGTGGGCCCGAACGGCCTTTTTCAAGACCTGGCTGTGAACGTCGGTGATGTGCTTGAGGGTGACGGTCTCATCTTCTTCAAAATAAGCTACCGCTTCATCGCGAAGGGTGTTAATGGCCGTATTGAACGTTTCTTTATCGCCGCCCTGCTGAACAACGTCGGCAATTTTAGTCCCCACTTGGGCCAAAATCTTCTCTTTGATATCATCAGGCGTCGAGTCGGGCACAAACTCGAGTTTGGATTTACCAATCTGCTCACGCATGTCCTTCTGAACGCGAATAACATCCTGGATAGACTCGTGCGCCAGACGCAGGGCTTCGATCATCTGGTTTTCAGGTACTTCGCTGGCTCCGGCTTCAACCATCAGGATCGCATCTTCTGTACCGGCCACCCGCAGATCGAGATCGCTGGTAGCCAATTGGCCGGTGGTGGGGTTAACCACAAATTCGCCATTAACCAGGCCAATTCTAACCGCACCGATTGGCCCATCCCAGGGAATATCGGAGATGGTCAACGCGGCGCTGGCGCTGTTGATCGCCAGGATATCCAGATAGGTATCGCCGTCTGACGACAGTGCAGTGATGATAATTTGGACTTCATTGCGAAATTCTTTATTAAAAAGCGGGCGCAGGGGCCGGTCGGTCAAGCGAGCCGTCAAGATGGCTTCTTCGCTGGGGCGACCTTCGCGCCGAAAGAAACTACCCGGAATACGACCCGCTGCATACAACTTTTCTTCAAATTCGACACTTAGGGGAAAGAAATCGACGTCTCGCGTCGATTTAGCGGCGGTGGCGGTGGTGAGCAGCATGCTGTCACCTGATTTAATGATGATCGCGCCATTAGCCTGACCGGCCAATTGACCCGTTTCAAAAATAATCTCATCGCTGCCAAGTTTAGCTTTATATTGGTAGAGTTGGGGTTTATCCATTGTAAAAGAACTCCTCGATATTTCCTTGCAGACTGAGTCAATGCCGTCTCTGAGAATCCATAAAGCCAATTGACAATGAGTAGTTAGCAATTAATAAAACGCTTGTCGCTCAAAGAATTAATTGCTAAACACTAATTGCAAATTGACTTTAAGGGTTACTCAAAACTTTACTCGCCAAAAGGATGGTTTGATTTTATAAAACAAACGAGTAGAAAAAGGATATTATTCCTTCGTCTACTCGTTTAATTTGCCAATCTAAATGATCATGCGACTACTTCCGGAGACCAAGTTCGCTAATAACGCTTTGGTATCGATCCGGATCTTTTTGCTTTAAGTACTCTTGATGGTGACGCCGCTGCCCAACCAGTTTGAGCAACCCACGCCGCGAACTGTTGTCGTGCTTATGGTCTTTTAAATGTTCTTGCAATTGGTTAATGCGGGCCGTCAGGAGGGCTATTTGCACGACCGATGAGCCGGTATCACCATCTTTAACTTGAAACTTTTGGATAATTTCTTCTTTTTTTTGCCGCGAGAGTGCCACTTGTTTTCTCCTTGCTGTCGGGCGAAGCGTTGACAAGCACCAGTTATCAACTCAGGCCCCTGTCTTAACTAAACTGCTTTGTCACCATAGACTGGCGACCATTAAATAGATCAATACACAATCACTTCTACAAGCATAAAATTATAACATAACGCTTATTGAATAGCAAATTGTGATTAATTTCGCTTTTGAAGTCAAATCTTACAACCCTTCATTAATTCTTCATGTGACTGGCCCTTTGGCTCAAATCGAGAATGCCGAATGAAATAGCCGGTACAATCCCGCGATAAAGGGCCAGTCACCTGGCCGGCAAAAAACACAATAGGTCAAAAGTCTAGCTTGCTCGTTTGTTCACTCTCAGATAGAATTAAGGTGTGCTACAAAGGTAATGTGATAAACACAAAAGGGTTGGTCCCGGATTCCAAAAAATTCGAGCGAGTTTACCCAAAACCTCGAATTTTTAAAGTTTTAGGATGCCTTGACCAAAAGAAGTTTGACAGGAACGCTCTCTTGTTACCATTAAATCCTCTCTATGTCTTACCCTCTTTGCAGTTTAATTATTGCTTCCCTGCCATTTTATCTTTGTCTGCCCCATATTTTGCATCCCTATTCTGAAATAAAAATTAATCTCACGCCAAAAATTCTATAAAATTTTTTTGTTTTATTTATTATATAGTTAGGAGACTATATGCTAAGGCGAGAAAGGTCTAAAGAATTATTCAAACGGGCTGAAAAGGTTTTAGTGCAAGGAGTTAGCTCAAACCTGCGCTATTGGGGGCCGGAGGATACCCCCATCATTAGCCGGGGCAAGGGATGCAAAATCTGGGACGCCGATGGCAATGAATTCATCGACTATCGGCTGGGCTGGGGACCGATTATTTTGGGCCATGCCGATGAGCGAATCGACAACGCGGTGATCGAGTCGATCAGAAACGGCATCACCTTTGCCTCAACCACCGAACTGGAAATCAGGGCGGCCGAAAAAATCGTCGAGATGATCCCTGGCTTAGATATTCTCCGCTTCACCAACACCGGCACCGAGGCCACCATGCACGCCCTGCGTGTGGCCCGCGGCTACACCGGCCGGGAACGCTACATCAAATTCGAGGGCCAATACCACGGCATGCACGATTACGCCATGTTCAGCAACGCCGGCGCCGATGTCGGCTCGTTGGGCGCTCGGCGGCATCCGATTCCGGCTCAAAGCAGTTCGGGCGTTCCTCAGGGCATTCGCGATTACGTCATCACCCTGCCCTTCAACGATTTTGAAATTGTCGAGCGCACAATTGATGATCACTACGGCGAAATTGCCGCCGTTTTCATCGAACCTTGTCTGGGCAACTTCGCCGGGCTGGAACCGGTTCAGGGTTTTTTAGAGCATCTGCGCAAACTGTGCGATGAGTACGGCGTGGTGATGATTTTTGACGAGGTCAAAACCGGTTTTCGGCTGGCTAACGCCGGCGCGCGCGAGGTTTATGACATCATTCCCGATCTGTCCACTTACGCCAAAAGCTTGGGAAACGGCTTTCCGGTAGCGGCTTTTGGCGGTAAAAAAGAGATCATGGAAGTTTTAGGTATGGGCAGTGTGGCTCAAGGCGGCACCTACAGCGGCAATGGCGTGGCCGTAGCCGCCGCCAATGCCGTGCTCGATACGTTAGCCGCCGCGCCGGTGCTGAAGGACCTGGCCCAACGCGGCAAACGGTTGCAAAACGGTATCGGCCAAATTCTGACCGACCATGATATTCCCCACCAAATCACCGGCCATCCTAACATGCCCGGCTTCCTTATCACCGAACACGAAGTCAAAGATTATCGCGATGTAATCCATCATGACGATGAATTTTACGACTCGATTATGTGGCATCTGTATGAGAACGGCGTCTGGCCCGAAATAGACGCCCGCGAACCCTGGTTTTTATGCGAGGCCCACGACGACGGCATCATCGATGAAACCCTCAATCGATTTGAAGATGCCGTCAAAGTAGTCAAGCAAAAATATAAAGTCCTGGAAGCATGACCGTAATTATTCAGATGACTGGCTCTTCGGCTCAATAGAGACCGATTAAGAGCCAGTCACCTGGTTTAAAACAAGAAACATGAACTATAGACCAACAGAGAGGAATTTATCGTGACTTCCCCCAAGAATTTTGCCCCATTTGCCCAACGTATGCAGCAGGAGGGTCTACCCGACATTGTCATCAAAACATTCGAATACTACTATACCCAACTCGTTGAAGGCCACACCGGCCTGATCCCCGAAGCCGACATCGAGCCGGTCAAGTCGCTGCCCGACGCCGAGACCTTTTCGTCTGACTTGGCCGAGGCCGGCCAGGCGGCGCTGCCCCAAACCGTACTGCTCAAGCTCAACGGCGGGCTGGGCACCAGCATGGGCCTGGATCAGGCTAAATCGCTGTTGATGGTCAAGAACGGCCTGTCCTTTCTCGATATCATCGCCCATCAAGCGAGACATGCCAACATTCCTCTGGTTTTGATGAACAGTTTCGTTACCCGCGATGACTCGCTGGCTGCGCTGGACAAATACCCCGAACTTCAGGGCGAAATTTCTCTCGATTTCTTACAGCACAAAATCCCCAAAATCACCCAAGCCGACTTCAGCCCGGCAACCTGGCCGGCAGACCCCAGCCTGGAATGGTGCCCGCCCGGCCACGGTGATATTTACACCGCCTTAGTGACCAGCGGCATGCTCGACGCCCTGCTGGCGGCCGGCTACAAATATGCGTTTGTCTCCAATTCTGACAACTTGGGGGCGGTGATGGATACCGCCATTCTGGGGCATTTTGTTCAAAACGATCTGCCCTTTATGATGGAAGTGGCCGACCGCACCGAGGCCGATAAAAAGGGCGGCCATCTGGCCCAACAGCCCGATGGCCAGCTCATCCTGCGCGAGTCGGCTCAATGCCCGTCTGACGATACGGCCAGCTTTCAAGATGTCAGCCGCCACAAATATTTCAACACGAACAACCTGTGGCTCAATCTCCCGGCGCTTAAGGCCATGCTGCAAGCTAAAGACAATATTCTGGGCCTGCCCATGATCCGCAACAGCAAAACCGTCGATCCCCGCGACAGCGGCTCAACGCCGGTCTACCAATTAGAAACGGCGATGGGTTCGGCCATCGGGATTTTTCAAGGAGCCGGGGCGATCCGCGTGCCGCGCACCCGTTTCGCCCCGGTCAAAACCACCGAAGACCTGCTGGCGATTCGCTCCGACGCCTACATCTTAACCGACGATTACCGCATTGTCGGCAATCCCGAGCGAACCCTGGAGCAAATTGTCATCAGTTTAGACTCGGCCTACTATAAACTGATCGATGACATGGAGGCCCGCTTTCCGCACGGCTCGCCTTCGCTGATCGACTGCGAGCGGCTGGCCGTCGCCGGCGATGTCACCTTTGGGCCGGATGTCGTTCTCACCGGCGCGGTCCAAATCATCAACGCGTCAGATGAGCCGCGCCAGATCGAAGCCGGCGCGGTGATTGAGGCTGAGAAAGTTCTGTAATAGCGTTTATAGCGTTTCAAAGTTAGTAGAGTTAATGAGTTTTTAGACCTCAAGTTGTTGCTATTTACATTCCAGTTGGGGAGCAGGAAAACAATTCCCTACTTCTTACTCCTTACTCCCTACTTCATGCTCCGGCCAGGGGGCAACTTGAGTTATATAGTTCTCCAGTAATGTCGCTGACGAAAGGAGTCCACCAATGATTGTTGGCATCCCCCAAGAAATTAAAGATAATGAGTACCGCGTATCAATGACGCCGACCGGCGTCCATCAACTGGTTCGAGCCGGCCACACCGTGCTGGTCGAGACCGGCGCGGGCGACGGCAGCCGCTTTCCCGACGAGCAGTATGCCAAAGCCGGGGCCAAAATTGTATCGGCCGAGGCGGCCTGGACGCAGGCTAACCTGGTTGTCAAAGTCAAAGAGCCGCTGCCCGCCGAGTATCCCTATCTCCGGCCCGATCTGGTGCTGTTCACCTATCTGCACCTGGCCGCCGACGAACACCTGACGCGAGTGATGATCGACAGCGGCGTGACCGGCATCGCCTACGAGACGGTCGAACTGCCCAACGGCTCGCTGCCCCTGCTGACGCCGATGAGCGAGGTGGCCGGCCGGATGTCGATCCAGATTGGAGCGCACTACCTGGAACGGCACGAGGGCGGTCGCGGCAAGCTGCTGGGCGGCATCCCCGGCGTGCGGCCGGCCAACGTCATCATCTTAGGCGGCGGCGTGGTTGGCACCCACGCCGCCAAAATTGCCTTGGGGATGGGCGCCAGCGTCACGTTAATGGACATCAACCTGGACCGCCTGCGCACCCTGAATGAAACCCTGGACGGCCACTTCACCACCTGGTTCTCCAATCCCATCGATGTTGGCCGGGGTGTGCGCCGGGCCGATCTGGTCATCGGCGCGGTGCTGGTCAAGGGGGCCAAAGCGCCGCAGTTGGTCACGCGGGAGATGGTGGCCAAAATGAAGCCGGGCAGCGTCATCATCGATGTGGCGGTCGATCAGGGCGGCTGTATCGAAACCACCCACCCCACCACCCACTCTAATCCAACCTTTGTAGTAGACGGCGTGCTCCATTACTGCGTCGCCAACATGCCGGGCGCGGTGCCTCGAACCAGCACCTACGGCCTGTCCAACGCGACGCTGCCCTACGTGCTCAAGCTGGCCAATCAGGGTTTTGCCAAGGCGATCGCCAATGATCGAGCCCTGGCTTTGGGCGTCAACATATATAATGGTAAAATCATCTATCAAGCCGTGGCAGAGGCTTTTAATCTGCCCCATAATCCTTTAGATTTTCATATCTATTCAGCAGATCAGGTGACTGGCACTTAATCGCGGTAATCGCGCCGGCATATTCCATTTAGCGGTCTCGATTTAAGCCAAAGTGCCAGTCACCTCAATAGTAGATTTTCATAACTGATGAGAGAGCAAACTTTATGAGGTCATTTATATCCAATCGAGTCCAACAAATTCCCCCCTCTGGTATTCGCCGTTTTTTCGATATCGCCGCCACGATGGACAACGTCATTTCGTTGGGCATCGGTGAGCCAGATTTCGTCACCCCCCGGCCCATTCTCGATGCCGGCTTGGCCTCGCTGGAGGCCGGGCATACCCACTACACCTCCAACAGCGGGACCAGTGAACTGCGCGCCGGCGTCTCCAAACATCTGAACCGGCTCTACGGGGTCGAGTATGATCCCGCCTTAGAGATTTTGGTCACGGTTGGGGTGTCGGAGGCCATGTATCTGGCCATGACCACCATCCTCAACCCCGGCGATGAGGTGATTGTGCCGCAGCCCTGCTTTGTGTCGTATGCGGCTGAAGTCAGCCTGGCCGGCGGCACGCCGGTGCCGATTGCCACCCGCGTGGAGAACAACTTCCAGGTAACGGCCGAAGAGGTCGAAGCGGCCATCACTCGCCGCACCAAAGCCTTGTTAATCGGCTATCCCAACAACCCCACCGGAGCCGTGCTGGAACGGCAAACGCTGGAAGACATTGCCCGCGTGGTCAAAAAACACGATATTTTGGTCATCTCCGATGAAATTTATGACCGGCTGGTCTACGACATCGAGCACGTGTGCGTGCCGTCGCTGCCGGGCATGTGGGAACGGACGATTCTACTCGGCGGCTTTTCCAAGGCTTACGCCATGACCGGCTGGCGGCTGGGTTTTGCCGCCGCTCCCCCCGAAATTTTGGGCGCGATGAGCAAAGTCCATCAATACACCATCATGTCAGCCCCGACTATGGCTCAGGAAGCCGGACTGATGGCCCTAAATAAAGGCGAAGAAGCGGTGGAAGATATGCGCCAGCGTTACAACCGCCGCCGCCGGCTCATTGTCGATGGCTTGAACAGCATGGGCTTAAGATGTTTCGAACCGCGCGGGGCCTTTTACGCCTTTCCTTCGGTGCGCGGCACCGGCATGGACGACGCCGAGTTCGCCGAGCGGCTGCTGGACGAAGAACGCGTCGCGGTCATTCCAGGGCGCTCATTCGGCATCGGCGGCGCGGGCTACGTCCGCTGTTCGTACGCCACCTCGTATGAAAAGATAGAGCAGGCTTTAGAGCGGATGGCTCGCTTTGTCAAGCGCCACGGGCTGGGTAGTTAGCCGGAGCAACAACGTTTACTTTGTTTTTGATGAGGACCTTACCGGAGCAACAACGTTTACTTTGTTTTTGATGAGGACCTTACCGGAGCAACAACGTTTACTTTGTTCTCAACAAAGCAAGCTTTGTTGCTCTGGTTTGACAAAGCAAGCTTTGTCGCTCCAATGCCTTTTCTGGGTTGATGTTATTCCCTCCGCCGCCACCGGCCATACGATCGCGTTCGTGATCGAACCGTCCGTGGCCGCCGGCCATATGATCTCGTTCGTGATCGAACCGTCCGACGCCTCTGACCTTACGATCACGTTCATGATCGAACCGTCCGACCCCTCCGACCTTACGATCACGTTCGTGATCGAACCGTCCGACCCCTCGGCACATACGATCGCGTTCGTGATCGAACCGTCCGACCCCTCGGCACATACGATCGCGTTCGTGATCGAACCGTCCGACCCCTCGGCACATACGATCGCGTTCGTGATCGAACCGTCCGACCCCTCGGCACATACGATCGCGTTCGTGATCAAACCCTCCGTGGCCGCCGGCCATACGATCACGCGTTCGATCAGACCTTCCGCCGCCTCCGACGATGTTATAGGCTACTAAGGGATAGGAAGGTCAGACGACGACGGACACCCTATCTCCTCATTTCCCCATCTCCAATCCTCGTGACGTTATCACCGTTCGGCGCTGAGGGCCTCGCCACGACGCTGCGTCCTTGATTGTTCGGTCGGGGGACGGGGAGGCGAGGGGGGGCCGATTAACCACCGCCGCCACTCGTGGCGGGCATCCCACAACCCTTGCCCGCCAACATAGCCAAATCCCAAGACGTAGAGCAAAATGAACGGGACGGCAAAGATGTGGCCGTTCAGCAGGGCGATGACAGCGCCCAGCAGCGAGTAAAGCGCCAAGGCCAGTTCGCCAAACACCAGGCCGTCAACCGGCAGGCGGTAAACGCTGTCCTGCCAGCGGTCGGCGTGGGTGTGGATATTGAATTTGGGCGTGCGTCGAAAAACATTGCCAACGCCCAAGAGGGCTTCCAGCACCGCTTTGCTGTTGTTCAGGGCAATGCCGCTGCCGAGCAGTATAAGCAGCGGTATGGCTTTATAATGGCGACGCCAGCGGCCGGGGTAGAGACTGGCCTGCGCGACCGCGTAAAGCACCGGCGGGCCTAAACTGACCAGGCTCAGGTAAATCAGCGGAAAACGAACGTTGTCGGTTCCGGCGCCCATCATCAAGAGGGGCGTGACCAGGGCCAGAATGACCATTAAAGGATGGGCCAGGTAGCTGCTCAAATGAACCAGGGCCTGGTATTTCACCCACCAGGAAAAATCGGAGCGAACGACCTGCCAGCCGAGCTTTTTGAAGCACTGGATCGACCCCTTGGCCCAGCGAAACTGCTGGCGCTTGAACGCCGCCAACTGCGGCGGGATCTCCGCCGGAGCCGCCACATCGCGCAGAAATAGACAGTCCCACCCGGCAAATTGAGCGCGGTAGCTGAGGTCGAAATCCTCCGAAATGGTGTCGCCCTGCCAGCCGCCGGCCGACTCGATGCAGCTTCGCCGCCAAACGCCGGCGGTGCCGTTGAAGTTCATCAGCAAGCCGGAACGGTTGCGGGCCGTCTGCTCGATGGCAAAGTGACCATCGAGGGCCAGGCCCTGGGCCAGGGTCAACCAGGAGTAATCACGGTTGAGATGGCCCCACCGGGTTTGGATCAATCCCAGCTGAGGCTGATCGGCAAAGTAGGGTACGGTTAACGTTAAGAAGTCGGGGTTAGGCACAAAATCGGCGTCAAAAATGGCAATCAGCTCGCCGGTAGCGGTGAGCAGCCCGTTTTTGAGCGCACCGGCCTTAAAACCGGGCCGGTCGGCGCGGTGAATTAACTCAATATTGAAGCCCTGCCAGCGGTAAACATCGACCAACGTTTGAGCCAGGTCGGTGGTCTCGTCGGTGGAGTCATCTAAAATCTGGATTTGGAGCAGGTGAGCCGGATAATCAAGCTGGACAACTGAGTTGATTAATCGTTCTATAACCAGCGCCTCGTTGAAGATAGGCAACTGAACGGTCACAGGGGGTAACTGCGACCGGGCGGCGGTAGAGGGCGCTGGGGTAACGTCGCGTCGGTGTTTGGTATAGACAGCCGTTAAGATCCAGGCGTTGACCCCGTACACGGCCAGGATCAGGGCGGTAAGAACATAAATGGTTACCAAGATAGACATTCAGTCGCTCCATAAAAAAGCAAATCTGCAAACCTAATGGCTTGCAGACAACAATCGTGAAGTATAGCACGAATAAGAACGGCTCACAAAAGAAGAAGTAGGGAGTCAGGAGTAGGGAGTCAGGAATTTTTCCCTACTCCCTACTCCTGACTAACGTAAATCTTTTGCTTTTCGTCGTTGGATGTGTTTTAATGAAGCAGGAGGGTATCTTTTCAATAATCAGGTTTGTAGGACAAACTTAAGTTTGTCCTACCTGGGAGAATTGAGAAGATACAGAGGAGATAGAGTATGTTTGGAAAACCCCCCAATTTAGAGGAGGCTCGCGAGCTGATGGTTGCGGAGCAGTTGGTCAAGCGGCACATCAGCGACCCCCGGGTTTTGGCCGCGATGCGCACCCTTCCTCGCCACCGGTTTATCGAAGAAAAGTTATGGCGCTCGGCCTATCGAGACAAACCGCTGCCGATTGGTCACGGTCAAACGATCTCCCAGCCTTATATGGTTGCTTTTATGACCGAGGCGCTGCATTTGCCGGATGACCGGCCCACAACGGTGTTAGAGATTGGCACCGGCTCGGGTTATCAGGCGGCCATCCTCAGCCAATTGGTCGATCAGGTGTACAGCATCGAGCGAATTGAGTTCCTGGCGGAACGGGTCAAACAATTACTGCCGGCGTTGGGGATCACCAACGTGGATATAAAAGTGGGCGATGGCGGTTATGGCTGGCCGGAGCATGCTCCCTACGACGGCATCGTCGTCACCGCTGCCGCGCCGCAGATACCGGCGCCGTTGATTGCGCAGCTCAAAGACGGCGCTTATCTGGTGGTTCCGGTTGGCCCTAAACAAAACCAATATTTAATGCGATTGCAGCGCCAAGGCGATCAGATCGTTGAAGAGAATTTGGTTCCTGTCGCGTTTGTGCCGCTGCTGGGGGAACACGGCTGGGAAAGGTAAGCCGGTTTGTCGTCATCGCTTTCGTGATTTCGTAGAATTAACGGCTAAAGCCGTTACTACGAACCTGAACTAAGCCGCCAGCCAAACAGAGTCCCGCCTAAGGCCAGCGCCATCAAAAGACCGGCGGCGCAGGGCAGCGCCGATAGGGGGCCGGAGTTTTTTGCAGGTTCCGGCGCACTTGCCGCCGCCGCAGGTTTGCTGGCGGGGGCAGCGTCTTGAGCCGCTTCGCTCTCGACGGCGGCCGCCACGGCCGGTTCGTTGCTCGATGCCTCATCGGTGGGTTTTGCAGCCACAGCCGGTTCGGTCTGACCGGCGGCGTCACGGGCTTCGCTATTCGCCTCGGTGCCGGGCAGCGGGGGTAAGCCTAAACTGGCCCGGAAGGCGTTGTCTAATTGATCCATATTGAGACCAATGGCTTGCTCTAACGCCTCATCGTACAGCGCCCCTTCGGCAAAGACACCTAGTAAATCGGCCATCGATTCAGAGCCGTAGGTATCGATCATAAACTTGACCACAGCGCCGCTCTCGCCATAGGCCAGGTTGGCCTGCATCGTGTCAGAGGGGAACGGGCTGGATAAGGTCCGCAAAGTCATTAAGTTGTTATTCGCCACAGCCCGATCAAAAAGCGGTTTGAAATCCTCATCCAATTCAGTCCGATTCTCATTGTAAACGGCAATGCCTTCATCCAGCCAGCGCGGCAGTGTATCGCCCCCACCGAAGGGATTGTCGGTGGCCTGGTGGATAACCAGGTGAGACATCTCGTGGGTCATGGCCTTAAGCCCCCAATCAAGCTGCCCTGAGCTGATGCCGATGACCACCACACCGTAATCGGTATAGGCCGCGCCGCCGGTCCACTCTTGAGCGCCGGCCGACATGGCATCCAATAACTCCGGCTGGCTGCCATAAATAAATATCTTGATGGGGTCCTCTATTGACGCGCCGAAATCGGTTTCAAGGGTGTCAAGGGCCTCATTGGCTCGCTCAAAGAGGGTTTCGCCAAAACGGGCATCGCCGTTGTACCAGCTCAGCGTCAGCCGATCATTCGACAAGGTTTCCCAGGTATGACGGTCATCCAGATAACTTAACGTTTCCGGTTCGGTTTTTAGTTCGTTGCCGTCAGCATCGACAAATTTCCACCAAAATTCCAGCTCGGTGCCGGGCGGCTGATAGTTCACCGGGTCGGTTAGGTCGATGGTATAAGTGGCGTTAACCGTAGTCCCCGGCGTAAATTCGCCCTGATTGCGCGACGTGGCCAACTGGCCGACCACCCGATAAAACAGATCGGCATCGACAATTTCGGCCGAACTGGACGCCTCGGCGGAAAAGGTGACCGCCTGGTTGAAGCTGGACTCCCACGTCTGATCAATTAATTTGATGGCCTCTTGGGCTTCGATTTGACGCGGCCCCATAAACAGGGCGGTCGCCAGTAAAAAGATGACGAGACTGACGTTTAGATTTCGTTGAAAAATTTGGATCATAAGTAAACTTCTCTTTAGCTGCTTTTGACTAGAGGTTAGATACTGTCTGTAAGTATAGCCGCAATCCAAGCGGGAACAAAAAAACGGCGGTTTGTAGCCGCCGTTTCTTACAATCTTAGAAAGCGATGTTAGGGTGTGTCATTTCGACGAGCTTGCGAGGGGAAATCGCAATGACACATCTTGGTCAATGCCAACTGAACCTAGAACGTTCTCTGGAAAATAACCTGATACGACTGGTGGAACAGCGAGTTGGCCACGGCGTCTTCACCACACGGCTCGTTGACGCCGTAGTCAGGGGTGACCGGGCCGGCCACCTCACTGGTTCCGTTCATCACTTCAATCGTGTAACTGCCCTTAAACATGGCAAAGTCGATATGCCCCGGCTCCGGCTGGCCGGTCAGGTTGTCTTTAGTTTCGGTCGGGGCGATGACGCTGCCGTCTTCAACAGGAGCCCACTGGATCTTTACCGGTACATCGTTGATGCCCTGGCCATTGGGATCTTCAACTTTGATGAAGATATGGTGCTTACCGTGGTTCTCGCACGGGGTCAACTGGCGAACGCTCTTGACCCGGTAATCAAAGGCCGGTGTAGCGGTGGGTTCCGGCGTTGGCGTATCAGTCGGCGCTGCGGTTGCGACAATGACCGGAATAAAGCGGGTCGGGGTCGGGGTCGGGGTCGGGGTAAAGACCGGCGTCGGCGTTTCGGTGGGTGTAGGGGTCATGGTCGGCGTGGGTGTATTGGTCGGGATAGGCGTTTCGGTCGGTGTGGCGGTTTGGGTCGGCGTTTCGGTGGGCGTGGGGGTGCTGGAGGGAGTAGGCGTGGTCGTCTCCACAAACGGTAACACCCCCACGGCGGCGATAGCGCCATCTTCCCGCATTTGCTGGAGCGGGCTGCGGTCATCACCGGGCAGCGCGCCATTATCGGCAAAGGTGGCGGCCAAAGCATTGATAATAAGCGACGGAGCCATAATCCCGCAAATCCAAACCAGGGCGATAGCAATCGCCAGCAAGCGTAATTTAGCGCCGAGGGTTCGTTTGGCAAACCAAACAGAGACGCTGCGGTTGTACTCTTGCAATTTTCGGTTAGAAATAGAGCGCGCCCGCATGGGTCGAGATGAAGCCACGTTTGCCTGGGGTTTCTCTGCCACCGGCATCGGCATGGTGGGATGGGAGGGTACTCCAGGCGGCAGGGCGGCCGGTCGCTTCTGGGCCGGCGTGGGCCGCGACTCCTGAGCGCCCGGCTGGGTCAGCGCGGCCCACGCGCCGGCAATACCGCCGGTTTGCGCCGGTTTTTTCTTAGCTTTTCGACGTCGACGGCTCTGGCCGGGCGGTGGTTGGGCTGGCTGGGCCGGCGGAACCGGCCGCGACGGCGGGGCTATGGGCGGCATGCCCTGAGTATGTTGCGCGTGAAACGAAGGGCCGGACGGCGGCATGGGCGGCATCGGTTGGGTGTGCTGAGCATAGGCCGGACGGCTGGGCGGCGGCACGGGCGTTAGCGATCGAGGCGGCAGGGCCGGCGGGCCACTGCGCGAGCCGCCAACCGGCCGTAACGGCACCGGCGGCATCGGCCCGGTGGGCTGCGACGGCCGGATGACGGCGGGCGGACCGCTGATGACGGGCGGCATCGGTCGAGAGACCGATCCGGATGGGGCCGGCAGGCCGCGTTGGGGCGGGCCGCCGCGCAGGCGCATCAGGGTCTCTTCCATGCGCTCGCTCAAGATACGGCTTAAAACGACGCCTAGATTAGGGTAACGGCGTAGAAAACTATCAAAATCGGCTTTGGTTAGCGCCCAGAGGTCGGTATCGACCACCGCGTACGCGGTGCCTAAATGGGCCCGGCCGGACAGTAGGGCGATCTCGCCAAAGTAATCGCTCTCTGCCAGCGACTCCAGCAGGACGGGGCCTTGCTGGGTGGTGGCCCATAGTTCCACCTGGCCGCGCTCGATGAAATACATTTCATCGCCGGTGCTGCCTTCATAACAGATGGTGCTGCCGCCCTGATAACGGCGCGGCTGCAGCAGCGAGGAAAGTTCATCGAGTTGAGTGCGAGACAAGCTGCCTTTAACGGCAATTTTCTTCAGGTGCGGCTCGACAGAATAGTCGTCGCCGGCCCCTAGCCGCTCTTGGAGGGCGTGGCTAAGAGCCGTGCTAATCTGCGGATGTTTGACCAGCAGGCTGTCAAAGTCGGTCCGATAGAGGCACCACAGGTTGGTATCGCTGACGGCGTGGGCGGTGAAGGAGCGTGTTTTGCCGGTTAGCAGGGCGGTTTCACCAAAATAGTCGCCATTGGTTAAGCGCCCTTGCAGTTGGCTGGGCCGGCCGGGGGTTTCGGCGATGATGTCAATCGAACCGGAGTCGACGATATACATGGCGTCGCCGGGGTCCCCCTGGCTAAAGATAATTTCGCCGGTCGGCACGTAGCGCAGCAACAGCAGTCGAACCACGTCGCTGAGCGCCTGGCCGGTGAGTTCGCCGAACAGGGGAATACGGCGCAAAACCGCTTCAGCGTAGGATTGGTCCGATGCGCTGAGGCGTGAGCGCAGGTTGCGGGTGAGATTGGTTTTGACCGAGGGCGAGATTTCGGTCAAGGTGGTTAAATCGGCCGGACTCAGCTGCCAGACAATGACTTCATTGGCGGCTTGAGCGGTGTTGGAATGGGGTTTGCCGGAGACAGCCGCCATTTCGCCAAACGTATCATCGACGATTAGCTCGGTATAATCGTCATCGTGATCGCCCAGCAGACGAACCGCGCCGCGCTCGATGATGTAGAGGCCGGTCGGCCGGTCGCCGCTGCGAAAGATGGTTTGGTTAGCCGAATAGCGCTGCGGGGTTAGATAGCGAGCCACCAATTCCTGTTCACGAGCCGACAAATCCTGAAGAAAGGGGACATCTCTCAAACGATCGGCCAGCAGCGGGCGGAATTGAACAATGCCCCGGCCAAAGGCCAGCCCCAGGTTCAAGCCCAGGTCGCGGCGTTCCTCAAGCAGGCGGCTAAGCGACTCCTGATCTAAAACCCATACTTCGGCGCGCCCGGAGGCTTTGGCGGTCATCGTGTAAGGGCGGCCAAGGAAAAAGTCGGTTTCACCAATCAGGCTGCCCGCACCCAGGCTGGCCACCACATTATCACCGTTTTGACCAAAAAGTTTGACCCAACCTTCTTTGATCAGGTAGAGCGCGTCGCTATCGGTACCTTGCATGAAAATGGTGCTGTTAGCATCGTAGCTCTCCAGCCGCATGCGTTTGCCGATGGCGCGCTGCTCATCTTCGGTTAACTCTCCAAAAAGAGGGGTGTTTTTTATAAAGTTCTCTTTCAAGGCAAATCCTTCAACATCGACTTCAGGCATCAAGGGTGAATTTGGCTAAAAGACCCATTTGGGTTCCCAATCTTTTAGCGCTGACAGAAGCGAAGCCTGAAATCGGAATAGACAACATGACTATTGCATTTTAGCGCCGCTATTCGGAAGTCAGTTGACCCCACGGTGGAACACCACCTGCCAGGATGGCTTGACATCGTCCGGCAGAGCGGGGCAGAGGGCGGGATCATCAATGCTTACTTCCGGGACGGCGCTCTCAAACCCCGCGCCTAATAGTTTTACTTGATAAAGTTCGCCCGGCTCCATTTGAAAATCGGCATAGCCGGGATCGATGTCCGGTTTGAAACCGGTAAAAAAAGTGTCTTGCCCACCGGACCAGATGACCTCAATTTCGACGCCGGGCAGACCTGCCCCGAGTCTATCACGCACATAAACTCTAAGCAAACCGCCGTCTTCGGAATCGTCACAGAGAACTGTCGATTGCGCCACACCGAAGGGAGAGTTGGGACCGGGGGTGGGGGTGTTGGTGGCGGTAGGCGTCCGGCTAGGGGTGGCGGGTGGCGTATCAGACGCAGTAGGCGTAAGGGCTGGGGTGCGAGTTGCTGGGCGAGTGGCGGTTGGGGTCGGTGTGGCGGTGTTGGTTGGAATGGGTGTAGCCGGGGTAGGCGTTGACGTTGGGCGCGGCGTTGGCGTGGGGATGGGCGTAGGAGTCAGGGTCGGTTCAGGGGTGGAGGTCACCACAAAGGCCAGCATTTGGCTCGATGTTTGGCCCAGCGCCATTGATAGGCCCACCAGCGCTTTAATATCGCGCAGATCGGTTTCTCGTTCAATATACGTTTCGGTCAGGTTGGCGACACGCTCATCAACGGTCGGCTGATTCAGCGTGGCCAGGCGGGCCCTGGCGCGTGCTTCATTTTGATCGTGAGCATAAGCCAGAGCAATCAAATAGATATAAAAGTTCTGATCCTCCAACCGCAGTTGCGATGGATCAACCGGAGCCGGGTGCGGGTCGAGTATCCAACCGTAAGGTAGTGACAATGCCAGCCCCACGGCAAAGCCCAAAAGAAAGCCACCCAACCACCATTTAATTTCACCTCGTCGGGCAATCGCTTTTCGACGAGGCCGAGAGGCGTTTTGGCGTTTGGACGTTGCCCCTTGTTTTTCGCTTGTTAAATGTACATCATCTTCAGATTTATCGCCGGCCTTGACCAGGCTATCGCGATTGATGGCCGAGTAATTCAGTTGGCGCTTACGTTTATTGGTCGATGAGTCGCCTGTTGGTTTGTCCTGGCTCATCCATTACAACCCATCACCTAGTAAGCTTTTTGGAAGGTCACATTGTAAGCGTAATGACCTCGACACAGTTGGTTATGGCCTTTGCGAGCTACGCAATCGGCTATATCCAGGCAGTAGTTGGCTTGAACTAGCCACTCATCGGGAATATCCTCATCCCAGGAACTCAATTTGGGCGTCACTTCACTGGTGGCCGGCGCCCCGTCTTCCTTTTTGGTGACTTCCAGCGAAAAGCCGTTGTCCCATAAATCATACTCCAGCTTACCCGGCCCTTTTTCACCGCTAACATGAGGCGGAACAACCCGGAACGTGTCTTCGACCGTGGCCCCATCGAGCGGATTGCCGTTGACATCGACCACGTTGACATAGATTTGATGAGCGCCGGGGCAGCTATTATAGACCGGATTGGGAATGAGGTAGGCTTCTTTAACCACAAAATCGACCGGCGGTTGGGTAGGTTCCGGAGTGGCTGTTGGTTCAGGCGTATCGGTGGGGGGAGCCGGGGTGTTGGTAGGCAGCGGAATAGGGGTCTCGGTCGGTTCCGGTTCGGGCGTATCGGTGGCGGTGGCTTCGGGCGTATCGGTGGGCAGGTCTTCAACCGCAGCCACTTCGACGGCCGCCATTTCTTCAGCCGCCACTTCTTCGGCAACTACTTCGACGGTGGGCGTGTCGGTGGGAACGGGTGTCTCGGTGGGAATAGGCGTTGGCGTGGCCAGAGCCAGGGCCATCGACTCGGTGCTGACGCCCAAGGCGCTGGCCAGAACAAACAGATGTTGGGTGTTGGGATCATCGGCGCCCGCGTTTTCTTGAATGTAGCGGTCGGCCATGAAAGAGATGTATTGATTGGTGTTGGGCAGATTGAGATCGGCCAACTGCTGTTGAGCGGTGGCCAGATCATTAGTTTCCGCGTATTGAGCGGCGATGTTGATGATGTCGGCCTCGACTGTTTCAGGATCGATCGGCCCGCTGGCCGAGGTAGAGGCGCTTAAACCAAAGCCCACAAACACACTGGCGATCGCCAAAGCCAGGCAAGACAGCGGCACCACCAAAATAACGATAATCAGGAGTATTTTTGCATTCAACTTATTATTCATAACAATAACCGTATACTGTGTAGGTGACTGACACTTTGGCTCAAATTGAGAGCCTTATATTGGAATACAACGATGCAATTACGGCGATTAAGTGCCAGTCGCCTGGTCTGCTAACAATAACCTACTTACCACGTCCTTTGAAAGACAACTTCCCAGGAGTAATGCCCCCAGCAAAGGGAGTTATTGCCGACGCCAAACACGCCGCTGTTCCATAGCGTGTTGCACGTACCCTCGTCCGGGCAATAGCCGCCTTCGATCAGCCTGGGGATACCAATTTTCCAGTCATCGGAACTGAGCAGGTCGGTTACTTCGCTGGTGACTTCGCGTCCGGCGCTGGGGTCGCTTTTAACCATCACATAGTACCCCCCGTCTTTATACAGGTCGTACTCGGCTCGACCGGGTCGATCATCGCCTTTGTGGCCGGTGACCGGGCCGGGGTTATTCCAAAGATCGCCCATCTGCACCCCTTTGATCGGATTCCCGTTGGCATCGATGACATCGATGAAGATGTTGTGGTTGCCGGCGCAGCCGCCGTTTTCATCTTTGGTCAGTAATCGTTCTTTGACGATCACAAAATCGTACTGCGATTCCGGCGTGGGCGTGGCTTCCGGGGTGGGCGTTTCGGTGGGCGGAGCGGGTGTATCGGTGGGCAGAGGGGCCGGCTCCGGCGTGTCGGTGGGCAACGGCAAATCGACCGCCGCGGCGACTTCCTGAACCTCAGCCGCATCCACGGCGACGGCTTCGTCCGTCTCTGCCGGAGGCGGCGCGGTCGGGGTCGGTGTATCGACAACGCGGGTATTGGTGGGGGTGGGGGAAGGGGTGGGGGTATCGGTTGGGGTGAACGTGGCCGTCGGCGGCGACACATAAGCGACCATCGAGACCGTGCTGACGCCCAGCGCCTTCGCCAGGAACACAACATTTTTGATATCATCATCAACCGCGCCGCGATTGGTGCGAATCATCTCTTCGGCCACCAGCGAGACATACTGAGTGGTGTTGGGTACATCCAGCCGGGTCAAAATCTCTTTGGCCCGGTCGATATCCTCATTCTCGGCATAATCCGCCGCAGCCATAACCACAATCTCTTGCGCGTACTCTTCCGACATATCCGAGACCCGCGCGTTCACAAAGCGGGTGGGCGCTAGATACCAGGTGACGAACAACCCCGCCAGGATGGCCATCAAACAGCCAAAGGGAGCTACCGCGAAGAGAATAAGGATCCGACGATCAAATTTCAAACCGCTTCTTCGTCTTTTTCTCTGCATTCCCATTATAAAAAGTCCTACTCAAAATTAAAGGCCGCCCCTTAACAGCAAGAGGTGGCCCCACCGATTACGGTGGGCGAAAAACAAGGGGTGTTTTCCGGTCAAGACCTCAATGTTATATTTTTGAAGTCTGTTCAGGATGATGCACCCAAAGATTACTCGCCCCAGCATAATTATAACTACTGATGATGTCCGCGTTAATGCTCTTGGACAAAATGCCGGAGGTGGGAATCGAACCCACAAGGGCTAAGCCCACGCGAGTTTGAGTCGCGCGCGTCTGCCAGTTCCGCCACTCCGGCTTGTTAAAAAGATTAATCCAAGCTTAATTTCAGCCCGGCGACTGTCGAATGCAAAGTATAAACGATGTAATATTATACGTCAAATTGCCTAGGCCATATCATCAATATGACTAATCTCGCTAATAACCCCTCTTTAATTCTATAGTATAACCCTGCATAATTGGTGTTAAGCCAGTAGACAGCCGCTAGCCGACGGTAGACCGCCGACCGTTGAACTTGCTAAAGTTAGGCGGTCAACGGTCGGCGGTCTGCCATCAAGGGGTTATCGATCAATTTTATAAACGGGTATTGTTTTCAGGGAACGCCTTATTTGGCTTGGGCGCGCTGCCGCTCGGCTACGGTCACGCCGCCAATGCCCCAGTTGGCCGGCTCGATTTCGATGAGGGCGAAGCGAACCTCGACCAGCGGAAAGGTGAAACACTCCGCCGCCAACGCCGATAGGCGGCCGATCAGAGCCGCGCGTTTGTCGTCGGGCCGGCCGGTCAGCAGCGTTAATCGCAGCACCAGCATCGACGCCGGTTGATCGCCGCCCGGCAGCAGGTCTTCGATACTGCTGTCGGGAGCGATGGGCTGAAAAAACAAGCGCAGCCGGCCGACCGGGGTGCTTAACACCTCTTGAAAAATCGCCATCGCGCTGGCGGCAAAGGTTTTCTTTTGCTCGCGGGAAAATTCATCCGAATGGATGATCTCTAACATTGGCATGGCTAATCCTCCGGTGAAAAATAAAGGCTAGTCATCGCTTTAGCGATGCGGCAGCCCTAAAGGGCTTACTACGAACGAAAATGCAACTTTTATTTTGTTGTTTCCTGAAGTGAAGCCGCTGATCTCTGACAAAAACAGAGACTTGGAGCATCAAAGCTTGCTTTGATCTTTGATCGTGAATGACAAAGCAAGCTTTGTCGCTCCTAAGGCGCTATCACTTTTTCTACGTAAACATCACCGTTAGCGGCGGCTGGCCCAGCATTTCCAGGGTGAATACGTCGCCGGGGACGGCCGGCAGGGTCGGGGCGACGGCGCCGGACAGGACGATGTCGCCGGCTTTCAGGGTGATGTCGAAGCTGGACAGTTTGTTGGCCAGCCAGGCCACGGCCAACGCCGGATGGCCCAACGCCGCCGCGCCGATGCCCTGCGCGGCCGGTTCGCCGTTTTTGGTGATGAGCAGGCCCAGCAGCCGTAAATCGGTTTCGGTCAGCTGGTGATCCCACGCGCCGATGGAAAAGCCGCCGTAGCTGGCGTTATCGGCCACGGTATCGACCAGCTTGATGCGCCAGTTTTCGATGCGGCTGTCAACAATCTCGGCCGAGAGGGCGATGGCTTCGGTGGCGGCCAGCACTTCCTGCGGCGTGACGTGCGGCCCGCGCACATCGCGGCCCATCAAAAAGGCGATCTCACCTTCGATGCGCGGCTGCAAGAATAGATCAACCGGCACTTCGGCTCGACCGTGCGCGGCGGCAAAATAGCGCGAGCCCCACAGCGTGCCGTAATCCGGCTCATCGACGCCCATTTGCTGCTGCACGGCTTTGCTGGTTAGCCCAATTTTGCGTCCAATGATCGTTTCGCCTCGCTCCAGCCGCATCTCCGTCCAGCGGGTTTGGATGGCATACGAGTCGATCACATCGGCCAGCCCGGCGCTGTCTCGCAGCGGCGCAATCGGCTGGCGATTTTCCCAGGCATTGTCCAGTTGTTGGGCTAGTTCGTTTATTTTTTGGTCATCCATTGGCACCTTCACCTCACTGATTGGCAATACAGACGTTTTTCATCTCGGTGTAAAATTCCATACTGTAGTGACCACCCTCGCGGCCCACGCCGCTGGCTTTCATCCCACCAAACGGCACCCGCAGGTCGCGCACGAACCAATCGTTGACCCAGACCGTGCCGGCGTCAATCTGGTTCGAGACCCGGATAGCCCGCCCGGTGTTGCCGGTTTGCACGACCGCGCTCAGGCCGTACTTGACATCGTTGGCGATCTGGATGGCTTCATCTTCCTCATCGAACGGCAGAATGGTAACGACCGGCCCGAAAATCTCTTCTTGGCAGACGCGGCAGCTGGGGACGACGTCGGTGATGATAGTCGGGTTGAGGAAGTTGCCTTCATTAAACGGGGCCGGCAAATCGGGCTGATCGCCGCCGATGAGCAGCTTGCCTTCGTAGCCGCCGACCTCCAGGTAGCCCATCACCCGTTCCAGATGCTCGCGGCTGTTGAGCGCCCCCATCGTCGTGGCCGGATCCAGCGGGTCGCCGATGACGGTTTCGTTGGTCAGCTTTGCCGCGAAACGCTCGACAAATTCGTTGTAGATACCGCGCTGCACCAGGATACGCGAACCGGCCAGGCAGACTTCGCCCTGGTTAACAAAGGCCGCCTTTTGGCTGATGGCCAGCGCTCGCTCAATGTCGGCGTCATCGAAAATGATGTTCGGCCCTTTACCGCCTAGCTCAAATGAAACGCGGGCCATGTTAGTGCCGGCGGCGGCTTTGAGGATGGCTTGGCCGGTGCTGGTTTCGCCGGTAAAGGAAATCAGCCGCACATCGGGATGGCTGGTTAAATACGCGCCCGCCGAGTTGGGGCCAAAGCCCTGCACCACATTGAACACGCCCGCCGGGACGCCCGCTTCGTGGGCAATCTGAGCCAGCTTCCAGGCCCCAATCGGGGTCGATTCGGCCGGTTTCAAAATGGCGGTGTTGCCAAAAGCCAGCGCCGGGCCGATCTTCCAGGTCGAGAGCAGCATCGGGATGTTCCACGGCGTGATCAACACCGCCACGCCCACCGGCTGGCGCAGCACGTAGTTGATGTAGCCGCTGTCCATCGGGTAGGACTCGCTGCCGTGCAAAGCGGCAAAATCGGCAAAGTACTCGATGTTGTTGGCGATGCGCTTGATGTAGTGGATGTTATTTTCGCGGATGGCCCGGCCCACGTCAAATGTTTCGATGCGAGCCAGTTCAGCGGCGTTTTTGCGAATGCCTTCGGCGAAGGCTCGCAAGATGGGCCGTCGCTCTGAGGCGCTCATTTTGCCCCAGGTTTTGAAGGCGTTCTTGGCCGCGCTCACGGCTCGATCAACTTCAGCCTGCTTGCCCTCGGCCACCGTGCCGATGACCTGGTTGGTGGCCGGGTATAGCTTTTCAAATTGCAGCGGGCTGTTGACAAACTCGCCGTTGATGTAATGGGTTACTTCAAAGAATGGCGTTTCCATTTTAATCCTCCGAAATGGGTAATCTGTTGAATAAGATGGAGTGGGCAAAAACCGCTCCATGAGGAGATTAGGGGATTAGAGATAAGGAGATTTACGCAGGTGGAGGTGTTTATGTCATTTCGAGCGACGAAGGAGCGAGAAATCTCCCAGAAGAATATTTGCAACCTGATTCTATAGGGATTTCTCCGCCTGCGGCTACGAAATGACATAAAGTACTCCATTAATAAATGTAATCCCCCAATCTCTTTATCTCCTCATCGCCTGATAGCCTATTCGAGTTAAGTAGTTTTCAACTCTAAGTTGTTACATTAATTTAGACAGAATTAACAGGATTAATATGATTTTTACTTATTTTAATCTTGGAAATCCTGTAAATCCTGTCTATTCATCCTGGTCTCAAACTCACAAGTTAGTTATGAAAATTACTTAATTCGTATTTCTTATAAGTTACGCAGTTCAAAAGGTGACAGTCACTTAGCGGTGATAAATCGACCTGTTTGGGCTAAACGGACGTTCATTTTCGGCAAAAAGTGACTGTCACCTATTTCTATGTTATTCCGTTAACTTCACAATCAACACGTGGCCGGCGTCATCGACCAGTTCCAGCGTACCAGAGGCTGCCGGGATTGAGGCGGCGGGTGAACCGAGAAAAATCACCTGCCCGGCCTGCAAACCGCCGACTTGTCCGGCCAGCCATTGTAACTTTTGCACCGGATCGCCCAACGCGGCGACCGGCCCTTCGGTTTGGAATTGGCCGTTCAGATAGAGGCGTAAGTTGCCGCCCGGTAGGCTGCCGAACAGCGTCGGCCCCAGTACGAAGCCGCCGCCGGAGGTGTTGTCGGCCACGACTTCCGGCGCGGTGAATTTGTAGTTGGCCCAAATGCTGTCCAAGATGTCGATGCCTAGCACGAAGCCGCCGATGGCCCGCTGCGTATCGCCCGGCAGCGCATTGGGGGCAATGTCCCGCTCCAGTTGTATTGCGATTTCCGGTTCCAGTCGGGGCTGGATAAAATCGCTCAATGCCACCGGGCTGCTGTGGATCATATCGGCATAGATGCAGCCGTACAGTGGCGTGCTAATGCCCATCTGCTCCTGCTTGGCAGCGCTAATTAGGCCAAATTTGAAGCCTTTCAAGGGGCGGTCGCGGCCGGTCGCCACTTGAATTTGGTAAGCCCCGGCCAAATCGACGCCGCGATCGGCGTTTTTACCGGGCAGCGTGGTGCGCCCGGCCCGCGCGTTTTGAACGACCTGCTGTAGAGTTTGTTCCTGAGTGGATAACATTTAGAGTTCTCCTTCAAAAAATTCTCGTAGGAGCCGGTTAAAGCTGTCTTTGTGTTCTATCTGCGTCCAGTGGCTGCATTTGCCGAAGATGTGGAGCTGCACGTTGGGCAAACGCTGCAACAGGTGCAGGCTGGTGTCCATCGGCACGATATTATCGTCGCGCCCGTGTACGAGCAGCGTGGGATGATTCATGTGGCGCAGCGCCAACTCCGGCACAACCAGTTGATCGAGCAGTGTTTGACGCGGAGCCGGGAACATCGCTTCGAAGGAGCGGCGCACGCCCTCATCCATCGCCGCCGTAAAACGCATCTCGGCAATGGCATCGAGCCGGTCGGCGATGAGGTTGATGTCGTAAGCAAACCAGGTAATGCGCTGCTTCATCCCGGCCGGCGACGGATCGGCGTAAAAGCCCCACAGTTGATCGAGTTCCGGCGTCAGCTTGACCGGCGCGCCGATTGGCCCCATCAGCACCACTTTATCGAAACGCTCCGGCGCTTCCATCAGCAGGTGCAGGGCCACCGCCCCGCCCATCGAGTTGCCGACCAGATGGACTTTGTCTTTATCGAGCGCATCGAGCAGCCCGGTGACCTGATCCTTCCAGATGCGCATCCATTGATGCATCGAGGTTGGCGCGGGGTTAGGATGCTCGCTCTCGCCAAAGCCGATAAAGTCGGGGGCTAAGGTGTCGTAGCGGTCGGCGAAGTAGGGCAGCGCGTACTGCCAGTTCGACCAGGCCGTCGCGCCGGGGCCGGAGCCGTGCAGAAAGAGAACGGTTTCTTTGTTACCCGCCCCGGTGCGGTTGAGGTAGGTTTTGAAACCGGCCGTTGACAGAGTTGTGGGTTGGTTATCTGTGTTCATTATCTATACCTCCAAATATTGGATGGATGGTTGGCTGGATGGTTGGTTGGATAAACTAACCCAACCAGCCAACCAACTATAGTTTTTCAGAAAAAGATTTTGATAGGTCGTCATGCCCGAATGTTTTTAGCGGGCATCCACGTGGCTCTAGGCGATGGATTCCCGCTAAAAGCATGCGGGAATGACGGTTCGATTCAAATTGTTTATCTGAACGTCTATAACTGGCATTTTGGCTCAAATCGAGACCATTGAGTGGAATACGACGCGGCTATTATGGCGATTAAGCGCCAGCCGCTTGGTCTACTGAATAAATACTCCACTTTTTGGATAGATCGCCGCGATTATTTAATGATCCCGCTTGTTTAGCAACAGATCAGCGCTGTTACTGACCGATCCCGCTTGTTTAGCAATAGATCAGCGCTGTTACTGACTGATCACGCTTGTTTAGCAATAGATCAGCGCTGTTACTGACTGATCAGGCTTGTTTAGCAATAGATCAGCGCTGTTACCGACTGATCAGGCTTGTTTGGCAATAGATCAGCGCTGTTACTGACTGATCAGGCTTGTTTATTAATATTTCCCAACGGTCAGTTAAATTTTCCAATTTTTTATGAATATTTCCCAACGGTTACTTAAATATCGCCCATATTTATCGATAGATCAGCGCTGTTACTGACTGATCGCTCGTATTTATCGATCGATCGCCGCTGTTAGTGACTGATCGCCCGTATTTATCAATCGATCGCCGCTGTTAGTGACTGATCGCCCGTATTTATCAATCGATCCTCATTTTTACGGACAGTTGCGTGACTGGCACTTAGGATTGAAAAATAAATAACTTCGGCATGTCATTTCGAGTGAATAGCGAGAAATCCCTACGGAGTCGCTTTGCCAACAACCGTCACAGGGATTTCTCCGCCTTCGGCTACGAAATGACATGTCTCGAAAAGCGGAAGTTATTTTATTTCCAGTCCTTAATCGCGGTAATGACCGAGATAATTTCCGTTCAATAGGCTTTATTCGAGCCAAAATGCCCGTCACCTGAACCGTTACTCAATGGTAATTGGTAATTAAAGATATGACTATCTTGCTTTCGCTACGCCCCATTCTTCTCGCGAGCCATATCCAGGGTTACATCCAGAATCCAGTCTTCCTGACCGGCCACGGCTTGCCGACGGCCCAGTTCCACCAGGATGTCGCGCGGATCGATGTGGTGCTCGGCGCCCAGCCGTTTGGCGTGCAGCAGGAAGGTGGAGTAAACGCCGGCGTAACCAATCGCAATCGAGTCGCGGTCGGGAATGGGTTGGAAGGGCATGACCGGGGCCAGCACAAATTCGGCGGCATCCATCAGCCCAAAAACATCTACGCCGGGATTAAGATCCATTTTGTCGAGTACGGCCGCAATCAATTCGGTGGCGGCGTTGCCCGCGCCCGCGCCCAGTCCCCGCAGCGTACCATCGATCTTATCCGCGCCGGCTTGTACCGCCGCCAGCGTGTTGCCGATGGCCAACCCCAGGTTGTTGTGAGCGTGAAAGCCCACCTCCACCGAGAGCGCGTCTTTGAGCGCCTTGACCCGGTCGGCGGCCTGGTGCGGCAGCATCGCCCCGGCGGAATCGACCACGTAGACGCAGTCGGCCCCGTAACTTTCCATTAGTTTGGCCTGCTCGACCAGAAATTCCGGCGGCCGCATGTGCGACATCATTAGAAAGCCAACCGTTTCCAACCCCATCTTTTTGGCCATGCCAAAATGCTGCTCAGAGACATCGGCTTCGGTGCAGTGGGTGGCGATACGGACAACCTTGATGCCGCGCGCGACCGCCTCTTGCAATTCTTTGCGCGTGCCAATCCCCGGCAGCAGCAGCGCCGCGATTTTGGCCTGCGTCGCCGTCTGAACCGCCGTTTCAATGATATCCATCTCATTAACCAGCGAGAAGCCGTACTGGATCGACGAGCCGCCCAGCCCATCGCCGTGAGTCACTTCCAGCACGGGAACGCCGGCTTTATCGAGCGCGGCCACAATATTTTTAGCGTGCTCTAAGGTGTACTGGTGGCGCATGGCGTGCGAGCCATCGCGCAGCGTCGTATCGGTAATCAGGGGCGCTTTCATGCCGTCACCTCCGTGGTGGTAGCTTCGGCCAGCAGCTTTTGGGCAAAGACCTCGCCCACGCGCCGCGCCGAAGCGGTCATAATATCCAGGTTGCCGGCGTAGGGCGGCAGCCAGTCGCCCGCGCCGGTCACTTCCAGCAGCATCGAAACAATGGTGCGCGGCCCCTGCGCCGTGGAACGCTGCTCGAAGAGCGGGCCGTTCTTGAGCCGGTAGCCCGGCACGTACTCCTGTACGTCGGCCACCATCCGGTTGACGGAGTCGGTAATGGCTTGCTCGTCGATATCATTGGCTGCGGGCATCACATAAACCGTGTTGCGCATCATAATCGGCGGGTCGGCGGGGTTCAAAATGATGATGGCTTTGCCCTTTTTGGCTCCGCCGATCACTTCCAACCCGCGCGCCGTGGTAAAGGTGAACTCATCGATATTTTGGCGGGTACCCGGCCCGGCCGAAACACTGGAGACGGTGCTGACCATTTCGGCGTAATCGACCGGGGTAACTCGGCTCACGGCGTAAGCCAACGGAATGGTGGCCTGGCCGCCGCAAGTAATCAGGTTGACATTTACTTCATCAAGGTGCGCATTAAGGTTAGCCGGGGGCACCACGTAGGGGCCGCGCGCGGCCGGGGTCAGATCGATGGCGATGCGGCCGGCTTCGCGCAGGGCTTTGGCGTGGCGCACGTGAGCGTAGGCGCTGGTGGCGTCGAAAACGATTTTGAGGTCGGGATCGGCCAGCACGGCTTTAATGCCTTCGGCGCTAGCGCCGATGCCCAGATCGCGGGCGCGGGTCAATCCGTCCGATTCCGGATCGATACCGGCCAGCATAGCCAGTTCCATATGGCCCGGCTGTTTCATCAGTTTGAACATCAGATCGCTGCCGATGTTGCCGGAGCCAAGAATAGCGACTTTTACGGTGTCTGTTCCGGTTTGACCATTCGTTGTCATAAACGGTTCTCCTTCATTGATAAAAGATAGATACAGTTGCTAGTCAATGTCATTAAGATAAGCCCCCCCGCCCCCCAAAGGGGGGAGAAAGACGTCAAATCCCCCCCTCTGGGGGGTTAGGGGGGCCAGCGCCAGCCACTAACTTAATGACATTGAGTTGCTATTTGTGCGTGCTAACCAAGGAGTAGGGAGTAAGAAAAAAATCTTTACTTCCTGCCTCATTGGTTTTTCGGTATTGCCGGTGCAAGTTAGCAACTGGGGTTATAGCTTACCCACCTGCGGCTTTCTTACGGTAAGATGAAATAAATTCCATGTAACCCAGATTGCGTGAAATCTTCTGACAAGCTCTGATGACGGCGGCTCGATACTCTTTTTTGGCTCGCTCAAAGCGATAAGCCGGAATGGACATACTTAGCGCCGCCACAACTTCACTATCGTAGTCGTAAATCGGCGCGGCCACGCAGCAGAGATCGGGTACGGCTTCTTCTAAATCATAAGCAAAGCCTTGTTCGCGCACCTGAAGCAGTTCCTCTTGAAAACGATCCACGTCGGTAATGGTGTTATCGGTGAATTTGGGCATGCCTTGCTTTTCCATTATCTCGCGTACCCACGGCCAGGGTTGATGAGACAGTAACACCTTACCCACCGCGCTGCAATGGGGGCTTAACCGTACCCCTAAACCGGTGACCGCCACCTGGACGGCCTGCTGACCTTGTAACTTGTCGGCGTAAACGACCACGCCATCGTCCAACACAGCCAAGTGGATGGTTTCGCGGTACTGGGCGGCCAGTTGTTCCATAACGGCCCGCGATTCAACTCGGAATTCGGTGGTGTCGATGACGATCTGCCCAAAGTTGAGCATCTTCCATCCTAGCCGGTAGCGTCCCCCTTCGCCGTGGCGCAGCAATCCAATTTGGGCCAGCGACGCCAGCAGCGAGTGGGCGCTCGATTTGGGAATGTTCAGCTCGGTCGCCACGTCGCTGACGCCCCATTCGGGATTCTGTTTATCAAAAAGATCAAGTACCTGTCCGGCTTTCAAAACGGTGTTAAGCATTGTCTTATCCTCCTCTAAAATATAACAGTCTATCGTGAAATTCAATCAGTTTGTTCAGCTATTCTGAACACTCATCATAATTATCAATACAGATCAGTAAAATTCCCGATAATTTTACCCCCGTTCAGTTATTCTGAACAATCCTCTTGAAACCCTCTTTTTTTTGGTCAATACTGAGGATACTTCTGACCACTCACAAACTACGGCATCGTCAAATTAATTTTTTTATCCGTAAGGGAGGTTGTATTTGCTATGATAGCAGACCAAGTGAAGGAGCAAAGTTCCCGACTTGATCACCCCCACCACCAACATCAACCGACATCAAGCCGCCGTTGATACCGGCGGCAATGGCAGCAACTAGCCGGCAGTTCGGTTCACCACTCCCGGCTATAAAAATAATCAACAAACCAACTATCAAACCAAAACATTAATTTTTCGAAGGAGAATATCAATGTCAAACAAAGAACCTATTTTTGATGTGGCTCAATTGGCGCATGTGGAAATCTACTCGCCGAAAGTGGATGAAACGCTGTGGTTTTTCAAAGACCTGTTGGGACTGTCTGAAACCGAACGAGACGGGGACTCGGTTTACTTGCGAGCGTATGAGGATTTCTACCATCACACCCTGAAAGTAACCTACCGGGAAACGGCGGGGCTGGGGCACGTGGGCTGGCGCTCAAGCTCACCCCAGGCGTTGGAACGCCGAGTGGCTGCTATTGAGGCGAGCGGCCTCGGTAAGGGCTGGATTGACGGCGACAAAGGTCACGGCCGCGCCTATCAGTTCACCACGCCCGATGGTCACCCGCAAGAAATTTTGTGGGAGGTCGATTACTATGAAGCATCCACAGAGCAGGGTAGTAAACTGCTGAACCGCCCCCAAAGGCGACCGCTGCACGGCGTACCGGTCCGCCGCCTGGATCACGTCAACTTGATGTGTTCAGAAGTAACCCCCAACAAGAACTTCTTCGTTGATCAACTTGGCTTTAGAGTTCGTGAGAACATTATTATGCACGGTAAGCAGGAGTTAGGCGCGTGGTTGAGCGTTAGCCCGCTGGTACACGAAGTAGCGGTGATGGGCGACCAGACCGGCAACAAAGGCCGGCTGCATCATATTGCATTCTGGTACGGTATCCCGCAACACCTGTCTGATATTGCTGATATTTTTGCTGAAACCGGCGTCCAGATTGAAGCCGGTCCCGGCAAGCATGGCATCAGCCAAGCGCTGTTTATGTACGTTTTTGAACCAGGCGGCAACCGCGTCGAACTGTTTGGTGATGCCGGTTACTTGATCTTTGACCCCGATTGGAAAACGGTAACCTGGGATGAAACCAACCTGGAACCCGGCATCATCTGGTATGGCTCGCCGCTGCCGGCCGAATACTTCCTGTACGGTACGCCGGATGTCTCTACCAAAGAAGCGGCTGAAGCCGCTCCAGCCGAAGCCGTTCCGGTCTAAGCATCTCGTCTATAAGCAAGGAGAAATTTCCCGAATCCTCGGGGCAAGAGAATGGTACGGGGGATTTCTCCTTTATTTAATCGTTGGCGTTCCAATCCAAAAATATCTCGCTGCTTGGTCAATGCAGCGAGGTCTTTTTTTGTGTCGATTGGCTCCCCATCTATCACCATCGGCGTAAGCTGCGGCCACCGAGACCTCACAATAAACCTAGCTCAAAGTGACACACACAACTCCGCCGAACGGCCAGTCCTGGGTGTCAACGAAACACCGTTGTTAGCCAGACCCTTTACTAAAGCCGATCCTATTCTTCCGGCTCAACATCAGCCACTCTGGCCATCGCCGCTTCAAATTTGGCTCTATTGCCCCTGGCGGCTCGCTTGGCCAGATATTCCCCTGCTTTCAAAGCCGACACCTTTTCCGCTATGGCCAGCACTATCAGTTGGTTGATAGAAACTTGTTCTTCCTGAGCCAACTCGCGTAAGGTCTCGTGCAGATAATTCGGTAATCGGACACTAATGGTACTCATTTTAACGCCCCTATCCTTTGCAAGAATTCTTTTGGAGTCATCACTTCTATCCCAAATTGTTCGATACCCACAAAATCTTTTTGGTTATAGGTGACGATGGCTTCACACTGAGCCGATACCGCCAACTCCAAAATCATATCATCTCGGTATTGTATACAATACCAGACATCGGTTCAATAGCTGGAAGAAAGTAGATGAAAATTTACTTGAAGAAGTTAGGCGTTTGTTTTCGACAGGCTGGCTGACATAGTGAATTAGGCAGAGATATTTATGGTTTGAATGCGAAGATGGTAGAATAACCCAACCGGCTACCATGAATACAAATGATGATTTTGCGGAGTCGAGGCTTCAGCCGGTCAAAATGAACCGGCAGAGAAAGGATAAAACGGATGAACACGCCCCTATTTGGCGCGAATATCGACCCTAACGTGACCGAATTAAATACAGCTCTGGCCATAGCTCAACTCGCCGACCGGTCTGGGCTGGATATGGTTTTGTGTCAAGACCATCCCTACCACAAGGATCACCTCGACGCCTGGACTCTGATCACCACGGTGGCTGCCCAAACCAAGCGAGTCCACATCGGTACTAACGTGGCTAACCTGCCGCTACGCACCCCCACGATGCTGGCCAAGATGGCCGCCTCGCTGGACGTTATTTCTGGCGGGCGGCTGGAGCTTGGCTTGGGGGCCGGCGCTTTTTGGAAGGGAATCTTGGCTTACGGCGGGCGCGAGGATTTGCAAGATAAGCCCTTTACCGCTTTTAAAGAGGCGCTTGATATCATTCAAGGTATGTGGGCCAACAGCGATGGTAACTTTAAGTACGAGGGAACGATTTACACGATTAAAGGGATGCGACCGGGGCCGGCTCCCGCCCATCCGATTCGGATTTGGGTCGGCGGTTACGGGCCGAAAATGCTGCGCTTGATTGGCGCTCAGGGGGATGGCGTCAACCTGTCCTCGACCTATATTTCATACCCGCAGTTGACCGAGGCCAATGAACAAATTGATGCCGGCGCTCAGGCGGCTGGGCGTGACCCGGCCGTGGTGCGACGGCTGTACAACGTGATGGGGGTCGTTACCTCGCAGGCCACGTCCGATGGCTTTGCGGGGAAAACCTACGCCGGCACGGTCGAGCAGTGGATCGAACATTTGGTGATGCTGTATCAACATTACCGGCAAGACACCTTTGTTTTTTGGCCCACCGAGGGCGATTTCGTCGCCCAGGTGCAGCGCTTCGCTGAAGAAGTCGTACCGGGGGTTCGGCAAGCGGTGGACACTCCCCAATAATTGAGGTTCGTATCAATTCAAGCAACTTCCTGCTTTTTGGGCCAGAAAATTGATCCACTAAGGGCACAAAGTTACACCAATAAAAAATTTAAAAACTTTGTGTTCCTTCGTGTGTCTTCGTGGATCATCTAACCCTATTTTACGCCGAACCCAGCCTCTCAAATATCTCGATTCCCTGCCCATACCCCTCGATTTCACCCTGATAGTAGCTCACCCATCCAACATCAGGATGGCTCGTACCTTGATAATGGTCCAGCATTTTTTCCGCCTTTGCTAGCTTGGGCCGTAGCGCTTCCGCTACCTCCGTCGGCGGCGTCATATCACCTTGCTGCTCGACCACCCGTTTGGCGGTCTTAAGCGCATAATACTGCCCTTCAAGATACTTCACCAGACTCGCACCCCGACGCTCCTTGCCGATCAAACACAGCGATGCGCCGTCCGCCGCTGCCATCAAATTCGTCTCAACTTCTTCTAAAAGAGTGTTGAACGTAGCGAGCATCACCTCAAGCGATTGTTCATTAGACATAATACGATACACCTTATCTTCCGTCTCGGGTTTGTTTTATGGCTACCTTTTTACCGAAGTTGCCCTTTTTGTCAACTTTCGTGATCTGCTGAAAATTAGGTTATAATATGATCTGTATAGCCCAAGCTACTTAATGACACAGGTTGAAATTTTCTGAAATGGACGAAACGACGGCGATCTATAAAGCCCAACAGGGCGACCTGGCCGCCTTCAACCAGTTGGTGATGGCATACCAGGGCACGGCGTACAACGTCGCCTATCGCGTTATGGGCAACAGTGAAACCGCCGCCGACGCCTGCCAGGATGCCTTTCTCAAGGCTTATAAATCGATCAAGCAGTACGAGGGCGGCTCGTTCAAGAGTTGGCTGTTTCGGATTGTAACCAACACCTGCTACGATCACCTCCGCTACAAAAAGCGCCGACCGGCCACCTCACTGGATGATATGACCGACAATCCGGACGAACACAATACCCATTTGGTCAGCGACAGCGAAGCCCCTGAAGATCGAGTATTGCGGGGCGAATTAAACGATCTGATTCAGCTGGGGATTAACCAACTGCCTGAAGATCAACGCCTTGTCCTGGTTCTAAGTGATGTTCAGGGAATGGCCTATCAGGAAATTGCTGAAATTATCGACCAGCCGCTTGGCACCGTCAAATCCCGGCTCAGTCGGGGCCGCCGCCGCCTGCGTGACTTTTTATTAGAACAAAAGGAACTTCTACCCGGTCAATATCGTCTTAACTCATGAAGTGGTATAAATGAGGCTACTTAAAATAGCCGAATGTTAAGTTTATTATGGTAGATAAGAACAATCCTCAAATCGATAATGAATACATCCGCGATCTGCTCTCCCCTTATCTGGATGGCGAAGTCGATGATGCCGAACGGGCTTTGGTAGAAGAAGCCATAGCCGATTCCGATGAGTTGCAAGCGGAGTTAGACTCGCTGCGCCAGACGGTGGTTCTGCTCAATAATTTACCACCCGTCCCTGCACCGCGCCCGTTCACCTTGACTCAAGCCGATGTACAGCCTGTTGCCCCGGCCCCTCAAAAACGGTCGTGGTTCGGCTGGTGGTTGGGTGGCTTTTCGGCCGCGGCTGCCGCCGTACTGTGTGTGGCGGTCGGCTGGGCGATGTTTAATTTCAACAGCCAGAGTACCCTTCAGGTTGCCCAAGCTCCGGCTCAAGAACGTGCGGCTCAATCACAAGCGGCCGCAACAGTAGAGGCACCGATGACCGCAATGGAGGCTCCGGCGGCAGAGGAAGCACCGGCAGCCGACATGGCTCAACAAGAAGAGGCCGCGGAGGAAGCGGCCGCCGCTCAAGCCGAGATGGCCGACAGTCTCGGCGATCAGAATAATTCCGGCGGCCAACAACCGGCCGCAGCAGACAGTGAAGCTGCCGCAAAAAGCCAAGCCGAAATGCCGTCGATGACAGCTACCCCAACCGCTCTGCCGACTCCGGCCCAGGCATTAGCCTTACCCCCCACCCTCACTCTTGAAAGCGCCCCAGTAGCCCCACCGCCTCAACCTTCAGAAGAAGGTGAAACGCTTCAAGCGCTTGAAGCCCCTGAGGCAACTGATGAGACCCTGACGATTGAGTCCGTCCCATCGACAGCAAATTCACCGACCGTCGAGCCGAATGGCCAGGGCGGAAGCCTCCCTGAAACAGCCGAAGCGCCGGCTGCCGCTCGAGAGGCCGACATCGGGACAGAAGCCCCTCAAGATCAAACGCTAATGGCCGAAGGTGAGGAGTCAATGGCAGCGGCTGAGGCTGCGCCGGTGGAAGAGTCCCCCGCCTCAACCGAGACGGAGTCGATGGCGGCGTCCGAAGCAGCCTCAGATGAAGGAACCATTCAAGCCGAAGCAGCCGAGACGGAGTCGATGGCAGCCGCTGAAGCTGCACCGGCACAAGAGTCGGAAGCCGCCCAGGATGCTGCCTCTAATCCCGAAATTACCCTCACTGAACCGGAAGCAACGCCGAGTGAAATCGTTCAGCCGTATGAAGCCTCTTCTCCAACACCAACCCTAGCCGCCGTTCAACCTCAGGCCCCGGCCGCAGCACCGGAATTACCGGGCGAAGCGCGGCCGGCGGAAGAGTCAGTGGGGCTAACCGAGCAACCGGCTGAAGAGGCCGGCGCCACCGGCGAGGCGGACGCCATTACCCAGTCTGGGCCTCAAGTTGAGGGTCTGCCCACAGCAACGGTCTCGACTCAGCCAGCACCGACAATCGTAGCGGCCGCAACCGCTACGGCCTTGCCCTCAGCTATCTCGCCTCAAGCGGCTCCGGCGGCAAGGGGGACACCGGTCACGGATGATGGCGCGGCGCCATCCAGTGTTTTGCCCTGGCTGTTTAGTACAGTATTAATTTTACTGGCAATGCTGACTATCATTGTTCTCTTAATTATTCTGCGTATCAGCCGTCGTCCTTAAGCTTGGTCTTTTCCTCTGGTTGACTTTTATAGGAAAAAGATTAAAATGAACGAAGGTTAAGGATACCACCAACCGTTTATCCTCAAACGCCTCGGGAGTATTATGTCACAGCCCAACATTTTGGTAGTTGATAATGATGAAGGTTTCGGCTTCATGTTAAAGGACGGACTGAACAACACCGGCCAATTTGCGGCTGCGTGGGTTGACTCTGGCAGTGATGCGATTCAGGCCGTTGTCGAAGACAAGTTCGATCTGGTCATTATCGATGTGGGCTTGCCTGATATGAAGCCGGAACAGTTGGTTCAGGCCATTCGCCATACCAAAAACGCGACTAAAATCATGTTAATCCCGATGATCGGCCAAAAATTGCCAGAATATCTGCAAAATTTGGAGATCAACGGGATTTTACCTAAACCTTTTTTTGTGGGCGACCTGCCCGATTTGGTAAACCATGCCTTGGGGCGCAAATCTCCTCAGGTGGCGCCGACACCGGTTCCCCCCCCCGTCGTAGTAGTAGAAACGCCGGCCGTATCAAGCAGCAATAAAGCAGCTCCACCAGTCCCTGCTGCTCCGGCCCTCGATAACTATGCCTCTAATCTCAACATTCCGGTTGTTCCTCAAGAAACAGTTCGGTATTTGCGGGCCAGCGAGGCGGAAATTTTGCGGATCCTCAGCGATTTGAACCGAGAGGTACGGGCTGAAGCGATTTTGTTGATAGCCGGGGTGAATTTAATTGCCCAAG
>JACKAT010000023.1 GCA_020634935.1 Anaerolineales bacterium
GGGCGCTTGAGCGTCCTGCCCCCTCTCAGCGCGACGGCTTCAGCCTCGCGCTCGCCGGTCCGGTGCAGCCGATTGGCGGCGACCCCTACCGCACCACCTCAATCGACACCGGCGGCGCGGCGACCTGATGACCGGCGGGATCGACGCCGACGGCCTCGAAGGTGTAGCGGCCCGGTTCCATTTGCCACAGAGTTTCGGGGCCGGGGGCGAGGGGTTGGCCGTTGATCAGCAGCGCTACGTCGCTGACGGTCACGCCGTTGGCCGGGCGGACTTGGATACGAATCTTCTGCTTATCGAGCGGGATATTGGGCACCAGGCGCAGCACGGTGCCTTGATCGGGGCTGACAAAGACCAGCCCGCCCTCGCCGCCAGTTCCCTCAGCCTCAGCCTGGGCCTTGGTCTCGCCGGCCGGGCAGAGCGGCGAATATTCGTCCGGCGGCGGCGGTACGCCTTGTTTGCTGGCCCACTCGGCGGCTTCGGCGGGGTAGCGGGTGTAGGTGCGGAAGGTCACCACCTCGGGCGAGCAGCCGGGGCCGGCCCGCAGGCCGGTGCGGCGGTCGATGGCGATGGCCTGGTGCCAGGTATCGACGGCGTGGGGTTCGGTGCCGGGGATGAAAAGCTCGGTGAGGGTGTGGGGACAAGCGGTGGGGAATTGAGAATTGAGAATTGAGAATTGAGAATTGAGAATTGGGAGATTGGGAGATGGGAGATGGGAGATGGGAGGCTGGAGGTCGGAGGTCTGAGATGGGGAAGATGGAGATTGGGGGTTGGCGATGGGAGATGGGAGATTATCCGCTGCCCCCTGACTCCCGGCCCCTGACCCCTGACTCCTGGTCCCTGGCCCCTGTTTTACGGGCAGGAGGCCGTTGAGGGCGCAGACGGTTGCTTCGATCAGGCCGGGGGGTTGAGGGAATTCGCGGGCGGGGTGGGTTTTGAGGAGCTGTTGGGTGACGTCGCGCCAGATGGGGGCGGCGCCGGTGACGCCGGAGACGTGGCGCATGGGTTCGTTGTCGGCGTTGCCGACCCAGACGCCGACGACCATTTCGGGCGTGTAGCCGACGGTCCAGTTGTCGCGCCAGTCCTGGGTGGTGCCGGTTTTGGCGGCGGCGGGCCGGTCGAGGCGCAGCGGGCTGCCCGCGCCAAAGGTCGAGCGGCGGGCGTAGTTATCGCTGAGGATGTCGGTGATGAGGTAGGCGGTGCGGGCGTCCATCACCGGCGGGCCGGGGTTGAGCGTTGGGGGCGTCTCGTACAGCACCTGGCCGGCGTGGTCGGTGATGCGGCTGATGGTGACCGGCTCGACCCGGCGGCCGCCGTTGGCAAACGCGCCGTAAGCAGCGGTCAACTCCAGCAGGCGGACCTCACCGCCGCCCAGAGTCAGGGCCAGGCCGAACTCTTTATTGTCGAAGGTGGTGATGCCCATCGCCCGGGCCAGGTCGGTCATGGCCTCCAGGCCGACGTAATCGAGCACCTTGACGGCGATGAGGTTGTAGCTGCTGGCCAAACTTTGCCGCAGCAGGACCGGGCCGCGCCAAACCCGGTCGTAATTTTCCGGGACGTAGGGCTGGCCCTCTTGGGTGACAAAGGCGGTGCGGACATCGACCATCATCGAGGCGGCGGTCAGCGGTTTATAGCCGTGGGCCTCGGCGATGGCCGGATCGAAGGCAGCAGCGTAGGTGATCGGCTTGATCGAGGAGCCGGGCTGGCGCAGGGCGGTGGTGGCGTTGACCGCGCCGTCGATGCGGGGGTCAAAGTAGTCGGGGCTGCCGAGCATAGCCAGCACCTCGCCGCTGCGGGGGTCGAGCACGACCACGGCGGCGTTGCGCACCACGCGGGGCGCTTCGCCATCCTTCTGCTCAGCCAGTTCGGCCAGATGGAGCTGGGCGAAGCGCTGGGCGGTGTTCTGCATATCCAAATCGAGCGTGGTGTAGACTTCCAACCCCTGGCGGTAGATGGCTTCCAGGCCGTAGCGCCGTTCCAACTGGCCGCGCACGTACATGACGAAGTGGGGGGCCTCGATGGGAAACGGCACGGCGGCAAAACCGAGCTTCTCGCGACGGGCGCTGTCGGCCTGGTCGGCGGTCAGAAACTGGGCTTTGGCCATCAAATCAAGCACGACGCTTTGCCGCGCTTTGGCCGCCGCCAGGTCTTCCAGGGGGTTGTAGGTAGCCGGGCTTTGGGGCAGGCCGGCCAGCAGGGCGCATTCGGCCAAATCCAGTTCGGCGGCGTGTTTGCCGAAGTAGGTCCGGCTGGCGGCCTCGATGCCGTAGGCCAGGTTGCCGTAGTAGGTCTCGTTGAGGTAGAGCGTCAGGATTTCATCCTTGCTGTAGGTGCGGGCCAGCCGCCAGGCTAAAATTGCCTCGCGCAGTTTGCGGGTCAGGCTGATTTCAGTCCGCTCCTCGGGCGACAGCAGCAGGTTGCGGGCCAACTGCTGGGTAATGGTGCTGCCGCCGCTGAGGACCTCGCCGCCCTTGAAATTGATGTAAAGCGCCCGGACAATGGCCCAGGCGTCGACGCCGGGATTGCGGTAAAAACTGCTGTCCTCGGTGGCGATGGTCGCCTGGAGGCAGCTATCGGGGATGTCGTCCAGCGCCAGCGGCGTATGCAGCCCCTGGTGGGGATCGGTGATTTCATAGAGCAGCGTGCCGTGCCGGTCGTAGATTTTGGTCGAGGGGGCGCTGGTATACTCGTACAGTTCGTCGGGCCGGGGCAAATCGACCAGCAGCCGATGCTGCACCACGGCAAACAGGCCCAGCGTCGCCAGAATGACCAGGGTCAGGGCGATGGTGAGACGTTTACGGGTGGGTGAGATGGGTTTCATAGGCTCCGTAATGGGTAAGGCGTAGAACGTAGGACGTGGGACATGGAACGTGACAATTATTTCGCGTCCCACACCTTCCGTTCCCTATTCTAGGGTATTGTACCAGAAATTGACCAAGTTGTCTGAACCGGCGGCCTTTTGGCGGCGTATCGTTGGCCGACGGCGCGGACGACCGGCCGGCGTGGGCCGGGCGTAGGGCCTCAATGATGAAGATGCTTCGGCCCTCACCCCCAACCCCTCTCCCTGAGGGTTCAAGGGCAGGCAGAGCCCAAGCTTTCGAGGCCGGCGACCCTTCTACCCCCTCCCAGCCTCCCCTTGCTAGGGGGAGGAGCTAAAACCTCCCCCCCAGCGGGGGGGACAGAGGGGGGGGAGAATATGGGCCAACCCAAACTGTCCGCCCTTAAATCCCTCAGGGAGAGGGGAGTCGCGTTAGCGACGGGGTGAGGGGTCAGGTTCAAGGGGATGTATTCCGGTTCGCCCAAGTTAACGGCAGGGGCTACTCGATGTCGTAGCCGACGACCCAATCGACCTGTTTGAGCTGGCGCTCGGCGGGCATGGTTTTGGCCAGGAAATCGCGCAGACGGCAGGCTAAGGGGTTCTTGAGCTGGCCGACCGTGCCGATGAAATAGGAGGTGGTCACGACTTTGTTGGCCCGTTTGAGGCGCTTGGTCTGGTAGAGCTGCAAGGCGAAGGGGATATCGGGAGTGGCTTTGAGGCAGCGGGCCAGCACCAGCGCGTCTTCGATGGCCTGGCAGGCGCCCTGGCCCATGTTGGGCGTCATCGGGTGGGCGGCGTCGCCGAGCAGCGTCACGCGCCCCTGGCCCCAGGCGTCGAGGGGCAGGCGGTCGATGATATCGTTGCGGAGGATGGCCTCCTCCGGCGTGGCCTCGATCACGGCCGGCAGGGGATCGAACCAGTTTTGAAAGAGCGTCAGCAGCTCCGGCTTATGGCCGCCGGGTTGGGGCGGCTGACCGGCCGGGGCGTTTTTGGTGGCGAACCAGTAGACGCGCTCGTGATCGACGGGTAGCAGGCCAAAGCGCGAGCCGCAGCCCCACGCCTCGCCGGCGGGCAGGTGGGCGGTAGGGAAGGGGGTGATGGCTCGCCAGGCGGTGTAGCCGGAATAGCGCGGCGGTGTGCGCCCGAACATCTGCGCCCGGACCGCCGAATGAATGCCATCCGCGCCGATGAGGGCGTCGGATCGGGCCGTCTGCCCCCCGGCGAAGCGGGCGGTAACGCCGTCGCCGTCCTGGTCGAAGCCGGTGCATTCGTGGCCCAGGTGGAGGGGCGTATCGGCCAGCGCCTCGGTCAGCATCGCCAGCAGTTCGGCCCGGTGGACGATGCGCACGGCCGCGCCGAAGCGCTGCTCGATCGTGGCCGACGGCAGTTGGGCCAGGATATCGCCGCGCGGGTTGCGGGTGGCTACCAAGGGCGCGACCACGCTAATCGCGGCCAGCGCCTGGCCCAAACCCAACTGGCGCAGCACTTTGATGGCGTTGGGCCACAGCGACAGCCCGGCCCCCACTTCTTTGAGTTCCGAGGCGCGCTCGTAGACTTCAACATCGAGGCCGGCCTGCCGCAGGGCGATGGCGGTGGTCAAGCCGCCGATGCCGCCGCCGATGATCGTGATTTTAGGCATTGAATCCTCCGTTAAGCGTAATGAGTAAACGGTAATTGGTAATGAGTAATTAGCGATTGGCCATTGGCGATGGGGAGATACGGAGATGGGAGATTAGGTGATGGGAGATGGGCGAGTGTGAGTGGTGAAAGGTCAGGGGGTAGGTTGGTTAGTTTTTTAAGAACCGGGCGGCGATAAAGGCCAGGCCGGTGAGACTGAGCGTGAGGCCGAGCCAGAAGAAGACGCGGCCGGCGAGACGGGTGCTGCGGATGTGCGAGGTGGAGTCGCCGCCGTAGATGGCCTCGGCGTGGAAAGCGGGCGGGTCGTGTCCGGCCACCACATGACCAACCACAAAGACGGAATTGCCGATGACGAAGCCCTGGTAGGCTTTGGTCTCGTTTTTAATCAGCTGCGGGCCGGTTTGGTGGCTGACCGGCCCATTTTGCAAGGTGTAGTCGTTGTTCATCACCAAGACGCGGCCATCGGGGGCGTCGAGCCAGAGCGGCGGGGTGACCCGCTCGTCTTCAACCCAGATCGACTCGCAGTTATCGTTGTTCGAGCTGCATTTCTCGCCGCGATATTCCTGGCGAACGTAGGCCACCATGCCTTCGTAGTACAGCTCGTTGCGCTCGGCAATGCGGGCGTCGAGGCCGGCGGGCCGGCCGTCGTCGCTGGCGCGGATGGCGGCGGCGGTCAGAATCGGCAGGCTTTCCAGCCGGCGGGTCTCACGCTGTACCCCCAGGCCAATCAGCGTAAATATCACCCCAATCAGCAGGCAAATCGCGCCGCCGACAAGCATCATCCCCAGTTTAGGCATCGATTCCTCGAAGATTGATTTTAGCGTCCACCGATTAACCGCGATTGTGACCGATTTTGGGTTTGGTTTTGACGGTCGTCGGGTTCGAGGGAGAGCCAGAGCGAACCGGACGAAGCAATAATCCGGCGGTCGAAGCGCCGCCAAGGATTGGAGCGACAAAGTTTACTTGGTCCGATCAAAGCCGAGCTTTGATGCTCCAAAATGCATCGCGACCGGTGCGCCGCCAAGATTGGAGCGACAAAGTTTACTTGGTCTGATCAAAGCCGAGCTTTGATGCTCCAAAATGCATCGCGACCGGTGCGCCGCCAAGATTGGAGCGACAAAGTTTACTTGGTCTGATCAAAGCCGAGCTTTGATGCTCCAAAATGCATCGCGACCGGTGCGCCGCCAAGATTGGAGCGACAAAGTTTACTTTGTCTGATCAAAGCCGAGCTTTGATGCTCCGGATTGTGCTGCTGAGTATGCGCGGAGATGGGCAGAATGGCAAATTTTAAGCCCGGCTTGATCGTTGGGCGAGTAGGGGGCCGGTGTGACCGCGCCGCCGGCTAAATCCCCTTAATCGGGCGGAAATGCAACAAGCGGATGTGTTTAACACACCCGCTTGTTGGCTGGGGAGAGAGTCAATGAACTGACAGGCATTAGCGATGGTATTGGGGCCGGCGGCGCGTCCGGCGGTTCAGGTGAATGGCGGGTGGGAGGAATGATGGGTGGGAGATGGGGGTAGAAGACGAGGTCGTTATTGAGTTTGCGCCTTCAGTATAGCAGCTAAGGGCGGTGGTTGTGAAGCGTAGCTTATGCGGGTTTGGGGCGGCGACTACGCGCGTATTTTACCCCACCTGGTTGCCGCCGCCGGCGAGATTAGCCAGCTAACGCAAGGCCTCAATGACCACGCTCAGGTTTTTCCCGCCCAACCCCCGGCTGAGGGCCATTTGGTAAAGCTGCGCCCCCACGGACGACATCGGCATGGCCTGGCCGATTTCGTCGGCCATTTTGAGGGCGTAGGCGGCGTCTTTGTACATCCACCGGGCCGAGAAGTTGACCTCATCGTGGTCGCTGTCGGCCATGCGTTGGGCGTAGGTTTTAACGCCGGGGCTGCCGGTATAGCCGGTGGTCAGCCCTTCGACAACCTGGGCCATGTCCAACCCGGCCTTTTCGGCCAGGCACAGGCCCTCGGCCAGCGCCACCATATGGACCGAACCCATCAGGTTGTACAACAGTTTGAAGGCGGTGCCTTTGCCGGGCGAGCCGAAGTGAATGATGCGGCTGCTGAAGGTATCCAGCACCGGGCGAGCGTCGGCCAGCACGTCGTCGTCCGCGCCGATGAGCAGGGTCAGCGTCCCGGCCTCGGCCCCGCCCCGGCCGCCGGTCACCGGGCAGTCGATGAAGCGCAGGCCGGCGTCGGTTAAGATGGGGTGCAGCTCTTCGACCCACTGGAGCGAGAGCGTGGTACACTCAACGGCGATGGCGTTGGGCTTGACCTGGCCGGCCAGCACGCCGTTTTGGCCCAGCCAGACCTGCCGCGAAGAGCGGTCGTCGCCGACGATGGCGATGATGACGTCCGCGCCGTCAACAGCCTGGGCCGGGGTCTCGGCCAGGGTCGCGCCGGCGGCGGCCAGCGGTTCGGCTTTGGCCCGGGTGCGGTTCCAGACCGTGACCTCGAGGCCGGCGGCGATCAGGTTGCGGGCCATACCGGCGCCCATGATGCCGGTTCCCAGAAAAGCGATTTTGGTCATAATTTTCTCCTGTGAGTTTATAGAGTTAATAGAGTTTTTGGAGTTTATAGAGTTGGTTGGGTAGCGGGATAGGTCATAGCGTTGTTGAAGGCACAGTGCGGGCGATAGTATAACATTAATGGGGTGGAAGATGAAAGTTTGGGGTGGAGACGAGCCAGGAAGACGGTTTAGAGCAGGGGGTTGATTGCCCCTTAGAACCCTTTTGAGTATAATCTCAGACATTGCTTAAAAATTAGTGTCAGGGGTCATTTTACCACTGCTGCTACGCACACCAAGCCAAAAATCGCTCCCAAACTCACCCAGTTTCTAAATTGTACCTGACCACATTCGGCAGGGTCAGCTCAGGTACCGAAGGAGAAGTCTCCCCTCATGGATGCAGACTCAAGTTCGTCCATGATGAACAACGTAGGGGCTGATGGTCAGCAATCCCATTTGCCTCAGGTATCGCGAACGGCCGGCCGCCGGGCCGAGCTGTTGAAGGCGGCTACGGAGGTCAGCCGCATTATTTCTTCCATTTTAGAACCGAATATTCTGCTGGCGCGCACGGTTGATATCATCTGCGACCGCTACGGCTTTTATTATGCCGGAATTTTCCTGACGGAGACGTTGGAGGACGGCAAACGGTGGGCGGTGCTGAAGGCGGGCCGGGGCAAGGCCGGGCAACTGATGATGGAGCACCACCATAAGCTGGAGGTGGGCGGCCGGTCGATGGTGGGGGCGTGTACGGCGTTAAATGAAGCGCGGATTGCCCTGGATGTGGGCAAAGAGGCGGTCTGGTTCAACAACCCCTTCCTGCCCGACACCCGCTCGGAGATGGCCCTGCCGCTGGCGATTGCCGGCACGGTGATGGGGGCGCTGACGGTGCAGAGCGTCGAGGAAGCCGCTTTTTCCGACGAGGATGTGTCGTCGCTGCAAGCGATGGCCGACCAACTGGCCGTGGCCATCAATAACGCCCGCCTGCACCAGCAGAACATCGAGCTGTTCGCCAAAGCCTCGCGCCGGGCGACGCTGCTGCAAGCGGGGTCGGAAGTGAGCCGCAATATCACCTCGCTTTTGGATCTGGATGTGCTGCTGGCCAGCACGGTGCATATTATCTGCGAGGAGTACGGTTTTTATTACGCCGGTATCTTTTTGGCCGATGATACGCCCGATGAGAACGGCCGGACGTGGGCCGTGCTCAAAGCCGGTCGCGGCGAGGCCGGCCGGCGCATGGTTGAGCAGGGCCATAGGCTGGAAATCGGCGGCAATTCGATGGTGGGGGCGGCCATTCGCGATGGCGAGGCGCGGATCTCGCTGGATGTCGATGCCGAAAAGGTGTGGTATCCTAATCCGCTGCTGCCGCAGACGCGCTCGGAAATGGCGCTGCCGTTGTTCATCAAAAGCCAGGTTATCGGCGCGTTGACCGTCCAGAGCGAGGCCGAGGCGGCCTTTTCGGAGGAGGATATTTCGTCGCTGCAAATGATGGCCGATCAACTGGCCGTGGCCATCAACAACGCCTGGCTGCTGCATGATTTGGAAGTGGCCAACCAAGAGATCGTCCGCACCAAGACGTTCGAGACGATTGCTACGGCCACCGGCGAAACGATCCACTGGGTGGGCAATAAAGCCGCGCCGATTCCGGCCTGTGTCAGCCGGACGCGCGAGGATCTGGGCCGATTTCTGACCATCGCCAGCGATCTCATCTCGCGCAGCGATGTTTCCATTCGAGACGATCCGCTGGGCCATTTGATCATCGAGTCGGCGTCGCGGCTGGCGCAAAAGTATCCGGAACTGCCCAAGGAGGTGGAACGCCTCAAGAAAAAGCCGCTCAAGAAGCTGCGCCAGATGCTCGACATCGAATCGGTGGAAGAAGATCTGGAGATTATCGCCCAGAGCGCAAATACCATTCTGCAAATCAAGGAAGACCTCATCGGCCCGGCTCGGCGGCAAAAATGGCAAGCCTGTGACATTGTGGCGGTCATTAAGGACAATATCAAGGGCTTCGCGCTGCCGGCGGGTACGGTATCGTACAGCATCGACGGGATTATCCCCCCGGTTAAGATCGATCCGAACCAATTTGGCCGGGTGGTGATTAATCTGGTCAAAAATGCGATGGAAGCGATGGACGAGCAGCCATTGCCCCATATTTTTGTGGCTGTACGTCCGGCCGACGCCAATTTTGTGATGGTCGATATCGCCGATAACGGCTGCGGCATCCCCGAGGCGGAGCTGACCAAAATTTGGCTCACCTTTCACACCGGCAAAGCCAAAAAAGGGGGTACAGGGTTGGGGCTGCCGGCCTGCTTGCAAACGATGGAGGCGATGGGGGGCCGCATCAGCGTGGTCAGCCAGGTGGGCCTGGGTTCGACGTTTACGCTGCACGTGCCGATCTTCCGGCCCGGCGACAACGCCCTTTAGGGGTAATTGATCATTGATCATTGATCATTGGTAATTCAAGGGGAATCCCCTCGTAAGTGAAGAGGTTTTCTGGCCAGTTGTTCTGCGCTAACTCTTTTTGCCCAAGTTTACAAAACGCCTCGCCTGTAATATCATAATCTATGACCGGGCTAACACCCGGCCGGCCTCCCGATACGTGATCGGATCGACCATCATTCTGCTGATGGCAGTCTAAATCCCTTACTAACTCAATAAGGACGGAATTATGAACCAAGCTGAAATTGAAGCCAACGTAACTCTGGAACAAGCCCTCCGACGCGCCAATTTACTGGCGGCGGCTGCCGAAGTCAGCCAGAATATCACTCAGATTCTGGACATCAGTGACCTGCTGCCCCGAACGGTTGATATCATCTGCAACGCCTACAATTTCTACTATGCCGGGGTTTTTTTGATTGATGAGGCGCGCGAATTTGCCGTGCTCAGGGCCGGCCGCGGCCGGCCAGGCCAGATTATGATCGAAAACCATCACAAGCTGGCGGTAGGCGGCAACTCGATGATTGGGGCCTGTACGGCCCGCAATGAAGCCCGGATTTCGCTGGATGTTGATACGGAGAAGGTGTGGTATCCCAACCCGGTGCTGCCGGAGACGCGCTCGGAGATGGCCCTGCCGCTGGCGATTGGCAACCGGGTTATCGGGGCGGTGACGGTGCAAAGTACCGAGGCCGCGGCCTTTTCTGACGAAGATATTTCGTCGTTACAGGCGATGGCCAACCAACTGGCGATTGCCATCGACAATGCCCGCCAGCGCCAGGAGTTGGAGGCCGCGCACGCCGAGCTGCTGCGAGCCAAGACCCATGAGGCTATCGCCACGGCCACCGGCGACGCCATTCACTGGATCGGCAATAAGGCCGACCCGATCCGCAGCGCGGTTGACCGGACCCGAACCGATTGGCAGGTGCTAACCGTGTTGATGGCCAACCTATTAAATGAAGGGCCGGCCGGCAGCCGCAGCTTTGCCCAACTCGTTCAAAAAGAAGCGGCGGCCATTCAACAAACCCAGCCGGAGATTGGCCCCATAACTGACAAACTCAGCCAGCTCCCCCTGGAAAGTTTAGAAAAGCGGCTCAGCCTCAGCTCCACGCTCGACGACCTGCAAATCATCGAGGATGCGGCGGCGATGATTCTCAAAATCAAAGAAGACCTGATCGGCCCGGCCCGCGAGCAAGCGCCGCGCCCAACGATGATTGATGACGTGGTGAAGGATACCATCACCGCTATGGACTTACCCGCCGGTCTGGTCACTATTTCGCGGGCCGATAACCTGCCCCTGGTGCTGGCCGACCCGGTACAGCTCAATCGCGTGTTCACCAACCTGCTCAAGAACGCGATTGAGGCGACCGAGCAGCAGCCCCAACCCCGGATTGACCTGATTATCCGGCCCGTGGAGGGCGGCGACTTTGTGGCGGTCGATGTGGCCGATAACGGCAGCGGCATTGCCCCAGAAGACCTGGATAAAATCTGGATTACCTTCCATACGACCAAAGGCATTCGCGGCCACTCCGGCTTTGGCCTGCCGGCCTGCCGGCTTATTCTGGAGCAAACCGGCGGGCGCATCTCGGCGGCCAGCCGGCTGGGCCAGGGATCGACCTTTACGGTGCAGGCGCCGGTTTATAAAGGCCGGGAGACGGCCGCGGCCAAAAACGAGCCGGGCCGGGGCAAAATTCTGCTGATCGACGACAACGACTACTGGCGGCATTTTGCGACCGGGACATTGAAAGCCGCCGGCTACAAAGTCGAGTCGCCGGCGACGGGGTTTGATGTGAGCAGCGCCAACCGCTTCGATTTGGTTTTGATCGATGATATTCTGGCCGGCGCGAACTCGCTGGCGGTGCTAAACGCGCTGAAAACAACCGGCGCTGTGGGCAAGACGCTGATGGTCTCTTCCAACCCGCGGGTTGAGCGAACCAAAGAACGGATGCTGGTCGGGATCAAAAATCTCGTGGCCAAGCCCTACACCCAAAACGGATTGCTCAGCGAAGTCGCTCGGGCCATCCGCTAACCCCACCTTAGTCTTCGAATGGAGCCGATTGTGCAGGTGACTGGCACTTTTGTTCAAATGAAGAATTCTGAAAGGCCTACAAGGCTGCAATTACCGCGATTAAGTGCCAGTCACCTGCACTGCAAATACCCTTATTCTTCGAATGGAGCTGGTTGAGCTATGGACTCAGAACCCAGGATTTTGTTAGTTGATGATGAAGAAAATATTCTGCGCAGCGTGGCCAAGACGCTGTTTAGAGCAGGCTATGATGTTGAAACTGCCACGGGCAACGTGGCCGCCTATGATCTCTTTCACGAAGCCAAACAGGAGGGAGCGCCGTTCCAACTGGTGATTATCGATTTGAACATGCCGAATTTTGCCGGGCATGAGTCAAAGTATGCCGGGCTGGAACTGCTGGAGCGCCTCAAGGCCGAGTCGCCGGGGCTGCCGGTTATTGCTAATTCGGCCTGGGATGAGGTCGAGACGGCCAAGCAGTGCATCGACAAAGGCGCGGCCGACTATTTTGTCAAAGGCCGCAATGATGAGATGCTGGATAAAATCCAGAAGGTATTGGGATTGGCCGGTTGAAGCGGCGATCAGCCGGTTGGGAGACCGACCCCGCCCCGGCGGTTTCGATAAACCGGGCCGGGCGCTAATCGACGGCCTGGGCGGCTTCGTACGCCTCGGCGGTAAGAAATTCGCCGCCGCTGATTTGTTGGTCAACCAGCCGGCGCTGATCATCGAAAATGAGCGTCACCTCGACCCGCTCGAAGCAGCGGCTGGTGTTGCCGACCAGCACTTTGCGGGTGAAGTAGCCGCCCTCGTCGCGCTGGCTGAGATCGTTACGCAGATCGACGCGGGTTTTGATCAATTCTTTACAGCGACGCGAGCGAACGTACAGCCAGTAGGCGCTGTCGGCCTGGGCAGCGTCGGTCGCAAACATCGATTTTAACGCCTCTAATAACCCCATTGTTTTACCTCGACATTGAAATAAACAGCGAATGCCGCCGATTGTACCCTAAACAGCCGGGTTTGTCACGTTGGTTTCCTCTGAAAATACCGGCTTGGAGCGTCAAAGTTTACTTTGACCTAACCGTGAATGACAGAGCAAGCTTTGTCGCTCCGGTAAATTTTCATTGTCGGTGTCGTCTCAGTTGAGACTGCCGGACTCTTCAGTTCACGCCGTTAACCGAGGGTCGAGCCGGCGCGCCGCCGATAGTTCCACATGGCCTGGATCGGCTGGCCGACATCGACCATGGTTTTGAGGCCGATGAAGGGCAGCAGGAAGCCATAGGGATGAAAAGAGGCAGCGCACAGGCCGGCAAAAACGGCCACATACAGCAGCGCCGCGCGCCCCATGCTTTGTTCGCCCAACTTTTCGGCCTGGGCCAGGGATAAGGGCCGCAGCCAAACCAGGTCGGCCAGAAAGCCCACCAGTTGAAAAATGAGGATGCCCAACAGGCCCGACCGGAACGCCGCCCAATCGAGCTGCACCTGCATTATCAGAAACAGAAAGACCAAGATAAAAACGCTCAGCACGGCAGAAAAAGAGACAACGACCAACAAATAGCTTTGTAACAGTCCGGCCCGCTCATATCGTACGCCGTCGGCGGTCGGCCAGGCGTAGCGAATGACTTTCGCGCCGGATTTTTTATTATGAGTGGTCCAACTGTCTGGGAGCGAAGCGCCGATGACGTCCTCTTGAGCCGGCGACAGCAGGCGGATGCGTAAAGCGACGAACGGGATGCCCAGCACGGTTTCGAGCAGGTAAAGAACCAGGGTGGTCTCCCAGCTCCAGCCCAAGCCGAAGAAACCAATCGCCGGAACAGCGTTGACGCCCAAAGCAGACAAGATAGCGGTGATCGACCTTAAAAGTGGCCTTTTGACCATAGTTGCCGGATGTTAGCCTGTATTCTTTAGCCCGGAGGCGATGCCGTTGGTGGCCAGCAAAATCGCCTTGAGAATCGGTCTGGCCTCGGGACCGTTGGGATCGGGTAAGTCGCGCAGTTGGCGCAGCAAACTGACCTGGATGAAGTTCAGCGGGTCAACATACGGGTTGCGCAGGCGGATAGAGCGTTGCAGGAAGGTTCCCTCCAATATTTCGTTCTGCCGGGTGACCTGGATGATGGTTTGGCAGGTGCGGTTGTATTCGGCCAGGATGTCGTTAAAAATCATCTCACGAACGCGCTCGTTGGTGACTAAACCGGCGTAGAGGCGGGCGATGTCCATATCGGTTTTGCCCAGCGAGACCTGGGCGTTATCGATGGCTTCTTTAAAGAAGCGCCAGCCCCGGTACATCTCTTGCAGGAGGGTCAGGCCGGCCTCGTCGGCGGTAAAGGTGGCCAGGGCGGTCCCCAGGCCGTACCAGCCCGGCAACACGTGCCGTGACTGCATCCAGCTAAAGACCCAGGGGATGGCCCGCAGATCGGTGATGGCGCTGCTGTTGGTGCGGCGGGCCGGCCGCGAGCCAATTTGTAGCTGGCTAATCTCGCGGGTGGGCGTGGCTTGCTGCCAGTATTCCAGCAGTTCGGGCGTCTCGTAGATGAGCTGGCGGTAGGCGCGATAGCCGGCCTCGGCCAGTTGGTCCATCGCCGCGCGCCATTCTTGCGGCGGCGTCGCCTGGGTGGGCGATGCGGGGACGCTGCTCATCAGCACAGCGTGAACCATCTGCTCCAGGTGGCGGCGGGCGATGGCCGGGTTGCCGTAGCGCTCGTCGATGACTTCGCCTTGTTCGGTGATGCGGATTTTACCGGCTACGGAGCCGGGCGGCTGGGCCATCACCGCGCGGTTAGGCGCGCCGCCGCCCCGCGCAATCGTGCCGCCCCGTCCGTGAAACAACGTCAGGGCGATACCGTGGCTGCGGCAGCCGTCGGCCAGGGCTTCTTGGGCTTTGTACAGTTCCCACTTGGCGGCGATGTAGCCGGCGTCTTTATTGCTGTCGGAGTAGCCAATCATAATCATTTGGCGCTGGCCCAACCGCTTGAGATGCTCGGCGTAGTGGGGGTGGGTAAATAACTGGGTCATGATGTCGGGACCGTTGCTCAAATCGGCGCGGGTCTCGAACAGCGGCACCAGGTCCAGGCCATCGGCGCCGTCAGGGCGCAGGCACAGGCCCACCCAGCGGGCCAGCAGCAGTACGGCCAGGATATCGTCGGGACCGCGTGTCATACTGACGATGTAGGGGCCAAGGTACTCGGGGCCGTAGAGATCGACTACGCGCCGGAGCAGTTTGAACAACTGGACTGTTTCGGCCGCCTGGGCCGACAGCGGCGGCAGCAGGGAGAGATCGGGCGGCCAGTAGGCGAGCAGGCGGGTCAGCAGTTCGGTTCGCTGCGGCGATGAGAGTTGAGCGTAGTTGTCGGCGTAGCCTAAATGGCGCAAAATCTCGTCCAATACGTCGATGTGGTATTGGCTGTACTGGCGGATATCGAGGCAGGCCGAATGCAGCCCAAACGATTGCAACTGGTGGTAAAAACTCTTGAGGTTGGCGTCGGCGATGCCGCTGAGACCGCTCTGGCGCAGGGTGCGATCCATCAAGGCGACTGCATCGAGGAACTCATCGCGGTGGGGCAGCGGGTCGCCGGCTGCCAGCGAGGGGTTGAGCAAGCTGGCTTCCATATCCGCTTTATTCATCGCGGCGAACTTCTCGGAGAGGGCGGCCAGCAGCCAGCGGTAGGGTTCGCCGGGATAGCGTTCTTGCAGGTAGTTGACGTGGTCGGACGGGTCATCTTTGAGGTTAGAATCCATCGCAATTTGCAGTTCCGGGTCGAGGTCAACGTAACGGGTGGAGACGCTCATCGACCGGTCGAGAATACGGGCCGAGGCGCGGTGGCGCTCGGTGGCCAGGCGGTGGTGCAGGTGCAGGGCTTCGGCGGTGACCCGGCTGGTGACAAAGGGGTTGCCGTCGCGGTCGCCGCCAATCCAGGAGCCGAAGGTGAGAAATCGCGGCGGCGGCGTCAGGTTGGGATAGTATTGGGCCAGCGCGATTTCCATATCGCGATAGACCTGGGGCAAAACGGCCCAGATGGTGGCGCTGAGATAATACAAGCCGGTGCGGACCTCATCGACCACCGTGGGTTTGAACGTCCGGCTGCGCTCAGTGACCCACAGCGTCGTGACCTCGGCGCGAATGTTGGCCATCAACTCTTCGAAGGTGGCGGGCAGCATATCGCGGACCTCGCGGTCGTATAAGGCCTGGCCAATCCGGCGCAGTTTGGAGAGGATGGTCCGGCGGCGAGCCTCGGTGGGGTGGGCGGTGAAAACGAGTTCGATGTGGAGATCGGCCAGCAGTTGGGCCAGCGCGGCCTCATCGACGCCCAGCTGGTGCAGTTGGCGGATGGCGTCGGCAATCGACTCGGTGAGGGGGAGGGGATGGGCCTCGCGCTCGCGGTCGCGGAGAATGCGCACGCGGTGGTGTTCTTCGACCAGGTTGATTAATTCAAAGTAGGTGGTGAAGGAGCGGGCCACCATCTCCTTTTCGGATAACGTGAGCGAGTCGACCAGGGCGACCAGCTCGGTTTCGGCGTCGCTATGGCCGTTGGCGCGGCGGGCCTTGGCCAGGGTTCGGACGCGCTCTTCCAAGGCGAACTTTTCCGCCCCGGTCTGCTGCTCGATGATTTCTCCCAGGATATTGCCCAAAAAATGGACGTCGGCGCTGATTAAATGTTGATAATCTGCTGTTGTAGGCATCGTTTCTCTTCCCCTATTGAATTTGCTAAATTGTTTGGCGATCGCGGCCATCGATTATCCACAGCGCCCTTGCTTGGGTATATATCTTGCTATTTTAGCAGCAAGGCGTTATCTCGGCGAATATTTTAAGGATGGCTTTCAGTGCTTTTTATTTTTCGTAACTGTGTTATAATCGGAACCCGGCAGAGAAACCAAGTGACAGTCACTCACTTTTGATACGGAGCAAATCGATGCAGGACAACGACATCCACCAGGTCATCCCCATTCTGAGAGAAGCGGCTAAAGCCTGGTCCCCGGCCCTGGTGGACGACAAAGGCCGTAAACACGAGTGGGGACCTTACCAAGTGCTAATCGCCACCATATTGAGTTTAAGAACTAAAGATACGTTGACGGCTGTGGTCGCGCCGCGCCTATTTGTTGTGGCTGATAACCCGCACGATATGATCACCCACTCGGTAGACGAAATCGCCGAGGTTATTTATCCGGTGGGCTTTTATCGCAATAAAGCCAAGAGCATTATCGATATCTCGCACCGGCTGATCGCTGAATACAACGGTCAGGTGCCGGATGAACTCGACGAACTGCTCAAACTGCCGGGGGTGGGCCGCAAAACGGCCAATTTGGTGTTGACGGCCGGGTTTAACAAGCTGGGCATCTGCGTCGATGTTCACGTGCATCGCATCTCGAACCGGTGGGGATACGTCGAGACCAAGACGCCGGAAGAAACGGAATTCGCTCTACGTGAAAAGCTACCGCAGGAATATTGGATCGAATATAATGGGCTGCTGGTGAGTATGGGCCAAAACTTATGCACGCCGACCTCGCCGTGGTGCAGCAAATGCCCGGTTTTTACGTTTTGTGACCGGGGGGGAGTCACGCGCAGCCGGTAATAAGGTTTGAGTAAGGTTTTTGTAAATTGAGACAGGTCTGAGTAAAATTTTGGCGTATAGTCGAAGTCAATGCTATTATGGGGATCGCTGCCGAGCGACAACGGGGGACGTCACAGTCACTTTACCTTCAACTTAACCCCATTTCAGGACTGCTGCCGTTAATTGAGCGCGGGTAAGCTGTTAGTTAACTATTTTTCACCAACAATGAGAGGAAGGGTTCCATGAACAAAAAAACTATCAAAGATGTAGATGTCAATGGTAAACGCGCTCTAGTGCGCGTCGACTTTAACGTTCCTATGGAAAATGGCGAAGTCACCGATGACCGCCGCATTCGGGCCGCCCTGCCGACGATTCAGTACCTGCTGGACCACGGCGCTGCCGTCATTTTAATGAGCCATTTGGGCCGCCCCAAAGACGCACCCGATCCAAAATACCAGCTCGATGCGGCGGGTGTGCGCCTGTCGGAACTGCTGGGCCGGCCGGTTACCAAATTGAATGATACCATTGGGCCAGAGGTCAAGTCGGCGGTGATGGCGATGAAGCCCGGCGATGTCATCTTACTGGAAAATACCCGCTTTTATAAACAAGAGAAGAAAAACGATCCCGGTTTCTCCGAGCAGTTGGCGGAACTGGGTGAGGTTTATGTGAACGATGCCTTTGGCAGCGCCCACCGCGCCCACGCCTCAACCGCCGGGGTGACCGATACCCTGCGCCCGGCTGTGGCCGGCTTTTTGCTGGAAAAAGAGATTGAATATTTGGGCGGCGCACTGTCTAATCCAGGCCATCCGTTCATCGCCATTATGGGTGGGGCCAAAATCTCCGATAAAATTAGCGTCATCGAGAACCTGCTGTCTAAGGTGGATGGTTTGTTGATCGGCGGCGGGATGGCGAATACGTTCTTTGTGGCTCAAGGGCACAGCGTTGGCAAGTCGCTGGTAGAAGAAGAGGCGATTGATACGGCTAAAAAGTTGCTGGCCGAATACGGCGACAAACTGATTTTGCCGGTCGATTGCACCATCGCCCCTGAATTCAAGGCGGATGCCGAGGCCAAAGTGGTGCCGGTCGATGAGGTACCCGACGGCTGGATGATCCTCGATATCGGCCCGGCGTCGATTGCCCACTTTGCCAACCGGCTCAATGGGGCCAAGACGGTGGTCTGGAACGGGCCGATGGGGGTGTTCGAATTCCCGCGCTTTGCCGAAGGTACGTTTGCCATCGCCAAGGTGCTGGCCGAGTTGGATGGCGCGACAACCATCATCGGCGGCGGCGACAGCGCGGCGGCCGTGGAGCAGTCGGGCTTAGCGGAGAAGATGAGCCACATTTCGACCGGCGGCGGGGCCAGCCTGGAATTCTTGGAAGGGAAAGTGCTGCCCGGCGTGGCCGCGCTGGATGATAAATAACTGGAGTATGGAGTAAGAAGTAGGGATTAAGGGAAATTTTTCTGCTTCTAACTGAAGTAACAGAAAAACCGTCAGGAATAAAAACCTGGCGGTTTTTTTATTCTGGGGCAGGGGTGAAGGTGGGCAGAGGGGTGGGCGGGGTGTCGGTGATGGAGCAGAGGCGCGTGCCGTACCAGGCCGGGTTGTAGGCGCTGCTGTCTCGATCCAATGATGCCAGCAGCCAGGGGCGGGCTTCGTTGCACATATTCATGTTGGCATACGATAAGCCTAAGGTGTAGTAGTAATCAATCGGCGCGACGAGTTTTTCATCGAATTGAACTTTGGTCGAGATTTTCTGGCTGCCATCCGGCTGGACGTAGCCGACGCTTTCGGTTCGATCCGGCCATAAATTGACCCTGACTTCATAGGGCGCTGTTTTTGGCTGCGGCACATTATCGAGGACCAGGGTCATACTGTTGTCTGAAAAATCCAGGCTGGCCGTGCCGACTGTACCACTAAAACTGGTGGTCAGCGTCAGCAGTTCGGTGTTTTGCAGGCCGGGGATAATGATCTGATTTTGAATCGAACGCAAGATAGCATCGACGCAGGGCGGCTGTTCTTCGACCGGCTCGATATCTTCGGCCGGATTAGGTTGATCCTCTTCAGTCAAATCAGGTTTTTCATCAAAAGCCAGCGTCTCCTCAAAACTAGACTGATAGGAAACCGGTTGAAGTTGGGTGGAGATGATCGCGCTATCGGGTTGGTTAAGGTCGGTAAAGCGACCCCGTAAAATGGGTACGTATTGGGGACCGGCCAGCGTTTGAACTTCGGTTAGAATCTCGACCCCTCTAACGCGATCGGGAAATTTGTTTTCGGCCAGATCGATGGCTTTGGGTAAAAACTCAATGGCGCCTTCATAATTTTGGCGGCGGTAGTAGGTCATGCCCAGATATCCCCAGGCGCTGGTGCCGGCCGGATTGATGCTTACATAGGCTGGATCAACCCCGATGCTCTGTTCCAGGGCATCGATGGCGCTGATAAAATCGCCCTCGACGTAATAGGTGCGGCCCAGTTGGTAATAGGCCACCGGATCAAACGGGCTAAGCTTGATGGCTTTTTTGAAACGTTCCTCGGCGGTTTCATAATCGCCCAGCCAGTAGTAAATGAGACCGGCCGAGACATAGTTGGGCGCTAATTTAGGGGCTAATTTAATGGCATCTTCATAATATTCGATGGCATCTTTGTAGCGGCCTTGCACTTCCCAGGCGTAGCCCATGTTGTGATGGGCATCCATACTCTGGAAATTGGCATCGATCGCTTGCTGAGCGGTTTCGCGGGCGGAGAACCAATCGCCTTGATCGGCGAAAACCTCAGATAGAAAGGCATAGGCTTCGGCATAAGTAGGGTCCAGTTCGCTGGCGCAGGAACAGGCATCGTAGGCGGCGCTATATTTGGCTTCCCAGTCGAGGGCGCGGCAGTAGTAAGCCATATTCTCCGGGCTGGTGGGATTAAGCTGGACCGCTTGCTCCGCCTGAACCAGCGCGGCGGCAGTATCGCGGGTGTAGACTAAAATGCGTGATTGGCGGATGTAAGGCACATCGTTATTGGGATCGATACGGATGGCCTCGTTGTAGGCTTCGATCGCTTTGTCCAGTTTACCCTCAGCAAAATAGGTGTCGCCGTCGCCAATGTAGAGCAAGGCTGAGCGCGTGGGGGTGGGGGTAGGCGCATAGCGTTCGGCCAGGGTAGTCACAGGAACATTAAAGTAGCCGACGTAAATCCCGATCAATAAAGCCAGCACAGCCATCATGGCCAACATAAGTGTATATAAGATGAACGTTAAAAATGGAGAACGTCGCTTTTCTTGAGGTCGATAGTACATAAATATATCCAAATCAGGGAATAAGGAAGTATGAAGTAGGGATTATAAGGAAACGATCCCCTACCTTTTTCATCTTACGCCCTACTCCCTACTTCCTTCATCACCGGCAATAAGGTGTTGTTTTTGCTTCTCATTGGTGGGCAAGACAGCAACTGGGGTTAAGTTGTAATCACTTATTCTGAATTGTCAACTTTTCTAACTGTGATTTCCATTGATGATTGAAAATGATGATTGAAAATCAGGCTTGGTCTTGCCGGTAACATGTAAACCGATTAATTCGTCGGTGGGAAATTGAGCTATAAATGTTTTAAGATCGCCTTTGTAATCCAGATCGGATCTTTACATGGGTTCTGATCGAATCCTTATAAGGGTCTTGATCGAATCGTTACTAGGGTTTTACCAGAATCCTTATAAGGGTTTTATCGAGCCTTAGAGCCTGACATTGCCAACTCAACCTGTCCGACTATAATCCCCCTGATGAAACTCTACGCCATTAGCGATTTGCATCTGGGTTACGAGCTCAACAGTCAAATGCTGCCAACTTTACCGGCCCACCCCGATGATTGGTTGATCATTGCCGGCGATGTGGGCGAAACGGAGGCTCAGCTTAGGTTCGCCCTGGAAACGCTGAGCCAACGTTTTGCCCGGCTGTTGTGGGCGCCGGGCAATCATGATTTATGGACCATACCCCAGGAACCGCTGCGTGGTGAAGCCAAGTATTATCATTGGGTTCGGATTTGTCGCGATTATGGGGTTTTTACTCCAGAAGACCCCTACCCGCACTGGGCCGGCGATGGCGGCCCCTGTCTGCTGGCGCCGCTGTTTACCCTCTATGACTATACTTTCCGCCCCGATGATATCCCGGTGGCGCAAGCTGTTGCCTGGGCCGAAGAGACGGGCGTGGTTTGCGCCGATGAACACCTACTGCACCCTGACCCCTATCCGTCCCGCAGCGCCTGGTGTGCGGCCCGCTGCCACTACACCGAACAACGGCTGCAAGCGGCCCATAATGGACTGCCATTTGTCTTAATTAATCATTTCCCCCTGCGCCAAGACCTGGTTCGACTGGCCAAGATTCCCCGTTTTTCGGTGTGGTGCGGCACGCGCCGAACGGAGAACTGGCACAAGCGCTTTCACGCGATGGTGGTCGTGTCCGGCCATTTGCATGTGCCGGCGACCGATTATCGTGACAGTGTGCGCTTTGAGGAAGTGTCGTGGGGGTATCCCCATCAATGGCGTCATCGCCACACCTCCCAACCCATTCTCCGTGAAATATTACCGGGGCCAGGCCAGCCCTACCCGCAGCAAGCCGGGCCATTTTGGCGCTGGACAGGATAAACCGCCTCGTTGTTTGACCGCTTCTCAGCATTCTCTCAGCATTCTCTTACGCAAAATTAAGGTCTATCCTTAAAATTATAACTACGTGAGTAGAAAACGGGGGAGGTACAACCATGAGCGTTAAAAATAATGGTCTAAAATCCATTAACCGCCGTCAATTTATCCGGCTGGGGGCAACCACCACCGCCGGGCTGTTTTTGGCGGCGTGTGGGGCTAACCTGCCCCCACAGGAGCCAACGCCCACTGAGGTGGCCAGCGTCCGACCCATACCCCCGTCCCGCCCACGGCGACCTCTGCGCCCACCGACACGCCTGCGCCCCCGGTCAAATCCTTATCGCCAATATGACCCTGGCGGCGACCGCTTACCTTGACGCTCTTGAGGACGCCCAGCGCTCCAGCTCGGCCTACGACTTTGCCAGTGAGGAACGTTTCCGCTGGCACTGGACTACGCCGGGTAATTTCCCCCGAAACGGCTTACCCCTTTGGGAGATGACCGAAACGCAGCGGTCGCGAGCGTTCGAGCTGCTGGCGGCCAGCCTATCCGGGATGGGCTTTCAAAAATCGCTCGATATTATCTCGCTACAATAGGACAAGTCGCTGACTTGGCCCAACCCAAACAAATCAGCGATTTGTTCTCCTCAAATTATTTCGTAACTCTTCAGGTGACTGGCACTTTTGTTTAAATCGAGAACGCTGAATGGAGTACACCCGTGCGATTACTGCGATTAAGTGCCAGTCACCTGCTCTGCTGAATAATTACATTATTTCAAAAGGAGGCAAGAATGAAAGAACTCAACACGTTCCAAAAATATTTTGTCGAGGAGTTTTATGATGACTACCGGGAGGGATCTATATGAATGTCTATCCGGGGGTCAATCACGCCTTCCACAATGACACCGGCGAACGCTACGTCGAAGCGCAGGCGACCCAAGCCTGGCTTGACACATTGGCCTGGTTTGAGCAGTATTTATATATAAAAAAGGGAGTGTGACAGAACCTCGGTACAGCAGCGACAATGAAAATTCTGTAAGACAAACTTAAGATTGTCCTACAAACCCATTTGCTGATTAGCCCCCTTTTTAAGTAAAATGCGCCCACTGGGAGTCTCCCCGTTGAGTGTGGTTGAGCTACCTGAGTGTGAAGAACCCCTGATGAGCCGAAAAACGCGGATAAAGATGAGAGGAAATCCGCGCATTTCTGTCAATCCGTGCTTCTAAGCCTGCACTAACACGCTGGCGGGGGACTATCCGCCCCCTATTTAACTTAAAAACTCCTTGAACGCTATAAACTCTAATGGGTAATTGACTAATTAGCATCCTCAAATGGTATAATAGTCTTGTATTCTTAAAGATTTCAAGCTTTCGCCAATGTTCAATGTGAACGTTGGCGTTAAGCAAATTCTCTTTCCTGTGGACTCACTACTCGGCGCACTATGAAACCCTTGCTCCTAAAACTACTGCTATTTGTTACCCTCTTATTCATTTTACAGCTAGCCGTTACCGCCTTATATCCGCCTCATCTACCGGACGAAATTTCGCAGTTGGACCGGTATCTGCAAGATGATACTGACATTATCTATTTCGGCGATAGCACCCTAATCTATCCTGTGGGTCAGGTCACCACCGGTGAAATTCTGCAAGAGATGGTACCGGAGCAGACCATCGGCCAAATAGCTCACCCGGCTTATAATGCGGACCTGTATCGCCGCTATGCCGACTATATCATCCGGTTCGATCACCGGCCTGACAGCGTGATCATTCCCATCAACATGCACTCTTTCTCGCCGGAGTGGGACCGGCGGCCGGCTTACCAATTCGCGACAGAAAAAGTCGTGCTGACTTATGGCCCGCTGCTGTCAACCATTGTTTACCGGCCGCTGGCGACGTTCGGTGGGTTCGATTCGCCGATCAGCCAGGCCGATTACTGGCATACGCCGGTTTTCAGCGGCACGACGCCGGTTGGACAGGTCGGCGATTTTGAGGAGCGCTTGGGGCATGCGACCTTTGCCGCGCAAGCGAATAACGTGGCCTCGGCTTACTATCGCAATCTGCCGGGAGACAATGACCCGGCTACCTTGGAAACCTCGCTGGTTTACTATTATATGGGGACCCTAGACCCCCACCATCGCAAAATTCAGGCGCTGCTGGATACCGCCCGCCGGCTCAAAGCCGGCGGGATTAAGCCCATTTTCTATATTACGCCCATTAACACCCAATTGGGCGATCGGGTTTTGGGCGAGACCTTTAGCCGGCAAATTGAGGCCAACACGGTCGTGGTTGAACAAGCCTTTCGCCGCGAAAAGCTCGATGTATTGAACCTGGCTTTGACCTTAGAGCCATACTATTTTGTCGATACCGAACACCTGACCGAAAACGGCAAAGCCCGTGTGGCCGAAGCGCTGGCGGCGCTGATTCACACCGGTTCCCCGGACCAAATAACTTCGACCCGATCCGATCAATCGGACGCAGCACGAGCTGCCCCCGGCTCGGCCATTGCCCAGATTACCTCACCGCCGACCGCGACAACTGCTGCTTCAGCGGTGGGGCCGACGCCGATCAGCACCCAGGTGGTACGCCAGACCAACGGAGCCGGCAGCGTGACGGCTGTCGAGGTAGTGGGGACGTTTGAGCCGGTGGGTAACTACTTTGTCGATTTGTATCGCATTCGCTACCAGACTCTGACCGATGAGGATCAGCCGGTCGAGGCGCGGGCGTACCTATATATTCCGCTGACGGCTGAGAAAGAAGCGTTTCCGGTGCTGGCTTACGGGAACGGCACCACCGGCATCGGTCCCAACTGCGCGCCGCTCGATGAGATTCGGCATGGCGCGAACTGGGGCGGCCACCATTATCAAATGTTGGAATACGCGGCCCAGGGCTTTATTGTGGTCTGGCCCAACGGCCAGGGCTTTGACGATACCCAGCCGGCGCACCCCTATTTCATCGCCAAAAATGAGGCTCGCACCATGCTGGACGCGGTGCGGGCGACCTACAATTTCATCGTAGAGGGGCGGGCAACCGGGACCGAGGCCAAACCGCTGGCCGCCGTCTTTTTGGGAGGCTACTCCAGCGGTGGACACGCCGCCTTTGCCGCCAAAGATTGGGCCGCTCGCTATGCGCCTGAGCTGACCATCACAGGGGTTTTGGGTCACGGCCCAACCACCAATGTAGAAACGCTGATGAAAGAAAATCCCATTTTTAGCCCGTATCTGGTCTATGCCTATCGCGCCTTTTACGGCGAAGTGGTGATCGACCCTACCCGCGTCTTTCAAGACAACTGGCTGGTTAGCTTCAACAGCGATGCCATGACCCAATGTATCGATGACATCTATTTCTACTATTCACCCAATGCTCGCTTGATGTACCGGGCTGAATTTAGAGACGCGCTGTATACTGATCGTCTGGCCAGCTTTGCCCCCCAATTCAAACGGGCGCTCGATACCAATGCGTCCGGGTTGGCCGGAGTCGGAATGGCTGTGCCGGTGCTGATTTTACAAGGCACAGCCGATATGGTTGTCACGCCGCCCAGCCAGGAACAGTTTGTTACCGAGTTGTGCCGCCGGGGCAGCCGGGTTACCTATCTGACCTATCCCGCCATCGATCACGCTCAAACGCGGATTGAAAGCTTTCGTGACACGATTAGCTGGATGAACACACTGGCCGACGGCGGCCGGCCCAAATCAAGCTGCGGCAGCTTGACCGGACAGTAGACCGATGTTATTTAACTCGCTGGAATTTTTTATCTTTTTCCCCATTGTAATGGGGTTCTATCTGGTCTGTCCGGATCGCTATCGCTGGGCGCTGCTGCTGGCGGCCAGTTACTATTTTTACGCGGCCTGGAAGATGGAGTATGTCCTGCTGTTGGGGCTCGCCACCCTTATCGCCTATATGGCTGCCCTGCAAATGGCTCGAACGGAGCATCCAGTGGCGCGGCTGGCGCTGCTCCTGGTCAGCATAATTTCCAATCTGGCGATTTTGTTGACCTTTAAATATTTCAACTTTTTTAGCGACTCGTTGAGAGCCATCCTCGCGCAAGCCAATATCTTGTACGATAGCCCGCTGTTCGACGTGCTGCTGCCGGTGGGTATTTCCTTTTACACCTTTCAAATTATCAGCTACACCATCGATGTCTATCGCGGCCAAATTGAGCCGGAGCAACATTTGGGTTACTTCGCTTTATTCGTGGCCTTTTTTCCGCAGTTGGTGGCCGGGCCCATCGAGCGCGCCGCCCATATGCTGCCCCAATTCCGGCAGCGGTTCGAGTTTGATATGCTGCGGCTGAACGGCGGTCTACAATTGGTGCTGTGGGGGTTGTTCAAGAAAGTGGTTATCGCCGACCGGTTAGGGGTGTATGTCGATGCGGTGTATAACCAGCCCACCACGTACACCGGCTGGCCGATTTTAATGGCGACCTTTTTCTTCGCCTTTCAAATTTACTGCGACTTTTCCGGCTATACCGATATCGCTCTGGGGCTGGCCCGGATGATGGGCTTTGACTTGATGCAGAATTTCAAGCAGCCTTACTTCGCCACCTCGCCGGTCGATTTCTGGCGACGCTGGCACATCTCCCTCTCGACCTGGTTTCGAGATTATTTATACATTCCGTTGGGTGGCAATCGGGTAGCGGTGAACCGGTGGTACGCCAATTTGTTCATCGTTTTTTTGATTAGTGGACTATGGCACGGCGCTAATTGGACCTTTGTGATCTGGGGTGGTCTGCATGGGCTGTATGTCATTGTGGAAGTGGCGACTGAACAGATAAGAGTCGCATGGAGCCGGCGGCTGGGGTTAGATCGCTGGCCCGGACTGCTGGTTGCCAGCAGCCGGTTGTCTACCTTTGGCCTGATCGGCCTGACCTGGCTCTTTTTCAGAGCGAACTCGGTGGGGGACGCGCTGGTGCTGCTGGTACGGACCACACTACTGAGCAACCCGGTCGAGATCAACACTCCCTGGCTGATGGCAGTCGCCCATCCGGCCCAACAGATGGCCCTGGCGTTAGGATTGATTGTGCTGCTGCTGGCGGTTCAATTAGCCCAAGTTCGAGGTTGGCCGTGGCCGGTTATCCACCGCTACCCGGTGTGGCTGCGCTGGGCTACCTATCTACTGCTGGCGCTGTCGATTTTAAATTTAGGCGTTACCAGCGAGGTTCCGTTTATCTATTTTCAGTTTTAGAGAACGGCCATCAAGAGTAGCTGTTTGATTAACATGGTCGCGTAACAGCCCGTTGGTAGATAAAAAGAGACGGATACGGCCTGATAGCCGGGATGCATTTCATCGGCAAATTGGTCTAAAATGAAAACCGGGACAGGGATAACTACCGGGCGCGTTTTGGTGGTCCGATAGTTGGTGCCGGTGGTCCAGTTTGTTTTTTCTACCTCGATGGAAAGACGAGGCACTATCGGAGCCGTTTGGTCGATTGGCAGCGCTATTGACCCCACATAGGGGAATTCCACTTGAACCGCATTGACCCCCTGCTCAATCACTGTTTTTAGGCGCTTATTCCACAAGTGACTATTGTATGAAGAGACAAAGAAGCTAAGCTTGTTGGCCGCACTTTTCAACAGCGCTGTCTGGTAAGATCCGGATTGGTTCAGCGCCGACTTAACTGAGGCTATCTCATTGGCGTCGATGCCAGATTGTAGGTACTGGTGATAGGCGGCGGCCCAGTCACCGGCCAGCAGGGCCTGCCCGATGAGATAGGTGTTGTGAATGCTGCCGGGTAAACCGAAACGCTGTTCATCATAGTAGTTGATAAACTGGAAAAACCGATCACTGTCGAGGTTGCGAGCTAGATTGCCGGCGATCTCGGGCGCCAGTTGGCGGATGATAACCGTGAACTCGTTGCCGTGAAGCAGTCTGGGCCGGATCGGCGTCTGTCCAAAACCAAGCAGTCGCTCGATTGAGATAGTTAAGTCGCTGTCGTCAAAATATTTATTGGCCTGGCGAATTTGCTTGTTAGATATTACGGCGCGTAGGGAGATCGCCTGTCGTGTTACGGCGAACTCATCTTTCAAGCCGGCGGCCGATACATCCTGTTGAGAGCAATTAAAATATCTGGCCAAATGTTGGAGTAGGATAAAAGTGGTCATGCTTTCTTTTTGGACCAACAAATAGGTATAAGCGGCGTTTTTTTTAGAAACGTAATGAGGTTTCAGATATCGCTCTTCAACCATAAAGTCTGAATTCAACGTTTTGAGTTGAAAGGTTGGTAAATTCACAACACTTTGAATCGGAGTCATGGAGATGCCTTTAATCGACAAAGTTTAGGATTTTTGAAAAATTGGTTGTTGGCCTGGAGGGTCTTTCTAATTCTATAGCAACCCGGAATATAGTTGGATTTCCCTTTGATCAGGGGATGACAGGGCTTTTTGAGTTGCTAACATATCGCTCATTATGGTAGCACAGGTTGCTGATTAGGAAAACTATGAGTATGTATGAGTTCTATTTGAGTTTCGTTGGAGATACTTATTTAAACTTAAAACGGGGCGCTTATGGGAGCGCCCCGGGGGAAGGGTTTTGTGGGTGTTTATTCAATCCACCCCATTTTAATCAAGCGACCGGATCAGAAGTAAAGGGCGGTCGGTGTTGTGTAGGACGCCGGCGGCGACACTGCCGTAAAGCATTCGGGCTAGTCCGGTACGCCCGTGGCTGGCCATAGCGATGAGATCGACATTCTCCTGCCCGGCAATGCTCAGAATGGTTTCGACTACCGGACCTTCCACCACTCTGGCCCGGGCGTGGATTTCCAGGTGGTAGAGTTTGCCGCACTGCTGGTTAAGGTAGCGCTCGGCTTGAGCTAATGCTTGTTGCAATGTATCGCGCCCATTTGCGATATAGGTCGGCCTGACTGGGACTGGCATAAGCTCGGGTTGAAATACACTTAGTAGGATGACCTCGGTTTCAAACCGTTCAGCCAGTTCAGCGATGTAGGCCATTATTTTTTCAGCTCGCTCCGAACCGTCAAGCGGAACCAAAATTTTACGGTACATGAGCTATCTCCGTGATGGATGGGGTTTCCAGAGTTAGGGACGGTTCTAATTGACGTCGGCGTTTTGTCTGACTAATAAAACCGGACACGGCGCGTGACGGGCTACTTTGTCGGCGACACTGCCCAGAGTCCAGCGGGCCAGTCCTCCCCGCCCGTGAGTTGACATGACAATACAGTCTACCTGATTTTCGCCGGCGGTATGTAATATGCCATCGGCAGGGGTGGCTTCGCACAGGATTACGTCAACATTGAGGCCCTGTTGCTGGAGGACCTCTTGTTGGGCTAACAGATAGGTCTCCGCGGCCTGGCGAGCTGCTTCATAGGACTCGGAGATGGAGACAGCCGTGGCCGAAGTTAGATGAGGGGCTAAAAATGTTGGATAGCTCACTTCGACCGTACGGATCAACATCACCTTGCTGTTAAATTGATGGGCTAAGGTGACGGCGAGCGGTAGAGCTTTTTCTGACAGGTCAGAGCCATCTAATGGGATCAAAATACGCTTAAACATGGCTCATCTATCCTCTTTTGGCTACAATGTACCGGCATCTCAATGGTTTGGGGCTTTCGTCGGGTAAACTTAGGTTTGTCCGACAAAAGCCCTTATTTTTTGAGATAGAGTACGCTTAATTTGTTAAAACTTGCGACAATACTTTTAATCCGGCTTCCATTCCTTGCCAGGCTACACCGGAGTGCAGCGGCTTACCGGCTCTAAAGCGCTGAGGTAAGTACATCCCCAGTAATTTTTTGCCGTAGCGCCAAACCGGCGAGGATCCAACCCGGTATATTTCCGTATCATCGGCGGGTATTTCAGCCGACTGTTGGTAAAAGTTCTTGATTTCCAAAGGTATCTGGGCAAAGGTGGCCGTATCGAACTCATCCAAGACATACATGCTAACCGGATGCGAGTAGGTGATGGTCGGCTCGGTTTTCAAAATTTCGGCGGCAATGTGCTCGGCCGCGGCATCAGCTTGAAGCACCGCCAGATAGGCCTGTTTAACCGGGAAATTGGAAATATCGCCAACGGCATAGATACACGGACATTCGATAACCCGGCGACTTTCTTGATAGGTGGTTACAAAGCCTCTGGGGTCGGAGGGTAAGCCCAGAAACGGGGTTGAAGCCACATAGGGCGGGAAGGAAACCAACAGATCGTAGGGAATCGACTGCCCGTTTTTATAAACGACCTCGTTAGGCTCAACGCGTTCGACCACATACTGCTTGTAAGCCGTGATATGACGTCGATCAAACTCCTCGCTAATAATCGGATCAAATCGGTTGCCGAAAGATTGCAGGTAACTATCCTCGTAAGTGGTCAAAACCAAATCGATGCCCTCGTGCCGGTCGTTCTTGCGGAGCCAGGAGTCGAATAGGAAGGCCATTTCATACAGCGGGCCGGCGTGTTTATTATTGGGCGGTACTAAAAAGAGCACCCGGCGGCTGTTTCTAGCTGAGGCTTCACTGGCCAGGGTTTCAAACGCCTGGCGCAAAGCCCGCATTTCTTCCGGAGTCCAGATGTTATGCCCATGCTCTTTCAGCCCTGGAATCTCCTCGGGCCGCATCCCGGCGCCGGTAGCCACTACCAAATAATCAAAGGGTATGGCGCCTTCCCCCGTATCCACCGTCCGATGGATCGAATCTACTTGATAAGCTTGGGTTTGCATAAAGCGGATATTACGCCGTTTCAGTGGCGTCTCCAACGGAATTTTTAGCCGCTCCACATCTTGGCCAAAGGGAATATAAATGGTGTTCGGTTTAAACAGGAAGTGATCTTTATCTGAGACCAACGTGATGTTGGCTTGGTCACCGAGGCGCATCCGTAAATAAAAAGCGGTTTCTAAGCCGCCAAAGCCGCCACCTAATACGAGTATTCTGGGGTTAGTCTTGTTCTTCATTGTGGTACTCCTTAGCTAGAGAAGGTAGAATAATTGCACTCTCAATATAAACGATATGTCAAACATTTGCGCTAGCCATTTGGGGGGATTGTGAACTAATAGTTTGTCCAGTATTTTAACTGGATGTTTGGCTAGGATAATCTGAAAAAATAGTGGTACAGAACGGCAATTTTACCAGAATGGTAATGACCTCAATATAACGAGGCCGGTAGTCATTAAAGTGGTAACTCCCAGGTTTGCCCAACCAAGTCGTGGCCAAAGCTGTGATGGTGGTCTTCTTCAACCAGATGAAAGCCCAACTGCTCATAAATTTGCCGGGCAGCCACCAGAATGTCGTTGGTCCAAAGGGTTACTTTGTTATAACCCACCCGCCGGGCGAACCGGATGCCCTCTTGGACTAAGCGGGTTCCTAGACCTAATCCCCTGGATTTCGGATCGACCAGCAGCAGACGCAGCTTGGCTATATTGTCACCGGCGTTGACGCAAAAAATCGAACCGACACGTTCGCCCTGCATTTCTGCGATCCAGCAGTGCTCTTTGGCGGGATCATAGTTGGTGATGAAGTCGGCACAGATTTTGGCCACCAACGCTTCGAAGCTCTCGTCCCAGCCGTACTCTCGATGGTACAGCAGGCCGTGCTGGTAGATAACCCAGCCCATATCCCCGGCTTCATGATGGCGCAGGTAAAAAGGTTCCGCGTATTTGAAGCCGTGGTCGAGAATCTCTTCAATGGTATGCATCGCCTCACTCAGCCGGAGCCGATCACGGTCACTCAACTCGCCTAGCATCTCGGCTACTTCATCGTTCGACCGGCTGTCGAGTAAGGCGAACGCGGCTTGCCCGGCGGTGGTCAGGTTAATCAGCCGTTGCCGGCCATCATCATCCGAGCGAGTTTTCTCGATTAGATTTTGTTGCTCTAACTTGGTTAAGATACGGCTGAGATAGCCAGCGTCCAGCCCTAACTCGTTCCCCAAGTTGGAGGCGGTTAAGTTTGGGTGGTGGGCTAACTCGAAAATAAGACGGGCTTCGGTTAGGGAGTAAGGACTGTGCAGTAAGCCTTCGCGCAGCACACCGATTTGTCGGGTAAAAAAGCGATTAAACTGCCTGACGGTATTGATCTCGTCTTGTAAACCGGCCATGAGCATCTCCTGACGTTCACATCTACGGTAACTGGTTATCATAAACCCATACTCTCCCAACTGATAAGTAGACTGATGAAGATAATAGTTTTAAGCGCGTTGGCGCGACGCGGCTAAGAGAGTAATAGTAATGTTTGCTATTATCTGGTAAATAGTTGCTTTTGTCAAGTAAATTTCAGGTGATAGAGAATCAAAAAGACGCAGATAACTCCTAAGTTCATCTGCGTCTTTACTAATGACCTGAGACATATCTTTTTCCGAACTCAGCTTATTACCAAAGAACAAAGCCGCCCGGAAGAAGAGCGGTTTACCAGCCCGCCGCTGGCCGAGGTGATTGAGATCCGCGATGAACTGCAACGACAGCTCAAAGTTCGGTCGCTGGCCCGGGCCCAGCGCGAAGACGGGGCGACCATCAGCAACGCCATCGCGCTGGAAATGGATGATCTACTGCAAGGGGCGGTGGTCTACCTGTTGAATTTTAGGTTTAATAAACTGATGCCAGCTAACGTTGGGTCTCTACCCCAGGTGGATTGGTTAAAGAAAAGCTGGAGGCTGTACGCCAGCCTCCAGCTTGGGGTTACGAATAGACGATTAATGGCTGGGATTGAGCTGGCATTTATAAGTGGCCTCACCCGATGGCTTAATGTCACCCCCCAGTTCGTCGTATCGACAATATGATGTCCATCCCAACAGTAGCCATTAAAGGGGTATAGCTCGCCCTCGGCATGGATAGCCGTTGTGGGCGGGGTCTCTTTCACAACGCCTTGGCAACGGAATACACCATTTTTCGCCGCATTGTTCGCGGTGGTTAGCTTGTAGGCGCCTTCAAATGTGTAATGGCTTCCATCGGCCAGCCATACATCCGCGTTGCAATAGTCACTACTGTCACTTGCACCTAACCCCACCCCTGTCGGTTCTACCCCCTTAGCATAAACGGCGGCAGCCGTGATTACCACCAACAACGAGACAGACAAAATTACCATTAGTTTTTTCATTATGATACTCCATTTATTCAAAGTGAGTTACTTACAATAGTTACAATCGATGGGCTAATCATAACAAATTCGACGGAGTTTGTATGTCCCATAATTTGAGCAATCTTGTCATAAAATCTGGACAAAAGCCGGCGTTTCGGATTTTTACCGCCCGCCCCCTTGTGGCATAATATCCCCCCGCTATGATCCGACGCCTCATGTTGCTGACTTTTATAGTAATCGTCACCACCGCCCCTTGTTTTTAACTAGATCGACAAAAAATTGTCGATGCAGAACCGTTAGATACTATATTTGTTCAAAGCCAGCGATCTATTTATACTTTGCTTACTCCAAGCACGGGATCTTCATAAGTGTTAAGCTCAAAACCCATCGCCGATGATCGCCGCAACCTGGTTGGGGCCGACGGACTGCTACTGCTGACCGTTTTCTTTTGGGGCGTCAACTTTTCGGTGGTCAAGTATGCCCTGTCGGAGCTGCCGCCGCTGGCCTTTAACGGGCTGCGCTTTGTATTTGCCTCAATCGTGCTGCTGACTATCGCGCTGAGTAACGGACATCGCTTCCATTTTAAACGCCGGCATCTGACCTACCTCATTGGGCTGGGGCTGGTGGGCAATACCCTCTATCAACTGCTGTTTGTCTTTGGCATTAACCACACCAGCGCCGATAACGCCTCGCTGATTTTGGCGACGGTGCCGGCCTGGGTGGCCCTCATCGGCACCCTGGCCGGGGTCGAGCGGGTCGAGCCGCGCGGGTGGTTGGGCGTCGGCCTGTCGTTGGCCGGTATTGGGCTGATCATTGTGGGCAGCAACCGCCAGGTTGAATTCCATTTCGGCGGGGCGACGCTGTGGGGCGATGTATTGATGCTGGGCGCCACCTGGTGCTGGTCGGCCTATACGCTGCTGAGCCGCCCGTTGATGCGCCACTATCCCTCGCTAACCGTCACCAGTTTTAGCACGACGATGGGCGCTATCCCGCTGCTGTTAATCGCCACACCCTCGCTGGTGGGGGTCGATTGGGCGGCGGTCCCGGCGGCGGCCTGGCTGGCGGTCATCGCCTCGGGGATGTTTGGCATCGCCCTGGCTTATGTGTTCTGGAATTATGGCGTCTCCCGCCTGGGCAGCGCCCGCACCTCCCTGTACTCCAACCTGACGCCGCCCATCGCTTTAATTACGGCCTGGGTTTGGCTGGGCGAGACGTTGACGATGCAGCAGGTGTTGGGTGGCGTGCTCGCGCTGGCGGGCGTGGTGCTGGCGCGGCGGTTTACCCGGCCGGTGGACTAGATGGGTCCAGTTTTCGCTGGATGATCATATAACCACGATATGGAAACTGGACCTATCTTGGGTCAGGTTGATATTTTTGACGGGCCGGGTAAAATCTCTTTTAGCGCATTACTAGAATGACATGCTCGACTTTAATTATCGAACTCTACGGGACTAAGGCCATAGATACGAGGATTATTTCACCATGAAAGACGTTTTAGACCATATCGAAAGCTGGCAGGAACAGGGCCGGCAGATTGCCGTGGCGACGGTGACGCAAACGTGGGGGTCATCGCCGCGCGCGCCGGGGTCGAAGCTGGTGGTCAATGACAAGGGCGAGATGTTCGGCTCGGTCAGCGGCGGCTGTGTGGAAGGCGCGGTGGTCGAGGAAGCCTTGCAGGTGCTCAAAAGCGGCCGGCCGAAGCTGCTCCACTTTGGCGTGGCCGACGAGCTGGCCTGGGAGGTGGGCTTAGCCTGCGGCGGCACTATCGAAGTCTTTGTGGAGCGGTTGGACTGGTGAGCGAGCCCTCTCTTTTTGCCAGCTTCAAAACCTACATCGAACAAGAACAGAGCGTGACCCTGGCCACAGTGGTGCGCGGGCCGGACGAACTGCTGGGCCTCAAAGCCCTCATCCCGGCCAACGGCCCGCTGCTCGGCCCGCTGCTGGATACGCCCTGGCGCGACAAACTCATTCGCGATGCCCACCTGCTGATGAGCGAACACACCTCGGCCACGCGCCGGTACGAGGCCGACAGCATCGAGGTGTTCTTTGATGTCAACCGGCCGCCATCGCGATTGATCATCGTCGGCGCGGTACATATCGCCGAGGCCTTGATTCACTTTGCCCGACCGCTGGGCTATAAAACCTACCTGGTCGATCCGCGCACGGCCTTTGCTACCCGCGAGCGTTTTCCTCACGTCGATGAGATGCACCCCGCCTGGGCCGATGAGGCGCTGCCCCAAATCGGCTTGAACAGCGAGACCGCCGTGGTGGTCATCACCCACGATCCTAAATTAGATGATCCGGCGCTGAAGCTGGCTTTGCCCAGTCCGGCCTTTTATGTCGGCGCGTTGGGCAGTCCCAAAACCCACGCCCAGCGGGTCGAACGGTTGCTGGGGGAGGGTATGCCGCCAGAGCAGCTTGATCGGCTGCACGCGCCGATTGGCCTCGATCTCGGCGGGCGAACGCCGGCGGAAATCGCGCTGAGTATCATCGCTGAGATTGTGGCGGTGCATAATGCTGTGGCGCTGGGGCATCGGCGGCCGGTTTCGGGCTAGAGCCAGCGGAGCGACAACGCTTGCTTTGTCGGTCAAAGTGAACTTTGACGCTCCGGTTGTCAGTCAGAGTGAACTTTATGATCCCCCCGAACGTCCCCCACCGCCCCCACCGCCGCCGTTGCCGCCCCCACCGTGGCCGGCATCTTGCCATTTGATGATAAATTTGGCGCTGTCGCGGCCCGTATCGGCGATGAAATTTTTGGTTTCGCCTTCCCGGTAGCCCTTTACAATGCCAATTTGCCAGGTGTAGAGGCCGGGGGTCCAGCCGTTCCACGGGTGCAGTTCGTACTCAGGGGTTTTACTCCAATCGACAAAAACAGAATTCTCACTGCCTAACGGTTTGATTTTAATATCAAAGAATTCGTCGTCGGCGAGCTGGCCGGAATAGACCCAGCGCAAAATGACGCTGCCAAAGACATCGACCTCGTTGGGCGGGGCGTAGTTTACCGGGAGCAGGCCGCCGGCGGCGATGAGGGTGGGTGTCGGTACCAAAGGTAAAGGCTCAAGGGGCGGCAGAGCCGACCGAACCGGCTGCCACGCCGCGGGTGTGGGCCAGGGGGTAAGGGTTGGCAGCGGAGTAGGCGTCGACCAAGTTGTCGGAGTGGGCCACGGCGTGGGGGTTAAGGTTAAAGTGCTGGTGGGTACGATGTCGGTGCGGGTGGGAGAGGGTGAGGGCGTTTGGGTGGCTGTGGGGGATGGATTGGTCTCGGCGTTAGCTTCGCCCGTAAAGGGTAGGGGGTTACTGCAACCGGTAAGGACGCCCACTAAACCTAGTAGGGCCACGGTTGATTTTGAACCTGATTTAGAGAAATTCGTCCATCGTTTGAACTTATTGGATTTATTCATTATTTGTCACCTTATGGGGTTGCTAGTTAGTCGATGCCTACGTAGTTTAGGCGTCGGCGGTGAAAAAATAGTTAAACAATGGTGACAAAATTTTAATCAACCCCCTTAATGACATTGACTGCCTTCTTCCGACCCCCTGGTTTGGACATCCAGGGTCCACAGATAGACCCAGGTGAAGAAAAATTAGACAGAATTAACCCGATTTACCGAATTATGACCGATAAAATCGTGATAATCTTGTCAATTCTGTCGATTATGGGGTCGATCTTCCATCATCTCCCGTTTCCACGGTTTAATGGTGTGCTACCCGGTGGACAACTCGGTAAACTTCCACTTTTAATAGACGTTACGCCGTTGGAGATTAGCCCTCCCTAAATCCCTCCCCCAGGGAGGGACTTGTCAGGCCCTCCCCCCTGTGGGGGGAGTTAGAGGCACTGCCATTAAGTTAAGCCCCCGCCAAAGGGGAAAGTCACCCCCTTTAGGCTTATCGTTACACATAAGTAGAGTAAGTAGAGAATAAGGAGAAGATTAGCCTAAGGCAAGAAAGAACGATAAGATAGAGAGCCAAAAAATAAACAAAGGAAAGCTAAAAAGGTATGTCCGATCAAGAAAGAAACTGGGTCGATGAAGAAATGGACAGTCTGAAACTAGGCGACGAACGGTTGGAAAAGCGGGTTCGAAAATCATCAGAGATTTAGTCAAATCAACAGCATCGATACCGGAATTCTTGGTGACCGGGCGGCAAGGTGCGACCTATAACACTGAGCCAGAAAATCTCGGCCAAGCCATTCCAGCGGCCCAACGGCAAGCGACAGTGCATCGGATCGAACAGGGCGGCTATCGGCTGATCCTGGCGGCAAATACAACCGAGTTCAACTACGTCATCATCCGGCCACCACGGCGGAGGTTAGACCACCCGAGCTATCAAGGGTTTTAGCCACGACCCGGCGGTCACGCCCGAGGCTTGCCCTGGGCTTGTTGCGCAAGAAAGGGTTCGAGCTAAACCTCAACCGGATCGAAACAGCCGCGCGACATGAACAGAAAGAGCCAGTGGTTTAAGGACTGGATCAAGGCCAATTTTCCCAGGTGTATCCGTTCTGACTATCTCTGACCAAGAAAGTGACATTTGAGTACTTTGTCCACCCTCGTCCGCCAAGTCGATGTCCTGGTTCGAGCCTCGGCGGGAGCGGCAGGTTGAGCCGAGTCTCTTGGGCTACCATCCAGAGCAGCCCGGGCAGGACGGTCGAAGTCGAGGTCTGTGCCACTCCAAAACGGGTAGGTGACTGGCGCTGCCAGGTTTATTACAAACAAGTCACCTTGAAATCCCTCAAAACGACGGACTACCACCTGACCTAAAACCGGTCACCTTGGGGCCGTCTTAATCGAGAAATGAACGCGCAAGGGACCAAGGCCATTGGTGGTTGTTGCTAACTCTGGCAATTGCCAGCTTTGACAAGCTTGCCAATTGATCGAATTCTACAGTCGCCGCTGGCTTATTGAACGCTTTCACTTTGTCCTCAAAAGTGGCTGTGCTTGGAACAACGCAATAAGCATTTGCTGGGCGCTTCTGCTGGCTATGTCGTGGCTTGCGCTTGTTGTGTGACCATCTGGGCGGATCAATCCCGTTCTGGCGTCCTGCCGGCTGGTGGAGCTCTCTTGTTTATCCATCTTGCCTCAGCCGCTCCCAAGCCCTGTCTTGGATTGCTCAGTTAGGTGGTTTTCTGGGTCGCAAATCTGATGGGGCACCCGGTGTTAAAGTTCTTTGGCGCGGTTGGCGTCGTCTGTTCGATATTACTCAAGCTTGGCTTATTTTTAACTCCTCCTAACTTACCTCACTTATGTGTAACGATAAGCCCACAGGGGGGTTAGGGGGGCTAGCATCGGGCACTAACTTAATGGCAGTGGGAGTTAGAGGGGGCTAAATAGGCCAACGGCGTAAGTCATATTTTAAAACAGATGCTTAGTGATTTTTAAGTAGGAGCGGAAAATACATGGGCAAAACTTTGTAAGTGGTGCGGGCCGTTAACGTTAGCGGTGAGTTGAGCCCATCGTTAACCTCAACGGTGTTCTCAATGGCGCTGCTGGTTTGGTAACTGATAACTGCCTGGTAGGTTAGGGTGGCCGTTTCATTTTTGGCCAGCGGCAAAACCCAGGTGAAATTTCGGTCCTGGATGCTCAACGCGCCTTTGCCGGGCGGAGTGTAGGCTTGTAGATCCAGCATGAGGGGCAGGGTGTTGGTGGCCGTCACTACCGGGCTATCGACCAATCCGTCGTTTTTCAAAACCAAGGTGTAGTTTAAGATATCTCCCGCTTGGGCGCCCACGGTGGGCGTGACTGAGAAGGAGGAGGTGTTGTAGCTGGGGAAGTTGACCCGCAGATCCGCCACCCGATCAAATAAGATATGGTGTTCAGGATAAGCCAGCCACGAGGTTTGAGCGACAATCGTCCCCAGCGGTAAATGGTCACTAATGGTCGCGGTATAAGTAAAGGTCTTGGTTTCATTTTTCGCCAGCGGGCCGCTCCATACAAAATTGCCGTTGGACAAGGTCAAGCCCGGCGAGGCGGTTTGTGGGGTCAGTTCCACCGGAAATGTGGCCGTAAAATAAGCGGTGGCGATGTTGTCCCAACCATCGTTGGCTATAACCGCTGTGTATGTGGCCTGCTCACCATCGAGCGAAGCCTCAGCCGTGGGCGTTACGGTGGAATTCCCCAGCCAGCTTAGCCAGCCCAATGAGCGCTGCATTAACCTGGCCCGGTCATTCGCCTCAAGCAGCTCGGGCCCGTAAGCCAGAAAGTTGGTGCGCCATGCGGCCCCGTTGAGGCCGGTCCCGGCATTGGTTAAACTGTTGATTTGGCCGGCCTGCCCCCGGCTAGCCGCGCGAGCCGACGAGGTCGGTTCGAGGGCATCGGTCCAGTTTTTGTAGCCTGGGGGAAACGTTAGATTGTAAGGCCCCAGATGAGTCCCCACCGGGCTGCCGCTTTGCCCGATAATCAGCGTACTGGTGAAATCCTCGGTGTGAGTCTGGATGCCTAAATAATCTTGGACAAAGGGGGCATAAGCGCCATCATGTTGTAATAGGTGCTGGTATAAATAATCTTGCCCGCTAAAGAAAAGCCGCCCGCCGCTGTTGAGGTAATCGGCCAACCGATCTTCCTCAGTGGGGGTCAGCGGCTGGAACCAATCGTAAGCCGTGTACCAGACGGTCATGGGGTACATCTGTAGGGTGGCCAGGGGCGGGCTGGGCGGCACCGGCCCGGCCCAAGATTTGGGCACCAACCAGTAGTCGAACGGAATCTGATTAGCCTGCAAGGCTTCTTTGAATTCATCGGCAAAACTCAGCCAACGATCGTCGTCAACCAATAGAACGGGCGCAGGGGTTTTAGTGGTGCGGGTGACTGTCTCGGTTAAACCTGAGCCAACCGATTGAGCGGAAACGGTAAAGGTATCGGAGATGTGCCAGGTTTTTGCGGCCGGAATCGAGACATCCATGGCGATTTCTTGTAATTCACAGCCGGCTAAAGAGACCGAGGCGGGATAACCGCTGATGGTCCAATTGTACGGCGTGCCGCTGCTGACAGAAAGATTATAGGTGTCGGGCGCGACGCCGGTGTTGCGGAGGCGGACGGTTTGGCTCATTGTGCTTCCGAAGTTGCCGACTTTAGTTTGAGCCGCCGGTAAAAGCTCAACTCCATAATTCGGTTGGCTCTGCCTGAGCCAATCGATTGATTGCGTCATAACCTGTTGGCGGTCGGCCCGAGCGTTAATCCCCTCAAATCCAAACGGCAGAAATATAGCCCGGTAAGGTAAGCACAAATCGATGTGCAGCCCGGCCAAATCGCCGCCGTCATAGGTCAGCAGCGATCGGGCAAAATCGCTGTTGAGATTGGTGATGACATCGGGCGAGGTTTGGTTGTCAGCCCCGCCGGCGCCGGCAATTGAAAGCGATAGTCCGGCAAAGGGTTCGCCCGCGACGCCGGCAACGGTGGTTGTGCCAGCGTCATCCGCGACAAAGGCGGCTTTGAGATAAGCGACTAAGTAATTTGAACTGGCGATATAGCCCCCGCCATCGAAATAAGCGATATCCTGACCACTGAGCAGCAGCCGGCCGCCCCCCTCTAAATATTCCCCAATCGCATCACCCGCGCCGACGTAGCCGGGACTATCGAAGGGCGAAGACCAGATCACCAGGTCATAGTTGATCAGATCGGCGGTGGTGGGGACGTTCCGAGAGTCGCCCGAAACAGAGGTGATCTGCCACAAATCATAGGTATATAACGCATCGGACAGGGCTTCCTGATAGTAACCAATCTGGCTTTCCTGGTACCAGCGCCCACTATCGACCAATAAAATCGATGGGGCGGGGTCGAGGAGCATGTTCTGCGTCGTTGTGGCCCCGTCATTGATCGTTACACTGTAGACTTTACCGATCCGATGATCGGCCGAAATGGCGGTTAGGGTGTAAGTTCCCACCGGTAAGTTCAGGCTGTAAGCGCCGTTCGCCGGGTTGGTGGTGGCGCTGGCCGGAGTTCCATCAACGGCAACCGTAGCCGCTAGCGCCAGGCTTGGGTTTACTTTGTCTTTAACCGTGCCGACCAGCGTGCCTGTTGGTTGGGCCGATAGGGTGAAATTGACCGTCGTAGTGGTATTATCGCTAATGGTTACCCCAAATTGAGTCGCCGCCTCGTAACCAAAAGCCGAAGCCGTGACATCGTAGGCGCCGCTGGCTAGACCCAGTGAATAAACGCCGTTGTCGGCGCTGGTGGTGTTGACGGTGGGGCCGCTGGTGTGAGGGACAATCTGAAGGGTCGCATTGGCAATCGGTTGGCCGCCGCTGCTGATCGTTCCCTGGAGCGTACCGATGGAACTGACCGACATCACGGCATTATAGGCATCGATCCGGCCCCAGCCGTAATTGTTGTTGGGTACCGGACTCCCCAACTGAACCGTGGTTGAGGTTAAGGCGTTGACGATGTCGTTGGGGTTATTATTCAGCGAGGGATTGGCTTGCAGCAGGAGCGCGATGAGGCCCGAAACGTGAGGGGCAGCCATTGAGGTGCCGCTGAGCGTGCCGTAAGTTCCCCCCGGCATGGCCGAGCGAACATCTTTCCCCGGAGCGGAGACCTCCGGTTTGATCTTGCCCCACGGGGACGGGCCTCGACTGGAAAAGTAAACGATATCGTCATTGATATCGGTTGCCCCGACAGCCAGAACAATATCCAGGCTGCCGGGTGAATTGACTGTGCCGGAGTTAGAACCGGTGTTTCCGGCTGAAAAGACCGGGAAAATACCGGCATTGAGCAGGGCTTGTAGATCACTTTGAAATTCGGTTGAGGCGCCGTTGCTGTTCCCCCAAGAATTGTTGACAATGTCCGGGGCCAGCGCCGGATTGCCGTTGGGCGCCAGAACCCATTGGAAGGCTTCGTGCAGCCAGCTATTGAGCGCCAGGCCGCTGCTGTTAAAGGCTCTGACGGCGATCCACTGAGCGCCGGGGGCCACTCCGATACCATTACTGCCGGCTATCGTTCCCATCGTGTGAGTACCGTGGCCATCGGTGTCAACCGGATAGGTAGCGCCCTCCCCGGTGGCGTCGTACCAGTTGCCGCTGTGGACCGGCAGCTTGCCGGGGCCGGTGTATCCCCGGTAGTGGGTTTGCAAGGCGGGATGCAACCAATCGACGCCCGTATCAATATTAGCCACCGTAACGCCGGCCCCGGTGATGCCCAACGCATCGTGCACCAGATTGGCCCTGATTTTAGCGACGCCCCATTCTGGCGTCGCGGCTAAGGGGGTGAGGGAAGGACTTCCCGGTTGAGTCGTTTGAACCTCGCCGGGGGTCGTTCGCTTTATCCTAATGGTTTTGTCGAGCCGTACGATCTCGACATCGGGCCGGGCGGCCAGCGCGAGAACCGTTTCCAGCGACCCCCTGGCCGCGACAGCATTGACAATCCATAAAGGTTCAACCGCTGTGGCGGCGATAGTTGGCCCGGTCGCGTTGGTGAGTACCTGTAAAACGCCGGCCTGAGTGCTGCGAGCGGTCTGCTGAAGCGCTTTGACGATAGCCTGCCGTTTTTCCAGGGCGGTTGGCTTTTTTTGAAGACCTGTCCCGGATTGAACCGAAGCCGCGGCCGCTTCGGTGTCGGCTTGAACCGTCATGTAAACGATGAAAGGGGCCGATTTATCGCTTGAGGTTAAAATCTGTTTTAAGAGCTGGGGTTCGATTTTTAGCCGTAAAGCCGGATCGATGACGGTCGGCGCGGCGGCGGTGGGTGGTTCGGTGGTCGGTGCGCCGGGTGTGGGTTCGGTTCCCTTGGGCGACCCTGTCGCCGGTTCTTGCGCCAAACTTTGGCCTAAAGCTAATATGGCCAGAAGTGAAATAAAAAGTGTTACAGCCAGAAGAAAACGGGTTATGTATTGTGTTGGCATAGGTTACTCTAATTTTCGGGTTCAGAGAATCAATGAAATTAACCAGGGTTGTCGGGAAGCGGGAGATGGTTTAGAAATGGGCAGCAACTGACTTTTCCAGATGGCTAAGTCCAGCAGTTACGACCCGGATTTGATAGTCCAGGCTGAGCACAGTGAGCACGTGATTTAATCCGTGATCCTTGAACTCAATAATAGGTCCTTATGGAATTGTAACGGGTAGTTGAAATCCTGTCTACGTTAAGCCTGATTTTTGCCAACTTAATTTGCCACCTGAACCGGGAGAGCGGATCAGCGCTGTTTAGCGCCGGGATGCGCCTCTCAGAAGTTGTTTGAAAAGTCCAACCGGCTAAGATTGGTTCAGTCTATTAACCTGAAACGAGGTCGAAAAAGTCTCATATCAGGCCAATCTTAGGCCATTTTTAGACTGAACCAATCTTTTAAAACAGCCTCTCAGGATTTTCTCAGCTTTCTCTTAAGCAATTCTAAGGTCAATCCATAAAATTGAAGGTGCAATCGCATAAAAAAATTGAAAGGCATGACCAACGTTATGCAAACAGTTGCCAAAAAAAGCCGCTGGTTATTAGTACAGGTTGTGGGATGGGTGGTGTTGGGGATAGGAATATGTGTTTTATCGGCCTGCGCCGGCAATCAGGTCATTGTCGCGACGCCCACCATCGCCCCGGCGGAGCCAACCCAGACGGTTGAACCTACCGCTGTGGCCGTTGTCGCGACCAGCACCGCAACCTCAACCCCGCTGCCGACCGCTACTCCGGCTCCCACCCATACCCCCAGCCCGACCTCATCGCCTACCCCCACGCCCACGCCGACGCATGCTTTGATGATCGAAAGTATGCGGCAGATGGCATTTCCGGGCAGTGATATCACGATTGAAGAGACCTTGGCTCCCGGCTCGAATTATGATCGCTATGTGGCCTCTTATCTGTCGGAGGGCAATAAAATCTACGCGATGTTGACCATCCCGCAGGGCGACCCTCCGGAGAGCGGCTGGCCGGTTATTATTTTTAATCACGGCTACATCCCGCCGGCTCAATATCGAACAACCGAACGATATGTTGATTACGTAGACGGTTTTGCTCGCAACGGCTATATCGTCTTCCGCTCCGATTATCGGGGGCATGGGTTTTCTGAGGGCGAGGCGACCGGCGGTTACGGTTCGCCGGGGTATACCATCGATGTGCTGAATGCGCTGGCGTCGATCAAAGCGTATCCCGGCGCTGATCCCGACCGAATTGGCATGTGGGGCCATTCAATGGGCGGGCATATTACGCTGCGAGCGATGGTGGTTAGCCCCGATATTAAAGCCGGAGTCATTTGGGCCGGGGTAGTCGGTCCCTATCCTGATCTGTTCCAGCGGGGATCGAATTTCGGCAATAATAATAACAGTAATGACAATAATGATAATAACAACAACCGCCGTGGCCGCTGGCGGCGGGAGTTGATCGAGCTATACGGGACGCCCGAAGAAAACCCGGCGTTCTGGGCTTCGATTTCGCCCAGTAACTTCCTGACGGATTTATCCGGCCCTATTCAGCTTCACCACGGCACCGCCGATACCTCCGTCCCGGTTGCGGCTTCGGAATATCTTGATGCTCAAATGGAGGCGCTCGGGCTGCCGGTTGAACTGTATTTTTACGAGGGTGATAATCACAACATTTCCGCCAACTTCACCACGGCTATGCAGCGATCGATTGAGTTTTTTGATCGGTATGTCAAGAACGCGGGCGGTAGCTTCGGCGCTGTTCAAGAATAACTTCGGCTCAGGGAGTAGGAAGTAGGGAGTAGGGATTAAGGGAAAAACCCTACTTCTTACTCCTGACTCCCTACTTCCCTTCGATCCTGGGGGACCGGCAGCCCTTCCAAGGCCATTAACTTCAAGGCGTTGGTGGTCGGGCAGGGTCCCGGACGCAGGGTATAATCGAATACCATCCGGTCCCCGGCGACATCGTCCTTGAAATGATAGTTATGAATGGTCGAAATCTCATCGGCCAGTTTGACCAACTCCAAATCGTGGGTGGAGATCAGCCCTACGCCCCGCTGCGAGGCCAAAGCCCGCACATAAGAGCGGCTGCCGATCAGCCGCTCGCGGTTGTTGGTTCCTCGGAAGATCTCATCGATAAAAAAGAAAAGCGGGAGGGGGTCATCACGCTCCAATTCATCGAGCAGCGCCCTTAAGCGTTTGACTTCGGCATAAAAATAGGAAATACCGCTGGTCACCGAGTCGGTCACTTTAATGCAGGTGAACATGCGGAACAGATCGGTCTGCAAGGTGCGGGCGCAGACCGGCCCGCCGGCGTAGGCCAGGGCCAGATTAATGCCAATCGTCCGCAAAAAGGTGCTCTTCCCCGACATATTCGAGCCGGTTACAATATCGATCTGACCTAACTGGCCTATCGTCAAATCATTGCAAATGCGTGCTTCATCCGGCAGCAGGGGATGCCCCACCGCTTTGACCTCAAAAACCGGCCTAAGATCATCGCTGCCTCTTTCTAAGATGTCAGGCATGGTGTACCCGGGGTTGAGATAGCCGAAGTTGGCCAGCGCCGTCAGGGCATCCAACTCGAACCAGATCTCAAGCCACTGGGGGGCGGGTCCGGCCATCTTTTCTTTAATCTGCCTCAGCCAGTAGGCCACCAAAAAGTCCCACGGTAAAACCAAATTGAGCAGCAGCCAGACAAAAGGGTTCTCGCGCAGGCCGGCCAGCACCACCACTTGATTGATCCGCGCCAGATAAGTTGAGGGCCGGTGGTTTTTGTTCAAAAAGGGGGCGCATAAGGATTTGAGCTGGGGCGTCTGGCGGTAAGAGTATCGCTCCAACTGGCGAAACACCGCATCGAGCTGCTTAAGGGCATCTTGCAGGGTCAGGGCCTCATGCAATAGCTCTTTCAGGGCGCCCGACTTGAAAAAGAGCAGCGCAAAGTAAAGGACCAGCGTCACCTGCCAAATGGCCGGGATTAATTCCAGGTAATTGAGCAAGAATAACGCGGCGTTGGCGGCCACCAACCCGCCGGCGATGACCAGCCACAACCCCAACCTGGCCTCCGCCGGCTGTTCCAGCCAGGCCAGCAGCCGTTGGGCGTGCCATATTTTAGCGGTATTGGCGGCGACGGTGGTATTCAGAATCAATTTGTGGCGAAATAAATAGCGAGGAATCAACTCGCGCACCAACTGCTGCCGCTGGATAATTTGCTGTCGATCAGGTAAGGGGTCGGTCAACCACGAACGCAGGCGCCGGCTGCCTTCCAGAGAAACCGTGCTGTCGAGGAGTTGGTACAATGATCGCTCCCCGACCAGATCGAGATCGGCCTCAAACGGATGTTCAAAGCGAGGCTGCTGGCGGGAGAGCGCCGGAATAAAGGCCCAATCTAACTGCATCCGGGCCATTTGAGTGAGTTTGATGTCGCGCCAACTGCGATGCCGGGTCACGGCAAACTCAAGGCGCTGATGGGCATAAACTGCCAGGCTGAATAGGACCACTGAAACGATCAGGCTAACCGCGAACCGCCAGGGACCATAGAAATAAAAGACCAGGCCGCTGATGGTCAGGCCGGTAAAAAAGACCATCGCTCGCAGCCAGGACAGCCGGTTGCTGAGCGCGGTCAAGGCGGCCAAGCGCTGTTCGAGCCGCCGGATCTGTTGTTGGAAAACGCGCAAACGGGTTGTTTTGGTCATAGAAATGAGGTGTAATGGGCTGCGATGGAGTTGAATTAGGCGAATACCTGGCGCAATACTGCGGTCATATCATCCAGACAGTCATAAGCCCGATCCATAACCCCAGCGCTGGTTACAAAACCGTGCAGCAGCCCGCCGTAACAGCGATATGAAACCGGTACCCCCGCCGCCGCCAGCCGTTCAGCATACGCCCGGCCCTCATCGTGCAGCACGTCGAACTCGGCGGTGATGACGGTGGCCGGCGGCAGTCCACTCAAATCTGGGGCCAGCAGGGGCGATGCGTAAGGATGTTGGGCGTCGGCTTCAGCGGCGATGTAATGATTGCGAAACCAGATCATCCCCTCGCGCGTTAAATTTAACCCTTCGGCAAACTTTAAATACGAGTCCGTCTCCTGGGTAGCCGTATTGGTGACCGGATAAATAAGCAGTTGGTGTAAAATTTTCGGCCCGTTATTATCGCGGACTAAGAGGGCGGCGACCGTGGCCAAATGGCCGCCGGCGCTGTCGCCGCCCACGGCCAGCCGATGGGGGTCGCCGCCGAACCGGGCGGCATTGTCGGCCACCCAAATGGTGGCCGCGTAGGCATCCTCAACTGCCGCCGGGTGTTTGTGTTCCGGGGCCAATCGATAATCGACCGACACCACCAGACAGCCCGCCCGTTTCGCCAGCGAGCGGCACAGCGGGTCATGGGTATCGATATTGCCTGTCACCCAGCCGCCGCCGTGGAAAAAGAGCAGGACGGGAAATGGGGCTGAGCCGGCGGGGGTGTAAATGCGGATGGGGATCTCGCCGGCTGGGCCAGGGATTAATCGATCTTCAATGGTTGCCACCCGCTCGATCAGGCCAGCGTTGGCCTGACCTGAGGCAATTCGGTCGGCTCGAGCCTGTTGGGGGGTTTTGGTCTGAAGCGGTGGGCCGTTGAGCAGAGCTAAGGCTTTTAGATATCGCTCCGCCTGCGGGTCAAGTTCGCCCTGCCCACAGGGCATTGGCAGTTGAGTTGATGTTGTCATTGAGATTGTCCTTTTATGGGCTTTTTGAAATTATACCCGACTTGGCTCAACACGCATGTTTCTGGGAACTGAATTGGCCACACGCTATGAGTTAGAATGGTTTGGAAATAGTAAGTTTCAATAAATGAAATTCTAACTTTTTTTAAACAAAGATTAAATGTAACTTCAATTTTTTTATAGCAAAATATTGAGGTGGTAAGGATATTATTTCTATTTCTTTCTCTGTCGCTCTGCCAGTTAGTGTATTTCCACATCGATTACTCTATTACCCGATTTATTATAATGTAAGACTTTAAGAGTTGAGCTGTCAGTATGCTAAATATCTCGCAAACTGGATTGAAACAGCAAGCTATTAACTTAATGCAGATAACCGTTGGGCGGTATAAAGTCCTTATTTTGCTAGGTGTCGTAAGCGCAGTAGTTTGCTTGTTGCGCTTCGATACTATTCCGGTGGGAGCGTTTTTTGATGACGCGCATTATATCGTCTTAGCGGAAAGTTTGGCGGCCGGTACGGGCTATCGGCTGGTCAATTTACCAAGTACGCCGGTGGAAGACGCTTTCCCCCCCGGCTGGCCTCTTTTACTGACCCCCCTGGTCACTCTTTTTCCTGAGAATTATACTGTGTTGAAACTGCTCTCACTCCTGCTTTGGCTGGCCTCTATTTTTTTGATGTACGGGTTATTTAAAGCTCGATTAGAGCCTCATTACACGTTAGCGGTTGTGGCTTTGGCTGCTGTCAATCCCAGTTTGGTCGGGATGACCGGCACCGTCATGTCTGAAGCGGCTTATATCTTCTTTTCCCTGTTGACTTTGGTTCTCTTTGAGTTGTGGCGGCAGGAGAGACGGTATCAAAGCCTGTGGCTGCTGGTGCTAATCGGGCTGGCGGTGTTTTATACCGTGCTGGTCCGTACGATTGGCCTTAGTTTGCTTGGCGCTTTGCTGATTTATCTGATGTTTAAATATCGGCGGTTTGCCATCCCCCTGGTGGGTTTACTGGTGTTAGCCCTGGCGCCAATCGCCTGGTTTAATTACCAAAACGGGGGAGCCTTAATTTTTTCTCCCTTATACTATAAACATCTCAACTACGTAGGAGCAAATTTGGTGGAATATGCTCAATTCTGGAAGTACACCTCATTTGTCTCCGTTGAAGTTGCCTCAGGAACCTTAATTCCCCTTTTTAGCAGCCGTTTTATGGCAGAGATGATTACTCCTGAGTTGAATTATTGGCTGGGGGTGGCTTTGCTTATTTTTACAGCAATGGGATATTTTATCTCGCTCCGCCGTTTCAAAGTAATGGATCTATACGTGGGCCTATATTTTGGCATTCTCTACCTATGGGTGGTTTACACAACCGGCACCCCGCACCAGACACGTTTGTTGGTTCCAATGATCCCCTTTCTTTATTTTTATTTGATACAAGCCCTATTAGGGACGGTAAATCGTTTTTGGGCTTCTGGACCTACTTATAAATTGGCTGTCATGGGGGGGCTAACTTGTCTAATAATGCTTGTTTCTTTAGCTTTTAATTATCACGAAGTAGCCTCACCGGTTGACCACCACGTGGTAAATCTATCACTGGGCAATCAATGGCTTCGCGAAAACACCCCGCCCGAAACGATTGTCCTGTCATTTAACGGCATACCCAATTATCTTTATTCGCGCCGTCGGACCGAGTATCTTGGCCCTTGGATCACCAATATTGAGCAGTACGTAAACGATAAAAATGTTGATTACATCTTGATACAACCCCAATTGTTTGAATGGGATAAGGGCGAGCAATTTGATGACTACACTTCTTCAACCTTGCTGCCTTATTTGCTCAGCCATCCCACCAAATTCAAGCCCGTTTACGAAGACTCGGCTCATCAGGTAATAGTTTTTCAAGTTATCGCTTGAACTGGCTAGAACAATATTTGAGGAGGCAAATTTCCTAACCAGTTTTTTATAAGTGCTTTATGTCGTTTACATTTTTTTTTACGAAAATAAGCAAAGTGTAGCTTGTTAAAATCAATTAACTTCCCTTAATGCTACATCAAAATCTCTATTAGTAAGAAGCTTTATTGGCCAAAATTGCTCTGAACAATCGTAAAAACGGGGAGAGGGTATGGTTTTTTGAGGTTGTGTTACTCAAGAAATATACCTGAATTTACATCAAGGGTTGATAGATAATAAAGTTTAGCGGAAACGAGAGAGGCTAGATATTTTATTGAAAATACAAATGGCACCGCATTTTGGAGGATAGGTTTATTTGGCCTATCAAGTGAGCAGGTTTTTATTTCGATATATCTAATACTTGACTTATTGCTAACTAGTTATGATATTCACGCCCTACTAGAAACGAGTGGAATGGTATATTTAATATGAAATTAGCACGTCTGACCAAAATTTCATTCAGTGAATTCCGTGGAATAGTTTTAGTTATCATTGGTAGCCTGGCCCTACTTTTCTATTATAGTTGGTGGTTTCAGAGCGATCGATTAATGTCCCTCTGGCTTGTACTGGGATTTATAGGAGCCCTATTTTATGGTGTAGCTCAAATTTTATTTAGTTGGATTATATACCTGGGTACGCATCATCGGCCTTTAACCTGGCCCAAGCGCCCCAAAGATTTAACCATTGATGTTTTTGTCACCGCTTGTGGCGAGGATTATGACATGGTGGAACGTAATCTATTGGCTTGCTGCGCTATGCGCGGCCAACACTATACTTGGCTGCTGGACGACGGCCGTAATCCGAATTTGGCTCAACTGGCTAAGCGATTGGGTGTTGGCTATCTTACACGTAGAGATCGCAAAAATGCCAAAGCAGGCAATGTCAATGCCGCATTAGCCCGTACCAAGGGTGATATTATTGCGTTGTTTGACATCGACCACCTGCCGAAGCCCGACTATTTAGAGCGAACGGTTGGCTATTTTGCTAAACCGACCATCGGCTTTGTACAAGTTATGCCCACGTTTACCAACGGCGGAGGCCACGGCTTTGTGGCCCAAGCTGCCACTGAAACCAGCTTTGACTTTTATAACCCCACTTCGCTAGGTATGGACGGCTTCGATAGTGTAACCAAAATGGGCAGCAACTCCTTAATTCGACGATCGGCGCTTGAGTCGATTGGCGGCTACCGCCCCGGTTTGGCCGAGGATTTAGCCACCTCCATTGCTCTGCACGCGGCGGGTTGGCGCTCGCGCTATGTGGCCGAGCCTTTAGCTCCGGGTCTGGCTCCACCGGATTTAGCAGCCTGGTTTACTCAACAGTTTAAATGGGCGCGTGGCGTGTTCGAAGTTTTACTCAGAGATTACCCTCGCTTATTTCGTAATTTAACTTGGGGCGGGCGGATGGCTTACGCTGTGCGCACCACTAAATATCTCATTGGCCCGGTTATTTTTATTCATCTGGCCGTCACCATCGCGGTTTTGACTTTAGGGAGTGAAAACGCTCTAAAGATGTTACAGCAATATTTCTATCATTTAGCCCCGGTAGCGCTGATGGATATCCTCATTCGCCATTTGGCGCTGCGAAAATGGCATCACCCTTCTGTTATTACCGAAGCGCTTTGGCGAGCAATCATTATCATTTATGCCAGTTGGCCGATTTATACGCTGGCTTGGGTTATGGCCGTGTTACACCTTCCGTTGTCTTTCCGGCCTACCCCTAAAAGTCAGGCTAGCGGAGTCAACCCGCTTTGGCTGCTGCCTCAATTAGCGACGATGTTACTATTGATTGGAGCGGTATTTTATTCAATAACGGTCATACCAACGGCGGTTACATTTAGCCTGCTTTATACCATCGCCTTTTGTTTGGCAATCCCCCAAATTGGATTACTTCGGCCACTCCTCCGGCCCCGTGTGACTTCGATCTGGAATAAGTTGATTAGAGTAAATGTAACTATAACTAAGGATGAAATTTATCCTCAACGGCATAAGAGTCACTGATTAACCTGGTATGTTGCCTTGACGATATGAGATTAAGCTGCCTGAAATACAACGGAGATAGTAATGTCCACAGCTGTCCTTGATCTTGACCTTAATAATCTTCCCCTCGAGATTGCGAATCAACGGGAGTACGACCGCGCCTTAGTTTTACTTCGGCTCGATGGTCGTCCGGTCGGCCAAGCCTTAGTTTCACTGTCCGGCGGCCGCATCGATGGAGATGATTTACGCAAGGTTCTACTCCTTAATGCCGATTCGGCCTTTTGGGAAAACTGGCTTCACGATTACCTGGCCTTGCCGGCGGCAGCTTGCCAAGCAGGCGATAGCCCTAAAGCGACGGTTGCTGTCTGCACCCGGGATCGACCGGAAGATCTGGAGCGTTGTCTCAATGCTTTGATGCAGTTACCTGATGATGGTCAAGAATTTATTGTAGTGGATAACCATCCTTCAACCGACCTCACCCGTCAACTCGTTGAAAAGTACCCGCAAGTCCGATATGTGCGCGAGAATCGACCGGGCTTAAATATTGCCCGCAATAGCGCCTTGCGTGAGGCCGCTAATGACATTGTGGTCTTTACCGACGATGACGCAGCGCCTGATCCTAACTGGCTTCGAGCTTTGCTCCGAAACTTCGATGATCCACGAACATTATGTGTGACCGGCCTAACCATGCCTTTAGAATTAGAGACCGAAGCTCAGGAATGGTTTCAACGGTTGGGGGGCTTTGGTCGTGGTTTCAAGCGGATGTGTCTTGACAATAACAATTGTGATCCGTTAATGGGTTGGGTGGCCGGCGCCGGGGTTAATATGGCGCTGAGGAAGTCGGCAGTGGAACTCATCGGTCCGTTTAACGACGCCTTTGACGTAGGTACGCCAACGCGCGGCGGGGGTGATACGGATCTCTTTATTCGTATCCTTTCGGCAGGCTATCGCATTATCTATGAGCCGGAAGCGTTGAATTGGCATCGTCACCGCCGTACCTGGCCGGAACTGCGAAGACAACTTTTTGGTTATGAAGTGGCGGGTTTCGCCATTTGGACCTGCTACTTATTTAACGGAAATTGGGACGCAGCCCGGCAAATGGTTGAATGGATTTGGCGGGAAGTCCCCACACTGGCCAAATCATTATTGCGACGACCTAACTGCACCCCACTTGATATTATGGCGGCCCGATTTTGCGGGGCTGCTCTGGGACCTTGGGCTTATCCTTACTCTCTGTGGTCTGTTCATAAAGGTAATAAATAATGACGACCAAGACATCGCCCCAACCTATTGTCAGTATCGTTATCCCAACTCATAATCGGTGTGCGATCTTAAAGCGTACCCTCGACGCGCTTAACCAACAAACGTTTCCAGCTCAGCAATTTGAAGTTTTGGTCGTGGTTGACGGAGGCCGTGACGGGACATCAGAGATGCTTCGGGGTTATCAGGCTTCATTTCCGCTAATGGTCATTGAACAAGCCAGCCAAGGTGCGGCAGCGGCCCGAAATCGAGGTACTGCCCAAGCTAAGGGCTCGCTCCTATTATTTTTGGATGATGATGTTGTGCCAAGGCCGGGTTTAGTGGCAGCCCACGTCGCGGCTCATCAAATTCAAGGTAGACACGTGGGTATTGGACCTTACCCACCGGTTATTCAAAGTTCGCTTAGCAGTTATTTTCATGCCAAAGTTCGAGGATGGTGGGCTGCTAAGTTTGATGAGCTACAGCAGCCTGGTCATCGTTTTTCCTATCAAGATTTACTGAGTGGCAATATGTCGATTGAAGCTGACACCTTTGTTCACCTGGGTGGCTTCAATACTAACCCTATATTTCAGGCTCATGAGGATTATGAAATAGGCATCCGGTTAATTCAATCAAATGTAGCCATTAGGTTTGTTCCTGAAGCGGTTAGTGATCATTACGAAACGATGAATATGAAACGGACTTTAGACCGAGCCCGCCAGGAGGGGCGAGCTGATATAACCATAGGTCAGCAGTATCCCGAACTACGTTCCACACTGCCTGTTGTTACTTCGTTTGAGTCGATGAAACTGCGTTACCAAGCTGCTCTGCTTATCTTTCCTTTCCTGTGGTCAAGCTTTGGTCGCGGTCTAACAAAAGTCTCAGTTCCTATCCTCCGTGGGTTAGAGGCTTTAAAGTTAAGTCGTTACTGGGATCAATTTTATAGCTTCTGCCATTGGTATTGGTATTGGTGGGGGGTCATCGATCAGCTAAAAAATTGGCGAAACATCGCCGCTTTTGTACGAAATAGGGAAGACTATTTCTATGAGCCTGAACCTATGGTTGAAATTAGCCTCGACCAAGGCTGGGAAAAGGCCGCGCAGCTCTTGGATGAGCAAAGACCAGCGGGAGCAAAAATTTGGTATGGCCACCAATTGGTCGGCATTATTTCTCCCCAACCTGGTTTTGAGCCGCTCCAAGGTAGGCATCTTGGGGCTATTTTAACCACTACCTTAGCTGTGCCGCTGCTAGAAGCCCTGGCTTTAGAAGGTATTGTTGCTCCGTCGAATATCATCAACAAATATGAACTGGCAGAGGCAGTCAAGTCAAAGTCAAGGTGGTTTGGGCCATCCCGGTTCAGTCAGATGTGGTATGAGCAGTATGCTCAATGGAATCATTTGCAAGCAATAAAAGAGAAGCAGAGCGAACCACCCCCTAATAGCACCAGTTCGTGGTCATCCCCCTTAGAAAAAATAAACTACCCCGAGGTTTATTCGGAGATCTCTCATGAAAAGTAATTCATCCAAAACAAATCTGGCCTTTGTAGTGTCAACGCTAAGTGAAGTAGCCGCGCAAAATGAAGCCGTGGTCGAACTCTTGCTGTTCGCCGCAGCGCAACTGGAACAAGCCATAAGCCTGAACCCCACCCAACCTATCTCGGCTACGATAATTACCGTTGAACCGGACATCAGTGGGTGGTCAAATGTATCCGCTTTATTTCCAAAAGAACTGTTAAACAAAGTGACTGTTGAGCGGCTAAAGGAACCGGTGACGCCCAATCTGGCCGTGGCCGGGCACAAACCCGCTTATAATTTTTATGAATTTTTGAAAGATCGGGCCTTTAACGAAGTTCATTGTATCGATCGCTGTGGTGTGGTTTATTATCCTACCTTGGCTAAGCAGCTGGGGCTTTATTTTCTCGATACGTTGTTTGTGGTTCACGTTACCGGCGGCACCGTCTTTCATAAAGAAGTGGAAGACAACCTGCTCGATGACGTCAACGCATTGATGGATGATTTGTTGGAACGGGGTAGCTTGGAACGGGCTGACGCCATCGTGGTTCATGATCACCTAGCCTGGCAGTGGTATCTGGATAAGATCGAACTACGGAGTGAGGTTAGCATCCATGAGTGGGCTTGGGATCAGGCTCAGCCCTTAGCTATCGAGGCCGGACCGGCTAAGAAAAGTCCATCTCTGTCGATCATTTACTACGGTCCTTTAAGCGCCGATGGGGGCTTGCCCCTTTTCTGCGACGCTATCGGACGTGCTTTACCCGAGTTGAAGCAAGCGGTTGAGGTTGTTTTTGTGGGCCCACCCCAGGCTGTTGGGGGAATGGATGCTGTCAGTTATATTCACCTGCGCAGCGCCAAGTGGAACATCCCGGTTACTATTAAACGTGATTTGGCTATATCCGATGAGATAGAATTCATCTTTGGCTTGTCGGGGGTGGTCGTTTGCAATACCGTTCGGCGCGAGAACTTACGAGCCCGTTTAATCAAAAATTCCGGCTTATCTGTCATTCATGTTAAATATCGCCAAGACACTCACGTTAAAGGGGATGGGCCGACTTATACAGCCAACCCCGGCTCGATTGCGCAAGGCATCATCAGCGCGTTTCAAACTTTACCTGACTCTCGTTCGCCCGTTTCTCCCACCTTATTAAAATTGTGGCAAACCGGATGTCCTCCCTTGCCAGCCCTAGACGAAATACCCTCATCTCCCCCACTGCGAGTCGATACGCTCACTGGTCCCAAAGTTAGCGTTTGTATCACCCATTTTTCTCGACCTAAGGCGTTACGCCGGGCACTAACTTCCTTGAAGCAACAGACATATAAAAATTTTGAGGTCTTAGTGGTGGATGACGGCAGTCCTGATCCTCAAGTGCAGCAAGAACTGGCCGCCATCAAAGCCGAAATCGAACCCCTTGGCTGGCGTCTGTTGGTTCAAGACAATCGATATCTGGGAGCGGCCCGTAATTTTGGGGCTCGTCATTTGACCGGGGATTATCTGCTGTTTATGGATGACGATAACGTGGCCAAACCCCACGAGATCAGTACCCTGGTGGCTGTGGCTCACAGAACGGGCGCCGAAATTGTGACCACCTTTTGTGATGTGTTCGAGGTAGAAGACACTCTCTCCGGCGCGGAACCGCCGCCTTTGCGCTATACCCCTTTCGGCCCTGATCCGGCGCTGGGCGTTTTGAGTAACTGTTACGGGGATGCCAACGCACTTTATGAGCGGCAGGCGTTTGATAAACTGGGCGGTTTTACCGAAGATTATGGCATTACCCATGAGGATTGGGAATTGTTCTGCCGGGCCTCTATCGTCGGGGTCAAGATGGTCTGCGTGCCTGAACCCCTCTTCTGGTACCGCGTCAGCTTGGGCGGAATGTTTCGAGGAGAGCAGACCCAACTCCATAAAAGTGCGAATCTTCGGCGTCATATTCGGCCTTATCTTGAACAACTGCCCTATTATCAGGCCAAGTTGATTCAACTGGCGCAAGGGCTTTCAACCGATTTACCGGTCACGCCGGTTGGCCCAGAAACACGGGGGGCCGGTCCGCCTCAGCTAAGAGCCGGCCACGAGCAGCTACCCTATGCGCGCGTTGCCATTATAACCCGAACAAAAGATCGCCCGGTTCTGCTGCGTCGAGCTATTCGCAGCGCTCTCGATCAAACATTTCAAGATTGGTTAATGATCATTGTCAATGACGGCGGCGATCCGGCTATCGTGAAATTTGTTGTAGACGAGGTGGCCGGCGAGGTGAACGGGCGAATTTTGACAGTTCACCATCCGGTTTCGATGGGTATGCAAACGGCTTCGAATGCGGGCATTAACAGTTGTGACAGCGACTTTATTGTTATTCACGATGATGACGACTCCTGGGAACCGAACTTCCTGGCTAGAACGGTCTCGCATTTGGATAGGCATGGTTGGAATCCGAAGTTAGGCGGAGTCACCACCTGGTCGAATCTGATCATCGAGCACATTGATGACGAAAATAATATTGTTACGCATAACAACTATATCTTTAATGATCAGTTGTATAACCTATCGTTGGTTGATCTGGCGATTGAGAATCGATTTCCTCCAATTTCTTTTATTTTCCGTCGAGCCGCGTTGGAAGCGATTGGCCCCTACCGCGAGCAATACGGCGTGTTAGGCGACTGGGACTTTCATTTGCGCGTGTTACAGCGCTTTAATATCGATGTGATCCCTGAACCACTGGCTAATTATCATCACCGGACCAATACGACCACTGGCGCTTACGGAAACTCAGTTCATGCCCAAAATTCTATCCACCGAGCCAAACGAGCCGAATTCGTCAATGATCTAGTTCGAGGACAAGGTGAACCAGCCGGGAGTGTTCCACTGGCTCAACTGCTGACAATGGGTGAAATGCAAGCGGCGCTGTTTAATCGTCAGCAACAAGAGTTTCAAAATCTGCACAACTATATGTGGACTATTGAGCAACAAATTAAACAGATATCGGTTCGAGTGGAAGGAAATACCGTCCGCGAGCCGCTTCGTAATTTGGCCCGTAATGGCGACTTCCGGCTGTGGCCGGGACCCAGCGAAGCAGTGAAAGATCCGTCAAACAGTTATGCCTATGCGGAAATTTGTCCCGGCTTTGTAATTTGTTATGATGGCCGGCGGGTTTCTTACACCGTTGAGCGTCGAAAATGGCTTGAAGATGGGCTGAAACTGCCGTTTGGCAAAAATTATCTGCATATAAAAAATGACGGCTATACCAAGGGCAGCTCGTGGTTTAATTTGGAATGTACTATACCGGAGGTGTTGAGCTTTTCCGGTAACACGATTGTTGTGAGTATGATTTGCCGCTTGAAAAGCCCACGAAACTGGATTATTGCTAGCGGCCGGTTTGAGGTGGGCGATGGCAAACAGGTAGCCTGGCCTGAGCAGGTCGTTTCTATTACCCGTGAATTTCAAAGATTGACCTTTACCGTGAAATGTCCGGCGGTGCAAAAAGAAGAGCTAAAGCGTGGGCATCAGGCCCGGATTATTCTCAAGTTACCCCATGATCAACCCTTTGAACTGGACCTGGCCGACTTTCAGATTGAGCTGGGAACGCGACCCAGTGAATTTATCTATAATGGTCAGTTTTCCCTTCAAGAACGAGCCTCGATGGTCCTGAAAAAGGCCAAAAAGTCGTGGAAAAAATTGAGAATGTTACCCTTGCCCTTCAATAGCGCCTTACCACAGGAAGTTGATGTTGAATATACATCCTAATGATTGGCTTGCGAGAGACAACTACTTTTTGTTAAAGGAAAAATATGATCGCTACAGCTTCTGTTCCTCATCAGAAATTCATTCACAACGGTCGCCTTCAGTCTTATTTAGATGAAGAAAAACGCGCTGAGTTTGGTCGGCTGCTGACGCAAGTCGATGTGGTATCGTTTGATTTGTTTGATACACTTGTTTACCGCAAAGGTTTGTTTTTACCGAAGGATTTGTTTTATTATGTGCAAGCCGAAGCCGAAAAACAACTCGGGTTGAAGTTGGATGACTTCACGGCGCTACGGGTTAGGGCCGAAGAGCGGGCGCGGGCGCGAGTCTGGGGGTATTTTATTGAAGAAGTGGAACTGGCAGCTATTTATCGGGAATTAGGCCAGATGCTGGGCTTAACCCCGCAGCTCGCTCAAGATTTGCAGCAAATAGAGCTGGTTTGCGAAAAGTCGATGTTAATTGCGTTAGAGAGCGGCGTTTACCTGGTGAATGCCGCTCTGGCTGCGGGCAAACAAGTCATCATTGTCACCGATACCTATTTTTCTGAGAGTTTCATCAGCAATGTGGTAGAGCAAGCCGGTTATCGGGGCATCGCTAAGATTTACGTTTCCTCGGTCTATGGTAAAACAAAACAAGAAGGCTCACTTTTTGATGTGGTGTTAAATGATCTGGGCCGGCGCCCCAAGCGGGTGCTTCACGTTGGCGATAACCGGCTATCGGATGTGAGTATGGCCCTTGGTAAAGGGCTTCGCACATTTTTTGTACCGACGATTAAACACCGGCTGAAATGGCGCTGCGGGTTGGGTGACGAGCCCAGCGGCGATGTGCGGTTCTCTTCGTTGTTGTGTGAAGTGAGTAAAAATATGGCTGAGCAGAATGAGGCAAACAAATCGCACTCGTTGTTTCAGCAGACAGGGCGTCAGCATTTATCCCTGCTTTATTATGCTTTTTCCGCCTGGCTGTTAGCTCACTTGAAAGATGGGGGTTACAAACGGGTTTATTTCGCTGCCCGCGATGGTCTTATTATGAAACGATTTTTTGACTTGGTCGCCTCGGCGGCCGGGTTTGAAATCGACTCACGATATCTCTATGTGTCACGGGTGGCGCTCTATCCCAGCCTGATTTTTACGGAGCCGGAAACTGCTCGTTATTTATTTTCGCATAGTTGGGATCATTTAACTCTTGAAGAAGCGCTTAGTCGTATCTCGCTCAAGTTTGACGATGTAAGCGATTTATTGGCTGAGTATGGTTTGCTTAATCGGAAATCAAGTCTGAACGAAATGACGAGACCCAAATTCGACGCCTTTTTGAAAAATGCCTGGCCGGTACTTGAACGGGCCAATCAAGAGAATTTTAGTACAGTCGAAACCTATCTGCGTCAAGAAATGATGCTGACTGAGGAAAAAGTGGCTTTTGTGGATATCGGCTGGCACGGCTCATTACAGAACTGTTTGGTCAATCTGCTCGACTATTTGGGCATCGACAAAGCGATCGATGGTTACTACTTGGGAACCTTTAACAAACCTAAAAACGCCTCGGCCAAATTTCGGGCGAAAGGGTTTTTGGTTGAAAACGATGAACCTCATTGGATTTCCCAACTGGTTCGGTCAGGACCATCGATCATTGAGCTGTTTCATAGCGCCGATCACGGCAGTGTGTTAGCCTATCGATTAGAAGATGAAACAGTCAAGCCGGTACTGGAAGATAATTCGGCTGAACAGGAACAATATCAAACCCTCATCAAACCGGTTCAAGAAGCGGCTGTGGATTTTATTAGAAATTTTTTAGAGACTAATGATAGTTTTGTGATCAATCCGCCTAATCCGGGTCTCACCGCCCAAGCCGCGCTTCGGGTTATCTATAATCCTACCTTAGCTGAAGCTGAGTTATTCGGTCGTTTGAAGATTGCCTCTGATTTTGGCGGTCGTCTGAAAAGTGTCACCGGTGCATCTGAGTGGGATTTAAAGGAAATTCAAGGCGAATTGCTGCCTGATGGAACCATTCCTATCTGGCGTCCCGGCTTTCAGGTATTGAAGCAAGTTTAGTCATTAAGTTGACTTTTCTCGAAAACCAAATTAGCGAATTCAAGATATACTCAGAAGGGAAATAAAATTATGGGAATTGTACTTGTTACAGGATCCGCTGGATTGATTGGCTCAGAGGCCGTTCGTTTTTTCTGTGAACGCGATTTTGTAGTGGTTGGCATCGATAACGATCTGCGCAGAGTTTTCTTTGGGGCCGATGCCTCCACCCAATGGAACCGGCAGCGCCTGCAAGAGCTTTATGGTGATCAATACATCCATTATAGCCTTGATATTCGTGATAACGAAGCTATGGGCCAATTGTTCTCAACCTATGGTTCAGATATTGACCTGATTATTCATACCGCGGCCCAACCTTCTCACGATTGGGCGGCCAAAGAGCCGTTTACCGATTTTACCGTCAATGCCAACGGCACGTTAGTTCTGTTGGAAAATACGCGCCACTATTGCCCGGAGGCGGTTTTTATCTTTTGCTCAACCAATAAAGTGTACGGCGATAACCCCAATTTGCTGCCGCTGATAGAATGTGAACGTCGTTGGGAAATTGACCCAAGCCATAGATTTAAGAATGGTATTGATGAAACTATGAGTGTTGACGCCTGCAAACATTCGTTATTTGGCGCGTCAAAACTGGCGGCGGATGTATTGGTTCAAGAGTATGGTCGTTACTTTGGAATCAAGACCGCGGCTTTTCGCGGGGGGTGTTTAACCGGCCCCAGCCATTCCGGGACCGAACTTCATGGGTTTCTCTCCTACCTGATGAAATGTACGATGACCGGGAATCATTACTCGATTTATGGGTACAAGGGTAAGCAAGTCCGCGATAATATTCATAGCTATGATTTAGTCAACGCCTTTTATCATTTTTATCAACAGCCCCGAGTTGGGGAAGTTTACAACATTGGCGGTAGTCGTTTTAGCAACTGTTCGATGTTAGAAGCCATTGATCTATGCCAGACTATTACCGGCAAAAAGCTTGACTGGAGCTACCAGGAAACAAATCGAATTGGCGATCACATTTGGTGGATTGGTGATATCAGTAAATTTAAGGGTCATTATCCTGAATGGGATTTAACTTATTCAGTGCCAGATATTCTAACAGAAATCTTTAATCAAAATAGTAGTCGTTGGCTTTAGAAAGGTAGGAGATCATGAGCTTAGAAATGTTATCCACGGAGACGCCGGTCAAGATCGTCAACCGACCTGCTTTCATCACCACAGAACAGACCCAGACTATTGAGACGTTGGGGATTCGTGAGCAGTTCCGAGACGATTATTGGCGAAAACGAGATCCCATTTATGATGATCGCTTACTATGGCGAGCCTTTAGCCTACGACACATCGTTCACCTGGTCCCCGGCCAAACGATTTTAGAGTTAGGGGCCGGTCAAGGCTACTTTACCCGCCAATTGTCTAAGGTTTCGCGCGGTGAAAACCCTATCACAGCAGTAACGTTTCGAGCCGACCAAAAGCAGCCGCAAGATCTGCCGCCGGGGATCGAATACCTTAATGTTTCATCTTTACCGGGTGAATTAAACGACCGGCGTTTCGATTTTGTGGTAGCGATGGATCTGCTGGATAAACGTAACAGTGCCTGGTTTCTTCAAAATGTATATAAACTGCTCAAGCCGGGTGGTCAGGTGATTTTTTATGAAAGTAATCCCTGGAATGTTATGCTCCAATTACGCCGGGCCATAACCAAATATTCGGTACAAAGAGACCCCCGAAGTTTGTTGAGCCGGCCCGATCTCTACGAACTGATGTCGGAAGTGGGCTTTGTTCGAGTGTTTGCTGTGTACAATGACTTTGTCTACGCGCCCTTGAATCGCCCGCTTATCTGGTTTTTGCGCAACCTCTCTATTCTGCTCGAAAACGCGCCCGTTATTCGGACCTTGGCCGGCTCTATCTTAATTCATGCCCAAAAACCACCGCGACAGGTAGAACAAGTCAAGGTCTCTTTGTGCGAGCATACCCAACTGCACCGGGCGATTTCGGTGGTCATCCCCTGTCACAATGAAGAGATGAATATCGAACCGCTTATTTCTCAGTTAAAAAACTTTTATGGCGAATATATTCACGAAATCATTCCGGTTGATGATAACAGTCGTGATAATACGGCGGAAGTTATCCGCCGGCTGGCCGCTGAAGACCCAACTATTAAGCCGGTGTTCCGTACACCGCCCAACGGGGTCGGTAGGGCAATTGCCGATGGGTATCGGGCCGCCACCGGACGGTTTGTGCTTTCGATGGATTGCGACTTCCAGCACCTTTTGCCGGAGATACGAGATATGTTTGATGCGGCCACCCAAGGCTATGATGTCGTTATCGGCAGCCGGTTTTCACGCCACAGCGTTCTACTTAACTACCCGTTTCAGAAAATTGTGGCCAATCGGGCCTTTCATACGCTGGCTCAATTAATGCTGTGGCGACGATTTCGCGATCTAACCAATAATCTTAAACTGATGCGCCGGGAGGTGGTAGAGAAACTGCCGTTGACCCAACCCCATTTTTCAGTGAATGCCGAGACGGGGCTGCTGCCTCTGCTAATGGGATATTCGGTTAAAGAAGTGCCCATATCTTGGATTAACCGCACACCTGATATGGGGGTGTCATCCTTCCGGTTGGCTAAAGTGGGGGGCGGTTATTGGCACGTTTTGCTTCAACAGTGGCGAAAAAAAATCTCAACATTTTTAACCAAGTCTGAGCATCAGGATAAAGCGGGATGGTAAGCCTATTTAAACGATGGCATAGATTTAGAGAGTCGGATTATGGTGCGCAGATTTTTGTGTGGGGCGTATGGCTAATTATGGCAGCCTCAGCCGTATTTGTCTTGGTTAAATCGGGTCGGACAGTTCTCCTCAATGAAGATTGGTGGTTGGTTCCTCCGCTGACCGGGAATGAGCCTGATCTGCTAGGTTGGCTTTGGAATCAGAATAGTGAACATCGTATTCCGGTTCCTCGCCTTATCTTATTAGCGCTCTTGAAAATTTCCGAAGGAGACATTCGGGCCGGCATGGCTTTTAATGTTACAGTCTTGAGCGCTGTCGCTTTTTTACTCATTTTAGCCGCCCGAAAAATACGCGGCGGCCAGACTAGGTTTGCAGATGCCTTCTTTCCTTTGATTCTGATTCATTTAGGCAATGCCGAGAATCTCTACTGGAGCTGGCAGCTTACCCAGGTTGTCCCTAGCGTTTTGACTTGCGTTATTCTGTTAGTTTTGGTAACTGACCCGTTGTTAACAACTCCACGGTATACTTTAGTCAGCAGCGTTACACTAATATTGCTTCCATTGAGTGGCTCTCATGCGTTGATATTTGCACCCGCTATTGCTCTATGGTTTAGTTTTCTGGCTATTAGACACTGGCGTGGGGTAAAGGCGCAGCCGCGTTGGATCAGCGGTTTTCTTATTGCCTCGGCTTTAATGTCCCTTTTGCTGACCGGGTTGCACTTCGTTACTTATCACCGTCCGGATTGGCGCCCTCCTGATCCAACTCTCCCTGCCGCATTCGAAACCGCCATAAAATTTTTGGCATTGGGTTTAGGCCCGGCAGTGAGAGACGCTTGGACATTGCCCATAGGGATTATGGTTACGGTCTTTGGAGGAGCTACCCTTATGGGTATTCTGGCATTTTTTCGAGACCCGGCGCCTGAAAAATTACGCGCCTTTGGTCTATTGCTGTTCTTTAGTAACTTCATTCTCTTGGCATTAGCAACCGGCTGGAGTCGTGCTACAGCGATTCAAACGGTCTACGGCGTGTATCCGCTTCGATATGTGACTATGGCTGTTCCAGGGTTTTTAACTGCATTTTTTCTGTGGGAGCTTTATGGTCCCACCAGAGTAAAAGTCATTGTTTTAAGCGGTTTAATGGGGGTAATGGGTTTCCTACTTCCGGCTAATACCAATCAGGGGTTGGGGTGGCTCTACTGGTTCGCCGATAAAGATGTAGCCTTTGAACAAGATTTATTATCTGGCACGCCTGCCACAATTTTAGCCGAGCGATATCGGGATCTTCTTTTACACTACAGAGAACCCGATGAGATTGCTGGTTATATGCGCATGCTACGCGATGCAGATGTGGGGATTTTTTCGAAAATGGTAGAAGATGATCCCAGTTTTACTGCACCGTTAAACCCTGACATAACGCCGACAGCCGATAGACCAAATGCCGAAGGTTTAGTCTCCCCCGATAGTTCTAAGTTAATCACCTATGAAATTCGGTACACTATTCCCCCGGCGTCTAAGGTTTATCTTGTATGGGGAGTTAATAATTGGCAGCTTATACCCGAATCCCTACGTCCAGAGTGGACAGAGATCAATGGCAACGTTATGTATACTGCCATGCCTGCCGAAGATGATACGTTTACGGTTAAGATTAGAGTGCCTGTTGGCACAACGGTCGATTATGGATTTTTGATTGCAGAAAAACGGGGTTTTTATAATCATATTTGGCCCACCTCTGCCGATTGGGATTGGAACGGCGATCAAGGGTATCAAATTGTGGCTTTAGAAGACGGCATTACTGAAGTGAAACCCCCATTAGCCTTAAGTGGGTATCTTTTTAGTATCAATTTTGGTCGACAAATTTTGTTAGCTATGGTCATTTGGGGGGGGATAACTTTTGTTTTGGGGTTTCGCACACCATCTGACTATTTTCAACAACTGTTGGGGCAACGTATATTGGTGCCGAGAATAGATAATAGATAACTTAGAAATAATTACACCTAGGAACATCAGGTCAGTTGACCCGCTGGTGGAAAGTATAATGAAATGACAATGAGTATAATGAAGCGATTACCTATGACTCGGCAGCAGGCCGGATCGATAAATCGATCACTAGTTGATCGAGGAGCCAGCGCCTTTGTGTGGAGTATTTGGTTAGTTATGCTGCTGATTGCGTTGATCTTTCTTGTCAGAGATACCTACAATATTCCATTCAGCGAAGATTGGTGGTTGGTTCCTCCTTTAACAGGACATGAGCCGAACCTGCTCCAATGGTTATGGGCTCAAAATAATGAGCATCGTATTCCGTTTCCGCGTCTTATTTTGCTGTTACTCCTCAAAGCAACCCACGGCGACTTCCGTACTGGTATGTTGTTAAACATAGTGGTCTTAAGTTCACTGGCCTTTGTTTCTATCCTGGTCGTCCGGTATATTCGTGGTGGTCGCACCAGCTACGCCGATGCTTTTTTCCCGATTGCCTTACTTCATCTGGGAAATTGGGAAAATATGTATTGGAGTTGGCAGTTTACCCAGATCTTACCGACCGTCTTAACCTGTGCCATTCTTCTGGTGATAGTGAGTGTGCGCCATCTGTATACCTGGGAAAAAGCCATTATTGCCGGAACATCGCTGATATTGTTACCGTTAAGTGGAGCCAATGGACTTATTTTTGTGCCAGGACTGGCTTTGTGGCTGAGTTATAGTGGGGTTCGCCAGTGGCGTCTGGGTGAGGGGCGCAGTGAAAAATGGATCGGGGCTTTTTTGGTCGGCATGGCTGTGGTTGCCCTTGCTCTTACCGGTTTATATTTCGTTGGTTATCAAAGTCCACCTCACGACACCCCTAACCCCACGTTTACGGCAGCGTTGTGGGCATCATTACAGTTTTTAGCTTTAGGCTTTGGACCGGTTGCTAGAACGTCTTGGATACTATCAACGATTACTATTTTCGGGTTGTTAACCATCAGTGCCGGTGTTTTAGTATTCAATATTGTCCGCTTAGAGCATCGTCAGCGATATCGGGCTTTGGGCGTTCTTGTTTTTTTAGGCAATATGATGCTCTTTGCGCTGGCTATAGGTTGGGGGCGAGCGGAAGTGCTTCATCTGCCGGTCTGGGGGGGCATCTGGCCGACTCGCTATGTCCTTTTGGCGGTGCCCGCTTTATTCACCGCCTATTTTATTTGGGAGCTTTATGCCCCTGCTCAGATTGGTAAGTCATTGCGGTGGTTCGTTTTTGGGGGGATGTTATTATTAATACCGCTCAATACGGTTCACGGTTTTTGGTGGCAGAAATGGTATGCAGCCGGAGCAGAGGCCCTGGAGCAAGATTTGCGGAAGGGGCTGCCGCTAGACACAGTAGCTAACCGTAATCGAGAATTTCTTTTCCGTTGGATGGACTCAAACTTTGATAGATTGCGTATGTTGCGAGATGCCCACGTCGGCTTGTTTGCCAATATTGTTCCTGATCCGGTTGAGACAGAAGCGCCTGTAGATGACGCTATGGTTTCTAGTGTATCCCTCTCCAAGGCTTCTCTAAATAATTCAACTAATTTCTCATTGATCACTCAGGAATTTCATTATAACATGTCTCAGGCCTCGGCAGTAGAATTAGTTTGGGGGGTTAACGGTTGGCAGCCTTTGCCGGATCTGCTTTGGCCGGCGGGGACAAATGTGATAGACAATGTGATGCATACCCCTATGACTCAAGAAGGGGATACGTTTATCGCTAAAGTTGAGGTGCCGGTAAACTCAACCCTGGACTACTGCTTTCTTTTGACAAAAAGCGAATCCTTTGACATTACTTGGCCTATGTGTGATGGCAATTATCAAGAGATACCCTCAAATGATAACCTGGTCGAAATAAATTCACGATTAAGTATTACCTTAAATACCCAAGAAATACGTTATATCAGGCCAGAAGCCTCTGAAGTGAAGCTGATTTGGGGTGTAAACGATTGGAAACCTATGCCGGAAGCACTATGGCCGGCGGGGACAGAAGTTAGAAATAATATTATGTACACGCCTATGACCAAAGTAGGCGACGCTTTTGTCGTTAAAGTTGAAGTACCGGCCAATACCGCCTTTCAATATGGTTTTCAAATTACGAAAAGACAAGGCCTCTTTGATATCATCTATCCTGTCTGGGATGGCAACTATCAAAATATGCCAACAGATGATGATACTATAGAGGTGGTGGGCGGCATCACTCTTTTGAGTGACGTATCCGATGCTTTAGCCTATAAATTATACTTTTTGGCCGGCGGCGTCACTTTGCTAAGTGTATGGCTTGCTAATTTCTTCATTTTTGGATTTTTCAAGGATATAGATGGTTCGCCGGCCTAGATTTTGTCACCTATGGAGGCTTCAACGAAAGCCAGTGATTGAAATGTATCGACAACGATTTTACCCTAGATTATTTAAAGCTCAACCCAGTCGGCCCCGTTACAGCGCTGCGCTAGCCCGCTGGTTGCTGAGCGGCTTATGGGGGCTGCTGATATCCTTTTTTATCCAGCCTGGCCCACTTTTTGCCGCCAACGCTCCTATTAGGTTAGAGATCGATTACCATATGCCCGAAGCCGGTGAAGTTTTCCTGGTCTGGGGCATCGACGGTTGGCAGCCCCTGCCCAACGAACAGCTTCCCCCAAGAACTATGCTAGAAAATGGGGTTATGCACACACCCATGACGCGTAATGGCGATATGTTTCAGGCCCAAATTGAAGTACCAGCGGGGGTTACGCTTGACTATGGTTTTCAAATAAGGTCAACCCAAAGTGGCATCCCTATCGATTGGGTTTGGGATGGCGATTATACTAAAATGGTTTCAGAAAATAGCCTTATTGAGGCTACTGCCGATTTTGATCTGATCAGCCCCCAAGAAATTCAGTATCATCAGCCCGATGCCGGAGCGGTTTTTCTTGTGTGGGGCGTCAATGGTTGGGCGTCCGTTCCAGAGGCTTTACGCCCCCCCGACACGAACTTAAAAGATAACGTTATGTATACCAGGATGACGCGGCAGGGAGAGGTGTTTGTAACCAAGATACAAGCTCCCGGTAAAGCCACCATTGACTATAATTTTTTGGTAACCCAGACAAAGGCGGGGACACCTATCGAAGTTTGGGAAGCCGATAACTCCAATGACTTTCATACCACACTTCCCCAACGTCATATCATTGATGTCGAATCAAAACTGGATCTATCTGATCTCGATGCCGCTACCCCATTTGCTCCGATTATTCTGCCAGTTTTGATTAGTCTTAGTCTTATCCTAACCGTAAGTACCACATTTTTTATCAAAAGTAACGCTGGTTTGGATAAATTCATCTCATCGACACAATTCCGGCGATTAATTTACCTACGTGATTTGCTGCGAGAGATGGTCGCCCGCGATATGAAACTTCGCTATAAACGCTCTATTTTAGGCGTTGCCTGGTCGCTGATCAATCCCTTAGTTCAATTACTCGTGCTTCAACTTATTTTTGGCGTAGTTTTAAATCTGGATATTCCCAATTATTCGGTTTTTCTGTTTACAGGGCTGTTGGTTTGGACCTGGTTTCAATCGGGCTTATTTAGTGCAGCCGGGGTAATTGTTGATAATCCCGATTTAATCAAGCGACCGGGTTTTCCCGTGGCTATTTTACCAATTGTCACGGTAACAACTCATCTGGTACATTTTCTATTGGCCTTGCCCATCCTATTTGGATTTCTCATTTTTAGTGGGGTTCAAGTAACTACTGTGGTTTTGGTTCTACCGCTGATTATCTTACTACAGTTTTTACTAACCCTCAGTTTATCTTATTTTGTGGCTGCCGCCCACGTTAATTTTCGTGACACCCAATATCTTTTGGGTATAATTCTTTTGTTGGGGTTTTATTTGTCCCCTATTTTTTATAATATTAGCGTCATTCCTGAATCGTATCGATGGTTGTATTATCTAAATCCTATGGTAAGTTTAATTGAGTCTTATCGGACAGTTTTAATGCAAGGCCAATTACCGAGTTTGCTGCCATCGTTTATCCTCTTGGGGATGTCGCTTGTTATTTTGATCTTGGGCCACAGTATTTTTACCCGAGTAAGTTATAAATTTGTTGAGGAAATTTAGATGAGTAATACTATCGTTGTTAAAGAAGCCAGCAAAGAATATCAGCATTACCATACTCATCGACCCACAACCTTACAAGAAGCGATTTTGCAGGGTCTGCGGAAAATTAAGCCGATCAACAAATTTAAGGCGCTTGATCAGGTCAGTTTTACAATCAAGTCTGGTCAAATGGTGGGGGTAATTGGGGCTAATGGGGCGGGAAAATCAACCTTGCTGCGTCTGATAGGCGGCGTCGGCCGGCCTGATAAGGGAAAGGTGGAGATTAATGGTCGCATTGGGGCCTTACTTGATTTGGGGGCCGGCTTTCATTCGGATTTAACCGGGCGCGAAAATACTTATATTAATGGTGTTATTTCCGGCCTTACCCGCCAGGAAGTAACCGACCGCTTCGACTCGATTGTAGCGTTCGCCGAGCTGGAAAATTTTATCGATAACCCACTTAGAACTTATAGCACCGGCATGCGGATGCGGTTGGCCTTTGCTATTGCTGTTCATATCGACCCTGATATCCTGCTAATTGATGAGGTCTTGGCTGTCGGGGATATGGCGTTTCAAGAGAAATGTTTGAAACGAATAGCCCAATTTAAGGAGCGAGGCTGTACTATTCTACTTGTCTCTCATGATATTGAGCAGGTTCGCCATTTATGTGATGAAGTCATTTGGCTCCAAAGCGGACGCATTAAAGCCCAAGGGCCAAGTGAGGTTGTAGTACAGCAATATATCGATGAAATGTCATCAGAAACCCAGCAGCGCACGCCGGTTGATCTGCCCGTGGCTGTCACGGCCGCCGGTACTGAACTACGAGTTAATGAGAATAGATTTGGGTCAATGGAAGTGGAAATCATATCGGTCCGGCTGCTTGACGCTTTAAATCGACCTATAACCCAAATGACTAGCGGCGAGCCATTACGGATCGAAATTATATACCAGGCCCCTACCCCCATTGAATCCCCAATTTTTGGCGTACTCATTAGCCGCGACGATGGTCTGGTTTGTTACGACACGAACACCGCTACCGCTGATCTGATAATAAACACAGTTCAGGGGCAGGGACAGATTACCCTTTATTTAGAACGACTCGATCTAAATAACGGTCACTATTGGGTTGACATTGGTATTTATGAAAAAAATTGGGCTTACGCCTATGACTATCACTGGCATGTTTATCCTCTACCTATCCATTCCCCCAGTAAAAAAGGGGTGCTGTGTCCTCCCAGTCAATGGGAAGTAAAACATTCTCCCGAATCTCAAAAGTCGTTATTAGTCTCTATTGATACCTATTAATCTTTATCTGAAACTTAATAAATGATCCCTAAAAAAATTCATTATTGCTGGATTGGTCCTCAGTCAAAAAATCCCCAAATACAAAAATGTATAGCCAGTTGGCAAAAAATTATGCCAGATTTTGAAATAAAAGAGTGGAATGAAACCAATTCACCCATGAATTCACTCTACATTCAGACTGCCTATAAAAAAGGCTTATGGAGCAAGATATCGAACTTTATTAGGCTATATGCGGTCTATTCGGAAGGCGGGCTTTATTTCGATACCGATATAGAAGTTTTAAAACATTTTGGTCCATTATTGGATAATGAGTGTTTTCTGGGGTTCCAACTTGAACGTAAAAATAGTGATTGGGTTAACAACGCTGTCATTGGGGCTGTTCGCCACCATCCATTTTTAATTAAATGCATGAATGCGACCTTGGCCCATTTCTTGGACAAACGTTCATTTATCCGTTCACCCGAATTAACCACTTATATATTATCGGAGATGGGACTGCAAACGTATGGGTTACAAACGGTCGGCAATATTCAACTATTCCCGGTTGAATATTTTTACCCCTATTCGTGGACGGCTGAGTTTAATCCCGATTATATCACCGAAAATACTTACTGTGTGCATCATTGGCAGCTTTCATGGTTTGATAACGATAAAAAACCACCTAAAGAGAATCCTCAAGTGGAGGAGGGTATCATTCCCGTCCCGAAAAATCTTTCTCCGGCGGCTCGAGTGGGATCTTTGGAATTGGAAATTGTCGATGTTCAGATTTTAGATAAAGAGGGCCAAGCTGTAGAAAAGATTAAATGTGGTGACTCGCTCCAGATAAAAATTGAGTATAACCTATTATACCCGGTTGATGCCGCCCTTATCAGCCTATCTATCGAACGCGAAGATGGGCTTTTGTGTTTTGAAACAGACTCTAAAATTGTCCATTCTATAACTGCCGATGATCCTTATAAAGTAAGAACCCTGGATTTGTTTATCGAACGGCTCGATTTAATCGATGGTCATTACTTCATAACCTTGGGTCTTTTTGAACAAACGTGGGCCTATGCTTATGACTATCATTGGCGTGTTTGTAACCTTACTGTTTATAGTGCGGCTACAAAAAAAGGGGTCATAGGCCCGCCTCATCATTGGCAGGCTGGTTATCAATCAACGGTGCCAACTCATTCGTAAAAACGTATAATAGGTGAGTATGACTGCTTTTATCACCTCAAAGTCGTTAACAAAATCCCTCGCTCACATTGAACTCTTCGCAGTTACATGATAAAGTAATCATAAGTTGAATTTTACATTCAACGCTCCGTACTGGCACTCACAAGAGAGAGTAGATGGAGGAATTAACCAACCCTATGCCGACCCTGACGCGAGAACAAGTTTCAGAAATTATCGATGCAGCCTTTGAGCAGGGCGAAAAACCCAGCTTCAAGCAAACTGATCTTAGCGATATCGACCTCAGCGATATCGACCTCAGCCGAACTGACCTCAGCCAGGCCAACCTCAGTGGGGCTAAACTGGTTGAAACTGATTTCACTGAAGCTGATCTCAGCGAGGCTAACCTCAGCGGAGCTGATTTGACCTGGGCTAACTTTGACCGGGCCAATTTACACCGGGTTAATCTTACTGGAGCCAATCTAGGGGGGACACTGCTCAATAAAGCCCGCCTAGCGGGCGTCATTCTCAAAGGGGTAAACTTGAATTGGGCCGATCTCAGCGGAGCCGATCTGCGGCAGGCCAACTTAAGCAGCGGTAGTTTTCGACGCTCTAATTTTAGCCGCGCCAATTTACAAGAGGCCCAATTGCAGTTAACTAATCTCCAATTAGCCGATTTATCTCAGACCAACTTCACCAAGGCTAACTTGCATCAGGCCAACCTTCGGGAAGCCAATCTTTGCCAGGCCAACCTCAATCAGGCTGTTCTGACTGAGACTAATTTATTTGAGGCTAATTTGGTAGGGGCTAATTTGTTAAAGGCGGATTTAAGTGGCGCTAATCTAAAGGGGGTTAGGCTCAACGAAACAACTCGAATGGATAAAAAATGGCTGCTGGTGTGGGAGCTGGTCAATCAGGGGGCCGGGGATCGCAATTTGACCGGGGTTGACTTATACGGGGCTAATTTAAGTAAAACTAATTTAACCGGCGTTAGCTTGAGCCAGGCTAATCTGTCCTACGCTAACCTATTTATGGTCAATTTAGCCGCGGCTAATTTGCAAGGCAGCAATCTCAAGGCGGCGGACCTGTTTAATGCCACATTAACGACCTCTGATCTGGCTAAAGCCATCCTTATCCGGGCTGATTTAACCCGAGCTAACTTGAGCGGCGCCAACCTCAGCCAGGCCGATTTAACTGAAGCCAACCTGACCCGCGCTAATCTGACCGAAGCTAATCTGGTGGGAACTATTCTACAAGGCGCTACCTATACCGAGGCCACTCGTTGGCCCGCCGAGTTTGATCCCACGGTAGCGGGCGCTTTACTTCAGGGTTGAAACTTACTTCATCGCTAAGCTCAGGGGGTAAAGATTAAACGGTCACGAATTACCCATCACCAAACACACCTATCTACCCTAATTGATGCTCCTGCTAGGACACACTCACGACCTCCTCCACCACGGCTTGCTCAGATTCATCGGGCTTCAGGGCGACATGCCAGCCCCCGCATTCCGTACAACGCCACCACATCGCTTGCCGATTAATCAGATCAAACTCTCTTAAATCCCGAACAGCAACACGTTGGCCGGTAACAGGACATTGGGCAAAAAATTGGGGCTGTTGATGGGGTAACTTTATAACTGATAATTTCATCTCACAACACCTTTGTTTTAATGATAGATATTAAATTTTTTAGAATAGCTGTTTTTATCGGGCTGGACTGTCGGTAGATTTACGCTTGTTGGAAATTAAGAGTTGGTCTGACTTTATATTAAGTTATTTTAAACAATTTTGCTATAGAAATTTCATCAGAAATACCTAAAAAAAAAGTTAGAGTTTTTGTAATCCAAATTATGCAGGCCTTAATAACTGGAGAGGACTCGTGAGTAACACATCAAATATTGAAAATTATGTTCAAGCTATGTGTAAGGGTTTTGCCGCCGATAGAGCCAGCGGATTAAAGGTGACGTATTATCTTCAGCTCTCCGGCGATGGCGGCGGCGACTGGACCGTTTCGGTCGCCGATCGACACTGTCAGGTGAACGCCGGTCGTCCGGCCGGGGCGGATACTCAAATTACCATGAGCACCGATAATTATATGAAGTTGGCCGCCGGCCATTTAGATATCCGCGCGGCTGTCCAACAGGGGCAGATCCGCATTGGCGGCAACCAACAGCACGCGCTCAATTTTGTGGGAATTTTTCCTCCTTGGACCGCCCATCTGCCACCCGAGCGGCCCCCGGAAGTGTCAGCCCCTACTTCGCCAGAGCCGGAGGCATCAGAAGATACACCCACCATCTCAGATTATGCCCGTACCATGCCTAATGGTTTTCGACCTCATAAAGCTGGCAACTTGAGAGCCACTTATCAGTTCGATATTTCTGGCGTCGAAGGCGGTACCTGGACAGCCACAATCGCTAATGGCGCTTGCAGTATTAGCAATGTCCAAATCGCTTCGCCCACTGTTCGCATTAGCCTGACCGACAAAGATTTCATCAAACTGGCCCAAGGCGACTTAAACACGACCCGTGCGTTTCAACAGGGCCGTCTCAAGATTTCCGGCGACCTGAATGTGGCCGCCAAAATCCCTGAAATTTTCGAGGCTTGGGCCGATACCGTGCCAACCACCCCCTATCCAACTCCCCAGCCGGGACCGACGCCCTCGCCCCAACCCCAACCAACCCAACCCGCTCCCAAGCCAATCCCGCCCCCGCCTTCGGCGGCTGTTTTTCCTCAACTCATGAATGGCAGTTTCGACGAATACCAGCCCTATGTTCGCGAAGGCGATACTAAAGTCTGGAAAGAGGACCAATTCCCGGAGCGCTACGGCCAGTATTGGACCCTGGAAACTATCCGGGAGAAAAGCGGTAAGCGTTTTCATTTGATGGACAGCGAAGTTTTTGGTAAATTTACTCAAAAATATTTCCGGGGCGGCGGCCGCGATTACCACATTCACGGGCGTCACTCGCAAGTTATTACCAGCCGCTATGAATTTGATCTGGTTTTGTACCAAACGGTGGCTGCCCAGCCGGGCCGAGATTATACGTTTACCGGCTCCCAGGTTTCGTTTTTTCAGGGGACCAGTGGCCCGCCTGTCCATGATAAAATTTTCAAAACTTTGGGTATCGACCCCACCGGCGGGCATGATTACCGGGCGGCCACGGTAGTTTGGGGTGAGCGAGACGGGCGAGACAATGAATGGCGTTACCCTTCGCTCAAAGTCAAAGCGCAAGCCCAGGCCATTACGGTGTTCCTTCGGTTTGAAAATACGGAAAGCGATGTGGGCGAGACGGAGTTAAATATTATTCATCTAGATAATTTTCGAGTTGAGTAAGGCTCAACAGCCATAATTATTCCCCATATGGCCTAAGGCCAGCTATAGTGGGTTAGTTACCCCGATAATGGGCTCCGCAAATATGGACAAAAAAAACCGGCCCTATTGGGCCGGTTTTACGGGGATGGTGTTGAAATAAGCGAACGTTGAAGCTGTAGGAGTCGAGCGACAAATAAATAAGTGCTAATCAGGTCTCAAAAAGTTATGACTAATAGTGGATGAAATTGAAGGTCTGATCCTGATGATGAGATAATGAAGCTACCCCCTCGTCTTAGCGAATGAACGACTAAGTTGCCCTTAATATAACGGAAGACCATAGGGTTGGCATTAAAATATAATTGAAAATAGGTTAGAATACGAAAGGGTAGATAGAATACCGATACACTCTGATTTTCATATGAGTTACGCAGTTCAAAAGGTGACAGTCACTTAGACGCGATAAATCGACTTGTTGGGGCTTAAACGGACGTTCATTTTCGGCAAAAGTGACTGTCACCTGGTTCGACACACCCAACTGCGTAAGTCCTATTTCATCTACCTTTCACCAATGACTTTAGAATCATCGGCAAGAAAATCGGGTTAGTACCAGGCGCTAAGGCTGGACCACAGGTCACCTGTATATTATCAATTACCCAGCCCTTATCCGAGACCTGCTCATCCACGGTGAGACTAAAGCGCAGCCGAACGGCTGAATGGCCGGCGTAAGGGCTAAGATCAAGACCAACCTCCTGCCAATTAACGTTGGTCCACTCCGGCGAAGTTCCTGTCTGTGTTTCCAGATCAAAAACCCCTCCACCGCTGTAAGCAGCCAACCCTGTCCAGGTTGCGCCGTCATCCGTTGAAATCTCAACCCGACCCACGTCCTGACTATCGCCAATTTGGGCGATGACAAAATCGTGCTGGAAGGTGAGCGACGGGGTAATGTTTTCCGTAGCAAACAAGGCAAAGGCCGCCGAAGTGACCATCGTCGTCATCGTCCCGGTACCGGGCGCGGCGCTGTCGTAGTTACCGTTGGGGCTATCGGTCAACGCCTGGCCTCCGCCGGGCAGGCTGACAATATCCCAGGCTCCAGTGACGGTCCATTGGTTCAAGCCGTTGCCTAAGGAGTCGGCAAAGCATTGGTTAGCTGCCAGGGGATCAAACATACTGAGCGTGCCGGCCACCTGCGCCGATCCCCCATCTCCATTGATGACGACCAGCTCATATTCTTGTGCCGCTAACCTGGGCGGTATCTCAGCTTGAATCTTTTGCCCAGACTCGCTGATGCTCCCCGCCAAGCTCGCCTGTACTACGCCATCAGCCTTTAGCTCCACTTTGACCGGGGCCAGAAAATTAGCCCCACTGATGGTCAACGTGGTGGTTACATCATTTCTGGTCACGGTGGGTGCGTAGCCGGTGATAGTGGGTGCGGTCGTTCCGGCCAGTAAGGCGTAGATACCCGGGCCTTGACTGCGGCCTGAAACCAAATTAAAGAAGGAATTGCGATATTGCGGATCCAGGGCCTGCCAACGGCTTCCATTCCAGAAATGGATACGCAGTTGGTCTTCATCGACCTGCTCGATCAAAATATCATTTTCCAGATACTGGATGCTGACCGAGCCGGTTAGGTCCGGCGCACCGGGTGTGGCGAAGAAGTTATAACCCTGCCCAATCGCGGTTTTGCCTGCTGGAAGCGGGGGTAACCCGGCCATGCTTTGCACCGTGTAAAATGTTCCTTCCGAAAAATCGATTGGCTCGCTGTTAAAAAATATCATTTGTCCATCGGGAGAAATTAAGGGAGCCCCCCCTTTCTGGTTGCCGCCACCTTTCTGATTTCCGCCCCCCTTTTGGTTGCCGCCACCTTTCTGATTTCCGCCCCCCTTTTGGTTGCCGCCACCTTTCTGATTACCGGGGTTGCCGCCTATGCTATAAGCGACGATGGCTTCTCGGCGGTTCTTAGGTGCAGGCGGATTTTCATCGACCCAAACTTGCACATGCCCCGCCAAAGCCGGCTCGCTGAGTTCAATGGCGCCGTTATATCCCCCATTATTCTCCGTCAGCTCCACCGCCTGACTACCCTTTCCATACTCGGGGTAGAGACGGGTCCTTAAACTCAGCAGTGGATTTGTTAGCACACCTGTGACGGTAATCCCAAAGGTCGTTGAGGTGACCGGGCTAATTTGGATTACGGGCTGCCAGTTTTCATCTTCAGTGAGGCTCAACTGATCATCACCCGCTTTTATATCTTCACAGCCAAACTGGGTGTGTTTACGATCAAAGACACACAGTCGATCCCCTACTTGCGCCCCTCGGGCCAAGACCCGGTTCTGCCCGCCCACCGGACTGCCCAGGTCAACCACATAGTCATCCCGCAGCAAAAAGCTTTGGGCTCCCGAACTGCTGGTTTTGCCATTCTGATAGATCAGCGAAAAGGTAGGGTCTGCCAGAGCGTTTGTTGGGGTGAAGGGAGGCGAAACAGAAATCGTTGTCAGATCGAACGGCATCAACGCCGGACCGGCTAGCGGCTTATCGGGACTCAGCCAAGGGAACCAATCGCGCATGGTCGCCCACTCGGGGCGACCTGGCGGCACAGGCTCTGTTTGGGCGGGCAATGTCTTATCACATTTGTCGGCCCATTCACTGGGGTCGGCAATAAATTCTGTGTTACCACTCGCGTAAACATCCCCCATCGCACTGCCCGTGCAGCTATCGACCGCGATCAGCAGGTTATCTTCGAGACCCAAATAGGTATCCTCCAGAAAGAAAAGATAGTGACCGAGTTCATGGGCCAGGACCAGCGGCCAATCCTCCCCCAAACTCTGACCGGGGTTGCCGTAGCGATTCCAGGTCGCGCCCATGTGAAGCTGGCCGCTATAATAGATCTCCTCCGATTTGACCGGATCGCCAGTTTCATCGACAACCATCCCCCCGATGTAGGCATAGGGGCGAAAATCATTGCTGGCGTGAACCACCACTTCGGAATAAAACCAATTGTCAGCATTTTGAAAGACATCAATCTCGCCTAAGGCTACCTGGCCGTTGGTAAAATCATAGAGATGTTGGGAGGCTTTGCGCAGGTCAAATTCAAGCTGGCTTAGATAAGTGGGGTCTTGGCTGGCATCCCACTCCAATGAGACATTGATATCAAACAAGAGCAGCGGATTGTTCTGGGAAACCTTTAAGGTCTGCACTCCGGTCTGGCTAATCGTTGTACTGGTCCCGTTGGGGTAATGTATCAAGCTATCAACCCCTATTTCAGTTGGGGCGCCGCTGGTATAGAAGAGATGGAGCGTATCACTGTAGCGCTGGGTATAGGCCGGCGGCAGCGGTTGGGGGGCCAGGGCTAACAAGCGATCACCCAGTCCAATTTCGCCCCGACCTGAAAGAAAGCCATTGCTATCGGTGACGAAAGGCACGGGATCACCCAAAACGAAACCATTGGTTGTTTGACCCGCCGGTAAACGATAGACAAGAGCGCCGGCAACCGGGTTGTTCGCCTCGTCCAACACCTGCACCTGGGTGCCCCGTACCCGGAAGGGATAGGTGGTGGCACTGGCATAAGGCCGTTGGAGCGGCCCAGGGGTTAAGTCTGGATAGCGATAGGTTCCGACTGGGGCGCTGGTCTCAGGCTGTGGATGGGCCTCCATGCGGATGACCACGTTATTGCTTTGTCCAAAAAAGTTTGAAGTGAAAGTATCCCAATAATAAACATGGTCAACAGGGGAATTTTGTTTACCTTTTAGATGAGACGTCACAGTATCGGTGGTGGCGACGGCCGGGAACCATTGCCCCCCGCCGTTGAGTGAATACTCCGCCTTAATTTGCCCAATTGAGTCACCTTCAATATCAAAAAGCGTGTAAGAAATAGGAATAATGGTGGTGGTTATCAATTGTGGTGGGACATAAAAACTGGTAACGGCTGGAGTAATTGGCCGTTGAACGGTTAAGCTTGGCCCATTATTAGGTAAACCCTGGCCCAGGCTGATATTGTTCTCAACAATGAGGTTATTTATTGGATTCTTATTGGGGGCTTGATCATAGCTGCTGTCTCTACCAAAGACAAGATCCAGATCGCCATCGTTATCGTAATCCCCCCAGGCCAGACTCCATGCGGCGCCCCACGATGCATACTGACGGGTTGGAAGCGTAATCGGCATGAAAACCCCGCCCCCTTTATTGTTGTAAAGCTGGAGTTTATCATTATCACTATTGGTCACACC
>JACKAT010000024.1 GCA_020634935.1 Anaerolineales bacterium
TTTGGGCCGCAGCGTCAGCCACGTGGATACGGTGCGGGGTCCAGCCAAAGTGGCTTTTGAATTCCCCCCACGGCCAACTTTGCAGCAAGTGGCCCTGCCGGTCGGCTAGCTGCGCCGCCCACTGAGATGCGGTTGTGGTGAGTAGCATGTTCATTAATCAAATTATACCATTAAGACCGCACTTTAGGTAAACGGCTGAAACTGACCGTGCAAAGGGTTTTTGGTAATTTTTACAACTGTGCTAAGATAACGGCTGATCTGCCCCAGGGTCTCCCTGAGAACGGCAAGGGTAAGGAGTAATATGGAACAAGAACTATTCGACGCTTTGAGCGAACTTGAAATGCGGGATGAAACCGAGCGCCTGCGCAGCGTAGCCGATCATTTACGGGCCAATATCTTGAGTCCGGACTCGGCTAAATTTATCTCGATGCTGGCGGTTTCGCAAAAAGCCAAAAATATCGTCGAAGTGGGCAGCGGGGTCGGCTATTCGACCTTGTGGCTGGCCTATGCCGCGTCGCTGACCGGCGGCAAGGTGATCACGTGTGAGATCGATCCGGCCAAAGCCGCCGAAGCCCAGGCGACTGTCGAGAAGGCCGGATTGGCCAGCTATGTGGAACTGCTCATTGGCGATGCGCGTGAAACCCTGCGCCATCGGGACGAACCGGTTGATTTCCTGTTCATCGATGCCGATTTTGGCCAGTACGAAACCTATTTTGATGTGGTCTACAAGCGGATGGGCGTCGGTTCGACGGTCATGGCCGATGATGTGGTAGCCAGTGAGAACGAACTGGCCGACTATACGACCTATGTCCAAAATCACCCCAGCCTGGAAAGTGTGACCCTGCCGCTGAATAATGGGCTGGAATTTACGGTCAAAACCGCCGAGTGAGCCGACTCAGAAATTGCGGTCTCGCCGGACAAAGCGCCGATCTGCCTGCCGGTTTGATTTTCAGGATCGGCCAGGTCAGCCAATGGTTCGTTCGGTGCTAGACATAAATGACTAAACGAGTCCTAATCATTTTTCTGGATGGGGTTGGTCTTGGCGAAGCGAACGCCGAGGTCAATCCATTTATGCATGTTGAGCTGGCGCGGCTTAAAAAATGGCTGGGCGTGTCGCAGCTAACGCGTGAAACGGCGGGCAGTTCAACCGAGTTGGCGACGCTGCTGGCCGTTGATGCTCACTTGGGTGTGCCGGGATTGCCCCAATCAGGGACAGGCCAAACGGCTATTCTGACTGGACTCAACGCTCCGGAGGCCAACGGCGGTCACTACGGCCCGTACGCTAATCGTCATCTGCGCGATATGCTGGCGGCGCACAGCCTCTTTAAAACCCTCCACGATCTGGGCCACCCGGTAGCCTACGCTAACGCTTACCCTGACCAATTTCTTGATCGCATCCGGCGCGGTAAAGGTCGAACCAGCGCCAATACCAACGCGGCGGTTATGGCCGGTTTACGCTTGCGCAGTCGTCGCGATCTGGAGCGCGGCCGGGCCATTCCGGCCATGCTGCACAGCGAATTTTGGCCGGAGACGGGCGTCGAACTTCCGGCGCTAAATGCCTCTCAGGCTGGTCGGCAGTTAGCCTTGCTGGCTCGGGATTACCGGCTGACGTTTTTTGAATTTTGGTACTCGGATTGGATAGGCCACAAAATGGACCGCGATCAGTCGATCTGGATTTTAGAGCAGCTCGATCAGTTCATTGCCGCCGCGCTTGACAACGTTGATCTAAATGAAACGCTGGTGCTGGTGGTGAGCGATCACGGGAATTTTGAGGATTGGACCACCAAAAAACATACCGATAACCCTTCCCTGGCCATTGTGGCGGGTCGCAATGCCAAATTACTGGCGCCCCAGCTTAAAGCGTTGACGGATGTTAAGCCGCTGGTCTTATCGTACCTTTTTGAGTAGATCAACCGGTCTTCTCAAGCATCAAGCGGGCGGCCCGCCGGCCGATTTCGACCGCGTAGTTGGTGCCGCGATCCCAGGGATAAACTTGGCTCATGCTGGCCCAGTAGAGGCCGGGGATCGGCGTCTCCAGCGGGGGAATATGGCGGCTGTGGTTAACGGGCGGGACCGGTTGGGCATATTTGGTGCGAAACAGCCAGCTTTTTCTAACCCACTCGTCCTTAAAGTCGGGATTGAACTTGGTCAAAGCCGGCAAGAAACGGGCCAGGAGTTCTTCTTTCGTCAGCGAGAAATATTCGTGATCGGGGTTGAGATAATCGCCGCAGTAGAGAATATGATCGCCGGCGTAATGCTGGCGGTCGATAAAGTTGGTATGTTCGACCAGAGCCAGGAAAGGCACGTCCTCACTCTTGGGCAGGTTGATCCAGTAGTGCTCGGGGGTCAGTTGATGGTTGAGCGCCAAGACCATCACCACCGCCCCCATCGATTTGAGCCGGTTGAGGTTGGTTAAGTATTCGCCGGGTAAAGCCGGGATGAGTTTGCCCAGCAGGTTGGGCGAAACGGTGGCTAAAACGCGGTCGAAGGTAGCGTTTGAGGCTTGAGTCGGTTGATCGCCCTCGGGTTGAGGATCGGTTTGAATACAAAACAGCCCGCCGTCCATTTGAGCAACATTCGTAATGCGGGCGTTAAGACAAATTTTGACCCCTTGCTCTTGAACTTTTTGGGTTAAGGCGGTGACAAAGGCTTGAAACCCGCCCTCGAAATAGCCTAGCTTGAAACTACGTTTGTGCAGTCGCGCCCATAGCCAGGCCATATTGACTTCCTTATAATAATCCCCAAACTTGCCGATGAGCAGCGGTTCCCAGACCACCTTGTAGGCTTCCTCACCCATCATCCGCAGTGCCCATTGATGGGCTGTTTCTTTTTCCAACGCCGGCCAGTTTTTGGTCAAGCGCAAATACACCGCGACCAATCCAAATCGAATCTTGGCCGGCCAGGACAGCTTGGGAAAAGCCAGAATACGCAACGGGCTGTCAAAGGGGTAAACCTTGTCGTCGATATAAAGCGAGGTGGTTGGGCGGGGAAAAAAGACTTTATCCCGCTGGCCGATTTCAGCGATCAGGGTGAGAATATCATCATCGGTTTCAAACCAGTGATGGTAAAAATGTTCCAGATGCCAATCCCACTGATCATCTTTGAAACCGGCGGCCAGCCCCCCGGTAAAGGAAGCGGCCTCAAAAATGGTAACATCGTGTCCCGCTTTTGATAAATCATAGGCGGCGGACAGACCGGCCACGCCGGCGCCGATAATGGCTACTTTCATTGATATCTCCTCAGACAAAAATAGCCGGGATTGGGGGATTGAGGGATAAAATTACAGAAAATCTCCCAATCTCCTAATCCCCGCTTTGTCATTCTCAGTGGGGTAAATTTTGCATTTGTGACGACTTGTTTTGAGTTTGAAGTTTATAGCCCTTCTTGTTCCGGTGATGATTGGGTAAGTGACGGAGGCTGGCGCGGGTCCGGCTCAATTGGCTCGTGGTCCTCGATTTGCTCTTCAACAATGTCTTCTTTAGCTTGAACCGCTTTGTCGAAATCCTGCCAGCCTAAACTTTCGCGGATCATATAGTAGAAGCCCAGCAGGGTGATCGGCAGCCACAGCGCCGCGTGCAAGACCAGGGTATAAGCCGCCGCGATAGCGCCTTCGACCCCAAACACTTTCAGGATTTCGATGCCGGGGCCATCGAAGGTGCCGATGTAACCGGGCGCTGAGGGTAGGGTGGTTGCCAAATTGACCACGCCGTTCATCAGCATCAACGCGAAAAAACTGACCGAAAAATCAAACGCATGCATCACAAACCAATATTTAACCGTTTCTAGCAGCCAAATTACCACCGAGGTCAAGAACACCATAAAAATATCTTTGGGGCTGGTCAGGCTGATTAGCCCCTCCATAAATCGATCAGCCAGAACCAGCAGGGTGTCCCTAAACTGACCCGGCACAAATCGGTTGATGCCCCATTCGTACCAGCGGCGGAAGGTTTTCGGCAACGCGGCCATGATCAGAAAGACCAGCAGCGCGCCGAAAAAGGCCAAACTGGCCAAAATCACCGTTTGACGCAACCAACTCGGTAAGCCGGGAGCCGTCGGCAAAGCCACAAAGACGAAAAGTAGCATCACCAGGCCATCGAAGATGCGTTCCACCAGAATGGTGGCGATGCTGGCGCTTATGCTTACGCCCTCTTTTTTCTTAAGCACATAAGCTCTAATCACTTCTCCGGCCCGGAACGGATAAACATTATTGCCCATATACCCGATAACCACCACCGGCCACATCGACTTTAAAGATATGGGTTTTATCGGCCGAAGCAAGTAGTGCCAGCGCCAGGTTCTGGCCCAGACGCCGATAAAATAGGCCACCACTCCAGGTAAGATCCACCAGTAATTGGCCTCTTTGGCCACTGCCCAGACCAGGCGTAGATCTAGCCCCCGGAGGGCTATAATAAGAAAAAAGGCGCTGATGACAGCGCCCACCCAAAATCGCCAACTCTTCCACATAATTCTATTCTACCATCGAGTGACGATTCGACAAATTGAATCGCTTATTTGTGACTTCCCAAAACGTAGAGGAGGGTTGCCCCTCTTGAAGTTGGCTTAGGTTACCTTAAATTATGGGAACAAATTCCTTATTTGCAAATAAAAAGTCGCTACTCTTTGAGTAACGACTTTTTTGAGCCTGATTTATTAACCTATGTTAGTTAGGCCGGTACGGGGATGGCCTCGGCTGTTTCGACGGCATCCATGAGCAACCGCTCGAAAGCCATAACGTGGGAGCAAACGCCCCGACTGTGGAAGTAGGAGCAGTCGCAACTCCAGACTCCCTGATTGTAGTGAACTTTGTGCTCTTTATGATCGCCTTGGATTGAAGCTTCAAACGATTCAAAGGAGATACGCTCGCGCTCTTGGGCATACATGATGGCCTTTTCAATTTTGCCGATGATGCCGGAGTCCATCGTATAGGATACGTCGGCGGGAGTAACGGAACTACCTAGAATGCGTTCGAGGGTCATAATATGAGAGCAGACGCCGTGTCCGTAGAAGAATTTACAATCGCAGGTCCAATGTCCGTGATCATAACTTACCCAGTGTGGTTTATGATCGCCCTGAACCACAGCCACAAATTTATCAAAGTGAATGCGCTCAGGTTCGCGCGCGTAAAACATCGCTTTTTCAATTTTGCCGATCATACTTGAGTCCATTGATCTGTCTCCTTATGCTAATAAGATGTACTCAATAGTTTGGAATTATGAGATATAACAAAAGAGCACCTTGCAGACAAAACGCACAGGTGCTCAATGGTGGGTGTCTATTTGATTAGATGAGGACTTTAAGCTCATAACTACAAGTCTCCTCGGCTACCTTGCCACTATTATTTAGATAGTATAATCAGGTTTCTAACTATTGTCAATGTTATCTACCATACGGAGTCCCTACGCTGCCTTGGGGAAGAGGCTAATAGGCTTCACCCCAGCTCATTTTTTGGGAAAAATGGGAAAAATATGGGGTAGCTGGATGTTAAAAAGCATTTACACGGAAACGTTTCCGAATAGAATGTCTCTTTTTGACAAACTAAAATTGTGATGTATAATCATCGCTACTTAAAGCGGAAGCGTTTCCGTTCAGTAAGTAATGACGCTGGGGTCGAGTAACAGAGAGGTTAAATGTGCCTGCCACTATACATGACGTTGCCAGGAAAGCAAAGGTCGGTATAGGAACCGTATCAAGTGTGCTGAATAACAGCCGTCCGGTAAATGAAGAAACGCGCAAACGGGTTTTAGCTGCCATTGCCGAACTGGATTTTGTACCCAATTCCACCGGACGCCGCCTCTCCTTAGGCAAAACGCACATGATAGGGATAGTTATTCCCTATTTTAGTACTCCCGCCCAAGTTGAGCGCCTACGCGGTGCCATGTCTATCCTCGCGGAGAGTGAATACGATGTTAGCCTCTTTACTGTAGAAACAGCCTCTCAACGTAAAAAAATTCTCGAAACGGTACCACATCGGGGCCGAATTGATGGTTTGATTATCTTTTCCCTCAATCCTACTGAAGAAGACCTTTATCACATTATCCAGAAAAATGTTCCAACCGTTTTGGTTGAAGCCAAACATCCTGATTTGCACAGCATTCATCTTGATGATGTAGCGGCGGCCCAAGAAGCCGTAAACTACCTCATCAAGCTTGGGCACCAAAAAATTGGGTTCATTAGTGATGCTTTAAACGACTCATTTGGATCGCATTTCAGCCGCAATCGCTACAAAGGATACTGTCAAGCCCTAAAAAGGGTGGGTATTCCCATTAATCCCAACTATCATCAACAAGGTAAGGTGAGCCGTGAAACTGCTCGACAAATGACGCTAGCTCTATTAAGGCTACCAGAGCCGCCCACCGCCATTTTTGCCTATAGTGATGTTCAAGCTTTAGGCGTGCTTGAAGCCGCCCGTGATCTCGGGATCGATGTCCCTGATCAACTATCTATTATAGGCTATGATGATATTGAAATTGCTTATTTCGCTCGCTTGACCACTGTTCACCAACAGCTTTATGAGTCAGGCGTAAAAGGCGTTGAACTGCTGTTTGAAGTGATGAATAATCCAGAAATGCCTCTCAAGTGTATTCAACTTCCAACCCAACTTGTTGTTCGCCAAACGACTGCCCCGCCTCAAGTTAATTAATGGAGATGGGCGCGTTTGTAAATTGATCTAATCTCCATGGAGGAGGTAAAGCTATTCACTATAAATTAATGTCCCTCTATTGTTTAGATTTTAGTGATAATAACCTAGAAAAATTGTGTAGTAAGGAGGTGGAGTTACAAAAGCTTTATCACCGTTCGAAAGGTCGTTTTGTTATTTACCTAGATGTTCAACTTAGTAAGGAGGAAAAGATTTAATAATGAAAAGAAATTTATGGCTTTTGTTAGCAATGCTGACTGCCGTGATTGTAGTCATATCGGCTTGTGCGCCGGCTCCCCCAGCCGAAGAACCGGCTAAAGAGGCGCCGGCTCAAGAAGCCGCCGCTACTGAAGAACCGGCTGCTGAAGCGCCGGCTGAAGAAGCCGCCGCCGCTACTGAAGCACCGGCCGCTGAAGCACCCGCGGCTGAAGAAGAAGCAATGGCCTCGACCGGCGAGGGCGGTTACCTGGACCGCGCCCTGGCCGGGGAATTCAGCGGCACGACGGTGTCGATGATGGGACCGTTCACGGATGAAGACGAAGTCAAATTCAACAACGCGATAGCGGACTTTGAAGAAAAAACGGGGATCGATATTCAGTACACCGGGACGAAAGAGTTTGAAGCGACGATCTCGGTGCGGGTGGATGCGGGCGACGCGCCTGACATTGTGGACTTTCCACAGCCGGGGTTAGCGGCCAACTTTGCCAAAACTGGTGATATTGTCGATGTCTTGTCCTTCATAGATGTTGATACGTTGCGCCAACGATACGACGACAGTTGGCTGGATATGGCGGTAGTCAACGGCGCGGATGGGCCGATGATGGCTGGCGTCTGGCATCGGTTCAATGGCAAGAGTTTGGTTTGGTATCCGAAGGATGACTTCGATGCGGCCGGCTACGAGATTCCCAAAACCTGGGATGAGATGCTGGAACTGACCCAAACGATTGCCGACGACGGCGACACGGCCTGGTGTGTCGGCATCGAGAGTGGGGCAGCCACCGGCTGGCCGGCGACCGACTGGATGGAAGAAGTGATGCTGCGCACGACCTCGTTGGATAACTACGATGCCTGGGTGGCCGGCGAACTGCCGTTCTCTTCACCGGAAGTGAAAAACGCGGCTGAGAAGATAGGCGACATTTGGTTCAACGACGAGTATGTGTTAGGTGGACGAGCCGGGATTGTGTCGACCTTCTTTGGCGATGCGCCCAACGGGATGTTTGAAGACCCGCCCCGCTGCTGGTTGCACAAGCAAGGCAACTTCATCACCAGCTTCTTCCCGGCGGGAGCCAAAGCGGGCGTAGACTACGACTTCTTCTACCTGCCGCCCATCGATGAGCAGTACGGCAAGCCGTTCCTGGTGGCCGGCGACTTGATGGCCGCCTTCAGCGATCGCGATGAAACGAAGGCCGTGATGGAATTCTTCAGCACGGGTGAAAGCGTCAAGGGCTGGCTGCAAGCCGGTGGGGCGTTATCGCCGCATAAGGATGCGCAGTTAGACTGGTACGGGGATGATGTCGAACGTGGTATCGCCGCTCTGGTACAAGAAGCGACCTCATTCCGGTTTGACGGTTCAGACCTGATGCCGGGTGAAGTGGGCGCCGGCTCCTTCTGGAAAGGGATGACCGACTGGGTGAGTGGTTCGGCTGACCTCGATACGGCGTTGAAAGAAATCGACGCTTCCTGGCCTGAATCAGCTAAAACCGGTCCATCCCCGACCCTGCAAGATTTAGGCGTAGCTCCGGCCGAAGGTGGGGCTGATACGGCTTCCGGCGAAGCGATGGCGACGGAAGAAGCCGCGGCTGAAGAAGCAGCGATGCCCGCCGGTAGCGAGGGCGGTTACCTGGACCGCGCCCTGGCCGGGGAATTCAGCGGCACGACGGTGTCGATGATGGGGCCGTTCACGGATGAAGACGAAGTCAAATTCAACAACGCGATAGCGGACTTTGAAGAAAAAACGGGGATCGATATTCAGTACACCGGGACGAAAGAGTTTGAAGCGACGATCTCGGTGCGGGTGGATGCGGGCGACGCGCCTGACATTGTGGACTTTCCACAGCCGGGGTTAGCGGCCAACTTTGCCAAAACTGGTGATATTGTCGATGTCCTGTCCTTCATAGATGAGGCCACCCTAAAGCAACGATACGATGATAGTTGGCTTCAAATGGCCACCGTAGAAGGCGCGGATGGGCCGATGATGGCTGGCGTCTGGCATCGGTTCAATGGCAAGAGTTTGGTTTGGTATCCGAAGGATGACTTCGATGCGGCCGGCTACGAGATTCCCAAAACCTGGGATGAGATGCTGGAACTGACCCAAACGATTGCCGACGACGGCGACACGGCCTGGTGTGTCGGCATCGAGAGTGGGGCAGCCACCGGCTGGCCGGCGACCGACTGGATGGAAGAAGTGATGCTGCGCACGACCTCGTTGGATAACTACGATGCCTGGGTCCGCGGCGAACTGCCGTTCTCTTCACCGGAAGTGAAAAACGCGGCTGAGAAAATTGCCGACATTTGGTTCAACGACGAGTATGTGCTGGGTGGACGAGCCGGGATTGTGTCGACCTTCTTTGGCGATGCGCCCAACGGGATGTTTGAAGACCCGCCCCGCTGCTGGTTGCACAAGCAAGGCAACTTCATCACCAGCTTCTTCCCGGCGGGAGCCAAAGCGGGCGTAGACTACGACTTCTTCTACCTGCCGCCCATCGATGAGCAGTACGGCAAGCCGTTCCTGGTGGCCGGCGACTTGATGGCGGCGTTTGCTGACCGCGACGAAGTGAAGGCCGTGATGGAATTCTTCAGCACGGGTGAAAGCGTCAAGGGCTGGCTGCAAGCCGGTGGAGCGTTATCGCCGCATAAGGATGCGCAGTTAGACTGGTACGGCGATGATGTCGAACGCGGTATCGCCCAGTTAGTACAAGAAGCGACCGCTTTCCGATTTGACGGTTCAGACCTGATGCCGGGCGAAGTGGGCGCCGGCTCCTTCTGGAAAGGGATGACCGACTGGGTGAGTGGTTCGGCTGATCTCGATACGGCGTTGAAAGAAATCGACGCTTCCTGGCCTAGTAAATAACGTTATCTAATAAGGAAGCAGAGTGATTCTCTGTAGTCACTCTGCTTCTTTCTAAAAAATACTAACAAATAAAAATCCCATTCTGACTAACACGGTACAGCAGACATAGGGAACATCTAAATCTCAATGTAACGACTTATTAACCGGCTTGTTAGCCAACACAGGGGAAATTAGCTAAGGGAGGATAATTATCAATGCAAGGATCCGAAGTAAAACCAAGATCAACTTCACCGCTTGATTGGTTAACCGGTACAGTTGGTCAAATCATCATTTCACTGTTTGTACCCATTTTGACATTTATCGTCTTATGGCAAGGGTTTATTTTTCTGAGAGACAGTAATGCTCCCAAGATTATTATTGTCTTAGTCGCAATTATTTGGGGGGTGGGTGGTGTGGCTGTTTTATACACCGTCTCCAACTGGTTGATTGAAAAACTGCCGCCATTTTGGGTCAGATCATTACAACCCTTTGTCTTTGTTGGGCCGGCTGTGGCTATCTTGGCCTGGTATCTGTTATTCCCCTCAGCTAGAACATTTTGGATCAGTATGTATGGCTCTAATAGTACCGATTTTGTCGGTCTGCAAAACTATGCCGCTGTTTTCACCGATCGCACCATGTTTACCGCGTTTCGCAATAACGTGCTGTGGATCCTCTTTGGCGCTACCTTCTCCGTGATCTTTGGTTTGCTCGTTGCGGTTCTGGCCGATCGCAGCAAATTTGAAAATGCAGCCAAGTCGCTGGTTTTTATGCCCATGGCCATCTCGATGGTCGGCGCCGGGGTTATCTGGAACTTCATCTACGAAGCCGATCCTAATATCGGTCTGCTGAACGCGATCTGGACCACCCTTGGCGGCACGCCACAAGCCTGGACCTCGCTCTTACAGCCCTGGAACAATTTCTTCTTGATTGTGATTGTGATCTGGCTGCAAACCGGCTTCGCGATGGTGCTCTTCTCAGCCGCCATCAAGGGCATCCCCGGTGAAATTTTGGAAGCGTCTCGGGTTGACGGAGCCACTGAACTTCAGGTCTTCTTTAGGATCATGATCCCCTACATCATGCCGACGATCATCACGGTTTCGACCACCGTCATTATCTTTACTCTGAAGATTTTCGATATTGTCTGGGTTATGACCGGCGGTCAGTTTGGCACTCAGGTTATCGCCACCCAATTCTATCGAGAATACTTTACCAATCGCAACTTTGGCTACGGTTCGGCCATTGCCATTGTGCTGTTACTGGCGGTTGTTCCCGTTATGATTTACAACTTGAAGCAGTTTGGTGAAAGGGAGGCATTCTAATGAGTTCAAATGTAGGCTCAGCTAAGAAGGATAAGTTAGTCGGTGATTTAATTGTCAACGTTGCTTTAGGGTTACTGGTGCTGCTGTGGACCATTCCGACCATCGGCCTGCTGGTGTCGTCGTTCCGCGATCAATTTGACATCGCCACCACCGGCTGGTGGTCGATTTTCCCCCACCGCGAATGGGTGACCACCGAAACCATTGATCCGCCTGAAGTCGAGCGGGATCAACCCATCGAAGTTAAGGGCGTCAGCGCGACGTTCGATGAACTGCGCGACGGGGTGCAGTCCGGCAATACCCGTTTGGTGTGGATCGGCAACCGGCGCTTGGGTACTATCCAAGTTCAAGAACAAGAATGGACCATGAACCTGGATTTCACCCTGGAAAACTATCAGAACGTATTGACCGGGAAACGGTATGAAGTGACCCAACCGGACGGCAGCGTCAAGGTCGAACAAGGCACTGACATGAGCAACGCCTTCCTGAACAGTATCGCGGTCTCGATTCCGGCTACGGTCATCCCCATCTTGATCGCTGCGTTTGCCGCCTATGGCTTTGCCTGGATGCGCTTCCCTGGCCGGCGCATGTTTTTCATTATGGTCGTGGCCTTGCTGGTGGTGCCGCTGCAAATCGCGTTGGTCCCGATTTTGCGCGACTACGTGCGGCTTGACCTGAACGGTACATTCCTGGCGGTTTGGCTAGCTCACGCCGGTTTTGGGTTGCCGCTGGCCGTCTATTTGCTTTACAACTACATGAGCACCCTGCCCCGCGATATTCTGGAGTCGGCGTTCATCGACGGCGCGTCTCACTTTACCATTTTCACCCGGCTGATTTTACCGCTGTCGATGCCGGCGCTGGCCTCGTTCGCTATCTTCCAATTCCTGTGGGTCTGGAATGACTATTTGGTGGCCTTGATCTTCATCGGAGCTACGGCTGATACTCAGGTATTGACCATGCGCATCGCTGAACTGGTCGGTTCGCGCGGCAACGACTGGCACTTGCTCACCGCCGGGGCGTTTATCTCGATGGTTCTGCCGCTGGTGGTTTTCTTCTCACTCCAGCGCTTCTTTGTGCGCGGTATGCTGGCCGGTTCGGTTAAGGGCTAGGCTCCAGTATTAGTCAGTATTGTATGTGATAATTATCCCCTATCGTTAAATTTTACCCAGCTAGCAGTCAAAAAAACGACCATAATATTTGGTCGTTTTTTTTGCCTGTACCGTCATCCTTTCAAGTCCCATCATATAAAGTGGGGCTTTTGCCAGCCTCAGTTGTGAAGGAATTTACCTTCATTTGCAAGATACACAAGACTTTATACAATGTAATAATAGCATGCTCCAGGAACACCTCTCAGTATGACTACACTACTCGTTTCTACAGACATGGCGGTAAATAGATCGTCTTATAATGACCATTTACCTGATCAAATATCTTCAAATCAATAGGTTTGTTTTGCAAGTTGTGGGATCCGAAGAAAGATGTCGAAACGTATAGCCCTTGTCATCGACAATCGTGCTTATCAAGACGATTTGCTGTCCCAACTGCCGCCGCTTCAAATCGAAAGCCAAGCCTTGATTGCCATCTTGCTTGAGCCCTCGATGGGGAACTTTAATAGTGTTGAGCTTTTGACCAATCCCTCGGTCGCTCAGCTTCGGTACCATCTCAGTAATTTATTTAACCGCAAAAAACAGTTCGATGTTCTTTTATTGTACTATTTGGGTCATGCCATTATTGATACCGATCATCAATGGTATCTGGCCGTAACCGATACCCGCTGCGACGGCCTGGCTGAAACCGCCGTCTCGGCCGGTTATATTAGCAACCTGATGGATCGCAGTCTTTCCCACCAGCAGATTTTGGTGCTAGACTGTTGTTGCGGCCATACCCCCCAATCCCTGAATTTGATGTACCTGGCTGATAAAGCCGGGCTCGATGTCGCCTTCAAAGGCAATGGCTATGGCCGGGTGGTCTTGACCGCCAGTAATACCATCGATTTCCTGGTTGAGGCCAATAAAGTATCTGGCGCACCTGAGCCGTCTGTTTTTACCCAATATTTAATTGAAGGTTTACGCACCGGTGGGGCCGATGGCGATGGCGATGGGCAGATCGGCGTGGAAGAGCTATACGAGTATGTCTACTATAAAGTGATCCGCCAGACCAATCAAAAGCCACGCCTGTGGACCTATCATTCGCCCGATAAATTCATTCTGGGTCGCAATCCCAAAGAAGTCGAGATGCCGCGGCCGGTTAAGTGGGATTTAATCTTCGGCGCCGTTATGGCTCCGATTGTGACGGTTATTATTGGCGGGCTGGCCAGCCTGAGTACCTCGGTTGGCTTGGCCGGCCTGTTTCTATTGATGTATGCTTTTCTCTATTGGACGCTCGACTAAGCCGTTTTAACTATCAGGTGACTGGCACTTATGGCAGTAGCTGTAACGTGTATGCCACTCAACACTCTCTATTTGAGTAAAGTGCCAGTCACCTTCTTTATTACCTAAGGAAAATTATGTCTAACTCCAACACCGACCAACCATCGTCGCCCCTGATCGAATGGGGCTTATGGTTTCAATGGGTTCTGGCCACCACTTTGGGCTGGATATTGGGCCTGCTCTTTTTTGGCGAAATCGGGATCGGCGTCGTTGTCGGGCTGACCCAATGGTGGGTGCTGCGCGGCATCATTCCGGAGCGCGCCAATTGGTGGATTTGGGCCAGTACCACCGGTTGGTTAATTAGTTGGTTGATGTTTGCCACGGGAATTCTCCCGCAGCCTGAATCCGGCCTCAATGACGGCTTAATAGCCGGTGCAGCCGTTGGGGCGATTATCGGCATGGCCCAATGGTTGTTTGTCTTCCGCAATCTCTTTGATCTATCCATCTGGTGGATACCCATTAGCGTCGCGGGCTGGTCGGTCGCACTGTCCGGTGTTCTGGGCTGGACCGTCACCGGGACGGTAGTCGGCGCAGTCACCGGCTTCATGATTGATTGGTTTGTCCGCCACGCCGATGATGACGAAGTGTAACGTATTTGAAAATAGTGGGTCAGTGGTAGTGGTTAGTTGGTTAGTTAGTTAGTTGGTTGGTTGGTTGACAGCCAATTAGCCAAACCATCATCCGATCATTGTCGTGATCACACGTTCCGGACCTGCCGGAGGTCTGATCGACATCGTGATCACACGTTCCGGACCTATCGGAGGTCTGATCGACGTCGCGATCACACGTTCCGGACCTATCGGAGGTCTGATCGACATCGTGATCACACGTTCCGGACCTACCGGAGGTCTGATCGACATCGCGATCACACGTTCCGGACCTACCGGAGGTCTGATCGACATCGTGATCTCACCTGCCGGACCTATTGGAGGTCTGATCGACATCGTGATCACACGTTCCGGACCTACCGGAGGTCTGATCGACATCGTGATCACACGTTCCGGACCTATCGGAGGTCTGATCGACATCGTGATCACACGTTCCGGACCTATCGGAGGTCTGATCGACATCGCGATCACACCTGCCGAACCCTCTGGACGTCTCATTCTCATCGCGATCACACCTGTCAGACCCTCCGGAGGTCTCATTCTCGCGTCGATCATACTTTTCGGACCTTCCGGACGTCCGATTTTATGGTCTAAAACCCAACACAAAGAAGATGGCAATCAGAATCGGCTGGTGGATGAGATAAATCAAAAGTGAGTGCCGCCCCAAAAATCGCAGCCCGATCACCAGCGAATTATCGCTGAAATCCGGTAATGAAAACTGCCGCAGTCGGTCTCGATACAGGGTATAGCCGGTAAAAATCCCGATCAAGGTAATGCCGCCGTAAGGCAGCACCGGATAATAATCGACCATCGCCCGGCCCTGCTGCTTTAGCCCCAACCAGATCAGCCAGGCATAGTTTACGATAATGCCATCGATGTAAAGCCCGACGCCAATCATCACCAGGCCGATGAGTAGAGTCAGCCAGCGGTTGAGCCGCAAAAACGGATAGCTGGTCATAATCGAAAAGCCGATCAGATGCAGAATGCCGAAAATCACAAAGCCCCGGCCGATAAAAAAGTAGGTTCCTATGGTAATTACCAGGCCCCAACCGAATATCTTTGCCCCTCGGAGAAAATATTTGAAGAAAAGATGGGTTTCGCCGCATTGAACTTCGCGGTTATAGCTAAGCGTCAGCGAGATGCCGGCTATAAACAGAAATTGGGTAGCAATGGTCCGGGCAAACCACTGCCACGGGCCGACGAAGAGGTTGCCTTGGTACAAGCCAAAGAAATGTAAATCCCACACAAAATGGTAAAAAACCATCTGGATGATAGCCAGAGCGCGCAGGGTGTCGATTTCCAACAAGCGAGCCGCTGGGTTTTTTACCTGCGTTGCAACGGCTGTCGTTGATATTTCAGCCATCATTTAGAACCTCAGAAACTACAGGACTTACGCAAAAACCCAGGTAACAGTCACTTATTGTCAATAAATCAACATCTGAGTCGCTCAGACAGGTTGATTTAGCGTGTTCAAGTGACTGTCACCTTTGGGACTGCGTAAGTCCTGACTAATAATCAAATGTATCACACGGTCCAATCCACAGTTGGCGCGTTTGATCGAACCGCCAGCCGGGTGTGTCGAGTTCAAGCGGCTGGCGCGGCCAGCCAGCCTCGATGCGGGCCACGGTGTCTGCCCAAGAGCGAATACCCCCCAGCGCGTCGTGAGCCTCAACATTGCACGCGCCCACGGCCGCCGCCATCGTCACTGAGTCGGTCGGGGCGTAATCGCGGAGAAGGGCGGCCAGAAAACCCGCAATCGCCGAGTCGCCGGCCCCGGTCGTGCCGACGGGATTGGTTTGGAAGATCGGCACCCAAAACTCACGATTGGCCCAGCGCGCCGTGTCGGCCGGTTGGGCGCGTCCCGCCTGCTGCAAAGCCGCTGCGTCGGCCGTACGCAGATACATGCCCAAATGGCCGGCCTTGAGCAGTACGATTTTGGGACCCATCGCCAGCAGCCCAGCCGCAATATTTGACAGTAGTTCGGGCGTGATGGGCGTTTGCCCCTCGCTCACTGAAGCGAATATCGCCGGATGAAGTGTTAGCAAAACTTCTTCGATACTGGGTACAAACAAATCAACGTAAGGCAGTGTCTGCTTGAGAATGGCCGGCCAGTTGGCCTGGCCCGATGGCGCGTTGGGATCGGGCATAGCCATATCCAGCGAGGTCGTAACGCCGGTGGCTTTGGCCCGTCGGAACATTTCAACCAGTTCCGCACCGTTAGCCTGGTAAAACCGCTTCATTAGCGGCGGATAGCCAAAATGAAACAGATCAACCTGATTGAGCAGGTTGTAATCAATGTCATCCGCGCCAAAGGTGTCATTGGGGCCGGGACAGTGCAGAAAGAGGCGGTCGGTATTGGGCGGGCTGAGAATAATGGTGTACGAACTGGCTTCGCCCGGAGAGATGATCATGCCTTCGGTGAGGTGAGGTGATGATCTTCGGACGATGTCCAAAATCGCCCGTCCGAAAATATCGTCGCCAATTTTGCCCATCAACCGGGTATCAATGCCCAGTTTGTGCAGCGCCTGCCCGGTGTTGGAGACCGCGCCGCCGGTTGACATTAAAATGGGTCCGGTTTCAATCAATCGTCCAGGCCGAAAGGTAGCGGCGAAATCACCCACCCCAATAATCGAGGGGATGACATCTAAACAAATATGACCGGCTACGACGCAAGATTTGGGAGATGATGGCGTTAATGTCATTTTAGTGTCAGGCCACCAACCTACAGTTTGACGACTTGACCCGAAGCCGCCGATTGATAGGTGGCGAGCATGCTTTTCAAAAACTCACGGCTTAGACTGAGCGGGACCACCGGCTCGGCTCCGTCGAGGATACACGCCTCCATCGCTTGGACCTCACACAAATAAGGATCGACCGCCGGAAAGGTGATCGTCTCTTCTTGGTCGTCGATAGTGCTCAGGATAAGGCGACTGTCGCGGCCTTCAAGCCCAGGCTTCCAAGGTTCGATGATATTGATCGTGCCTTTGTCACCTACGATATAGACCGCCTCTCGAAACGCGGTGCGAAATCCGGAGGAAACCTGAGCCACAGCGCCGCTTTTAAACTTCAATTGGGCCCGCATGGCCACATCAACCTGGCTCTCGCCCACAATTTGGTCGGCCCACACGCCCGTTGGGGCGCGCCCGCCGGTCATGAAAACGGCCATGCTGTTGGGATAAACGCCCACATCCCAGGCCGCTCCGCCCTCTAAATCACTTTGCAGCCGCACATTGGCCGCGTTTTCCGGCGGCAGATAGAAGTTGAACCAACTGTTGATCAATTGAATCTGGCCCAGTTGACCTTCACCGATCATCTCCCGCACCCGTTGCGTTTGGGGATGGTGCAGATACATAAAGGCTTCAAAAATCGTCACCCCGCCATCAACCGCCGCCGATTCGACCTGGTCGAACTCCTCCATACTAATGACCAGCGGCTTTTCGCATAAAACATGCTTGCCTGCCTCCGCTGCTTTGATGGTCCACTCGCAGTGGAGTCCATTGGGCAGGGCATTGTAGATGACGTCGATATCCGGATCGGCCAGCAGGTCTTCATAACTGCCGTGCGCCTTGGGGATGCCTTTTTCTTGGGCGTAGGCCTGCGCCCGCTCTAAATTTCGGCTGCCAACCGCTACTAACTCGCTGCGTGCAGATTGGCGGATGGGATCGATTAAGGCATTATTGATCTTAGCCGTCGTCAGTAAGGCCCATCGAATTTTATCACTCATTGATAATTACCTCGTGTTGGTATAATTGGGAATTTGCAATATTTTTGACTCAAGTTGTCACCCCGGTGTTCAAATTGGGGAGTAGGGAATAAGGAGTAGGGATTAGGGGACTAAAAACCAATTAGTTCCTACTGCTTATTCCTTACTTCCTCCGGGGTTAGGACTGAAACTGTGAATTTTTGATATTTCTTGGATAGGGTAGCAACTTGAGTTATTTTAAAGCTTAAGCCCCGGTTGGGCAATTTGTCATGGACCGACCGGCTTCTCCACTACGCCCCGCGTCAGCGGTCGCTCCGAGATCGGCAGGTGGATCACCGCTGCCACAACCCCCAGCACAATAGCCGCGATCCAAACGCTGTTGTACGAGCCGGTGGTATCGTAGATGCGGCCGCCCAACCAGACGCCCAAAAAACTACCGACTTGATGCCAGAAGAAGACAATCCCGTACAGCGTTGTCATATAACGCGAGCCAAAAATTTGGGCGACCATGCCGCTGGTAAGCGGTACCGTCGCCAGCCATAGAAACCCAATAGCCCCACCAAAGATGAGCGACGACACATCGGTAATGGGCAGCATGAGAAACAGTGCGATGACAATGGCTCGCGTAAAATAGAGCAGGGCCAGCAGCGTCTTTTTACGATAGCGATCGCCCAACCAGCCGAACAAATATGAGCCAAATACGTTCGACAGGCCAATCAGCGCCAACGCCGTCGCCCCAGCCATCGGCGATACCCCCTGATCGGCCAGAAAGGCGGGCAGATGGGTGGCGATAAAGGCCACGTGGAAGCCGCACACAAAGAAGCCAGCGTTGAGCAGCCAGTAGCCGGAATGTTGGCCGGCCTTGGTCAAAATCTGCGGCAGCGAGTTGGTTTCAAACCCGTCGAGGATGTCTTGCGCATCGTCGGCTGGCCGGTTGGGAAAGCCCAATGCCAGTAAGGCAATCGTGCCCACTATGGCGGCCATGATCGCAAAGGATGTCTGCCAGCCGAAACTAGAGAGCATCGCTTGGGCTGCCGGAACAACCAGAAACATGCCCAGCGATCCCGCCGCCGTGGTAATCCCAAACGCCGAGGTTCGCCGCTCCGGCGGCACCATCTGGGCAATCGCGCCCAGTACCACCACATAAGTAGTGCTGCTCAAAGCCAGACCGGCCATAAGCCCCAGCGACAAGTACAGCCCGGCCGCCCCACTGATAACCGGCGCCAGCAACAAACTGACCGCGTAGACCACTCCACCGGCCAGCACAATCCAGCGCGAGCCAAACCGGTCGGCAATCACGGCCATCAGCGGCAGACCAAGAATGATATTTTGCAGCGCAATCGCCAGGCTGTAGACCTCACGGCCCGTGCCTAAATCGTCGCTAATCGGCTGGAGAAAAATCCCGAACGCCTGCCGCACGCCCATGCTGATCGTCACCACCAGCGCGCCGCAAATGATGACCAGGATATATTTTTGGCGTAACATTTAGCCCGCTTTCTGAGATCGAGCCGGTTCCGGCTCCTCCAATAGTCTGACGATATGGCGATGATTAGCCGCGCCCCACTGCGCGATCATATCCAGGACAGGCTTCAATGTCTCGCCGAACTCGCTCAATGCGTACTCCACTTTAGGCGGCACTTCGGGATAGACGGTTCGATTAACCAAGCCGTCCCGTTCCAAATCCCGTAACTGCTGGGTCAGCATTTTGGGGGTGATATCGGGCAGCTCGCGCCTGAACTGGCCGAAGCGCAGCACGCCCTGTTGGTGCAGCTTCCACAAAATACGCGGCTTCCATTTGCCGCTCAGCAGCTCTAAACTGGTTTCGACCGGACAACCGTGTATTCTACCGTTTGAGATACTCATTATAGTTTCCTTTTGGGTACTATATCACCAGAAAGTACATACTTCACAAGTGTATACTGACGTGTTAAACTGTCAAAAATTCCCGTACCGATAAATAGTCAGGAGCGGCCGCCGCCAAATTGGTCATCAAAGCCCTAGGCGTATAAACTGTAATCGGCCTAAAATTAAAAAGTGATAGTGGATGGGCTGTCGGCTTTTAGGACAATAATCGAACCCATTAGGCCGAATAGAGACTGGCTGTGTATGACCCCTAACCTCAATCCAGAAACGAATACCGTCAAGGGCAAAGTGATCTACTTTCTGGTTTTGGTTGCCCTCAATCAGTTGATCTACCCGATCACCCAGCAGGGCGGCATCTTTCTAATTCTGTATCAATTTCTCTACGCTTCGATGTTCGCCGCCGGCATCTATATCGCCAGCGACAGCCGCCGCCACGTGCTTATCACGGCCCTAACCGCTCTGATCTATTTGGTTTTTGGATTTTGGTACGCGCTTGATCCCACCGATGAGTGGAAAATACTGACCGCCTATTTGGCCCTGATCCCCTTTCTGGCTACGGTGATCAACGTTTTGGTGCGCTATATCTTTCTGGCGCGATCCGTCACTCGCGATGTGATTTACGCGGCGATCAGTATCTATTTGCTGTTAGGGGCTATCTTTGTGCCGATGTACGGCATTTTAGAGTCGTTGTCGCCTGGTTCGTTTATCGATGGAGCCGCGCCCGATGGCCCGGTTTCGTGGCAGCAGTTGATTTATTACAGTTACGCCACCCTCACCACAATGGGCTACGGCGATGTTTTACCCGTATCGTGGTGGGCGCGCTCCTTCGCCAGCGCCGAGGCCGTTGTCGGTGTTTTGTACCTGGCTATTCTGATGGCGCGGCTGGTTGGTTTGTACACGCAAAAAGAGTAGGCTATAACTTGCGTAATTGGTATGGGATTGCGGATTTTGTAGTATAAAATAGCTAAAAAATAAAAATATTCTGGAGCGACAAAGCTTGCTTTGTCAAACCTGATCAAAGCTCTGCTTTGATGCTCCAGACCTTTATCAAAGGAGAGCTTATTCTAATGAAGATTACTGTGCTTGGCGCCGGAAATATTGGGGCTACTTTAGGTAAAAAATGGGCGGCTCAAGGCCACGACGTGATCTTTGGCGTTCGAGACGTGACGGCGGCTAAATACCAAACGCTCCTGGAAACGATGACCGGCCAGGCCGCCGTCGCCCCTACGGTCGAGGCCGCGGCCGCCGCCGAGGTCATCGTTCTGGCGATTCCCGGCGCGGCCGTCAACGAAACCCTGGCCCAACTGGGCAGCACGCTGGCCGATAAAATTATCATCGATGCCACCAACCAGATCTCACAAGCCGATATGAGCGCCGTTGCGACCATCGCCGCCGCCGCGCCCCAGGCCAAACTGTTTCGGGCGTTCAACACGTTGGGCTGGGAAAATTTCGAGACCCCTGAGCTAGACAGCGTGCAAATCGATCTGTTTTACTGCGGCGAATCAAGCGCCGGCCAGGAGACCGTCGATCAATTAATTGCAGATATTGGCCTACGACCGGTTTACCTTGGCGGGCTTGACAAAGCCCCGGTCCTTGACGCCCTCACCCGACTCTGGTTTACGCTGGCTTATGAGCAAGGCAACGGCCGCCGGTTGGCCTTCAAAATGCTGAGGGCATAACGCGGCCGGTCAGCCGCTTACTTCTTGCTATACTCGTTCTTGCGAAACTTCTTCATCGCTCGGTGGATTTCTTTATCCTTGCGCTTAGAGTCGATCGCCGAATGCCGATCCTGCTTGCGGTCCAGATAGGCCATCTCTTTGTTTAACTTGAGATAGTTGTCGTACCGTTCGCGTGGTAATTCGCCGGCCTTGACCGCGGCCAGCACGGCACAGCCTTTTTCCTGCGTATGGCTGCAATCAGGAAAATGGCACGCGATCGCCAACTGCACAATCTCGGCGAAGGCGTCATCCATGCCTTGGTCCGAACTCCACATCTGCAGCTCCCGCATACCGGGCGTGTCGATCAGCAGCGCCCCGTTCGGCAAGACGATCAACTCACGGTGAGTGGTGGTGTGGCGGCCTTTGGCATCCACTTCTCTAACCTCGCCGGTTTTCATAATTTCCGCGCCGGCCAGGCGGTTGATCAACGTACTCTTGCCCACCCCCGACGACCCGATAAAGGCGTAGGTCCGGCCGGGCAGCAATTTGTGGCGCAGTTCGGTTAGGCCGGCACCGGTGGTCGCGCTGGTCGGCACAACAGCCACATTGCGGGCGATGGCGCTAACCTGCTGTTTTTTCTGATCCAGGTCAGAACAGAGATCGCTCTTGTTCAGAACAATGACCGGCTCGATGCCGCCTTCATGGGCCATGACCAGATAGCGTTCTAATCGTCGGGGGTTGAAGTTGCTATCCAGGCTTTGCACTAGAAAAATGGTGTCGATGTTGGTTGCCATCACCTGCTCCTGAACCTTCTTGCCGGCGACCTTTCGCGAGAATTTGGTGCGTCGAGGCAAAATGTCGTGGATGATGGCTTTATATTCACCCTCAAACAACGACATCGCCACCCAATCACCCACTTTGGGCAGGTCCGACGGGCTGTCTACTGTATAGAGCAGTTTGCCGGTTACTTCGGCGTCGTACTCCCCGGCGGGGGTCAAGACCAGGTATCGCTCGCGATGTTCAACCGCGACGCGCCCCACTGCAAAACCGGCTTCTTGGAACGGCTTGAAAGCCGCGGCCAGGTCGGGCCGCCAGCCATATTTTTCAAGGTCTGTCATACACAATCTCTCCAGGCTATCGCCGCTTTAATCGCCCCACAACAGCGGTTTGAGGCCGCCGTACAACCGGGCTGTATCTCGGATATACAAACCAAACGCCGGCCACCAGATCAGATCATTGGTCACTATCGTCCAGCCAAAGGCCACCGGCAGCAGCCCTTGAGACGCCGACCAAACGAACCCAATCGGGCCGAGAATTTTTCCCAACAGGCCAATAACGATCAGATGCCGGTGATAACCCGGCCGCCGAGCCGCCCACCAGTAAGCCGGGGCGTAAACCAGCACAAACATACCCACGACCTGCCATAGGGCTAGATAGCTGGGCTGGGGTGCATCGATCAATTTAAAAAATAGGGTGGGGAACAAAGTCGTCACACTGCCCCAGATGAAGTTATATAGTGCGGCGGCATAGAACCAGGGGCTGTACTTTCTTAGCGCCGTGTCGAATTCTAGGTTATGGACCATTAAAGCGAGAGTTTCTCTTGGGTCTCCAACATTTCGAGTAACTGCCGGGGCGTTACAATGACGCTGCGACCGGCTGTTGATCCGGCCGTAATACCTTACTATGGGATAATACCGCGATGATATCCCGAAACTGAAATTCGGTCAATTTATTAAGACCTAAAACTTAAATAACCCAAGTTGCTACCCATCAGACCGGTTTTGGATAGGACTTACGCAGTTGGGTATAACGAACGAGGTGACAGTCACTTAGCGGCGATAAATCGACCTGTTAGGGCAAAGCGGACATTCATTTTCAGCAAAAAGTGACTGTCACCTGGGTTCAATACATTCAACTGCGTAAGTCCTAATATTTTGATTCGCTCTCGCTAGATTGTCAGATTTAGCTGATTTGACCGGGATTCCTCTCGCCAAAACCGGGGCTAAATCGGCTCCTCCCACACCGATCGGTAGGCCCCGATCTGTTCAAAATAGCCGATCAACCGTTCGTAAAAAGGGTGGACGCTAATCGTGGCGCTGTCGCCGATCACGATCAGTTTGCGTCGAGCGCGAGTTAGCGCCACGTTCATGCGGCGAGTGTCGGCCAAGAAACCGATGTCGCCGGCCAGGTTGGCCCGCACCAGCGAGATGATGACCGCTTCCTTCTCTCGACCTTGAAAACCGTCCACCGTATCGACCTCGACGCCAAGCGGTTCGAGCGGTTCGCGCAGCAGCCGCACCTGGGCCGCGTAGGGCGTAATCACCGCGATGTCGCCGGGCCGTACGCCCGCCGCCAGCAGCGACTCGACTTTACGGTTGACTAAAATCGCCTCCTGCGAATTGCGGCGGCTCTGGCCGTCCGGCTCGATCTCCTCATCGTAACTGGCTCCGGCGGTGTCGATATATTCGACCGGCGTTTCGGTTAGGGCTTCAGCGGTCACGCCCGGCAGGTCGCTCAATACATGTGTTCGGACTGAAGGATCGGCTTGCAGTGAGTCGTCGTAAAATTCCTGGGAGGGGAAATTCATGATCGCTTCGTGCATCCGGTATTGGACGGTCAACTGGCGCGAAATGTCCGGCCCCAGTTCGACCATTAGCCGCTCCATCAGACTTAGGCCAAAACCTTGAGCGGCGGCTTCGGGCGAGACCACGGTCGGCGGCAGTTGGCAGTGATCGCCGGCCAGGATAATCCGGTCGCTGCGCAAAATCGGCAGCCAGACGCCCGGTTCGGTACTTTGGCCGGCTTCATCGATGACACCCAGATCGAAGCGACGCCGGCCCAACACCTCACTGCTCAAACCGGTGGTGGTCGCGCACAAAATCCGGGCCGAGTCGAGAATTCGCTCGACAGTTTGGGCCTCGATGCGGCGAGCGTCGGTCAGCATCTGTTTGGCCTCTTGGCGCATCTCGCGTTTGGCTCCCGGCTCCGGTCTGGCTCGCTTAAATTTGCCGGCCTGATCGCGTAAAGCGTACGCTTCGCGGATGAGCTTGCGGGCGATCTTCATATCGGGATGGTTATCGACCAGCAGATCGAGGGTGTGCTCCCGCAGTTGGGGTAAGACCCGGGCCGGGTGGCCCAGCCGCAGCACGCTTTCGCCCGCCGCCAGCAGCCGCTCAAACACGTTATCGACCGCCAGGTTGCTGGGAGCGCAGGCCAGCACGGTTTGGCCCTGCCGCACCGCCTGCCGGATAACCTCGACTACAGTGGTGGTTTTGCCTGTCCCCGGCGGCCCGTGAATGATGGCCACATCGTTAGCCGCCAAGGCGAAACGAACTGCTTCGAGTTGGGGCGGGTTAAGGCCATGATCCAGTGGAGCGGGAGCCGAGTCGGGCTGTTTTTGGAACGAGGGCGGCTGTTCGTACAGCAAGACGCGGCGCAGCTCGGCCGTCCGGTCGCCGCGAGCGGAGCGGGCGCGGGTCAACGCGTCTCGCTGCCGCTGCCGGGCGATTTCGTCGTTTGAGACATCGAGCCGGAAGGTAGGGCGGCTGGTTTCAGTCTCCGGCCATTCGTTGAGAGCCACCTGAATCGTTTGGCGGTCACGCTGGCTAACCACGCCCCGCCAGGCGGTGTCGCCGCCGCTCTGCTCTTCGGTCAGGATCACCGGCGTCCCCACTTCGAGCCGGTGCCAGGGTAAAGATTGGTTCTGGCTGCGTTTGGCCAGCGTCACCAAAATGCGGCCGCCCAGCCCGCCGTATTCATCGATGATCACTAATTGGACCAATGTGTGGCCGGTGCGTTCGGCAGCCTCATCCGAACCGGCGCGCTGCATCTCGGCCAGCAACTGCGCTTTTTCAGCTTCTGCTTCCAGGTCGAGCAGCCGCGCCAAACGTTGGAAGTGATCTTCGTCCGTCCCGGCCGAGGCGCGACCGGGGTCGGCCTGCGTCCAGGCCCGAATGTGGCGATGATTGAGCTGGGCGCCATCGAGGGCTTTGACCAGCGAGTCGGCCAGCGCGTCGGGAATGTCGACCGTCGCTTGCCGGCCGGTTAGTTCGATGCGGCCGATAGCATCGCGGCTGGCGCCGCCGGTTTCAATCATAAAGCGCAGAATAGCGCCCTTGTTAATGCCAGGCGGGAGGTTGTCGAGAAAGAGTAAAGTCATCGCTTATCACTTGTCGCGTTATATGGGTCAGAAATTACCAGGTAAGACATCGCTAACGCATTAGGCTAATGCGGATTGTATACCAGGCCTGGTTAAATGGCGAAAAAGTTACGGACGGTTTTTGAATTTGACACAGTATTAAAATCGTGATAAATTTTGCATTGTAGTTAGTAGGTGGCTTGAATCAACGTAAGATTTTTAATCTGAAGTGATTGTACACCGCTAGCCAGGATAAGTTAATTTTAGTGAAAGGAGGTGTATAGTCATGCCAGATCGTGTTACTGGAACCGTGAAGTGGTTCAACGCTACTAAAGGCTATGGCTTCATTGAACGCAGTGATGGGAAAGATGTGTTTGTTCACTACAGTGCTATCAACGGGTCCGGCTATCGTTCACTCCAAGAGGGTCAACGTGTAGAATTTACGGTTGTTGAGGGCCAAAAAGGGCTGCAAGCGCAAGATGTGATTGTAGTTTAGTTAGGTAAATTTATTACAAGTCAGTTGAAAAGTGTGTCCTATTAGTGGGACACACTTTTTATTTTGGAGGATTTTATCATGAAGCCAACGCTAGATGGCGCAGCTATTTTAAAGCAAGCTAACTCCTTGCATGAAAAAATTCGTTCGTGGCGGCGGCAAATTCATCGCTACCCGGAATTGGGCTTTACCGAAACGCGTACCGCCGCTTTAATTGCCGCTGCCTTGTGTGATCTGGGGATCGAGCCGGAAACTGAAGTGGCCAAAACCGGCGTGGTGGGCGTAATCAAGGGTGGCGATGGGCCAGTGGTTGGCCTACGCGCCGATATCGACGCGCTGCCCATTACCGAGCAAAACGGCGCCGATTTTGACAGCACCCGCCCCGGCTTGATGCACGCCTGCGGCCACGATGCCCACACGGCCATGCTGCTAGGCGCGGCGACCATCTTGAAGACGCTGGCCGATCGCGGCCAACTGCCGGGGACCGTGCGCCTGCTCTTCCAGCCGAGCGAGGAAGGTCAGGACGAGGAAGGTAAATCCGGGGGGATGCGGATGGTTGACGAAGGGGCGCTCGCTGGGCTGGATGCCGTTTTTGGACTGCACGTTGATACGGGCCTGCCGGTTGGTACGGTGGCCACCCGGCCCGGCCCGATGATGGCCAGCGCCGATACCTTTACCCTGACTCTGTTCGGCCAGGCTGCCCACGCGGCGCGGCCGCACCAGGGGCTTGACACCATTGCCCTCGCCGCCCATGTGATTCAGGCCATTCATCAAATCGTCAGCCGGCGGCTCGATCCCATCGGGGAAGGCGTCATCACCATCGGCACCATTCAGGGCGGCGCTAAAGATAACATCATCGCCGATACGGTAACGATGACCGGCACGATTCGCAGCTTTATGCCGGAAAATAGGGATCGGCTTCATACGGAACTTCAGCGCGCCTGTCGTATTATCGAGCCGCTGGGGGGACGTTTTGAGTTGAAAATTGTTACCGGTTATCCACCGCTGGTCAATGATGAGGCTATGGCCGGCCTGATGTTGTCGGCAGCACGCGATTTATTGGGGAGCGAGCAAGTGCGCGTGGCTGAGAAAATCATGGCGGCTGAGGATTTTAGCTTTATGGCTCGAACTGTGCCGGGCAGCTTCTTGCGATTAGGGGTCTACAATCCGGCCTGGCCGCAGCTTTATCCGGTTCACACCCCCACCTTCCGGATCGATGAAGAGGCGCTACCCATCGGCGCCGCCGCATTGGTGGCCACGGCACTGGCTCGACTGACTTTGTAGTAAGGGTGTTAGCCGTTTTTGGGGAAGTAGGGCCGCTAAAGCGGTTACTACGAACTAGCCGGGCCCGAAGAGATAGTTAGTTTTGCAGAAACGCTTTTACGATCTGGCTGAATGTGTCCGGCTGTTCTAAATGAACATTATGACCGGCGTCGGGTATGATTTCAACGACGGCCTGAGAAATTTTTTGACCTATTTGAGCCATCATCGTGGTATATGTTTGATCGAGCACGCCGGCCAGCAGCAGGGTGGGCATGGGCAGCCCGTCCAGGCGATCCCACAGCGGCGGCTGGCGACCGGGACTGAGGTCTTGGATAATTTTGGCTGCCCAGCGCGGATCATTTTTTTTCCGTTCGGCTTTGATCGCATTAAGCCGTTCCGGCTGAGCCTGAAGCGACTGAAATAAGTTCAGTTGGTACCACTGCTCGACAAAGGCATCGATACCTTCGGCCATGATTTGTTCAGCCCGTTGATCATCCAACTCAGCCCGTGATCGGCGCGTCTCTTCATCCTCAAGGCCAGGGCTGGCGCTCTCGATAGTTAAGGTGGTGATCAGCTGGGGGAAATGGACAGCCGTATAGAGGGCGATGCGCCCGCCTAACGAGTAACCGGCGAGATGGACCTGTTTGAGACCAAGCCGGCTGATAAGCTGTCGCAGCCCGTCGGCGATGACAGCGAAATCAAGGGGGTAGGTTAGAGAAAAGTCCGTATTCCAACCATGTCCGGGCAGGTCGGGTAAGATACAGTAGAAGCGATCGGCCAGTTGTTTAGCAATGAACAACCAATCTGAGCCGGCCCCCATAAATCCGTGCAAAAAAACAATAGCGGGTCGATACGAGTCGCCAACGGTTTGATAAGGCCAGATAGGTAGTGTCATGAAATTGCTCCAAAACAAAAACGGCCAACTTACCTAGTTGGCCGTTTGCGATCTATAGTGTTAAGATTAGCCTATGGAGCGCCAATCAGGGGCGCAAAGCGCTGGCTAGAAATATCGCGTTGAAGTGGTGCATCGGTTAAGGGTAGATATTCATTATTGTTAGAGACGGTAACAACAGCCACTTCGCCGGATTCATCAGCTTGAACCGGCTGCATATCGCTCAGCACCACGGCCATAGTTACAATTGTAAGACAAAGGGTGAGTGTTAGCAAGCTGTTGGTTAGAATTGATTTGAATCGGGTCATTGTTCAATACCTCGCTCTCGATTGATATGTCAACAGTATAGCAAATTCCGGCCTGATTGTGATCCGCTTGTCTGCTGATTAGAGATAGGCTTAAAGACGGTTATTCTGAAGTACGCCATGTTGCGTAATCTGGTTAGGATATACTAGGCGAATTTTGGCGGTAGTAGGCCAACTATGAACGAGGTCCAGAAGAGGTGGAATTTTTTATTTATTCTTTCGTTATTAATGCTTTGATTGCATTGCCAGAGAGGAATAAGCCCATGAAAATCATCGCCATCGATCATATTCAACTCGCGATGCCGCCGGAACAGGAGGGCGCGGCGCGTCGATTTTACGGGGAATTGTTGGGTCTGCCTGAAATTTCAAAACCGGCTTCCCTATCCGGTCGAGGCGGCTGCTGGTTTGACGGGCCGGGCTTTGGCCTCCATTTAGGCGTCCAGCAGGATTTTGTCCCGGCCCGCAAGGCCCATCCTTGCTTACGGGTTGATGATCTGCCGGCCTGGTTCGAGACGCTCGCGGCGGCCGGCATCCGGGTCGAGCCGGACAGCTCGGTTCCCGGTGTGCGGCGCTTTTACGCGTTCGACCCGTTTGGCAACCGGCTGGAGTTTTTACAGGCTGGGGATACGTTTCCATCGGGCTAATGATTGGCCTGATCAAACGGTGAGCTATTGGTGCTGTTCAATGAACCCCAGGTAGTCTATACTAAAGCCTATTTACCGGCGGAGGTAACACAATGGCCAATTTATTTGCTAATCGCATGCAAAATATCCAAAAATCATTTATTCGCGAGATCTTGAAAGTCACTCAAGACCCGGAGGTAATTTCATTTGCCGGGGGCTTGCCCAATCCTCGATTTTTTCCGGTCGAAGAACTGGCCGCAGCCACAGCTAAAGCTCTGGCGAAGCAGGGCCGGCAGATGCTGCAATACAGTACCACCGAAGGCTATGGGCCGCTGCGAGAATTTATCGCGGCCCGGTACGCGGCCAAAGGTGTCGCAGTGTCGGCCGATGAAATACTGATCACCAACGGCTCGCAGCAGGGGCTTGATCTGATCGGTAAGATTTTCTTGAATCAGGGCGATACGATGATCATCGAGCGGCCGGGGTACCTCGGCGCGATCCAGGCTTTTGCCATGTATGAGCCACAATTTTTGCCAGTGCCACTGCTCGAGGACGGCATCGACCTTGATACCCTTGAGGTAGTCCTCCGCGACCATCAGCCTAAACTATTTTACGCGGTGCCAAATTTTCAAAATCCATCCGGGGTCACTTACAGCGAACCGGTTCGCTGCACCGCCGCCCAACTACTCGCCCATCAAAACACGATTCTTATTGAAGATAACCCTTACGGTGAGTTACGCTTTGCCGGCCTCGAACTGCCCTCGCTGAAAAATTATTTGGGCGACCAGGCCATTCTGCTGGGCTCGTTTTCCAAAGTGGTCGCGCCTGGGGTGCGATTGGGCTGGATTTGCGCCAAGCCGGAATTTATAGACAAGTTTATCATCGCCAAACAGGCCACCGATCTGCACTCCAACTATTTGGCTCAGTGTGTTGTGGCTCAATACTTGCAGGACCATGATCTTGACGCGCATTTGGCTACGATCAAAGCGGCTTACAAAAAGCAGTGTGATCTGATGGTGGCGATGATGACGGAGCTTTTCCCGGAGGAAGTGACATTTACCCGGCCGGAAGGGGGCATGTTTATCTGGGTGACGCTGCCGGAGGGGATGTCATCGCTGGCGTTGTTTGACGAGGCGGCTCGTTTGAAAGTGGTCTTTGTGCCCGGCCAGCCGTTTTACGTGGGCGGCGGCGGTGAGAATACGCTGCGGCTTAATTTCTCCAACTGCGATGAAGCGAAAATTGAAGCCGGCATTACTCACCTGGCCCATGCTATGAAAACGCTGCTGGTTAGAGACCGTACGCTGCAACCGATTTGAAATGAGTTCCGCTTGAGAAGGGTTATTGACCGAACAAAATGAAACCCGTTTAAAATTGAAAAAACCGGGGTGACCAAGCCCGGCTTTTCCAAAAGGAGGAGAAGAGGTTACATCTAATATGTAACTGTAACCTATTATAGTCCCTTCTAACTTTTTTTACTTGACTTTTATTATATGGAACCTTGCTGCAAAGCCTACGCAAAACTGTCGCTTTCCCGAAAATAGGATTAAAATAGTTGGTTAGTTAATGGGTTAATGGGATAGTGGTTCGTATGCAACAAGGTGAAACCGTTTTCTGGATTTTTATGATTGTACTAACGCCGATCAGCGTCGGCTCATTTTTGGTCGTGATTTGGTGGATGGCGCGTCCTCGCGGCGAAACCGAAAGCGCCGAGCGGATCGACCGCATCTGGCGGCAGCGAGACATCTGGGGCGAAGCCATCTGCCGCCAACTGATCGATCGCCAGGTGGAGCCAGGCATGACGCCGGAGATGGTTCGGCTGGCCTGGGGTGATCCCCAATCTGTACGGCAGCCGAAGCCGGATATCGAGCAGTGGCTTTATGATGACGCCCCACCGGAGACCACAACAAATTACGTTTCATTCCAAGCGGGCCAAGTGACGACGGCCACGAAAGCAACGCTCAAACCCTTGCTCACCTGGGGTCCGTGGCCGATTATCATCATTTCGTTGGGCATCTCGATCCTGGTGTCGATGATCGCGATAGGAGTCGTATTTTTCACATGAAAACACGCTGCGCCTGGGCCGGCGACGACCCGCTGTATATTGCTTATCACGATGAAGAGTGGGGCGTACCCGTACATAATGACCAACGCCTGTTCGAAATGCTGATCCTGGAAGGCGCCCAAGCCGGCCTGAGTTGGATTACCATTCTCCGCAAGCGCGACAACTACCGGCTGGCCTTCGATCACTTTGATGTCGAAACCGTGGCCGGCTACGACGCCGCCAAAATCGAAGCGTTGCTCGCCAATCCCGGCATCGTCCGCAATCGACGCAAAATCGAAGCCACCGTCCAAAATGCCAAAGCCTTTCTCGCCGTCCAAGAGGCAGTCGGCTCGTTCGATGCCTACCTCTGGCAATTTGTCGGCGGCCAACCGATCCAAAATGCCTGGTCTACTCTGGCCCACATTCCGGCCAAAACTCCTGAATCGACCGCGATGAGCAAAGACCTCCGCCAGCGCGGCTTCAACTTCGTCGGCCCCACCATTTGCTACGCTTTTATGCAAGCCACCGGCATGGTGAATGATCACACTGTTGATTGTTTTCGGTATGGGCGTTAAAGCCAATTAATAGGATTCTCTCGGGCTCGGTGCGATAGCGCTATGGCCTAGCTGCCAAACCGACCGTTAGCATCGGCATAATCAAGCCACAGTCGATTGGAGTCGCGGCAGAACAAGTCAGTGCGACTGTCGCCGTTAAAGTCCGCTAGCCGCAACGTAGCCCCTGCCTGGGTATCAGTGAACTGCGAAAAGTTGGCGGCGGCTATATCTTCGTCCACCGGCTGCTGTTGGAATATTTCGCTGAATTAGAGCCGGTAGCAATAGACAGGAAGTTAGACGCCAATTGATTAGCGTACGAAAGGTTTTTACGCTAACGTTAACAAAAAACCGGCTTGGGTATTTGCCATAAAATATTTACCCAAGTAAACTAACCGCGTTTTACGCCCCAAATCTCTCAAACCTGAGAATTTCATACACGCTGCTGTGCAACCCAATGGAGGAAGAAATTGAAGTCCCAGGAAATGTACCACAACCGGACCTGTTGTTTGACCCACATCACCCTTTCCTCACAAAAATTGATTTTTACGAACAAAATGATAACGTGCTGCCACCAATTGAGGTGGGCATGTCACCTTGTTGATTATTAAGTTTAATTTACCGAAAGGGGGTTCGGACTTGAACTTCTTACTCAAGATATCGCACGCCATTGACACCCTAACCGAATGGGTGGGTGGTATCGCTAACATCATTGTCCTCATTACCGTTGCCATCGGGTTTTACAACGTCTTCGTCCGCTACATTGGGCGTTTTATAGGTGTCCAGTTATCCTCTAATGTCTACATCGAGCTACAGTGGTATCTGTACTCGATGCTTTTCTTTTTAGGCTTTGCCTATATTTTGAAGCATGGGGTTAATGTCCGCGTCGATTTTCTGTACACGAACTGGCGCGAAGAAACCCAGGCCTGGGTCGATCTCATCGGGACGATTCTGGTTCTCATTCCCTTCTGTATCATTGGTATCTATGCCACCTACGGTCCGGTGCTAACATCGTGGGGACGTTTGCCCAACGGCAATTGGGGGACCTGGGAAATGTCGCCCGACCCGAACGGACTGCCCCGAGCGCCCATCAAAACGATGATTATTGTCGCTTTTGTGCTTTTGTTTCTGCAAAGCATCTCCCAAATTATTAAATATATCGCCGTTATCACCGGCCATAAAGACGTGGTCAAAGAAATTAAAGCCGAAACTGAAGAGTTTAAAGCCTAGGAAAAATTGTTCAGGTGACGGACGTTTGGGGCTTATCGCCCAATTGAGGATTAATCACCTAGTCTACTAAATAAACCCGCCTACCAGAGGAGAGCACCCCCTATGTATGAATGGTTAGCCATTGCTATGTTCGTCGGATTTTTCTTTTTCTTGTTGAGCGGTTATCCGGTGGCATTTTCATTTGCCGGAACCGCTATTTTATTCGGGGTGATCGGGCTGACCCTGGGGGCTTTCGATCTCAACCGGCTATTGCTATTACCTAATCTTTGGTTTGGCACGATGTCGAACTTTACCCTGCTGGCCATCCCTTACTTTGTCTTTTTGGGGGCGGTCCTGGAAAAAACGGGGATAGCCGAGGAACTGCTGGAAACAGTGGGCATCTTATTAGGCCCGCTGCGGGGAGGGATGGCGCTGGCCATTGTTGTCGTCGGCACGCTGCTGGCGGCGACGACCGGCGTGGTGGCGGCCACAGTCATTGTAATGGGTATGCTGTCGCTGCCGGTAATGCTGCGTTATGGTTACGATAAAGGACTGGCCAGCGGGATTATTGTGGCCACCGGCACGCTGGCCCAGGTGATTCCCCCCAGTTTGGTATTGGTCGTTTTAAGCGACCAGATTGGCGTCTCGGTCGGCGATTTGTTCTTGGGGTCGGTTATTCCGGGGATTATGTTGTCCGGGTCCTACGTATTGTATGTACTGGTGCTGGCCTTCTTCAAACCGTCGATGGCGCCGGCGCTGCCTTTAGAGGTTCGTACCATTCATGGCATGGCCTTGTTTTGGCGGGTGGTCAAAGCGGTATTACCGCCTGTTTTTCTTATTTTCGCCGTGTTAGGCAGCATTTTCTTTGGCGTGGCGACGCCAACGGAAGCCGGGGCAGTGGGCGCTGTGGGGGCGCTGTTGTTAGCGGCGATTGGCCGTAAGTTGAGCTGGCGGCTGCTCAAAGACTCCGCCCACTCCACCGTCAATATTACGGCCCTGGTCATTATGATCTTGTTCTGTTCATCTCTGTTCAGTCTGGTCTTCGACGCGCTAGGCGGCAAAACCTTTATCACCGAAATTCTGGTCAATTTACCCGGCGGTTGGCTAACATTTATAATCGTTAGCAACGTGGCCGTCTTCTTTTTGGGTATGTTTTTAGAGTTTATCGAGATCTCTTTTATCGTGATCCCGTTATTTATCCCCGCCGCCCAGGCTTTAGGCATCGACCTGGTTTGGTTTGGGGTGGTGATGGGGCTTAACTTGCAGATTGCCTTTATCTCACCGCCGGTCGGTTTCTCGCTGTTTTATCTGCAAAGTGTCGCGCCTAAAGAGATCAGCACCCTCGATATCCACAAAAGCGCCTTTCCCTTCATGGCCATTCAATTGATTATCTTATTGTTAGTAGTGCTCTTCCCCCAAACCGTAAGCTGGTTGATCAACGTTTCATATAACTAATCTGTATTTACTCAGCCGCCGCCGCAGATCGCGAAAATTTCTGGCGGGGATGAGGCGATTTGAGGCTAATTCCCCAATCCCCGCCAAAAAACGGTCGGTTGCTGGTCTGCTGAGGAGTTACCCTAATCTCATCTGCTACGATCAAAAAAGCGGGATAAGCCCCTAAAGACCTACCCCGCTTTTTCTCTAAAAAAAAGGTAACCGGTTAAGACTCCAATCGCGAATGAATATAGCGCGCGTATCCGCCTTCATTAATATCGTGCCAGGCTTGAACCTGCTGGCGGAAGGTATTCCACTCGGCAAAGATCGATTTGAAATCGGCGTCTTGAGCTGATAGCTCATCATACAGTTCAAACGCAGCGGCTTCGGCGGCGGCCATAATTTCGTCGCTGTAGGGCCGTAGTTGGGTTCCGCCGTCCACCAATTTCTTCAGAACCTCACCATTGCGAGCATCATATCGGGCCAGCATAATCATGTTAGCTTCAAAGGCAGCCGTCTTGACGGCTTCTTGATACACTTCCGGCAGCTTATTCCACTCATTCAAGTTGATTTCAACTTCCAGAGTGGGGCCTGGCTCCCACCAACCGGGATAGTAGTAGAAGTCTACCGCTTTGTTCAAGCCCAACTTCTCATCATCATAAGGGCCAATCCATTCGGCGGCGTCGATAGCGCCGGTTTGCAACGCCTGGAAGATTTCACCGCCGGCCACTACTTGGACGGTGACTCCCAATTTCGCCATTACCTGCCCCCCCAAACCGGGAATGCGCATTTTTAGCCCCTGCAAATCCCCCACGGTAGAAATCTCTTTGCCAAACCAGCCCCCCATCTGGACGCCGGTATTTCCGGCCGGGAATTGGATCACCCCAAATTTTTCGGCGTAATAGGCCTGTAATGTGTCCAGCCCGCCGCCTTCATACAGCCAGGCATTTTGTTGCTGGGCGGTTAGACCAAACGGCAGCGCCGTGCCAAACGCGGTAACGGGACTTTTACCGACGTAATAGTAAGATGCCGTATGGCCTATCGGCACCGCCCCTTGTTCGACCACGTTCAAAACTTCCAAGCCCGGCGCTAATTCGCCGGCCGCCCGCGGTTCGATCTTGAATTTACCGCCGGTCAAAGCCCCCATCCGCTCGGCAAACACAACCGCCCCACCAAAAATGGTATCCAAACCGACCGGCCAACTGGTAGCCAACTGCCAGCTAATTTCCGGCAGCGCCTGGTCAGACGCAATCGCCTCGGAAATTTCCTCGCTGGTGGCCTCTGCCCCGGGAGCCGCTACATTAGCGGTACTCTCTTGCGGCTGAGTGGTTTCTGCCGGCGCGGGGGCGCTGCTGGTTTCCGGCTGGCCCATGCTGCAACCTACTAATAACCCTGTCCCACCGGCTACCGTCGCTACCGAGGCTTTCTTCAAGAAGTCCCTACGATTTAGCTTCACTGCCAACTTAATTCCTCCTTGGATAGATAAAAAAAAGTATTGGTTTATAAAAACTTGGCTCAATCGATTTTAGCACAAGGGCAACAAAATACAAAATAATTCAGACGACTATCCCCCTGATTCCGGAACATTTTGCACCGCCCCGGCGTCTTACCCATAACTGCTACTAAACCTTTATGCCGCAATTCATCGAAGGAGGCCAATCATGAAACGTATATTAATCGCCACGCTAATGCTACTTACGCTATTAACCCTACAAACCCTACAAACTCAAACAACCCATGCCCAGGGTATCATCATTCCTGAACCGCCCATCTGCCGCCACCCCTGCCCCATCCCGCCGCCTCCGCCGCGTGAAGTGCCGTATCTCACCGTCGAATCGCTGCGGGTCGATGTCACCATCGACAACCAGGTGGCCACCACCCACGTTGAGCAGGTGTTCCGCAACGACAGCCAATGGTCGTTAGAAGGCACCTACATCTTCCCGCTGCCCGAAGAAGCGGCCATCAACGACTTCGCCATGTGGATCAACGGCGACCGCGTGGAAGGCCAGCTCTATACTAAGGAAGAGGCCCGCCAAATTTACGATAATATCGTCCGCCGCCGCCTCGACCCCGCTCTGCTGGAATACGTGGGCCGCGATCTGTTCCAAGCCAGCATCTTCCCCATCGAACCCGGCGACACCCGCCGCGTCGAGCTGGAATACACCCAAATTCTGCCGGTCGATAACGGTCTGGTCCAATACGTGCATCCCCTCACCGCCGAGAAATTCTCGCAGCGGCCGCTGGAAAGCGTGGCCATTACCGTCAACGTCACCTCCAACGACGCCATCAAAGCCATCTATTCGCCCAGCCACCCGGTCAGCATCGACCGCGACGGCCGCTTCAGCGCCCTGGCCGGCTGGGAAGATTTCGATGTCCGCCCTACGTCCGATTTCAGCCTCTTCTACAGCGTTTCGCCGGACGATATCGGCGTTAATCTGCTCAGCACCAAAGAGCGCGACGAGGACGGCTTTTTCACCCTGCTGATTGCGCCCAACGTCGAAGCCGAGCAGATTGTCGATAAAGATGTGACCCTGGTCCTCGATGTGTCCGGCTCGATGGAAGGCGAGAAGATGGAGCAGGCCCGTGACGCCCTCAAATATGTGCTCGATAACCTCAACGAGGGCGACCGCTTTAACATCATCGCTTTTAGCACCGGCGTGCGGGCTTTTTCCACCCAACCCGAGCCGATTTCAAAGGTTGCCGAAGCCCGCCGCTTTGTCGATAACCTGCGCCCCGAAGGCAGCACCGATATCAACCGCGCCCTGCTGGAAGCCATCGACAGCGCCGACAGCGAGCGCCCGACCATCGTCATCTTCCTGACCGACGGCCTGCCGACCAGCGGGACAACCGAAACGCCGCTCATCGTCAACAACATCGAGCAAGCCGCCGGCAGCAACCTGCGCATCTTCCCCTTCGGCGTCGGCGATGATGTAGACACGGTCCTGCTCGACACCCTGGCCCAACGGCAGCGCGGAACCAGCGCCTACGTCCGCCCCGGCGAGCGAGTCGATGAAAAAGTCAGCGGCTTCTACGCCAAAGTCAGCACGCCCGTGCTGGCCGATATCACGCTCGATGTCGCTGGCGTGCAGTTGGAAGATACCTATCCCTACCCGCTGCCCGACCTCTTTGCCGGGTCGCAGCTCATCGTCACCGGCCGCTATCGCGACGGCGGGCCGGCCACTGTGACTTTGACCGGCGATGTCAACGGTCAAGCCCAAACCTACACCTTTGACGATTTAACCTTCGCCTCAAGCCCGCGCCAAAACGCTGAATTTGTGCCGCGCCTGTGGGCCACGCGCAAAGTCGGCTACCTGCTCAACCAGGTCCGGCTCAACGGCGAAAATCGCGAGACTATCGACGAGATTGTCAACCTCAGCGTGCGCTACGGCATCATCACCCCCTACACCTCCTTCCTGGTCGAGGAACCGGAGATGGCCCTCAGCCGCGAAGGCCGCGATATGATTGCCCAGGAAGAGTTTGCCGCCGCGGCCGAAGCCCCGGCCGATGTCTCCGGCGGCGGCGCCGTCAGCAAAGCGGTCGATCAAAATGCGATGGCCGACGCCGAAATGGCCGCGCCCATACCCATGCTAACGGCAACCCCCGGTGTTGGCGGCGAAATGGACGCCGATGGTGTGGCCGCGCTGCCCAGCGTCATGACCGTCGGCAGCAAAGCTTTTGTCCTCAAAGACGGCATCTGGACCGACACCGCCTACGATCCCACGCTGATGACCACCACGTCGCTGCCGTTCCCGTCAGAAGAATTCCTCGACTTCCTGACCGCCAACCCGGACGCTGGCCAATACTTCGCCCTTGGCTCTAACGTGATCGTGGTCATCGATGGCGCGGCCTATGAGACGGTAGAAGGTGAAGTGGATGAGATACCGGAGCGATTGACGAACGATGAGGCTGAGGCTAAGGCAGAGGTTAAGACTCAGGCTGAAGCTGAGCCTAACTCCGTTGAAATTGAGCCTGCATCGCACCCGGCTAATGCCGTCACGTCGGCCAAACCGGCCAACGCCGCCGACATCTACACCACCATTACCGCCGATATGGTCCAAGGCGCTGCCCCGCTGGTGGTTAATTTCCGGGGCGATCTGGTGGGCGGGGCCGATGACAACCAGGATTTCTACTGCGTCGAGAGTACCTTCGATTTTGGCGACGGCCACCGCCAGAGCCAATCGCCGAGCTGTGTGGCCTGGAAATCGGGCGCGGAAATTTTGCGCAGTTACGTGTCCAACTATGTTTATGAAGCGCCGGGTGAATATCAAGTTACCTTCCAACTCGGTCAGGCCGCCTCGGAGCCGGTAACGATTGTGGTCACCGCCGGCGACGCCGAACCGGAACCGGCCACCCCCGCCGACGATGAATCTGAGGCAGCCGCTAAGGCAGTAGACCCGACGCCGCTGGCTGAAACCACCACCACCGCCGTCGATCGTTCGAGCTGCTTGTCCGGCTTGCTGCTGCTGCCGCTGCTGGCTCTGGTCATCGGCCTGCGGCGCGGCCAAGCCTAAGCGCCTGCCGGCCCGACCGCTGCTGGCCGACCGCTGACCGTTAGCGGCGGTTCCTCATGCTTTCAAGGGTCCACAGATGGTACCGATGGTTACTGATAGGGTCAAATTTGATCAAATCGGCGACTATCCGGGTCCATCTGTGGACAAATCTATAAATCAACGCTTTTCTTAAAAAACAACCTATTTTGACGCCGTGGTAGCTGTGCACTAAACCGTGGTGAAAAAAATTTAGACAGGATTTGCAAAATTTACCGAATTTTGACAGCTAAAATCGTGATAATCATGTCAATTCTGTCGATTGTTTGGTCAATCTTCGTTATTCTCACTGCTCCACGGTTTAATGTGGTGCTACCGACGCCGTAGCAAGCGAAAAAAATTTTAACCCCCTTTTGCCGGCGTCAAAATAGGGGCAAATTTTTTCAGAACACCCTTGTCAGCGTCAAAAAAGACCCAAATTTTTTGTCCACCCCCTGTATCCGTCACTATCAGGCCTTTTTTTTTCGTTGGCCGTCTTGCATTTCCACTATCGGCCTCTTTTTTTTTGTTGGCTCCACGTAGCCGTCACTGTCAGCGCTTTTTTTTTCGTTGGCTGCCTGTAGCCGTCACTGTCAGCGCTTTTTTTTTCGTTGGCTGCCTGTAGCCGTCACTGTCAGCGCTTTTTTTTTCGTTGGCCGTCTTGCATTTCCACTGTCAACGCTTTTTTTTCTGCCAACCCCGCTGTAGCCGTCATAAAATTGCTTTTTTGGGGCGGAAAGGTCTTTTCGCCGCGCTGAAAGCGGTTATTTTTTCGCGGAAGGACCATTGGCCACGCTGCCGCTGTATGTTGGCCGCCGATCACGCTTTTTGGCCGGTTATCGCTGCTTTTACGGCGGCCATGTCAGTTTTTTGCGAGCGTAAGGGGCTAAATTTTTCGCATGACGGCCTGCGGGTGTGGCGACGAGGGATATTTTGGTCAGCATCCCCGTTTGGCGTCGAAAAGAAGGCCGAATTTTCCAAAGAACTGTTGTGGTCGGCGCGAGGTAGAACAACATTAAACCGTGGAAACGCAAGAACGTCGGAAGATCGACAAAATAATCGACAGAATTGACAAGATTATCACGATTTTATCACTCATAATTTGGTAAATCGTGTTAATCCTGTCTAATTTTCTTCACCACGGTTTAGTGCAGAGCTACCCGGCGCGAAAGGCGTTTAATTTTTCGCGCATGGCCTGTTCGATGTATAGACTGCCCTCTTTTTCTTCGCTTTACGCCAATTTTTAAGGTTATCCTGTAACAGGTGATCACTGGTGTAACAGAGCGATAGCATAGAAGGCTGGACATAGGCGGGACAAGGATGGTATCATTAGTAAGCTATGGTTATATGAGTTACGCAGTTCAAAAGGTGACAGTCACTTTTTGTCAAAAATAAACGTCCGGTTAGCCCAAATAAGTCGATTTATCACGTCTAAGTGACTGTCACCTGGTTCGTTACACCCAACTGCGTAAGTTATGGTTAATCAGATCTTATGGGTTTAAGCCAATCAATCACATCAATTAAGACAGAGGTATGAGCCTATGAATAGCTCTACTTTGAATAACATCGCCGTTTTTATTGATTTCGAGAATTTAAGTCACGCCTCTTTCAACACGAAGCATTTAATTGACAAATTGAAAGAACGAGGCCGGTTAATTGTTAAGAAAGCTTATGCGGATTGGGGAAGGTTTGCCAAAGCTAAGCATCAGATGCTGGAAAATTCAGTCGAACTGATCGAACTACCGAGCCATTCTCAAAGTAAGAATCAAGCGGATATTAAACTGGTGGTTGATGCTTTAGAGACGGCCATCACCAAAGATTATATTGATACCTTTGTGGTGGTATCAGGCGATAGCGATTTTACCCCATTAATTTCCAAATTACGCGAGTACAATAAATATGTCATTGTGGTTGGGGTTAAGAAGCAGGTTAGTAAGCTATTGATAGGGTATTGCGATGAACTGATCTATTATTCCAATTTGGTTGGCGAAAGCACAATTGAAGAAAGCGATATAAAGGCCGCTTACAACCTGCTGGCCAGAGCCATCAACTATCTTGAGGAGCAAGGCGTTGAAACACGAAGTTCACAAATAAAGAGTTATATGAAGCAAGTGGACTCGTCCTTTAATGAGTCAAATTATGGCTTTTCGCAATTCAAACGTTTCTTAGAAAAAGCCAAGCGAGAAGGGTTGGTATCGCTTAAATTGCTTGAACATGGGGATTATTTAGTCAAATGGGTGTCAAAGGATTTTGAACCTAACGATACAGCTCCTCAATTACTTAAACCGATCGAGCAAGAGGATATTTTATATTTGATTGCCTGGGCTATAAAAATCAATCAATTCGGCGATCAAACAAGTTTTACCCTCAGCGTTATAGGTTCAACCATCAAATCTCAACTTGACCCTGCCTTTGAATTACATAAGTATGGCTATTCAAAAAGCCAGGGTTTCAAAGCCGTAGTTGAAGATATAGCCAAGCAGGGATATATAAAAATCGAATTCATTAGGGAGAAGAACCAATATTATATTCGTGCTGAGCCTAAATTAGAAGAATATGTACAAAGTACATCGCCGCCAGGGAATTTTCAACAACTTCGGTGCGAAAATATGTGTTCTAAATTAGGACTAACGTCCAATCTTGAACTGATTGATATTTTTGTTACCGAAGTTACCTCCGTCATTGCGGAATACCACTCAAAGTTAGAAGCCCTCACCCTGGACCCTCTTATTGAGATAGGTCGTCAAAGAATAAAAGACCGTGATAGTCATATAAATGTCAGTGAAAAAGTTGTCAATACGGTTCTAAAAAGTCTGGCCATAAAAGATGAAAATGATATGCCGATTATAGAAAGAGATGATGAGCGGCAAGTTCACCGGATAGAGTCAGTAGATATCGTATTGAATAGTTGCACTGAAATGATCCAAGACGAATTAAAAGCCCATTTCTCAGAAGATATTGAATTGGATTTATTTAATATTTTATTAGATCATTTCGTGAGAGACGAGTTAGAATTATGAGCGGCTGATCAGCTTTACGGTGAGCTTATGCCGTGAATGAGAGTTCGCGCAATCTTCTTTTTCTGGTAATATACACCCGATCAGTTCATCAATAAAACGTGGAAAAATGCCACTTAAAGGAGAGCAACTATGACTACCCCGCCGCCACAGGAACCCAATACATTGGGTAAAACCAGTTTAAGCCTGAGCATTGTTTCGATTATTCTCGTTTTTAGCATCGGCTTGTGCTCTTTTGTGGCCCGGTCGAGAGGGTTGTTTCCGCCGCCGGTACGGACGGCGTTTTTTGTAATTGGCGGCATCAGCGGCTTTGTCGGCTTTTTGGGGATGGTTTTGGGGCTGGCCGGGTTGTTTGGCGGTAACCGGCAGCGGGCTACGGCTGTGGCCGGCCTGGTCTTGGGGATAGCCGGGCTGCTTATATTCGTTTTTCTTTGGCGGGTGGGGATTATGAATTTTCGGCCCTAACCCGGCGTCGTCTCGGGCCGTTCTAGCACCTGTACTAAATCGTAACCGCCGAATCCACAGTCGAAGAAATTTATCAACCACTGACCAATATTTCCGCTGATTAGAATAAAAATAAAGAACGGCGGCCGGCGATTAACCCCCGCCGGCCGTTTCGATTCAAATGGCGCAGCGTTCCACGGCGGCCAGCACCTCTTTGAGCACCGGCTTGCGGCTGAAGGTCAACACCTCGCCGGCCGAGGCGGCTTCAAACGCGCCTTCGGCCACATTGGCGCTTTCGTAAATGAGCAGGATTAAATCGGTGCGGCCGGCCAGCCGAATTTTTTCCAGCTTGCGGCGCAAATAGTGCGGATGCCAAAAGCCGACAATCTCCAGCAGGGCGCGCCGGCCGTCTTTGCGATGCGTCAGCGAGAAATCAGGAATCATAACCGTGTCACCCACGATGATCAGTTCGTCTTCACGCGCCAATTCCCATTTGCGTTTGGCCCCGCCGTATTTCTCCTCAAATTCGGCGGCAAAGTCGGCCTCGAGCCGGCTGTCGAACAGGCCGGAGGCGCGGAAGTGGGTGCGCAACTGGCTGCGGTCGGTCAGAGTGTAGCGCAGCGGCTCGCGGCCGGGGTGGTGCGGCGGCTGGACATCGGCCTCCATGTGCCATTGCTGGCACAGCAGCAGGGCCGGCAGAAATTTGGCGAACTGCAACCCGTAGCGAATGGTCGATTGGACAAAGGGCGAAATGGGGCCGTGTAACGTCACGTGATAACCGGACGGCTTAATCGCCGGCTCGACGGCGGCGGCGTCGGAATTTTGGGCCAGCGGGTAAATGGTGTACATTAATTTAAACAGTTTGATGTACTTAAACAGGTCCTTATAGCTGTCCGCCACCCGAATGCGCATCTCGCGCGCCCAGTAGAGCAGGCCGCGAGCCAGCTCCAAATTGTAGCGCGCGATCAGGTCGCCAGGTGCGATGGGCGGGCCGGGATCGAGCAAAATTTGCTCTTCGGCCAGATCGGCGAAGAGGGCGGTTTCGATCTCGCCGGCGCTCAGGCCGGTTTCGGCGGCTGTTTCGACCAACGCCTGCTCGCGGGTGACTAAGTTGAACAAATCCTGGCGCGAGGTCACTGGCCCGCGCCGGAACAGCATCGTGCGCAGTTCGGCGGGATCGATGGCCGGCGCGCTGCCGAATTCGCAGCGCGCTTCCAGCACGGCGGCCAACCCGCGCATAACCGGGTAGTCGAGGCTATCGCCTTCGTAATCGCGCAACGCATCGTGCAGCCGCCCCCGGCTCTGGCCGATGTGGGCTTTGAACAAATTGACCAATTCATTAGCCACACCCAGATAGCGGTAATTGGCCTCGATCGGGCGCGTCGAGACCCGATCCTCCTGAATTTTGATGCGCGGTCGGATCAATTCTGATTTGAGCATAAGCGTATTTTAACATTTATCCGGGGGAGACCAAATTGCATAGGAAGTGGAACATCCTGTCATTAACTTCGTAACCTGAGTTCGATAGTTATACAAGTTACGCACTTAACAGCGGAACATGTCATTTCGAGCGAAGAATGAGCGAGAAATCCCTACAGACTCTGTTGGCAAACAAAGGGTTTAGGGATTTCTCCGCCTTCGGCTACGAAATGACAGGCCAACGGCGTAAGTCCTAAGTTAGACAGAATTAACAAGATTGAAAAGATTTTTACTTATTTTTATCTTCTACATCCTGTTAATTCTGTCCATTTTTATAAACTCCGAACTGAGGTTAGTTGACCTGCATTCTGTGTAACGCCTATTCTTTTTGAAATTGACCAAAAAATGGACATCTTCGCACGCTACCGCTCTATCGTTGACGATTGGGCGGCTTTTCAAGACAGTTTATTTCGACCGCTGCCGGTGTGTATTTGGGCCAACCCGCTGCGAGTAACGCCGGACCAATTGGCCGGTATCTTCACCACCGATGGGGTTCGCTCGGAGCCGCTGGCCTGGTATCCCGGCGGCCGGCAGCTAGAGCCCGATTTCAGGCCGGGCCATCATTGGGCGTTTTTGGCCGGGCTGTACCACACCCAGGAAGCGGTCTCGATGCTGCCGGTTTTGCTGCTCGATCCGCAGCCGGGCGAGCGCGTGCTCGATCTGTGCGCCGCGCCGGGCAATAAAACGGCGCAAATCGCGGTGCGGCTGGCTAACCACGGCACGGTCATCGCCAATGATATCAGCGGCGGGCGAATGCGGGCCGCCCGCCAAACATTTGAGCGCCTGGGCTTGCTCAACATCACCACGACCACCGCCGACGGCAATAATTATCCACCTGCCGCCGGGTTGTTCGATAAAATTCTGGTCGATGCGCCCTGCTCGTGCGAAGGCACCAGCCGCAAGGAACCCAACATCATCGAGCGCACCGGCGAGGCCGTATCCTGTAAAAAAAGCGGCTCGCAAAAGGCGCTGCTGCGTAAAGCGGTGCAGTTGTGCCGGCCGGGCGGGCGGATCGTCTACGCCACCTGTACCTACGCCCCGGAGGAAAACGAGCTGGTGGTCGATGCCGTTTTGCGCGACTATCCGTCGGTGCGGCTGGTCAGTGCGGAAATCGACGGCTGGCAAACCTCGGCCGGGATCACCACCTGGCAGGGACAAGCGCTCGATCCGTCGCTGCGGTGGGCGAGGCGTATCTGGCCCCACCACAACGATACGGGCGGCTTTTTCATCGCGGTGTTGGAGAAAGATCATAATGGCGAGACCCCACTCAATTCCCAAAGCAGCCAGGTCGCACCGGTCGCGGTCGAGTGGCCGGCCAGTATTTCGCCCGAAGTGCGAGAGTTATCGCAGGTGGTGCTGGATCGTTTTGGGCTGTCGCCGGCCGCTGTGGCTCCGAATGTTCTATTTCAGCCGAGCAACTGGCGCGTCTATTTGGTTAACCCCGATCACCGGCCCTGTCCCGCCCCCACGCCTGACGCCAGCGGCATGATTTTCATCAAAACCAAGGGCAAGTATCCCAAACTGAGTACCGCCGCCGCCCAGTTGTTCGGCGGGCAGGCCGTCCGCAATTATCTGGAGCTCGATGACCAACAAGCCGCGTTGTATCTGGCCCGGCAGGATTTCGACGTCCCGGCAGCGCAAAGTCGATTCTGCACCGGGCCGGGCTATGTCCTGGTGCAGTATCGAGGGTTTACATTGGGCGTAGCGGTCTATTATCCCCATCACGAAGGAACGGGCGGCGTGGTTCAGAGTTTGTTTCCTAAGGGATGGTCGCCGGTGAAGGGGTAGTTAGATAATTCAATGCTCAAAGGAGAAACATGTGACCGACTTAAAAGGTATCGAAGCGTTTGATGAGGTCAAACGACTGATTGTGATCGCGGCTCACGCCGATGATCTGGAAACGATGTGCGGCGGCACTATCGCCAAACTGGCCCGGCGTGGAATGACGATCTTTTCGGTGAACTGTACGTTAGGCGACATCGGCGCGCAGTCGAAGGAGATGCTGCGCTGGACGCTGGCGGCTACCCGCATCGCCGAAGCGAAGGCCGCAGCCGAGATTCTGGGCATCGAACAGACCTACAATTTGGGCCAGCCGGATGGCGAACTGGTGGCCAGCCTGGAACTGCGGGCGCAGGTGGCCCGGCTGTATCGCCTGACCCAGGCCGATACACTGCTAACGTTTGATCCTTACTGGACCGGCCAGGCCCATCCCGATCATCGGGCGGCAGGCCAGGCGGCGCTGGATGCCTACATGCCGTCGAAGATGCCGCTTTATCGACCCGAACAGCTCAACGAAACCGGCGCGGATTTGGGCCGGATCGAACGGGTCTTTCTGTTTCAGGCCGCGCCGGAGCCGGAGATTTACGTCGATGTGACGGATGTGTACGACACCAAAATGGCCGCCTGCCGGGCGCATCTAAGCCAATTCCCTAAAGGCGATGAAAGCCTGGAATGGATGAAGGAACTGGATCAGGGCCGGGGCAAGACGATCGAGGTGACGTACGCCGAGGCGTTCAAACAGATGCAGGTTTGGTAAGAGCGCTTCAAGCTTCAACAACGGCCGGGGCAAAATAGCTCCTCGGTTCGTAGTAATGGCTTTAGCTGTTTTTTGAGGGCGGGCAGCGCTAAAGCGATTACTACAAACTATCCAGCGACTTACGCTGTGATTTACTAGACGATTGACTAGTGAAAATCCGATGATTGTCTGTTATAGTAAAGCGACTGCTTTTTTGGAGGAACTGAATGAGTCACCTGATTCGCCAACCGGCGTATGATTTAAATGAACGACCCTTTATGATTATTTGGGAGACGACCAACGCCTGTGATCTGTCGTGCCGCCACTGCCGGGCGCAGGCCATCCCAGAGCACGACCCGCTGGGGCTTAATACCGCCGACGCCAAACGGCTGTTGGAGCAGGTTGAGAGTTTTGGGACGCCCCGGCCTATTTTTATTTTCACCGGCGGCGATCCGTTCAAGCGGGCCGATCTGTTCGAACTGCTGACCTACGGCAGCGAACTGGGCCTGATGATGGCCGTATCGCCTTCCGGCACCCCGCTGCTGAACGAAGCTAATTTACAAAAGATCAAAGCGTGCGGCGCTAAAGCCATGTCGCTCAGCCTCGACGGCTCTACACCGGAACGGCACGATGATTTTCGACGCGTGCCGGGTTCGTTTGAGCTGACCACACGCGGCTGGCAGTTGGCCCGCCAGATTGGCCTTAAATTGCAGCTTAACACCACCGTCACCCGCTATAACCTGACCGACCTACCCAACATCTTTCGCCTGGTCACCGAGTACGGAGCCATGACTTGGAGCCTCTTTTTCCTGGTGCCGACCGGGCGCGGCCGGCAAGAGGATGAAATTACCCCGGCTGAGTATGAAGCGGTCATGCATTTTCTTTATGACTGCTCCAAATACATCAGCGCCAAAACCACCGAAGGCCATCACTACAAGCGAGTGGTGCTACAACGAACGATTTTAGATGAGAAAGGCCTGCCGGTGGATGACGCATTTGATCTCCATCCCATCTACTACGAACTGCGACAAGGCTTAGAGCGGGTGGTAGCCGAGAAAGGACTGACGCCCAGAGAAAAAATTCGGCGGACCCCGCTGCATATCAACGCCGGCAACGGCTTCGTCTTTATCTCCCGGCGCGGCGATGTATACCCCAGCGGCTTTATGCCGATCAAAGTCGGCAACATCAAAGAGCAATCGCTGGTGGAGATCTATCGCGAGGCCCCGCTGTTCAATACCTTACGCAGCCCGGAGCAGTTCGAAGGGCGCTGTGGATTGTGTGAATTTGTGGGTGTCTGCGGTGGTTCGCGCTCGCGAGCTTACGCGATGACCGGCGACCCGCTGGCCGAAGAGCCATTTTGCACCTATCAGCCGGGTAGCTGGCCCTTTAAGGAGGAGTTAGCCGAAAAATTAGGCGACAAAATGGCGCACGAATAAAATAGTCCAGTTTAGTTTGGTCTAAAACGAAAAGTTGCGATATCATACGGGTATTCAGGGAGGATAAAGCACAAAGATGTCTAACTATATCATCGCTTTAGATCAAAGCACCCGTTATACAAGATGCGTCATCTTTAATCGTCTCGGCCATATCGTTAGCCAGTGCGTCTTGAAGCATCGTCAGGTCTATCCTGAAGTGGGCTGGGTTGAGCATTACCCCTTGGAAATATGGGCCAATACTCAGGTGGCCATTACCAGCGCGATGGATAAACTCGGCATTACCGCCGGTGATGTGGCGGCCATTGGAATTGCCAACCAACGCGAAACCACCGTGGTTTGGAATCGACGCACCGGTAAGCCTTACTATAATGCCATTGTCTGGCGCGACTCTCGTACGGTTGACATCTGCTACCAACTGGCCAAAGACGGCGGGCAAGACCGCTTCCGCTCGAAGGTCGGCTTGCCGATTACCACCTACTTTTCCGCTCCCAAGCTGAAATGGCTGCTCGATCATATCGCCGGCTTGCGCACCGACGCCGAACGTGGCGAAGCGATTTTTGGCACGATGGACTCCTGGCTGATCTGGAATCTCACCGGCGGGGTGAATGGCGGCGTCCACGTTACCGACGTCACCAACGCCTCCCGAACAATGCTGATGAATTTGGCCACGACCAACTGGGATAACAGTATGTGTGAGGCCATGTCCATCCCCAGAGCGATGCTGCCCCAAATCCGCCCCTCCAGCGATCCCGACATCTATGGCCACACCCAACCCGATGGTCCGGTGGGCGGCAGCGTGCCGATCTGTGGGATTTTAGGCTCGCAGCAAGCGGCGGCGGTGGGGCATGTTTGTCTCCATCCGGGCGAAGTCAAAAACAGCTATGACGGTGCGTCGTTTGTGATTATGAATACCGGCCACAAGATCATTCATTCGCGCCACGGCTTGTTAACCACCGTTTGCTACAAATTCGGCCACCGGCCGCCGGTCTACGCCCTGGAAGGGGCCATTGCCTTTACCGGAATGGTGGTTGAGTGGCTGCAAGAAAATTTGGGGTTGATCGAAGATTTTGCCGAAGTCGAAGCCCTGGCAAAATCGGTTGAAGATAACGGCGATGTCTACTTTGTGCCGGCCTTTAAAGGCTTGTTTGCCCCTTATTGGCGCAGCGACGCCCGAGGGGCTATTGTCGGCCTGACCCATTCGACCAACCGCGGCCACTTGGCCCGAGCCGCTCTGGAAGCCATTGCCTACCAGACCCACAGCATCTTAGACGCTATGGAAGCTGATTTGGGCGCCGAAGCTTTAGCCCTAAAAGTTGACGGCGAGATGACCACCAACAATCTGCTAATGCAATTTCAGGCCGACCTGTTAGGCATTCCCGTGGTTCGCCCCAAAGAAAATGAAACCACCGCCTTGGGCGCGGCCTACGTGGCCGGTTTAGCCATCGGTTTTTGGCGCGATCTGGCCGAAATCCAGCAGCAGTGGTCTGTGGACAAAGTTTGGAAGCCGGGCATGAGCCGTGAAACACGAGCTAGATTATATAAAAACTGGCAAAAAGCCGTGGCACGCACCTTTTGCTGGAACGAGCCGGCGCGATTCGGTCAAATTCGGATGCAAGCCAATTATTTTAATGAAACGCTGCCGATTTCTTGAGCGGCTTAAATCATACTCACCGACCAGCCCACCGGCTGGCCGTTCTCATACGGCATTACCCCATGAAACTGGCGGGGGTCATCGCTAAAGACCAGCGGTAAAAAGTAGCGATCCCCTGCCCACAATGGTAAATCCAAAACCTGATCAATCGGCACCCACGCCAGCGTCCCCTCCGGGTTTTCGGTTAGGGGTGTGCCACTGTAGCGGGTGATTTTGAAGATAAAACCGAACCAATCCTCGCCATGCTTACCGAAGCCCGGCCAGCTAATGGTACCGCTTAATTCTACCGCCTCACATTCAATTCCCGCCTCCTCGCGGATTTCGCGCTTCATGCCGGCCACAATATCCTCGTCCGGCTCCAATTTGCCGCCCAAGCCGTTGTATTTGCCCAAGTGATGATCGTCGGCCCGCGTGTTGCGATGGATCAACAGCGTCTTTTGACCGTCGGCAGAAATAACATAACCCAAGGTAGCCAGGATGGGGGTGTATGGCATAGCACGCTCCATAAGTAACTTTATAGCGCCCATTCTATCAATAAAATAGAAATGAGAAAATCTCGATAGGACTATTTCTCCGTTTATCTGGCGCAAAATCTATTGTATGATGTTATGCCGATCACTCACTATCACTATCAGTAGATCACGACGTCTTAAGTAACTCTATTTGCTAACCCAACAACCGGTGTGGTAGGTTTCACCGCGAAAGTAAATAAGCGACATATATCAAGGAAAAACGATGACGAGTTATATCCGGTTGAAAATCTCACAGATTATGACTTTATCCATAACGTTACTTTTTGTGTCGATAACAATGGTCTACGCAGCCGATCCGCCCCCCGATAAATCGAGAGCGATCCGCAGCTTTACCCATGACGCCGGCGCGGAGCCGGTGATCGACTGGGATGCGGCGACCGGCGCGCCGACGTTTATCCGAGGTAAATTCCCGGCTGATTTATCAATCCAGGGGCAAGCCAGTCGTTTAGACCAGGCTTATGCCTTCTTCAATCGCTATGGCGATCTATTTCAGATGAAAAGCCCGGCGGCGGAACTGGCCCTGGTCAACGCCGCCGGCGCGGACGGTTCTCACCTGCGGTTTCAACAGATGTACCAAGGTATCCCGGTCTGGGGCGCTCAACTGCTGGTTCACAGTCAAGCTGGGCAGATAACGGCGGTCAATGGTCATTACCAGCCGGGGATCGACCTGAACCCAACGCCGGCCCTGACCGCAGCGCAAGCCGAAACCGCCGCCCGCAATCATCTCGGCGCGGCTCAAGCCACTCGCCTCACCGATACTGAGCTGGTGATCATGACCTATCACACCGACCCGGCGGTGCTCACCTGGCTGGTTCAACTGGCCACCGATGATCCGCCTGGCCGCTGGCTCTATTTTATCGACGCGCAGACCGGCGATATCACCTACTATTTTAATAATTTGCCGCACGCTAAAAACCGACGAATTTATGATGCTAATGAAACCTGTTCGACCGGGAATTTGCCGGGCAGCCTGGTGGCAATTGAAGCGACCGGCGGCAGCTTGCCGGCCGGCCCGGCCAAAGATGCCTTTAAAAATACCGGCGCGGCTTACGATTATTTTTTGGCGCAGTTTGGCCGGGACAGTTATAACGACAGCGGAGCCACCATTATTGCCAGTGTGAAGTTTGGTAAAGCCGGAGTATGTAGTAGCGCCGCCTTCAATGCCTTTTGGGATGGGACGCAAATCGTTTTTGGTTCCGGCGGCAACGGTTACAATAACTTTGCCAAGGCCGAAGATGTGGTTGTTCACGAATTTACGCACGCCGTAACCGAATATACCGCCGGGTTAATTTATCAATTTGAACAAGGGGCGCTCAACGAGTCGATCTCCGATATTTTTGGCGTTTTCGCCGAACAGCGCTCTACCGGCAATTTCAATGATTGGCAAGTGGGCGAGGACTTAAATGTGGTCTTTCGCGATATGTCCGACCCCACCCTCTATGACCAACCGGCGCATATGAGTAACTATAATGAACTGGGGTGGGTGGATGACAGCGGCGGGGTTCACATCAACAGCGGCATCCCCAACAAAGCCGCTTATCTGATGGTGGCCGGCGGGACGTTTGGCGGCATACCCGTCACGCCGATCGGTCTGACAAAAACGGAGCAGATATTTTACCGGGCGCTGACCACCTACCTTTCGCCGCTGTCCGGTTTCAATGATGTCAAAAGTTCCACCATTCAGGCCTGCCAGGATTTGATTGGCCTGTTCGGCATTACGGCCGGGAATTGTGACCAGGTGCAAAATGCCTGGGCGGCGGTTGGATTGAGCAGCGCGGCTACGGGCGTCACTAAAGTCTATCTGCCGACAGTAACGAAAAGTAGCAATACCAACGCCTTTATTTACGAACCCAACGACGATGTCAGCCAGGCCTACGGCCCGCTTGCTTCCGGCGTCGCCTATCTGGCTTATCTTCAAACAGACGGCGATGTCGATATCTATTACTTTACGACCAGCGGCGGCTTTGTCACGATCTCCTTGAGCAGCTTGCCGAGCGGCACCAACTACGATTTAGAACTGTTCAATCATGCCGGTCAGTTTGTGGGCGCCTCCTATAACGGCGGAACCACCACCGATACGATTAGCGGTACGGCTCCGGCCGGCAAGTATTACATCTATATCTCACCGACGGCCACCGCTTCGAGCGCCACCGACTCATATCAACTGGTTGTGACGTACCCCTAGCCTCATTGCAGCGCGTTGGCAATTAACTCATCCACCGCTTCGAGCGTGGCTTGCAGCATGGCCGGGGCATTATCAGCGTCGTCGATGGTGACGACGCTGTTTTCTTTACCTCCGTGGCGGAGCGTCAACTGGTAGGTAAAACGATCGCAGCAGGTATCTTTAGTCATATACGCTTCGTCTAGCTCAAAAAAGCCGGCCGCGTCAGCTTGACTTAAAACCGCTTCGACCGCCTCCGCCTCGACCTGACCCGCCTCCTGGCCGTTAGCTTCAACCCGACCATCCGCGTAAATCATAAAGGCTTCCTCTCGACCGGCGAAACCACCGCTGCGTTTAAACTCGATGGCCGGTTGATCGCTCTGGGGTTGCTCGGTCGGCGTCTCGGCCTCGGCGGGACTGAGCGGCGACTCAAATACTGGGGCGGTCGGCGAAGGCAGCGGGGAAGCGCTCGTCGGTGCGGCTGTAGGGGTGGCGGTGGGCGCTGTTGGGGCCGGCGGCGCCGGCCGGGCCGAACGATTGCACGCCGGCAGCAGCAGCAAGATCAATGGCATGAATAAGGTGATATATTTCACGTTGATTTCTTTCGTGGGTAAAGTATGGCCAATTGGCGGGCAAATTTAGATAGGATTGTAGGGGTCAAATTGATGTTGCACCGATCAAACAACAACGGGTTGTGGAAATAAACGGATAAGACGAGTAAAATCCGCTCCTTTCGTCAATCCGTTGTTGTCTATTTTTTGCCGTATGTCGTTGACCACTACAAAATTTAGACAGGATTGACAAGATATGCAGGATTTTAAAAAATCTTGTCAATCCTGTTAATCTGGTCTATTCCCCGATTAAATGAAGTGCTACCGAGCCGGACGCTACCGTTTTTTGAATAATTTCATTGGTAATTTCAACCCGCTGTTCCATGATGAGGGGATAATCCTTTCATCCAACTTAATTTGATCAAGAAAGGATATTGTAGCCCAATTTGGACTCAGGGCTAGTTTCTTGCAGCGAGGTCACGACCGAATTGGGGTGATGGGCCGGATGGCAGCCGTAGTATGGGGCAGGCTAACTATTATGTTGAAAACCTGATCACGTCTGCTTTCGCTCGTGGTGTAACGCCCTCGGCGTAAGCTGTGCCCACCGATACTTCACAATACAGCAATCTCAAAGTGCCACAACCAACTTCGCCAAACGGCGAGTCCTGGGCATCAGCCTTACGCCGTTGTTAGGCTACCATTGGGTTCTATGTAAAACCAATTCACTCACCTCGACCAAACACATTAACTTGGCAGGATAAATTTACCCATCCCCTTAAAAATTATAAGGCTAAGAAAACATATACCTAACCAAATAAGTGCTCCCCAGATGTCTCCCAAAAGTATTTTGCCAATGAACAATACTATTCCAACTAAGGCAGCTATCCCTAATACGCGATACATCAATGCAAAAAATAAAAACCAAAACAAACCCAGAGTTGTTCTAAATACGCCCAAATAAGTTGGGCCGTCTGTTTCATTGATGGACTCGCTAATGATTTGGCCCAATGTACCGCCCCAAACTCCCAAGGCTATCCACCAGGGTAATAGAAATCCATCCGTTGAATAGCCAACTATTTTATAAATTATTCCTACACCAACGGCAACAATGAGCCAATAGATTATCCAAAACAGTAATGATGATTGGCGTTTCCAGGTACTTGTTTTATTGAATAGTATTCCCCCCATCGCACCTGCGATTAACCATGTACCTGCGAGAATAAGGTCTGTTTTTTGGAGATATGAACCTCGACCAGTACCCCAAAAGAGCATACCTAATGACCCTGTAAAGATTAGCCAATACAAAACCCAATAAATTATCCACCACAAATAGGAATGGTCAACAAATTTAGGGTTTCTATACTTGACATATGACACCTTCATATACTTAATTCCTGAGCACTTGCAGGTGAACACCCTAACAATCATTATCCCGCTATTTTTCCCCATACCCCCGACAGTAGAAACATCCAGACAAAAAGCGGGATAATTCCACCCAACTAACCATAACTCGTTCATCATACCACCCTTTTCATCCCTCTGTCCAGCCCTTTATGATCTCTTCCTGTTACACCAGCGATCACCTGTTACACGAACAACCTTAAAATTAAGCCCTAAATCGCCACAAGAAAAGAAGACTCTTGTGGCCCTCAGCGGGTTGACCAGCTTGGACAACGTAAAATGAAAAACGCAATGCCTTTTGACGCCTGACGTTTTATGATAGCGCCCCACGAAAGCCTGTTAGCCGGTCTACTACAAAGTTGAAGCTAGACCAGAACGCAATGGCAATAAACCATGAAGGGCATGAAGATCATGAAGTTTTTTTTCTTCATGATCTTCATGCCCTTCATGGTGAAAAATAGGTTCACCTACGCATTTAGACGCTGCCGACGGAAAAAAATCCCCGGCCGGGAGTTCGACCGGCCGTGCGTGAAAAATTAGATGCCATTCGCGCCGGTGATCGGTGTTGGCCGGAAAAATGGGCCTGGGTTTGACGCCAAAAGGGTGTGTCGGGAAAAAATATCCCTCGCCGCGACGCCCGCAGGCCGACTCACGAAAAATTTAGCCTCTTGCCAACGCAAAAAACTGACCTCGCCGCCGTAAAAGCAGCGACGGCCGGCAAAAAAGCGTGATCGGCGGCCAAAATACAGCGGCGGCGCGGCCAACGGCCCTGCCGCGAAAAAATAACCCCTTTCAGCGCGGCGAAAAGGCCTTTTCGTCAAAAAAAAACGATTTTTATGACGGCTACGTGGGGTAGACGAAAAAAAAAGGGCTGACAGTGGAAAGGCAAGACGGCCAACGAAAAAAAAAGGGCTGACAGTGACGGCTACAGGGGGTAGACGAAAAAAAAAGGGCCGACAGTGGAAAGGCAAGACGGCCAACAAAAAATTTTGGACCTTTTTCGACGCTGACGAAGGGTTTCTGAAAAAAATCCCGTCTATTTTGACGCCGGCAATGATCCTTTACCGCCCGTTGCCGCTCAATACAACGGACCACCGGGCTTACCCCAATACCTCTCGTATCTTTTGTAAAAGGTTGCTCAGGGCAAACGGTTTCTGCAAAAAAGCAACCCCTGGATCCAATACGCCTTGAAACGCAATAACATCGTTGGTGTAGCCGGACATGTACAACACTTTCATGCCAGGACGCACCAGCGCCAATTGCCGATACAAGGCCCGTCCATTCATATGGGGCATGATCACATCGGTCAACAACAAGTCAATCGGCCCCCCATACGTTGCCGCTAAATTTAACCCCTCAAGCGGGTCTTGGGCTATCAACACCTGATAGCCGTGCAACCTTAGCGCATCGCCCACCAGTTGGCGCACTCCGGCTTCATCCTCAACCACCAGTACGGTTTCCGTACCCGGCGCGGTGGGGGTGTTGGGGGCAACCCCTTTTTCGGTTGAAATTGGCGCGTCCGTCACAGGGAGATAAATTTCAATGGTTGTGCCTTGGCCCGGTTCGCTATGCACCTCAATGTTACCTTGATGCTGCTTGATAATACCAAAAACCGTAGCCAGCCCCAATCCGGTACCCCGTCCCCGCGCTTTGGTGGTAAAAAACGGTTCAAAGATGTGCGGCTGCAACTCTATATCTATGCCACTCCCTGTATCACTAACGGTCAGCAGCACGTGCGGTCCCGTCAAATGTTTGGTCACAGAAGCCTCGTCCGGCGCTACATAGGTCGTGTCAATGATGAGCGTTCCCCCATCGGGCATCGCGTCGCGGGCGTTGACCACCAGATTCATCAAAACCTGCTCAAGCTGCCCTTTGTCCGCCTTGAGGGGAGGGAGATTATCGGCCAGGCGCGTTTGCAGGGCAATATTTTCGCTAATCAAGCGGCGGAGCATGGGGACAAACTCATTAATAACTTGATTGAGATCAAGAGACTTGATCTCTAATACCTGCTGCCGACTGAAGGCCAATATTTGCCGGGTTAGATCGGCGGCCCGTTCGCCCCCTTCTTTAATCCGTTTGAAATGGGCATACAATTCATTGTCAGCCGTTATGACCAGCATGCCCAATTCGGCATAGCCGAGGATAGACACCAGCAGGTTGTTAAAATCGTGGGCAATGCCGCCGGCCAGGCGGCCGATGGACTCCATTTTCTGGGCCTGGTTTAATTGCAACTGCAGCTTTTCCCGTTCGGCTTCGGCCTGTAGGCGCTTGGTGATGTCCCAAAAGATGCCCAATATGCCGATAACCCGCCCATCCGCCTGCCGGATGGGGGTCTTGATCGTTTGCACCCAAGTTTCCTGTCCGGCTAGGAGGTATTTTTCCTCTAGCTCTTCCGTTTGCCCCGTCTCCATGATGCGCTTATCGTCGGCGCGATATTTGTCCGCTAACGCACTGGGGAAAAAGTCGTAATCGGTGCTTCCGGCGCATTGACCAGGTTTGAGGCCCAGATCTCGCGCAAAATTCTCGTTGCACGACACATAAACCGAGGCTCTGTCTTTGGTGAATATTTTTTGGGGGATATGCTCAACCAGGGTTCTGTATTTACTCTCGCTTTCACGCAGCGCTTCCTGGGCTCGCTTGCGTTCATTATCCCCCTGCTTCTTCTCCATAACGGCCTGGATGGTATGCGGCAGCCGCTGGATGTGCTTGGCCGTTTTGATCACATAGTCCGCCGCGCCGCGTTTCATCGCCTCGACCGCCACTTCTTCCGAGCCGGTGCCGGTAACAATAATCACCGGCACATTGGGATTTTTAGCCAGGACGGCATCAAGCACCTGTAACCCTTCAAAGCCCAGGATGTTGAAGTCGCTCAAGACCAGATCATAGTCGCCTTCATCCAGCCGCGCCTCAAAATCAGCCAGCGTGGCCGCTTCGGTAACTCGAAACCCGCCTTGTTCTTTCTCCAACGCATCGCGCACCAGTTCGCGATCGAACGGGTAATCGTCAACGTAGAGAATGTGAATGGGATCGTTCATATATCTTCCCCTGGCGGTCCCACGTTCAGCGACAACCAGTACCCTTCGATCTGGCGAATGACCCCTAGAAAACCGTCAAACGAGATCGGCTTGACCAGGTAACTATTAGCGCCGATATCGTAGGAGAGGGCGCGGTCGCCCTCCTCTTTAGACGAAGTGAGAATGATGACCGGCAGACGCTTAAGGACAGGCGTTTCCTTGATCTGCTGCAGCACTTCAAAGCCGTCGATACCGGGCAGTTTCAGATCGAGCAAAATCAGGTTGGGCAGGGGATAGGCTTGGCGGTCGGCGTATTGGCCATGCCCAAAGAGGTAATCGAGCGCGGCCTGACCGTTAGGCGCGACGTGTACGGTGTTGGCCAGCATCGCTTCACGAAAAGCGTCAAGCGTCAACTCTACATCCATCCGTTTATCCTCAACAAGGAGGATATGAGCGATTCTATTCATCGATCACTCCCTTGAAAATAAGATTTGTGGGACAAACTTAAGTTTGTCCTACGGTGATTTTCATTCCCGATGTCGTCTCAACTGAGACTGTCGGACTCCTTTGGTAACTGAATAAAGAATTTACTGCCCTCGCCCACAACCGACTCGATCCAGACCTGGCCGCCCAACAGTTCAACCGATTTTTTCACGGTGGCCAGGCCAATGCCGGTACCGGGGTAGTCATCGTCGCTGTGCAGACGCTGAAAGATGTTGAAAACCTTGTGATGATGTTGGGCAGGAATACCAATGCCATTATCACCGACGCAGACGATGACATCTTGGCCTTCTACCTGGCAGGAGACCGTCACTTGTACGGGGACGTCCGCTTGGCGATAGGTGACGGCATTCTCCAGCAAGTTAGTGAACACGCGGCCCAGCAAGGTCCTGTCACCCATAACCGTCGGCAGGTCGTCGGCGAGGCTCAAGGTTCCGCCGATTTCCGCCAGGTGGCCGGCCAGGTCGCTTGCCAGCGGGTCGAACACCTCACGCAAAGGGACCGGCTTGCGGCGCGCGCCGCCCCGCCCCAATCGCGAGTATTGCAGCAGATCATCAATCAGTTCCCCCATCCGATCACTGGCCAGGACGATGTTATCCGCATAATGGCGGCCCTCCTCGTTCAAGTTGGGGCGATGGCGGCGCGCGATGATGGCGGCGAAGCCGTTGATAGCGCGTAGGGGGGCGCGTAGATCGTGAGAAACGGAATAAGAGAAGGATTCCAGCTCTTTGTTGGCCGCCTCTAACTGAGCGGTCCGGCGGGCGACCCGCTGCTCCAGTTCGGCGGAATGGCGCTCGATCGCTTCCTTCAGCCGGGCCTGATGGATGGCGATGGCAATTTGATTGGCAACCTCGATGGTGATTTGTATATCTTCCTCGGTAAAAGCCCCCCGAGTCTTGCTCCCCAGGGTCAAGGCGCCAATTAGCTTCTGCTCCACCACCAGCAAAACGTTGAGGTAGGAATGGGTGCCTTCGGCGATGGCCAGCCGCACCAGCGGCGGAATCGGCTCCGGCAGCGTGTGTATATCTTCCACAAGATAGTAACGCTCGGTTAATACAAGCTGCGACATCTGCTCTGCCGGGGCAGCAAAGCGGACATCAGGCTGTATGGCGGTCTGGCCGTTAGCGGCACTGGCCAAAATAACAATCTCATTCGTATCAGGCTCGTATAGCAGTACACTGGCTCGCCAGCAGGGGATCAACCGGCGGATGTGCGCCAGGACGGTGTCGGCAATGGTTTTGGGGGAGTGGGCCATAATGATGTTCCGGTCAATTTCATGGAGATGCATGAGGCGCTGATTGTAGCGCTGTAGCAGTTCCTCGGCCCGTTTGCGTTCGGTAATATCAACAACCATAAAAAAGCTGGCAGTTCTACCCTGGTACAAGACGGTTTTGGAGTACAAATCCAGCCATTTTGTCTCTCCATTTTTGGTAATGGTCCTATATTGATAGTTTGTCACTGAGTCCGGATCGCCGGCCTGTTTTTTTCGGCCCTGCTCCATCACTAACGCGCGATCATCCGGGTGGATAATCTTGGCCTGATCTGCCGGTGTCCAACTCATAACTTCATCGATAGAATAGCCGCCAATATCAACAAAGGCCTGATTGACATATTTGAGCATCCCATCCTGAATGATGCCCATCGCCAGCAACGATTGTTCCGACAGCACCCGGAACTTTTGCTCGCTTTCCAGCAGGGCTTTTTCCGCCTGTTTGCGCTCGGTTAGCTCTTGTTGAACCGCCTCGTACAGTCGCGCGTTTTGCACGGCACTCCCCAGTTGCTGGCCGATAGCCGTCAGCAAATCGCGTTCCTCGGTTGGAAAGGCGTGGGCGCGTACTGTCCCCAAAGTAAACGCCCCAACGACCCGTCCCGAGGCCCAGAGTGGCACACTCACCAATGTTCTAACCTGTTGCCTGATGAATTTAGCGAAGCGTTCTGTCGGGTGCTCAGCCGAATCGAGCACAACCGGTTGTTGCTGAGCGATGGCCTGGCCGGAAATACCCTCACCCGCATTAAGCCGCTGAATGCGCCTGATAATGTCGTCCGAATGGCCGTAATGCGCATGCAGTACCAGCGACTCGCCATCGTCATCAAAAAGATAGATGCCGCCCTTCTCAACATCCAGCGCCTCAACCGTCGCCAGCATCGCGCTCTGGAGTATTTCTTCTAAATTCAGGGATTGGGAGGTGGCGCGGTTAACGGTGTACAGCACGGAGAGGTGACGATTCTGGCGGCGAGTTTCAGCATACAACCGCGTCTGCTCTATGCCGATGGCCATCTGCCGCGCCAAAGTAAGCAGCAGCTCCATCCCGGCCGAGTCGAAACTGTCTGGGTTGGGCGCACCCAGATTCATCACCCCAAGCAGGCCGGTGCGCCCAACCAGTGGTACGCCAGCTATCGACTGGATGCGCTCCTGTTCCAGCAGCTCCTTCAGTTCCCCCGGATACTCCGCCAGGGTGCCTATGATGATCGGCTCGCCTGTCTGGGCTACCCGCCCGGATACCCCCTCACCCAGCTTCACCCGGCTAGTAGCCCGAACAAACTCGTCGCTTGTACCCCGATGGGCGACCAGGATCAGTTCGCCGGCCGCTTGATCGAGCCGCCGGATTGCGGCGAATTCGACGCCGACCAGGTGCAGCGCCTCATCCATAACCCGGGTGATTATCTCGTCCTCGTCCATGGCCTCGGTGACAATAGTGGCCATTCTGTTTAGTACGGACAAATCGGTTATACGGCGTTGCAACGTTGCCTCTACCCGCTTCTGCGCGGTGATGTCGCGGACAACGGCCAGCGCAAATGTTACCGGCGCAGCCGGAACAGGGCTGAGCGTGATAGTGACGAGGAACTCGCTGCCGTCTTTATGCCGGGCGGACAATTCCAACCCCGCGTGCCGCGAACGCAGACGCGGGGCAGCAAAATAGTCAGCGGTGTGTTTAGCATGCTTGGCGCGGAGGCGTTCCGGTACGATCATTGCCACAGGCCGGCCAACCAACTCGGCGCGGGGATAGCCAAACATCGCTGCCGCCGGCGCGTTAACTTCCACAATCGCGCCGCGATTGTCCATAACCAGCGCGGCGTCGGGCAGGGCGGCCAGCCAGTCGAGGGCAATGGTTTGAGGTACAGATGAGGCTAAAGGGGTATCTTCGGCAACGGAACCGTCATTGAATGGCGGGGGAATGGCTGCACCGGCGGGCGGGGGAGTAGCATCCGGCTTTGTTCCATAGGCATTTTCTTTCAATGTCATAAAATCTCTCCCTACTTCATTGGAGGGGATGAAGACGGTCAATAGCGGAATGGATGAGTATGGCTTCAAATTAATTAGGACTTACGCCGTTGGGTATAACGAACCGGGTGACAGTCACTTTTGGCCGAAAATGAACGTCCATTTAGCCCAAACCGGTCGATTTATCACACCCAAGTGACTGTCACCTTTTGAACTGCGTAACTCATATTAATATGCAGACTAAGACGACCATTAAGTCGAGCAGGTGAATCGATATCAAAAAACCAAACTATCCCCTTGACCCCAATTATAACTCCAACTCAACGGATAAGACCAACTCCAACCTCTCCTGTGAAACAACATGGGCAAGCGCTTAAATTGGATCTATCCACGTTGATCAAACTGGCGGTTAAAGGAAAAATAAAACCCCATTTGCGCCGTCGATCAAGGTTAGCCGGAAAATTTGGCCTTTTCTTCGACGCCCAACGAAGCCATTGAAAAAAATACCCCTCGGTGCCACGCCTACAGGCGTTCGTGCGAAAAATTTAGCCCGGTGCGGACGTAAAAAACCGCTATCGCCGCCGTAAAAGCAGCGTCGGCCGGCCAAAAAGCGCGATCGGCGGCCAAAATACAGCGGCGGCGCGGCCCACGGCCCTGCCGCGAAAAAATACCCCCTTTCAGCGCGGCGAAATGGCCTTTCCGTCCCAAAAAAGCAATTTTATGACGGCCACAGAGGGGTAGACGAAAAAAAAAGGGCTGACAGTGACGGCTACGTGGGGTAGACGAAAAAAAAAGGGCCGACAGTGACGGCTACATGGGGTAGACGAAAAAAAAAGGGCCGACAGTGACGGCTACGTGGGGTGGACGAAAAAAAAAGGGCCGACAGTGACGGCTACATGGGGTAGACGAAAAAAAAAGGGCTGACAGTGACGGCTACGTGGGGTGGACGAAAAAAAAAGGGCCGACAGTGGAAAGGCAAGACGGCCAACAAAAAATTTTGGACCTTTTTTGACGCTGACAAGGGTGTTCTGAAAAAATTTGGGCCGATTTTGACGCCGGTAAGGGGTTCCGGAAAATTTTACCCCCTGTCGCGGCGTCAAAATCGGGTGCTTCTAGCGGTTAGCCGGCCATCATCGGCGGTCAGCTGTCGGCGATCAGCGGCCGTCGCTCAGCCAGGGCCGGCAGATTGAATACGCCGATGGTGCTAAATATCACCGCCGGCAGCCACAAAGCCAGCCCCAAACCGCCGTCGGTTAGGGCCATTGTGCCGGGCAGTAACAGGGTGACGATCAACCCGAACTCTATCGCGCCGGTCACAGCCAGGTTGAGCCAGTAGCCGGCCCGGCTGTTGCGCCAATTCAGCCAGATGGCCACCACCAGCACCAGCAGCCCGACCCACAGCAGGTGCCAGGCGTAGTAAGCTAGAACCGAATGGATGACGCGGCCGGAGACCGCCGGTATCTCGGCCGCCGGTGTGGCCGAACCGACGGTGGCTAAGAAGGCGGTCGCGCCCTCGCCGGCTAGTTGCTGTAACAAGGCCGCCGCCCCCACGATGTGCAGCAGCGCCCACAGGCTGTAAAAAATCGCCCCGATTTTAGATGGGTAAGTTTTCATGGCATTGCTCCTCTGAAAATAGCGATCCGGAGCGTCAAAGTAAACTTTGACCCCAACGGGGGTGACAAAGCCAGCTTTGTCGCTCCATTATTGCTTCCGAAAATAGAGGTTTGGAGCGTCAAAGTAAACTTTGACCCTAACGGGGGTGACAAAGCCAGCTTTGTCGCTCCATTATTGCTTCCGAAAATAAAGGTTTGGAGCGTCAAAGTAAACTTTGACCCCAACGGGGGTGACAAAGCCAGCTTTGTCGCTCCATTATTGCTTCTTGGCGAATAGCGTTCTACGCTTTATCCCATTCCAGCAAACCGACGGTGTTGCCTTCGCTGTCGAGGAAGGTGGCCAGGTAGCCGTTGCCGATGCGGAATTTGGGGAAGGTGACTTTCCCCCCCGCCGCTTCGACGCGCGCCAGAAGCGCCTCCATTTGCCCGTCCGGATCGAAATAGACCACCGTGCCGGTCTGGCTCGGCTCGAAGTTGGCCGTTTGCAGCAGCGTGCCGGCGGGTTCGATAGCGCCCCCGATACTCGCGCCGGGCGGCATCAAGGCCACGGTGCGCTGGCTATCGACTTCAAAGACCTGCAGCTCGTTTTGGAAGACCTCGCTGTAAAATTTGACGGCTCGCTCCATATTGGCGGCGGGCAGTTCGAACCAACTTAATTTATTGCTCATGATGATGCTTGCTCCTTTTTGTGTTATGAATGATGGGTAATAACTCAAGTGATCGACGATGAATCCAGCCTGAGGGGTAGGGGGTCGGGATTAGGGATTAAGGGGAAACGCTGACCTTCCTGTTGGGTTTGGTCGCGGGTTGATTTTTCGGCTGTCAGATAGTCGGATGAAACTTGAGTTAACTGTTTAGTTGATTCGAGTATACGCCATGATGGGAGGGCTTGTCGTCCCCAAATGGGGACAAAGGTGGGGACAATTTTAGATGATTTTCAGCGCTTTGGCGCGATAGACGGCCTCGGCCCGGCTGTGGACATCGAGTTTGCTGTAGATGCGTTTGGCGTAGGTGCGGACAGAGCTGAGGGAGATGCTCATTTCAGCGGCGATTTGGGGCAGGGTTAGATCAGTGGCCAGCAGGCGTAAGGCGATGAGTTCGCGTTCGGTTAGGGTGCTGCCGGGGCGATGATCGGACGGAGTAGATGGGGCTGGCGTGGGGGGAAATGCCGCCAACAGCGTCTGCACGGTCTCGAGCGAGACGGTCAAGCGGGGTTGGGCCGCCAGCAGCGCCAACAGGTGAAATACCGGCGCGCCCTCATCAACAAATAGACGGACGTAGCCTTCCGGCTCGGCCAGACTAAGGGCGGCCTCCAACCGGTTCAGGGCGGCGGTAGTTTCCTGCCGGAGCGCGTGAAGGCGAGCTTGCAGCAGTTGAACCTCCATCACCCGCCCGGTACGTCCACCGGCTAGCGCCGATTGCTGGAGACGATCCAACAACGTCTCCGCGTCTCGGAGGGGGGCATCGGACAACCCAGGCGGGCGAATGCCCTGGCCTTCGAGCGCGGCCTGAGCCAGCAGCACCCGGGCCAGCGTCAGATAATCGAACTCAAGGGCGTAATCGGGGGGGGTGGCTATCGCCAGGCCGCTGCGGCTGGCCCAACGCGCGGCGGCTGTAAAATCGCCTTGAGCCAAGTGCAGCCGGGCGCGAGCCGCCGCCGGCGTGATGGGCTGGCCGGATAGAGACGGGGCTGACGGCGTCTCGATGTCCGACAGCGCCGCTAAGCCTTCATCGAGCCGGGCCTCAGCCGCCAGCAGTCGCGCCCGGCAAATCAACCCCGTCATCACCCCGGCCGACCAGGCTTCAAAGGGGCGGCACAAATCGAGACCCTGTTCCACCACCGTTTTCGCCGCTTCCAGCCGGTTTTGCTCGCGATACACCGCGGCGATGCTGATGTAAACCAGCCCCAGGTCGGGGCCGGTGCGGTCGGCCGCCTCAGCGCGAGCCAGATCGAAGATGCGTTCGGCCTGACGCAGTTGCCCGCTGAGATGCAGCACGTCGATTAACCGGGCCGCCGCAAACAGCAGCCCATCTCGATTTTTGACCGCCCGGCACATCCGCAGACTGTCGGCGTAAATAGCGGCCGCCTGAGTCAGATCGCCCAGATTTTCATAAGCCGAAGCCAGATGGGCGGTAATGCCGCTGCGCAGATAGGCGTCGCTGTCAGACAGGCGAGCCAGCGCCTGTTGGCACCGCTCGATGACGCGGCCCGGCTCACCCGCCTGGCGAGCTTGGTTGGCCCGCAACAGATCGACTTCAGCCCGCATGTGGACAATATCGCGATTTGGGTAGGTCGCTGCTGCCGCCGGATCGGCCAGGAAATGCTCGATTCGGCGGAGATGAGGCTCGCTGCGCTCGGTCCAATCGGCGAAGATTTCAAGCAGCAGCCACAGATAACCCAAGGTCAATTGCGGGCGAACCGTGGTAACGCTTTCCGGCAGGGCCTCGAACCAGGCCAGCAAGCGGCGCATATCACGGTGAACCCAATCACGCTGCTGAAAAATCGCTTCGAGCAAGCCGGCCACCCGCTCGAAGTCGCCGGCGATGAGGCTGTGGTTAATGGCGTCTTCCAGCCGGTCGTGCTGCTCAAACCACAGGCTGGCCCGCCGGTGAAGCGGGGAGATCCGTTCGGGCGATGTTCGGCGCAACCGATCACGCAGCAGGTCGGCCAGCAGGGCGTGATAGCGATACCACTGCCGCCGGTTGTCCAGCGGCGTGATAAATAATTGGTGGGCGTCGAGCTGCTCCAACCGGGTTTGGCTGCCGTTTTGGTCCAGCAGCGCGTCGGCTAGACTGCCGCACAGGGTATCGACAATGGCGGTGGCCAATAGAAAATCTTGCACTGCGACCGGCTGGCGGTGGAGCACTTCCTCAAAGAGATAATCGCCGATGTAACGGTCGATGCCGCTGAAGGCCGCGATGTAAGCAGACGGGTTGGCCTGCGCTCGCAGCGACAGCCCGGCCAACTGCAAACCGGCCACCCAGCCTTCTGTGCGCATCTCCAGGGCGCTGCGGTCGGCCGGCGATAGATTAAGCTGCATTGTCTCGCTCAGAAATAGTTCGACTTCAGCCGCCGTAAACCGTAAATCGGCCGAGGTCAGTTCGAGCAGTTGGCCCTGACCTCGCCAACGGGCCAGGGCCAACGGCGGCTGGTGGCGGCTGAGGATAATTAGATGGACGTGGGCCGGCAAATGGGCCAGCAGAAAATCCATCGCCTGATGGATGGCGGCGTCGTCGATTAGGTGATAATCATCCAAAACGATGAGGCGCGGCGCCGGCGTCGCCGCCAGATCGTTGGTCAAGTAGGTCAAGACGGTGGCCGGATGGGGCAGGTGCGGGGTATCGAGCAGCGCCAGCGCCGTCGCACCCAGGGCCGGATCGATCTGGCGCAGGGCATGAATGAGATACAGCAGGTATCGCCCCAGGCTGTTATCTTGCTCATCCAACGATAGCCAGGCGACCGGCAGCCCGCACGTTTCGACCCAAGCGCGAACCAGCGTGGTTTTGCCAAAACCGGCCGGCGCCATAATTAAAGCCAGCCTAATATCTAAAATCGGGTCTAATTTCGCGGTCAGACGCCGGCGCGAGACGATATTCGCGGGCAGCGATGGTTTATGCAGTTTGGTCGCCAGCAGCGGTTGGTTCATCGCCAGACCTTTTATGAGACTCAAGGAGGACACTCTTTTGGCAGGATACCCGACAACGAGCGCTTTAGCAAGTTTTTGCGGGTTCAGAACAGTTGTTTGGCTAAACGCGGGTTTAACCCGATATTAATCAGAGACTTGTCTTTGAGACCTATTATATGTATCATGGGGCTACAGTGAAGAGAGGCGAGCAGACTCTTAGTTTATAGGAGGGCTGCGTGCTGACAAACTTATTATTCTCATCTATTCGACTAGGTCTAGCCCTGGTTATTCTGGGTAGTATTGGCGCTTGTGTTGGCGGAACCCCAACACCACCTCCAACGCCTACCCCCCCCGCGCTGGCTGAAACCATTACCTTTTACAATTGGGAAGGCGACGAAGTTGAATCCGTCCTGGCCGCTTTTACTGAGGCTTATGGGGTGCAGGTCAACTATGTTCCTTTTGAATCGCAAGAGGAGGTTGTCGCCCATCTCACCGACGACCAACCGTACGATCTGGTGGTGTTAGAGCACGATTTTTTCCCGGAACTGATCGCCGCCGGCAAATTAAGCGAGATCGATTATCGAAATGTGCCTAATTTTAAAAATATCTGGGCCAATTTTCGTGACCTGGGTCACGATCCGGGCAACACGCACTCGGTGCCGTTCACTTGGGGCTCCACCTTTTTGATTTATCGGGCGGACCTGATTGATATCCCTGTTACGAGCTGGCAAGATCTGTGGCAAATCCGTTCTCAGGGCAAAATCGCCATGCGGAGTTCGCTGCGCGAACCGTTGGGCGTGGCGCTCAAATCACTGGGCTATTCGCTCAATTCAGAGAACCCGGATGAACTTAACCAAGCTTACCAAAAGCTGCTTGAACTCAAAGACGATATCATCTTTGTGGATAGTTACGCCGAAGCCGCCGTGCCGCTCCTGGCCGACGGTGAAGTCGTGGCCTTGGTGGGCTGGGCCGAAGATGTGGAGTATGCCGAGGCTGAGGGCGTCTCGGTGGAATACGCCTTCCCCCGGGAAGGGGCGATTCTCTGGGGCGATAATTTTATCATCCCAACCAGCAGCCAAAACAAATACACCGCCGAACTATTCCTGAATTTTTTGTTGCAGCCGGATATCAACGCCCAAATCGTTAACGAAACCTACTACGCTACAGCCAATGAGGCCGCCCAACCGCTGATCGACGCTGAAATTCGGGACAATCCTGTTATCTTTCCACCGGCTGAAGCCTTGAAAAATGCTGAAGTCATTTTACCGCTTCCCCCGGAAACAACCGGGCTATATAACGATCTGTGGGCGCAGTTTCAAGCTCAAGTTGACCAATAAGTTCGGGTCTTAAGTTTTTCCTACTCAAGAGCCAGACACGGATAGGTCCGGCGGCGCATTGCCAAGTAACCTTAAATCTTTATTCCGATTTTTAATAACTTCAAAATAGGTTGCACTATGTTTGCACTTTTTTAGAAACCAGGTTTTTAGATGGCCTTTTGGGGCAAAAAGCGCCCTTTTTTAACGCTAAAAACCGGGTTTCTGACCATAATACTTTAAAGTGCAAAGGTAGTGATAGGTTGGTATCTGTCCAGACAACCGCTTGTTTTTTGATTCGGGCTTGTCTGGGAATAAGGTGGTTACGTTGTCTGACTCATTAGCAGCCAGGAGCGCTACGTAATGATGGCTTCTTTTAATCAATCGGTTATTGGCAAACACGCGATTATTGATCTGTCCGGCTGCGATCCGGAGATTATTCGCTGCCGCAGCCAGATTTTGACTATTCTTAAACGGGCGGCGCAGGTGGCGCGCGTGACGGTGGTTGGTCAGGTAGAACATCACTTTTCACCGCAAGGGTATTCAGCGGTGTTGGTTCTGGAAGAGAGTCATCTGTCCATTCACACCTGGCCCGAACACAACTATGTTTCACTCGATCTTTATTCGTGCAACCTCGACACCGATTTTGTCGCCGTCGAGGCCTTTTTGGCCGAAAAATTTCGGGCGCAGTGGGTGGTATCAAAATTGTTGGAGCGTAAATTTATTCCGGTCAAACTGTGTGTCAAAGCTCGGCTTTGACGCTCCAATTCTGTTCAGAGAGGTGATTTATGACTAACAGTGGAACATCAGGCGTTATTGTTGAGTATCACAACGGCATTACTAACGGCCGCTATCTGTTGGACGATGATCGCAGCCAGCGGTCAGCTCAGTTGACGGCCATTCGTATCGAAGCCTTGGTGGAAGAGCGGCGGTCGCCGTTTCAGCACATCGCCATTTATGAGACGACCTTTCACGGCAAGATGTTAGTGCTGGACGGATTTATTCAGATGACGGTGGCCGATAACTTCTGCTATCACGAAATGATCACCAATGTCCCGCTGGCTGTCGCGCCTAACCGGCCCAAAAATGTGTTGGTCATCGGCGGCGGCGATGGCGGTGTGGTCAACCAACTGGGGAAGCACCCCTATCTGGAGCGCATCGTCTGGATCGACATCGATGCCGATGTGGTCGAGCTGTGCCAGCGGCACATGCCGGAGTTACAGCAGTATCACGATGAACGGGTTGAGTTTCTGGCCATGGATGGGGCCGATATCGACTATCGCCACGAATTCGATCTCATCATTGTCGATGGCACCGACCCGCTCGAAAACCGAGCTGCGTCACTCTGGACCGAAAAATTTTACCACAAGTTGACCCAAGCCATTACCACTGACGGTCTCATTACTGCGCTGGGCGGCTGGGTCTGGCCGGAATCGGGCTGGTATGCCAGCACGTCCGCCTTGGCCAAAACCCATTTCGAGCACGTCCACTATTATTATTTCATTGATCCCTCAATGAAGTACGGCCATATGGGCGTGTTTTTAATGACTAATCTTAATCTTGATCCCAGCCAACCGACGCACATCAAGCGCATTCCGGTTGAACTGATGCAGTTTTACAATGCAGGTGTTCACACGGCCGCGTTTGCGCTGCCCAACTGTTTCAATCCCAACACCAGCTTTGTACCCTACTAACCATGATCACACCATCTATTGACAGCGATTATATCGCCGCTTTTGATCCCAAAACCTATCTGGCCGAGTGCTACGACGGCCCGGATGAGGAGCATATTTTCAACATCCAATTTTTAGTCGAGGCGGTCCAATCGCTGCCAACCGATCTAATGGTGCTGGAAGTGGGCGGCGGTCCCACCCTTCATTCGGCGGCCGTGGTGGCCCCGCATGCGTACGAAATTCATTTTTGCGACTACGTGCCGGCCAACCTGGCTGAAGTCCGGCGCTGGCTCGACGGTCAGCCGGATGCTTTCGATTGGCGACCCTTCATTCAAGTGGCGCTGCTCAAAGCGAATCTACCGGCCACCCCCGCCGCCGTGGCGCAGCGAGCCGCCGAGATGCGCCGCAAACTCACCCAACTCCTACCGTGCGATGTCCTACGGGGCGCACCGCTCGGCGACTGCGCCGGCCAATACGATCTGGTCTTGGCGCCCCACTGCACCGACGTCGCCGCTGCCACGCCGGCCCAATGGCAGCAAGTGATGCACAATATCACCAGTTTGGTTAAACCGGGCGGCTGGCTCTTTATCGCCGTCACCACCGGGGCCACCCACAACACCGTTGGCGCCCAGGTATTCCCCTGCGTCGATTTATCAGCCGAGGCGATTTATCAGGGTTATCTGACCGCCGGTTACGATCCCAACACCTTCCAACTGGCCCGCATCCCCGCCGCCGCCAAATACGAATTCACCGGCATCGCCTACGCCATCGCCCAAAAACAACCACAACCCCCTACCCGAACCACCCTCCACTCTACGAACGCCATTACCTCCACCCGTTCTACTTATTCCATCACCACGTTAAACTCTACCAACTCTACCAACTCGACTAACTCTATTAACTCAATAAACTCTACCCACTCAAACAGAAAGACACGCTAATGGAAACTGCTCTCAGCCGTACCTACGCTGCCGAATTCGATCCACAGGCTTATCTCCAGACCTACTACACCGGCCCCGATGCCGAAGATCGATTTGTGACCCGATTTATGGTCACGGCTCTACAAACCATGCCCGCCAATCTATTGACCCTGGAATTAGGCGGCGGGCCAACGCTTTTCGCCGTGGCGACGCTGGCTCCCTCCTCCCGTGAAATCCACTTTTGCGACTACCTGCCGGCCAATCTCGAAGCCGTGCGGCGCTGGTTAGCCGCCGAGCCGGACGCCTTCGATTGGGAACCCTATATCGAAATGACCTTGGAGGAAGAACTCATCCCGGTCACGTCCGCCGCCGTGGCCCACCGCGCCGCCGATATGCGGCGCAAAGTAACGCGGCTGCTGCGTTGCAACGCGCTCGATACAGCCCCGCTGGGTCCGCATACCCAAAAGTATGATCTGGTCGTAGCCCAAACCAGCCTCGATGCCATGTCGGCGAATATCGCTGAGTGGAAATGGGTGATGGGCAACGTCAGCCGCACGCTCATCGCGCCGGAGGGCCGGCTGCTGGTCAGCCTGGTATCCGGCGTCGAGGGCTATTCGGTGGGCGATAAAAACTTCCCGGTGCTGCCCCTGACGGTCGATGATGTCTACCAGGGGTATGTTGACGCCGGTTTTCGCGCCGATACGTTTCAAATAGAAACGATGACCGCCCCAGATGCGCGTGACTACGTGGGGTTGATCTCGGCCGTCGCGCAAAAAGCAGCCGCCTAGATGAACCTCAGCAAACTATTATCCACTTTGAATATTCGCCCCGGCGAAGGCCGGCTGGTGAGCTGGATGCTCATCTACGCCATGTTTATGGGCGTCCCGGCCCTCATCACCGAAACGGCGGCCTACAGCCTTTTACTGGAATCGTTCAGCGCCCAGATTATTCCTTATATCTACATTGGATTTGCCATTGTAACCACCTTGAGCGGTTTGGCTTACACCGCGCTGGAAAAACGAATTACGTTTGTCCGGTTTGTGTCGATTAACCTTTTCATTCTGGCCGTAGTGCCTTTCGTCTTCCGCTTTATCTTAACCGTAACGGATACGCCCTGGGTGCTGCCGGGGTTGGCCGTCTGGTACGAGGTCAGTTGGGCCTTAGCCAATTTAGGCTTCTGGAGTATGGCGGTTCATCTGTTTGACCTGCGGCAGGGGAAGCGCTTGTTCGGCTTAATCGGCATCGGTTTGACGCTGTCGGAGGCCACGGCCGGATTTATGGTGCCGATTTTTGTGCGGTTGGTGGGGACGGCCAATTTGCTGGTGGTTACGGCGGCCAGCTTTTTGGGAGCGCTGCTGGTTCAAACGTACATCCTGCGCTTCGCCGCCCCCACTACGGACACGGAACCGGATGAAACGCCCGATGTCCGGGGCGACCAGTCGCTGCTCGATCTGTTCAAAAATAACTATGTGGTATTGATTTTTGCCCTGGCTGGCCTGTACGCCCTGTCATTTTACGCCCTGGACAACGCCTTTTACGATCAGGTAGAAACCAACTATCCCGACGCGGATGAACTGGCCAGCTTTTTGGGCCTCTTTTTTGGCCTATCCAGCCTGCTGACCTTGATTTTGGGCGCGTTTGTTTCCGGGAAGTTGATCAGTCGTTATGGGCTGCGCTGGAGTCTGCTGCTAATGCCGGCGACAATTTTAATCGGCGTAACGTTAACGACGGTGACCGGCGCCTTATTTGAGCTGGCGGTGGCGCTGTTTTGGCTGGTGGTCGTAACCCGGTTTTTGAACGAAATATTGGCCTATACCATTAATCGAGCGGCCTGGCAGGTGTTGTATGAACCGCTGCCGGAGCGGCTGCGGCTGCGAGCCCAAACGGTGGTTGAAAGCATGATTAAGCCGACAGCCGGCGGCGTGGCCGGGCTGCTGCTTATTGGCCTCAGCGCGGCGTTTGGCTTTAGCACTTTGCAGATTATGTACATGCTGCTCGGGGTGTTGGCGGCCTGGATTGGGGTGGTCATCTGGATCAACCGCCTGTATCCGACCATCTTGCTGCAAGCGCTGGCTAAGCGTCGGCTGAATGAAACCACCATCGACATTAACCAGACTCATATCCCCATTTTCAAAGCCGGACTGCACAGCCTGCATGTCGGGGTGGTCAACTACTCCCTGGCCAAATTGGAGGAGTTGGCTCCGGCGTCGATGCCCCAATTTTTACAAGACCTACTGACTCACCCGGCGGCCGAAATCCGGCTGGCGGCGCTAGAACGCATCGAAGCTTTGCCGCTCATGGCGGCTTTGCCGGCCGTCAAACAGCTAGCGGCAACCGATCCCGAGGCAAAAGTATGCGGTTTTGCGCTGCGCGCTCTGGCTCGATTAGGCGGTGAGGCGGTGATCGATGATCTCTGCGCCGCTTTGGACAGCGACAGCTTTCAACTCCGCTTAGGCGCGATGACCGGCTTGCTGCGGCAGTTAGAGCCAATTGGCCCTGGCTATACGGCTGTAAAAGATAAATTGATTGGTTGGGCTAACTCGCCTCAGGCTCCAGAACGGATCTTGGCCGCCCAAGTTATGGGTGAAGCTGCCCCGGCCGATTTGAACCCACTTTTACTGAAGCTGCTCGCCGATGATCATGTCGCGGTTCGGGAAGCCGCCTTGTTAGCCACCAAAAGACTCCACGATCCGACGATCTGGGATGCGGTTATTCAAAGCCTGAATACGCCTCATGTGCAGCGGACTGCTCTGGCCGCGCTGGTGGCGGCCGGTGAAAAAATTATCCCCCAACTTGAAACGGCTTTGGCTAATCATGAGTCTTATAAAGACACGTTTGTCCAGCTGATCCACGTTTGCGGCCGTATTCGCGGCCTCCAAGCCAGCGCCCTGTTAATCAAATATCTGGATTTTCCTGACGTTCAAGTCAGAACCGAAGTGCTGACGGCGCTCGCTCACTGTCACTATGAGGCCGCCGAATCCGAGTACCCGGTGATCATTCAATCGATTAGAACCGAAGCGGCCTACGCGACCTGGGTACTGGCGGGCCTGGTCCATCTAGCTGACGATGACCGGCTGTCGCTGCTTGAAACCGCCTTGCAACAAGAACTGGTTCGCTGTCGGCGGCGGCTCTTCTGGCTGCTCTCCTTTATCTATCCCCGCTCCACTATTTTGTCCGCCCAGGCCAACCTCGGTACGGACCATCTCCTGTCGGCAGAGACATGGGATAAACAGAAGACGTACGCGCTGGAGATTATCGACATTACCCTTTCCTCTGATTTAAAGGCGCTGGTACTGCCGCTGCTCGATAATTTGACGTCTCAGCAGCGATTAGCCTATTTGGCAACGATGTTTCCTCAGCCGCCGGGCAGCCGCGATCGCTATTTGTTTGAAATCGTCACCGCTGCGGAGGATCGCCTCTATCCCTGGACCCGAGCCGCAGCTCTGCACCTGGTGGCCAAATTGGGGCTGGTGGAACTGGCCTCCGCGGCAGCGAATGCAGCTAATACGTCTGATAAACTCGTCCGAAATTCGGCCCTATTTGCGGCGCAAAGTTTGAACCCGGCGGCCTACACCGCTGCGGACCAGAATGGCCGGAATGGTCATCAGCGCCAAAATGGCCATACACCAACGAATGAAGAGAAAAAAATGTTATCTTTAGTTGAAAGAATTTTGCTGTTAAAGTCCGTCGCTATTTTTTCCGAGACGCCGGAGGAAGTTCTGGCCGAAGTGGCGGTGGTTATGGAAGAGGTCCGGGCCAAAGCGGGCGAACCCATTATCGAGAAAGGGAGCTTGGGTAGTGCGCTCTTTATTATTATCGATGGTCAGGTTAAGGTGCATGATGAGGAGCGCGTCATTACCACCCTGGGGGAGCGTGAAGTATTTGGCGAATTCTCCCTGCTCGATCCGGGGCCGAGAACGGCTACGGTGACCGCGCTGGAGGAAAGCCGGCTGTTCCGGCTCGATCAAGAGGCGTTTTTAGAGCTGCTGGACGATCACAGCACCATCGCCCGCAAGATTATTCAGGTATTGGTCCGCTATTTGCGAAATGCCCATTTCCAAATCAACACGCTGGTCTATCGAGATATTTCTCTGCCACCGCCTGGTAAGTAAGTTAACTTTCTGATAGAATGGAGGCAGGGCAGTTCCCGTTATTAGACCATTTTCCTGTATTTTAGTTGCTCTCCCTGAACCCTAAAGGTTTCAATAACTTTTTAGGGCTGTCAGAAACAGCGTATTTCAGGCGAGCCATTGACTTTTGATGACGCCCATTAAGCAATCTGACCCTAATTTACCCGCACTTTCGCCCGCCAAGAATGTGTTCACGCTCAAGCGCCGCCATAGTCTACGCTGGCGCTTGTTGGCCCTGCTGGGAGCCATCCTGTTAATGACGCTGTTAATTATCGGCGTTGGGGTCTACTATTTTATCCTAACCACTGAACAACGGACCTGGCGACAGCGCCAGGATGAAGCGGCACGTTACGCCGCCGAAGTCGTATCGACGTTTATGGAGCGGACGGTCGGCAGCCTGAATGCCGCCGGTCTGCTGGATGCCGATCTTTTGGCCATTCAACCTAACCTGCTCGATCAACTGCTGGCTCAAAACCCGGCCTTGCTGGAAATAGTCCGGTTGGACGCACGCGGCCAGGTAATCAGCGGCGCTTATCAAGATGCCCCGATCATCGCCAACCAGTTTACCATCCCCCAATCGGTTTGGTTTTTGGAAAGTCAAAAAGGCCGGTTGTATTTGGGGAGTGTGCAGATTTCGGCCACCAGCCAGCCTTATTTGATTATGGCGGCTCCGGCTGGCGACAGCGGGGTAGTCGCCGCCCGGCTGCGTATGAACGTATTGTGGGATGTGGTCGCCGATTTGCACTTTGGGGAAACTGGCCAGGCTTATATCGTTAACCAAACCGGCCACATTGTGGCCCATACCAATCCGGAAGTCGCTTTAGCCCGGACAGACCTGAGTGATCGCCCGGAGATGCAAGGGATTTTACAGGCTGTGGCTGGGCCGCACAGCGATACCTATCTCAATTTTGAAAACATCGAGGTAGTGGGGGTCAACCGGCCGGTTGTCAATACCCACTGGGTGATTGTGACCGAAGTGCCAACCGCCGAAGTCTTTGCCACCAGCCGAACCGCGTTGCTGTTATTAGGCGGCGGGCTGGCCCTGTTCGGCCTGGTGGTAATGCTGGTCACCGGGCGCTTTGTAGGCCAGTTGATCCTGCGGCCAATGGATCAGCTTCGCTCCGGCGCGATCAAAATTGGTC
>JACKAT010000025.1 GCA_020634935.1 Anaerolineales bacterium
CTGAGACTATCGTACTCCTCTGAGAAAAGACGTTTAGGGATAAACTTGTGGGCTTCTGGCCAAGACGCGCGAGGCTAAAGCCATCGCTCTAAAAGAGCAAAGGACGCTAAAGCGCCCTCAGATGGCGCAATTCCAGTCCGAAGGGCTTCACTCTCTCAGCACGGATCTTTAGACCCGTGCTGGGGGGACGGCCAGTTTGTACCCCGGCGCCACCCCTTCTCCGTGGTTTCCCCCAGCGCATCGCCCCAAAATGCTTAAAATTTCGAGCCGCCAGCCTGCCCCTACGCCACGCCCAAAATCAACGTTTCGGTTTCAAGCTGAACGCCGTAAAGTTATGCTACGCGACGGCAGATCAAGAGCCTCTATTGGTGGAGGGCGACGAAACACAGTGAATTAAGGGCCGTTACTAATAACGGTCAATGAAACACGGTGAATCACGAGCCGTTAGTAGTAACGGACGACGAAACACGGTGAATCACGAGCCGTTAGTAGTAACGGTCAATGAAACACGGTGAATCACGAGCCGTTAGTAGTAACGGACGACGAAACACGGTGAATCACGAGCCGTTAGTAGTAATGGTCAATGAAACACGGTGAATCACGAGCCGTTAGTAGTAACGGACGACGAAACACGGTGAATCACGAGCCGTTAGTAGTAACGGACAACGAAACACGGTGAATCACGAGCCGTTAGTAGTAACGGACGACGAATCATAGGGGATCAACCGCCTCTACTAGCAGAGGTCGATGATTGGCAGTAAACTAACCGCCTCTACTAGCAGAGATCGATGATTGGCAGCAAAACAATAACCTCTACTAGCGGAGGTCAATAATTGGCGACAAAACAACAGCCTCTACTAGCAGAGGTCAACGATTGGCGGCAAAACAACAACCTCTACTAGCAGAGGTCGATGATTGGCAGTAAAACAACCGCCGCTACTAGCAGAGGTAGGCTATTGGCGACCAATCAAGCGGCTCTACTAGTAGAGGGCGCCTGTTGGCGCTCAGTTAGCAGCGATCAGTAGAAAACCTCAGCGTTTAACGCCCATTTTTTGTCCTCCACTAGCGGCTGCCCAAAATTAACCAGCCAGGTAGACAATTTAACAAGAGGTCGATATACTGGTAAATGTGGCTTTACATCGTTAACCTATGCCTGACTATCGTTGACATCAAATAGTATCGAAACAAGGTGACAGTCACTTAGTGGTGAAAAATCGACCAGTTTGGGCTAAACAGACATTCATTTTCGGCCAAAAGTGACTGTCACCTTTTGAACTACATTACGCCGAATCACATTCATTTACGCCTAAGGAGCCAGCGTATGATTACCGCTAAGTTTGATACCACCAGTAAGCTTCATCTCAAATTTCCCGAAAAGAACAAACCCGAACAAATTGTTGCTGCGATCCGCGCCTTTGTCGATTATGAGCTAAGCCGGCCCGCCGAACTGCAACTGCCCCATACCCCGATCATGGTCAACCTATTGCAGCAGTGGGCCGCCAGTGATGACCAACGCACCCAGGGCGAGTGGCAGCGGGCCACTGCCGCTGAGGGTATTGAGCGTCTTGATCAAGAGCTAGGTGAGATTGTCCGTATTATCCGCAAAACGCTCGATGCGGCGTTTCCCACCCGGCCGTCTCAGGCCAAGGGCTGGGGCTTTAAATCGAAACAATCCACCAAAAATATCTTGCTGCCCCAAACCCGGACCGAGCATTTAATGGCGCTCGACGATTATATCGCCCAAGAGCAAAGCCGCCCGGCGGCAGAACGCTTCACCAGCCCTGATTTGGCCGAGGTGGTCCGGGTGCGCGACACCATGCGAGAGCAGCTCTATCTCCGGCGCATTGGCCAAAATCAGCGTGAAAAAAGTGTGGCGGCCGGTAACTGGATTGCCGCCGTGATGTACAATTACTTGCAAGCGGCGGCAGTTCATCTGTTGACCTTCAACTTTGATTTTACGATAACCCCCAAGCTGGAATATTGGGGGTATAAGGTGGTCTCGCGCCGCGTCGTCTCGACTAAAGAGGCGGTTGAGGCAGGGGCGGTGGAAATAATAGCCGCGCAGGAGACGATTTCCGAAGCAGATGCGCCGGAAGCTGCGCCAACCTACGGCGCTGATACCAACGGCTCGTCGAGTGACCTGTTGGACCTGATCGCCCCGGATGTTTAAGCCAATGGTGTTACTTCAGCCGTAAGATAACTCGGGTGAATCAGGCGGAGGCTAAGGCGGAGGCTAAGAAAAAGCGTTGAGGTGAAACCGACTTCAGCGGTTGCCGGGTTGTCCCATGGCGATGGCGATGGTGAGGCCGGCGCGCGGCTCGTCGCCGCGCGCCGGGATCGAAGCGGGATAGCCGTACTCGGCGTTACCAAATCTTGGGATAATGATTGTAGTATCGGCCGCCGTAGTAGGAATAACCCCCGTAGTTGTAATTAGGGCGGCCATAGTGGTAGGGCTGGCCATAGTAATAGCGCGGCTGGGGATAGGGAGGATAGTAATTGTTGCGGCAGCAAGGCGGCCGGTGGTAAACGGGGGGCTGTTGGCAGCAGTAGCCGGGCCGGTAACCGGGCCCTTGACCTGGGCCGGGGCCTTGGCCGGGACCCAACCAGGGCCGCCGATCCATTCTTAACTCGGCTTGCAGCGGCGGCTGCCCATTGACCTGGCCGAGCGCAAAAATCGTCGAAACTGAGCCGGGCCGGAGTTCTACGCCGGGGATATCCAGGACCACATCCGGCGTCCCGGCCGCTCTAACTTCCAGATCGTAGCGGTTGGCATCCATCGTTTTGTAATCGGTGGCGCTTTTGAAACCAACATTGCTGAAGAGAACCTCACCGCCTTTGACGGCCACATCCACCGCCGGGGCATCGGGCGAGGCCTGGACAAAACGAACCTGGGCCTGGCCGGCTTCCGGCAGCGAATAATCATCCACCACCAGCAGCGGCTCGATATTGGCCGCCACCCCTACGGCTAAAAGCGTATAAGCCGTGTCAGCCGTCAGGTCGAGGTCGGTATTAATCACCTCGGTTCGATTGGCGTCGGCGGTTATGACCTTAACGTTGACCTGGCCTGCGGCCAGAGGCGCATAAAAGGTGATATCGCCAAAACGGACATACCTGAAGAGCAGGCGATCCGCGACCAGGATATCGACCGGCGGGGCGTCGGGCGAGGCGTGAACCACGCGCAGCCGGGCCGTGTTTTCCGGGGCGTACCCGCCCCCCTGGGCTTGGGCGGCCGGCACAAACACAATCGACAAACTCAGAACCAGCATCGTCACCAGTATCAGGACTCGTTTCATTTCCTAATCTCCTCTGAAGATCGCCCTCACCCCCAACCCCTCTCCCTCAGGGAGAGGGGAGTCGCGTTAGCGACGGGGTGAGGGCTAAAGGGTTTCATTCTCGTTGCTGTTGCGGGGCTTCTGTCGCACTCCCTTGAAAATAGCGATCTGGAACGTCAAAGTTTACTTTGACCCCAACGGGGGTGACAAAGCCAGCTTTGTCGCTCCGCTACATTTTCATTGTCGTTGTTGTCTCACTTGAGACTGCCGCACGCCTATTAGTGTAGATAACAATACATAAACTTGCAACTTGGGGTATTGTTTTTCTTCAGCTACGCCCTATTTCGCTATCGTCACGGTATCCACCGCCGCAGCCAGAGGCCGGGTGTCGGGGCTGGGGCCAACCCGCAGGTAGGCGGCGCCTGCCCCTTGCGCTTGCAGGGCTGTTCCCCCGGCCGCTCCTTTGACGCCAATCGCCGAAAAAGGCGGCGCGAGCGCCTCGACGGCCAGGCCGGTGGATTGCAGCGCTGCAAAGGCGTCAGCGGAAAAGTGAGCTAGCGCATCGAGACCTTGGCTGGCGAAAATGACCACCTGCCCGGCCGGAATACCGGCGATGAAGTCGGCCAGCGCGGCCGCCTCAAACGCATTGGCGGCGGTATCGAAACCGCGCTCGGCCAAAACTTGGCCTGACTGGGGCTCGATCACGGCCACATTGATGCCCCGCCGGTGGGCCGACGCATCCGCCGCCTGGTCGCCGAAGCCGGCGGTGATGTAGGCAAACTCAGCGCCGCTGTTGACCTCCACATCGATCGGCGTCTCTCGCCCGGTGTGGCCAATAGCCAGGCTGCCGGGCAGCACGTCGCGGGGTTGGGCCGAGTAGGCAAAGTGCAGGGTTAGCCGGTTCAGGCCGTCGATCAACTGGGCTGCGGGCAGCACCGTCTCGACGGTTTGCCAATTGTCTTGCAGCGGGTAGGTATTCAACCCCTGGCCATTGAGCCTGACCTCAACTTGCTGGCGGGGCGCGTTAGGGTAGCTGAAAGGGGCGATTTGCAGCGACAGCCGGCGGTCGCCGCCGCCGCGAATGGGGAAAAAGATGTCGGCCTGGCTGGCGGTCGCCCAGTTGGCGGTCGCGCCAAAAACCGTTTCGTTCCCGGCCCAGCCGTCGCCGCGATAGGGATCGCTGCTCCAGTCGCCAAAATCGATGACCAACGGGTCGGGAATGGCCGCTTGTGCTACAGCAAAGGCCTGAACTCCCGGCGACGCGTAGACCGGTTCGGCCTGGTGCGGGATGAGGTCGAGCGCTAGCTTTCGGGTAGCCATATAGGTATCTTCGTACGGTTTGCGGAAGGGAATCGGGTCGTGAATCACCAGGTATTTGATGTTGTAAAGGGTCATAAGATCGGCGGCTTGTTGTTTGGCCCGGGCCAAGGTGGTCTCATCAACAGGGTGATACAGTTCGGCCTCAGTGATGGCAGCGAAAAGAGGGATGTTGGCGTAGTAATCGAACTTGAAACTGGGGTTGCGCGAGGTATTCCCCCCGAGCATCGGCCGTAGGTGGGCCGATTGGTAATATTGCAGTTGGGTTCGCTCCGCGCCCAAGGTGCCGTAGCTGTTCCGCCAGCCGAGCGGCAGTTGCATCAAGGTGAAGTTACCCGGCTCGGCCCCGATTTGCCGGTACACAGCGGGGATACGCGCATCGGTCAGCGGCAGGGGGACACTGTACTGGTCGAAGAGGAGTACGACGAGCAGGGCAAGGGTTAAGGCGAAGGCGAGGAGGGGGTAGGGGGATGGTTGGACGGTTGGTTGGATAGATGGCTGGGTCGGTTGGGGGGGGGGTGGCTGGTGGGTTGATGGGTTGGGGTGGCGGATGGTTTGGGGGAGAAGCCGGATGAGGGCGTAGCCAACGAGGACAGCTAGCGCCAGGGTTAGGGGAATGCCAAAGCGATTAGGGACGCGGTTGGCGTTGAGAATAGGCACATAGTGCAGCAGGGCGAATGGGAGCGGGAAGGTGACCTCCAGGCCATCCAGGTTAAAGCGGTTTTGGCCGTTGATGGTCAGCAAGGGGCCTAAGCTAAGGAGGGTAAAGATGATCGCACTCCAGAGCCATACCCCGGCGGCTCGTCGCCATAGGCAATAGCCAACCGCCGCGATGGCTAAAATACCGTACCCTAAGAATAAGGTGTTGGCGTCGCTGAAGCGGCTGGCGCCTTCGATCACGGCCCGTAATTCCGTCACCCAATCGACGCTGGCCAGCGGGTGAAGCGGGGTCAGCGTGACCAGGCCGGCCAAATCGGCGCTAAGTTTTAGCCCTTCGCCCCAGCCGGGTTCGCTGTAGGCCGGGTCGAGAAAGTCGGGCAGCACGGTCAGGATAAAGGGCGCGGTCAGCGCGAAGGTGATCAGGCCGATGAGCGCCAGTCGGAGCGCTTGCCGGACGACCACTGACCACCGACTGCCGAATGATGAATGATGAATGATGAATGATGAATGACGACTGCTGGCGGCTGACGGCTGACTGTCAACGACTGATGTCTGACTACCGACTACTGAATACCGACTACCGCCCGCTGCCCGCTGCCCGCTGACCCCTAACCCCTGACCCCTAACCCCTGACCCCTGACGGCCCAAAAATACAATGACCGTGATAAACAACAAAAAGACGCTGAATGTCAGTTCGGCGTAGAGGCAGAAAGCGGCAAACAACGCAGCGAGAAAGGCGTTTTTGAAAGTTCCCTGGTGGAGGGTTTTGAGTAGAAACAAGGTGTAATAGGGAAACCATTGGATGGTGACAAAATTGTAATGGCCGAGAGCGACATACATCATGCGGCTGGCGGAAAAGGCGTAGACGGCTCCGGCAACAAAGGCAGCTAGGTAGGGTACAATTGATAATTGATAATTGATAATTGATAATTGGGGGTTGGGGGTTGGGCTGGGGCGGGTGAGAAGGTAGAGGAGGAGGAGGAATACGCCGTAGGCGCTGGAGATGTAGGCGAAGAATAGGGTTAGGTTGCTGGCCAGCGGCAGCGAGATGGCCAACTGCAATGGGAGACCGAAGGCGGCGTTGAACAGATTGAAGGTGTAGGTGGTCAGGTGAATGCCAAGCGGGAAAAAGGTGTAGTTGGATGTTAGCGGCGATTGGGCCAGGTTGAGCAAGCTGAACTTAAACCACCACATATTCCAGATAAAGGTTGATTCATCAAAGGCCCAGGTGGCTTCTCCGGGAATATGAGTGGCGAGGTGAGCCGCGACCGGCCAGGTTAGCCCCAACGTCAGCCCGGTATAGAGGGTGATGGCCATCAAATGGATACGCAAGTTTTGTTTCATAGCGGGCTATCATACCATTACAAACGATGATTGATAAATTGAGAGGGCGCGTCTCATTCTGTTTTAAGCGGATTGAGGAAAAATAGTCAGGAGGCTTACTTTATTAAAGGAGAGCGATACATGCGCGTTCTAATCACGGGCGGCACGGGAACGATTGGCCGGCGATTGACCGATCTACTGCTCAAGGAAGGGTACGAAGTCACCATTCTCAGCCGCAAGGCCCTCAAACCGGCCCGGCTGCCTACTAAGGTGACATTTTTGCAATGGGACGGTAAAACGGCTAAAGGCTGGGGCAATCATTTGGACGCGGTCGATGCCGTGGTTAATCTGGCCGGGGCCGGCATAGCTGACGAGCGCTGGACGGCTGAGCGCAAAAAACTGATTCTCAACAGCCGGGTCAATGCCGGGCAGGCCGTCGTTGAAGCCTTTGAGCTGGTCAGTCAAAAACCCCAGGTGCTCATTCAGGCTTCGGGTGTTAATTACTATGGCATGGATCAAGAAAAAGCGTTTACCGAGGCTGACGGCCCCGGTCACGACTTTCTAGCCGAGGTGTGTATCCACTGGGAAGCCGCCACCGCCCCCGTTGAAGCGATGGGGGTCAGACGGGTTATCATCCGCACCGGCGCCGTGCTCGATCCGGCAGAGGGGGCGCTACCGAAGCTGGCCATGCCCGTTCGATTCTTTATCGGCGGCCCGCTGGGCAGCGGCCGCCAGTGGTTGTCGTGGATTCACTACGCTGATGAGATTGGGGCGATTAAGTTTCTCATCGAAACCGAAGCGGCCCGCGGCCCGATTAACTTGACCTCGCCGCAGCCTGTACGTAATAAAGAGCTGGCCCAGGCCATCGGCCGGGTGTTACACCGGCCGGCCATTATGCCCGCGCCCGGTCTGGCGGTGAAGTTGATGGTGGGTGAACTGGCGGATGTGGTGCTTGAAGGGCAGAAAGTGGTGCCGGCGGCGTTACAGCGGCTGGGCTATTCATTTCAATATCCGCAGCTAGACGCCGCGTTGAAGAATCTTTTAAGGACCGGCCATTAAATAACTTGAGCAATCTGGCCGGAGATTGGCCTTAGAAATCTCCAATCCTAAGAGACTGCCACCTTGTTCAATCCATCATTAGGCGTTCTGGGCGTTACGCTGATTTAATTGTTGCAAGGCCATGGCGGCGGCGATGGGAATGGCGATGGTCGGTTCAATGGCATCAAAGGCCTTGAGGACAGGCTTAATTAGCTCTCCCAGATCAGACTTGATAATCAAAATGCGCAGGGTATGATGCGCGCCTTCTCGTAACCAGGGCGATTCGGGATGTTGGATTAGAACGCGCAGCAGCGGCACCAACGCCTGGCAGCCCAGATCGGCCAGGCTTTCGGCCGCCCGCCAGCGAACCTCAAGCGCCTCATCTTCCAGCGTTTTGATCAAGGCCGGGACGGCAGCGCCGTCGCCAACATGGCCTAAAATCAACGCCGACTGCCATCGGATTTGATCGCGCGGATCGTACAGCGCGTTGATTAGCTGCGGCACGGCCGCGGGGCCAATGTCAACCAACGCCTGCCGCGCCTGCTGCCGCACCTTGATATCTTTGTCGTCTAAATCGATCATCAAGGCGTGGATATCTTTATTCGTCATTGCCTGAGGCATTTTTCCCTCCTAACCATCAAGGCTCGCTATTCCGTAGCCTTAGTTTAAAACAAAATCTCTCCTCATGCGCCCGCCATGAGGAGAGATTGTTAGCTGACTGCCTGGTTAGTCTTTTTGCTAACCGGTTGTCCAGTCTATATTGTTGGTCGTAACCGCTGTAGCGGAACGACCTCAAACGGCTAAGGCCATTACTATGTCAGGACTTACGCAAAAACCCGGTGACAGTCACTTATTGTTGATATATCAATGTTTGTGAAGCTTGAGTAGGTCGGTTTAATGTATGCAAGTGATTGCCACCTTTAAGACTGCGTAAGTCCTGTATGGATTATAACCCATCTTTAGCCTCGACCACGGCCTGTATTCGAGCGATCAGGTCCACCACCGCAATCGAGCCTAAATCCTCCTCGGTGCGAAGACGGACTGAAACCGTTTGATGGTCCACTTCTCGATCCCCGACAATCAGCATATACGGGATCTTTTGCTGCTGGGCCTGCCGGATTTTTTTGGAAATCCGGTCACTTGATGGATCGACTTCGGCGCGGAAACCGGCGTTTTTGAGCTGTTGGACGACCTGGCCGGCGTAGGCGTTGTGCCGGTCGGCAATCGGCAGGACCAGGATTTGCCGGGGAGACAGCCAGACCGGGAACGCGCCGCCGTAATGTTCGATCAGGATGCCGAAAAAACGTTCCATACTGCCCAGCAGGGCGCGGTGCAGCATCAACGGCCGGTGGTGGACGCCGTCTTCGCCGATATAGGCGATGTCAAACCGCTCCGGCAGGTTGAAGTCAAATTGAATGGTCGAAATTTGCCATTCCCGGCCCAGCCCATCTTGCACAATCAAATCGATCTTGGGTCCATAAAACGCCCCGCCGCCTTGATCTATTCGATAAGACAGATTAGCCCGTTTCAGCACGTCCTCAAGCCCGGCCTCGGCCAGCCGCCACTGCTCAGGATCGCCCACCGACTTTTCGGGTTGGGTGCTCAGATAAGCTTTGAAATCGGTTAAGCCAAACGCACGCAGTATATCGAGACAAAAGTTCAGCACAAAATCGAGTTCATCCGCCATTTGGTCGGGCCGGCAGAAGTGATGGGCGTCATCTTGGGTAAAGCCCCGCACGCGCAGCAAGCCGTGCAGCACTCCGCTCCGCTCGTAGCGGTAGACGGTGCCTTTTTCGGCAAATCGCAGCGGCAGATCGCGGTACGAACGAAGCTGGCTGCGGAAGATGTGAACATGAAACGGGCAGTTCATCGGTTTCAAATAATACTCCTGGCCTTCGATATCGATGGCCGAGTACATATTTTCGGCGTAAAAATCCAAATGGCCGCTGGTTTTCCACAACGAGGATTTGCCGATATGGGGCGTAAACACAAAGTCGTAGCCGTCTTGCTCGTGTTTGTGGCCCCAGAAATCTTCCATCAATTTTCGGATTAGCCCGCCTTTGGGGTGCCATAAAATCAAGCCCGGCCCCACCTCATCGTTCATACTGAATAAATCCAGCTCGCGGCCCAAAACCCGGTGATCCCGTTTGCGGGCCTCTTCCAGTTTCCATAGATAGTCCTTTAACTCCTCTTTCGATGCCCAAACCGTGCCGTAAATGCGTTGCAGTTGGGGTCGCTTTTCATCACCCCGCCAGTAAGCGCCGGCCACCTTCATCAGTTTTAGGGCTGAAGGGTTGATTTGGCCGGTATGTTCAACGTGCGGCCCGCGACACAGGTCGATAAAGGTAGCTTGGGTGTAAAGGGAAATTTCGGGCGCTTGGCCGGTGGGCTGGCCGTATTCATCGAACCCGCCCTGTTCCAGGCCCTCGATCAGCTCGAGTTTGTAAGGCTGGTCCTGAAACAATGCTTTGGCTTCCTGAGCTGAAACGACGCGCTTTTGGAATGGATGCTTGCCTTTAATAATTTCCTTCATCCGCTGTTCAATCGCGGTTAAATCATCCGGCGTCAGGCTGCGCGGCAGGTCAAAATCATAGTAAAAGCCATCGTCGATGGGCGGGCCAATGGCGATCTGCACTTCACCAGGCTCAAACATCTCGGTCACAGCTTGAGCCATCACGTGCGCCGTCGAATGCCGGATGCGGTAAAGCTGCGAATCTTCATAACGTTCATCTAAGTTGTCGGGCATCATCAGTAACCTCCATAATAAAATGTAAGCGTTCAGCTATCAGCTTGCAGCCGTCAGCTTAATAAAAATAACGTTCGAACCATTATTACCGGCTTTGTAACCCAGAATTCGTCAAAATAAGAAAGAGCTGATGGCTGACAGCTAAGGGCTGAATGCTTGCAAAAAAAAACTCCTGCCCACCTTGGGGCAAGAGTTAATAGTTACCGGACTCTCACGGTTCCACCCAAATTAGCCGGTTTATTGAAACCAGCCATCTCTAATAACCGATAACGGGGTCAGCCGATCCTCATACTGAGACTGTCAACCAGTCTGTTCCGATTCACGCTCGCGGGTGGTTTTCACTGCCGATAAAACGTAAGGGGACTCTCAGCCGGTGATCTCCTCGCTCTGTCCGCTGTCAAGGCAGTTACTCGTCCCGGTCAACGCGTTTGATGTTAACACGTATAATATAGAAATTCTATAAATTTCCCCCCGTTTGTCAAACGTCATCCAATTAAGTTTCGTTTAAGCCTAGCGCCCAGCTGACCTTATCGATTTTAGGCGGCTGGTAGCGCTCGAACTTTTGCAGCAGGGTGTCCGGGTCGTCATCGACCAGGATCGTCGCCAGAGTTTCCGTCTCGACAAACCGCTCCTGGGCGGTATGGGCCAAAAACTCCAGAAGCTGGGTGTAGTAGTGGCCCACGTTCAATAGGCCGCACGGTTTATGGTGAATGCCAAGCTGCGCCCAGGTCAGCACCTCGAAAAACTCCTCGATTGTTCCCAGGCCGCCAGGGAGAGCGATAAACCCGTCGGCGAGGTCGGCCATCAGGGCTTTGCGTTCGTGCATCGAGTTGACGATGCGTAAATCGGCCAGCCGGGTGAAGGCGACCTCCTTGTCAGCCAAGGCTTTAGGAATCACACCGATGACCTCGCCGTTCTTTTCCAGCACCGCCTCGGCCAGTTTGCCCATCAGCCCGACCCGCCCGCCGCCGTACACCAGCCCTATATTACGGGCGGCCAGTAGCTGGCCCAATTGGCGGGCGGCTGCGACATATTCCGGCCTAGCGCCGGGGCTTGACCCACAGAAAACACAAATACGTTTCATCCTTACCTCTTTTTAGGATTAGTTCTTAAATGACTCCCACTGCACTGAAACGGAAATGGGGAGATAAGGCGATTAGGAGATTTCTAGGGCCAATCTCCCCAGCTCCAATCTCCGGCAGATGGCACAAGTTATTCTTCAACCTTTAGCTTTGTCTTACCTCGAGTGACCGCAACCGATTCAACGCCGCCGCCAACTCGTACGCTCGAAAGGCGACGTAATCGCCAGTTAGCCGCCGGTCGAGCGCGTCCAGGCCGTGCCGGTCTACCTCGGCGATGACCGCCTCGATCACTCCGGCCACATCTCGCTGCCCGTCCATAAAACGCTGGCGCGCCAGATTGAGCGCCTGACCGATGGCGCGGACCTGACCTTCATCGACCAGTTGAGCCACAGCGGTCATATCGATCTCCTCCGCGCCGAACAACACCGCCCGCAAGGCGCGTCCTTTGATGTTGACCTCCCGCCGGCCTTTGCTGGGATCGAGACTCCGGGCCAGCGGGATGCGCGGGGTCGAAGCCGGCCAGGAGCCGTCGGCTTCGGCCTGCCGGCCGGTGGGCTGCTGCGCCGCGATGACTTTAGCCGCCGCGGTGACATCGTACGGAACATAGCTGTCCATGCGAATAATCGTATCGGCCACATCGAAATAATCGCCGCTGCCGCCTAACACCAAAACCGTGCTGACCGCGCGTTCGTCGGCCAATTGGCGCACCCGATCAATGAACGGGGTGATCGGTTCGCCCGGCTTTTCGACCAGCGCCTGCATCCGGGCATCACGGATCATGAGATTGGTGGCGCAGGTGTCCTCATCCAGCAGGAGCAGCTTAGCGCCCACTTCCAAGGCTTCGATAATGTTGGCGGCCTGACTGGTGCTGCCGCTGGCGTTTTCGGTACGGAAGGCGGCGGCGCTGCTGTGGTTGGGGAGATTATTTATGAAGGGCCGGATATCGACGCCTTCGACCCGGCGCCCGTCCTCGGCCCGAATTTTGACGGCAGTGGGGTCGGTGACCACCAATTCGCGCCCGTCGCCGGGAATGTGATTGTAAACGCCTACCTCCAAGGCCGCCAGCAGTGTGCTTTTACCGTGATAGCCCCCGCCGACGATTAAGGTGACGCCCCGAGGAAGGCCCAGGCCGCTCACTCGACCGGCGTGGGGCAGTGTGACCTCAACTTTCAAGCTGTCCGGCGTGCGGAAGGGAACCACCTGATCGCTGTGCAGCGGCCGGTCGTCTACCCCGGAGCGGCGGGGCAGCCGGCTGCCGTCGGCGACAAAGGCGATCAGCCCCAAGTCGGCCAACTGGGCGCGGAGGGCGTCGGCGTCTTCGGCGGCGTTCAGGTGGGCGTTAAGCTGCGGCTGGTCTAAGCGGGTGTATCTAAGCGCTGCCTCGACCAGTTGAGGCACATTCTCGCCGAGCAGGCCGGCGGCCTGCCGGCCTAACACGCGCCGGCCTCGGGCCGGTAAGCCCATCACAAAACGGGCCTCGACGAACTCAGTGGTGATGATGATGGCCGATCGTTCCAGGATTTCCTGCCCCGGCCGATCCATGGCTATCAACCCGCTTTTGCCGGAGCCGCGACTGCGGTCGCTGATGGCCTGGCAGGCGCCAGCAAAGCGGCGGGCCAGAAAATCGCACAGGGCGATCAAGCGGCTACGCTGATGGTAGGTTTCCGGCGGAAAGCCGGCCTTGGCCAGCGGCAGCCGTACCCGCAGGCGCGACGGCGCGGCAAAAGGATCGCCTTGCACGTGATCGATGAACAGGGTGGCGTCCTCAAAGCCATAACGCCCGCGAATATCTTTGTAGGCCGGGTAACTTTTGCCATCTATCTGATGCAGTTGACGCTGGAGGTCAGTCAGGGTTAACAACATTTTTCATCGGAACTTTATTCTAAGTTTGTCTTAAGCTATAATGAATATACTGATAGTTGCAACTATATCTAAATTATATGCGGCAGTAGGTTCCTTTAAACCAACGGCCCGGCAATAACTGCTTCAACACTTTCTAATAGACCCATCGCATTAGGCTCTCCTTCCAAATTATTTCGATGTCATTTTGACAACCATTACACCCAAATTGGAGATATTATGAAGAAATCCCTCAAAATCGCAATTGTTGTTATTGGCCTGTTGGTTATTACCTCCGGGGCGTTCGGGATCGGCGTTATTTTTGGCAGCACCGGGGGATCGCTGGGGCCGTCGATTGTTCGCGCCCAAGACCAGCCCGAAGAGTTTGATGTCTTCTGGCAGGTATGGCAAGTGGTCCATCGCAATTTCATCGATAAAGATGTGCTCGACTCTACCCAGCTCACCTATGGGGCCATTAACGGCTTGCTTCAATCGTTGGGTGACGAGGGCCACACTCGCTTTTTAACGCCCGAAGAGGTCAAGCAGCAGCGCACAAATATCTCGGGCAAATTCTATGGGATTGGCGCTCAAGTGGGTTTAGAGGATGGGCTGCCGGTGATTGTCGCGCCGTTTGACGACTCCCCGGCCGATAAAGCGGGGGTTCAGGCTGGCGACATCATCATCGAGGTCGATGGCGTCGACGTCACGGGCCTATCCCTCAATGAGACAATTGAGATGATTCGGGGCGAAAGAGGCACAAAAGTTGTGCTAACGGTTTTTCGACCCGATTTGAACGAAAGCTTGGAAATTGAGATTATTCGCGACGAAATCAAGGTCCCGGCCGCTAGCTGGAGTATGATCCCTGGCACCGATGTGGCCTTGCTTCGTCTAAGCCAATTTAGCGCTAATCTTGACGACAATTTGGTGGAATCGATCACAGAAGCCGAAGCCGCCGGCGCAACCAAGTTAATCGTCGATGTGCGTAATAATCCGGGTGGTTTATTAGAGCAAGCTATCCGGGTGACGAGTGAGTTTCTAACGGATGGTAATGTCCTTATCCAGGAAGAGTCGGATGGATCACGCGAGCCATTTCCGGTCAGGTCCGGCGGCGTTGCCCCAGAAATTCCCATTGTCATTTTAATTAATCACGGTACGGCCAGTTCGTCTGAAATTTTTGCGGGCGCTATCCAAGACCACGAGCGGGGGCAGGTCGTCGGTGAGACCAGTTTTGGGACAGGCACGGTGCTAAAGCCATTTGACTTAAGTGACGGTTCGGCTTTGCTGTTGGGTACAAGCCAGTGGCTTACGGCCAATGGCCGGCTCATTCGTAAACATGGCATCGAACCGGATATGGCGGTCGAACTGCCCATTGGCACCGCGTTGCTGGCGCCGGACGATTTGAAAGAGATGACCGTATCGGAACTGTTAGCCAGTGACGATATGCAGGTGCTACGCGCCTTGGAACTCCTCGAGTCGCTGCCCCAGGCTAGCGCCGAGTCCAGCAAATAATCTTCCCAAGAATTAACGGTTACTGGTAATCACTTAAATAGGATTTATATCTGAAGTGTCATAGGGGGATACAGTATATCGTATCCCCCTATCTTATTGCCTCGATAGCTTGATTTGGAACTTGACCATAGCGGGCAAGACCTTATAAAAATTTACCTTAGGAGAGTTTTATGGCGGATGTAATTGACTACAAAATTTTTGGCGAGGATTTACAACTGGTTGAAATTGAACTGGATCCGGGCGAAGGTGTTCGAGCCGAAGTCGGGACAATGACCTATATGGAAGACGGCATTCAAATGGATACCGGAACCGGCGGCGGCGGTCTTATAGGGGGTCTATTTAAAGGGTTTAAGCGGGCTATGACCGGTGAAAGTTTTTTTATAACCACCTTTCTTTACCAGGGTGCACCTGGCTCAAAAGGCCATGTAGGCTTCGCCGCCCCCTATCCGGGGACTATCATTCCTCTTGATTTAGGGCAGCTTGGCGGGACGTTTATCTGCCAAAAGGATTCTTTTTTATGCGCCGCCGCCGGCATCGAAATCGAGTTGGCCTTTACCAAACGTCTGTCAGCCGGTTTTTTCGGCGGCGAAGGCTTTATTCTCCAGCGATTGGTCGGTGACGGGATGGCTTTTGTTCACGCCGGCGGCACCATCATCGAACGCGAATTGGCCGCCGGTGAAACCCTGCGCGTCGATACCGGTTGTATCGTGGCCTTTGCCCCCTCGGTCGATTACGATATCAAATTCATCGGGGGGTTTAAGAATGCGCTTTTTGGGGGTGAGGGGTTATTTTTAGCCACCTTAACCGGCCCAGGCAAGATCTATTTACAAAGTTTGCCCTTGTCACGTCTGGCTCAGCGTATTTTGGCCGGCGCTTCGGCCCAGGTCGGCCAAAATAAAGGTGTAGCCGGCTTTGGCGGTGACGTATTGGGCGGTATTCTCAGTGGTGAATAGGAATCGAGATGGCGCCCTTTAACACTCACTTTCTTGTGGCCGAAAAAATTTGGCCTACAGTTGAGGCTATAACCACGTGGTCCGAAGTATGCCCAACGGTTCTCTATGGTCAGTTCTGTTTTGGCTGCATTGCCCCGGATGTCGATAAAGCTTCAGCTACCCTTTCCCAAAAGGATACGCATTTCTTTGATCGCTATGGTCAATACGAGCTAATGGCGTCGCACCGGAGCGCTACTTTTCTTGAACGCCAATCGGAATTTCTCAGGGCGCCTTTTGCCCAACTCGACCCCGAAGCCCAGGCTTTTGTGCTAGGTTATCTGTGCCATCTGTGTGTCGATGAAGTCTCGAAGCATCTGTGGCAGCGCGAAACGTGGATGCACTTTTTCGATATTGGCCCCGGCCCGGCCTTCGCCGCGCTCGATGAAGTGGCGCGGGGTCAAATTCATAATTATGGCGCTATTGCCAGCGGGTTCGCCAAAGTGGCTGTTCTTGATCTTATTCCGGTGATTCCCTGCGCCGATTTGGAAACGACCTTATGCGGCGCTCGGGTGTTTGTTCAGGCCGATACCACAGAAGGCGAGTTTCTGGCGCTAGTCGACATGTTTGACCGACCGGCTCCTGAGGTTCGCCAGCAAAAGTTGGAAGATTTCAGAGCCAAAATTAATACCGCCCGAGGGCGAACCCATTGGTTTACCCTGGATGTGCTGGTTAAAGCCAGTCTAACCCGAACTCAACAGCGTTTCAATGAGTTGATCGCCGGCCATATTCCCCAACCCGGCTATCCTCATCTGTAATTACACCCGCAGGACTTATGCAAAAACCCAGGTGACAGTCACTTATTGTCAATAAATTAGCATCGGAGCGGTCCAAACAGGTCGATTTAGCGGGTTTAAGTGACTGTCACCTTTGGAACTACGTAAGTCCTGACCCGGCAGGTGACGGTCACTCTTGATGAGACAAAGCGGTTGATTTTATCGACTAGATGGGGATTGGGGTCTAAGTGGCCGTTACCTTGTCGCGTTATTGGGGATTGCTGCCGTAATTAAATTGGTGTTGACAAAGAAAGTAGATAGGTTACAATTACTTACCCCCAAATTTGATTCAAACTGTGATCTCAACTTGTTTCAGATAGGAAAAGACAATGGCGACCATTCCTACTCCACACCTAAACAGCCAACAGCACGATCGGCTCCAAGCGCTCTACCATCTAGCCGTAGAGCTTTCTTCGCTGCGCAGCCTCGAGACCGTTTTGAATACGGCCTTGAAACAGTGCCTCGATCTGACAGGCTCCCAATTCGGGTTTATCGGCCTGAATACGCCTAACGGTCGGGCTATGGACGTAGCCGCGATTGAGGGGTTTCACCCCTCTGCGCAATTTTACCAACGCTTCCACCTGATCCCCCTGCGGCCCAATATTTTTGCTCGCGCTGTGCTGGAAAATCGCCCGGTGCGCTCTGAAGATGCCATGACCGATCCCCGCCAGATAGGGCAGCCTGCCGGACATCCGCCGGTGCGAACCTTTCTGGGAGTACCGCTCCGGCTGCAAGACAAACCGATCGGGATGATCGGGGTGGCCAATCGCCCCCACCCCTACGACAATGATCATGAGCAATTGTTGATGACCTATGCCGCGCAGGTGGCTATTGTTATTCACAATGTCCAATTATATGAAGAGCTAACCGCGGCCAAGACCAGCCTTGAGCAAAAAGTCGCCACCCGCACCCAACAACTGCAAATGGCTAAAGAGTCTCTGGCCGATAAGGCCGCTATCCTGCAGCGGCTGCTCAATGAGACGGTCGATGTCCAGGAGCGCGAGCGGCAGCGTATTGCCCAGGATATGCACGACAGCACCAGTCAACTGTTGGTAGGAGCAATGCTGGAGTTGAAATCAGCCCAAGAACGGTTGGGTAATGGCAGCTTGTCCCAGGCCGACCATTCGCTGCAAACGGTGCGGGAGATTTTGCACCGGGTCGATTCTGAAATTAAGCGGGCCATTCATGATTTGCGGCCGCCGTCGCTAGATGAATTGGGACTGGGGCCGGCCCTACGCCAATACGCGATCCGTTTTGAGCAATATTCCGGCCTGGCCTGCGATGTCGAAGTCTTGGGCGACCCACGGCGGCTGCCCCCTAAATCGGAGATCAGTGTCTACCGGCTGGTGCAAGAGGCGCTGCAAAATGTCAGCGCCCACGCCCAAGCCAGCCGGGCCAATGTTATCACTGTTTTTTCGCCGCGCTGCCTCAAAGTCACGATCATCGATGATGGCCAAGGCTTCGATCTCGAAGCGGTGCGGCGCAACACCCTCGATCATTTCGGCTTGCTGAGTATGCAAGAGCGGACCGAAAGTTTGGGCGGGCATTTGTCGATCCAAACCCAACCGGGCCAGGGGACGCGCATTGAGTTAACGGTGCCTATTCCGATCACCGCAGCTAGTGAGGTACAGTTCAATGGCGCCCATTAGCATCTTGGTCGTTGATGACCATTCCATTGTGCGTCAGGGTATCCGCAGCCTGCTGTCGAACTATCCGGAGTTTGAGGTTATTGGCGAAGCCGAAAATGGGCGCGGAGCCTTAAGTCAAATCGAGCAGCACCCGCCGGATGTCACCCTGCTCGATATTCGCCTGCCGGGCGAGTCGGGCGTCGATGTCCTCAAACAGATTCGGCAAACCCGACCGGAGGCCAAAGTTCTGATGCTGACCTCCTTCAATGACGATGAGTATGTAATGGGAGCGCTGCGAGCCGGGGCGCTGGGCTATATCCTCAAAAGCAGCTCCGATGAGATGCTGGTCAACGCCATCCGCGCCACGCATCAGGGCGAACATTTCCTCAGCCCCAAAATCGCCGGCGCAGTCGTCCGGCGCTCTATCGCCAGCCCGTTCAAATTTATGCCGGACCCGCCGGATATGGATGGTGAAGAGCGGCGGATCCTCAAAATGTTAGTGGAGGGTGCTAGCAACACCGAAATCGCAGCTGAACTATACCTTAGCAACGCCACCGTCAAGCGCAAACTCCGCAAAATCTTCGAAAAATTAGGCGTCAACAGCCGCGCCCAAGCCGCGGCCGAGGCCGTCCGTCGTAATTTGATTGAGGAAAAATAATCAGGACTTACGCAAAAACCCAGGTGACAGTCACTTATTGTCAATAAATTAACATCTGAGTCGCTCAGATAGGTCGGTTTAGCGTGTTCAAGTGACTGTCACCTTTGGAACTGCGTAAGTCCTAGTAATGAGATAGCCAAGACGACTAATCCGTCTCCATATCGCCGATCACAGTCCAGGACCGGCCTTGAGGTGCGGAGACCGGCGGCAGACCGGGCGGGCCAGCTATGGCCGGTTTGTCTGAACTGTTGATCACCACAATCGGCGGATGAACCGCCGCCGCCGGGCCAGGCGGCGGCACGCTGGCCTGATTCTGATGCCGTACCAACAAGTACGTCAGTAGAAACGTCGTTGGCACGCTGGCCGTGATCCCCAGGATCACCCCGATCACCACTGCCAGGGCATCAACGCTGGCCCTTACGCCAAACAAAACGGCTAAGGTTACAACTATGACAACCCCTAAGATTAAGCTATATCGTTTCATAATTTTACGCCGCGCAGATCATTCAATGTCAGGAGTTACGCAGAGTGTAGAACAATTTGCTAAATTGTTCCGGATTTTGGGCAGACTCGTAGCGTAAATTGCCAATTTACGCTACAAAATCGAACATTTGCGTAAGTCCTAAATGTTAATATATCATTAGACATCACACCCTACGTTCTACTTAAGCAGCCGTAGTTGATGGCCTAACATCGCTTTAATACCGCGTCGAGGTTCAACCCCCGGCAGTACCGGTACTAAGCCATCGGTGCCGGTTGCGGCCAGCGGTAGCGTCTCATCCGGCGGCGATAATTCCAGCCACTGGCGCTGATGACGTTGTTTGGCCTGGAGCCGATCAACCACCTGCCGGATTTCATTTTCGGATACGTAAGCCCCCTGAAACCGCGTGACCTGGCTTTTGACCACCAGCAGAAAATCGCCGCGCCCTAACAGTTTTTCCGCGCCGGTGCTGGGGACGCCGGCCGCAATTCGCGCATCATCCGCGCTGGTTACGCTGCCGATAATTCGCACCGGAAAGTTACTCCGCGTCAGCGATCCGATGGTCGCGGCCAGCGGTTTTTGGGTGCAGGCGATGAGATGGATGCCGGCGCTGCGGCCTCGCTGGGTTAAGCGCGTCATCAGCCGGTCCATCGCTTTGCCGCCCTGCTCCATCAGATCGGCCACTTCATCGATAAAAATGATTAGCCGGGGTTCTGTAATCCGCTGTTGATCACGGCGAACCATTTCCGAGACCATCTCGCCCAGGGTGAATATGGCTTGATGCACATCATCGATCACCGGGCGCAATAGGTGCGGCAGTCGCTGCGCTTGGTTCAAGCGGGCGAAGGGCTCAAACCCGTTCCGTTTGGGATCGATGAACAGCAGTTGGATCTCGCCCAGCCGGTTAAACATCGCCAGCGACAGGGCCATGCTGCGGGCCAGCGCCGTTTTGCCGGAGCCAGTCGTGCCGGCGATGAGCACATGAGCCACCTCCGGCGAGGCCAGCCGTAGGATCAACGGCCGGCCTGAATTATCCAGCCCCAAAACCGCCGACTGGCGGGGGATATCACCCAGTTTGGGCAGCAGATCTACCAGGCCAACTTTCTGCGGGTTAAGGCGCGGCACTTCAATCTCAACGCTGGCACCCTGTCGAGCAATTCGCACGCTGGTCGCACCCAAATGCAGCGCTATCTCCTCCGATAGCGCCGTAATACGAGAAACTTTAGTTGCCAGTTCAGGTAAAATTTGGTAGTGAATCCAACGCGGCGTAACCGTACCGCCCACAACACGGGCCGGGACGCGATGGCTGCGCAAGACCCATTCGATCTGATTGGCTTGACTTTCTAAATATTGCTCCATCTCAGCCGGAGCCAACATATCGTTCCCCTCAATAATCTTTTTCCATACAATAGATCAGCGACCAATCCCCATCTCTGTCTCTATCTCCATCTCCTCTGAAAATTCCGTAGGACAAACTTAAGTTTGTCCTACGGAATTTTCATGGTCGTTGCTGTATCGAGGTTCTGTCGCACTCCTTTTCTATTGTACTAGAACACGTGTTCTGGTGTCAAGAGGCAAAATTAAAAGAGGCTCGGTTTTATTCAAACCGAGCCTCTTTTAGAGAGCGATTTTAATTTTTCGAAAATTAGACGATCAGGCTGACTTGGCCGCGTTCAGGGCTTTCACTAAACGCGACTTCCGGCGGGCCGCGTTGTTTTTATGAATGATCCCTTTTTGAGCGGCTTTATCCAGAGCCTTGATCGCCTGTTTCAGAGTTTCTTCCGCTGTTTCAACGTCCCCAGAATTGATCTGAGAGCGGGTTCTCTTTACATAGGTTCGCGCTGTGGTCCGATACAACCGGTTTTGTGTGCGTCGCTTCTCGCTCTGCTTGGCGCGTTTGATTGCCGATTTAATATTAGCCAAAATTTAACTCCCGTAAAATTAATAATATTTCGTGTGAACTGTTTATCGATATGATGAGACACGGCTAAAAGTGCAGTGACAGGCACTATTTTGCCCAAAGGTTGCCATTTAAATGTTAACTCAAACAACCGTAAATAATAGATGAAAGAGGCCATTTTGTCCAGTTTTCAGATCAAAATTAATGGACACTTACATAAAATTTAGCCATTTTGATAAATCTGGCTAAAATAGCTCTCTGTTGCACTAGTTATCAGAGTTATTGTACTAATGAGCCATAACGCTGGCTTTATGAGTTCAAAATCTCTAAAATTCGCAGAGGAATGAGGAGTACTATGTTTCGCCAGCCGTTCTTCAAAATTATCTTGATGGTGATCATTTTGATGATGGTCACAATTAAGCCGCTTTATGCCCAGGCCCCCGAAGGCCAAGAATACACGGTTCAGCCGGGCGAATGGCTCTCGCAAATTGCCGAACAATTCTTGGGCGGCCGTGATCGCTATGCTGACATCGTTGAGGCCACCAACGCCAAAGCCGCTAATGACGACAGCTTCACCCCCATCACCGACCCCAATGTCATCGAGGTGGGTCAAAAACTGTGGATCCCCGTAGCTGAAACCGCCGCTGCCGCCTTCGCCGGCATCTACACCGCCAGCCTGCCCGCCGCCGACACCCCCGGCCGCGATATGACCCTGACCCTCGATGCCAACGGTGCCGCCGCCCGCACCATCGACTATCTCAACGGCAAAGCCCCCATTGAGGAAAACGGGGCCTGGCAAGACAACGGCGACGGCACGGCCACCGTCACCCTCACCGGCCGCCCCGGCCTCGAGTCGCCGGACGTCATCACCTACCGCCTCACCGGCGACACCCTGACCGCCATCGACTACGATTTGGAGGTGTACGGCGCCGAGGGACTGTCGCTCCAAAAGCAAACCGAGGCGGTTTCGACCGCTGATACGACCGAAGATGTCGTGGGCATTTACAAGACGATGCTGCCCGGCGCTTCCAGCCCCGGCCTCGATAGTACGCTCTATGTCAATGCTGGCAGGTCCGCCCGCCTGGTCAGCGATTATCTCAACGACGAGCCGCCTATCGATGAGACCGGTTATTGGGAGATTGTTGATGAGCAAGTCGTTGTCACCTTGACCGGCCAAGTCGACCGCGCCTACGACACCCCGGTCGTGACCACTTATGAGGTGGACGCCGGCGCGCTGGTTGAAGTCGAGGTTCAAGCCATTCCCGGCGCGTATGTACCCCGCTATTTACCCTTCGACGCCCTGGCGGCCGGCCGGGAGCCGGTCCCCTACGATGCCGCCGCCGCCCAAGAGGAAATCAGCGAGTCCGGATACGCCGGTACCTACAAGGGCTTTCTGCCCGCCGCCACCTGCTGCGGCCGCGATATCACCCTGACGCTCAGCCCCGACGGCCCGGCCTTCATCGCCACCAATTTCCTCAACGGCGACCCCCCGATTAAGGACGTCGGGACCTGGGTCGAAGCCGGCGACGGGCGGATTGATATTACCTGGGATGGGGCCGACTCGCCGCTGATGTTGGCGTTGATTAACGGCGTCCTCCGCACCACCGCTGCTGACGATGTCTACGGCGACGACGGCCTGACCTTGTATTACTATCCCACCATCGCCCTCAACAGCAACCTGCCGATCGTTACCGGTACGGTCACCTACCGCGAACGCATCGCGCTGCCGCCGGAGACCCTGATTACCGTCCAGTTGGTGGATGTCTCCCTGGCCGATGCCCCGGCCCAGATCGTATCCGAGCAGATGATTACCGCCGGGGGCCAGCAGCCGCCCTTCGCGTTTGAACTGCCCTACAGCCCCCGCACCTTCAACCCGACCCGCACCTACGCCGTCCAGGCCCGTATCGCCATCAACGGCCAACTGCGCTTTATCAACGACACCCAATACCGCGTTTTAACCGACGGCGCACCCAACACGGTTGAACTGGTGCTGGTCAGTACCGGCCGGGCGACCGCCGCGTCGGCTGATAACTGCGTCGCGGTAACGCTCGCGACCTCGCCGGAGACTCCGCCCGGCCGCAGTAAATACTTGGCCTACAGCGACGACAGTCCCCTTGATTCGGCTATCGTCGGCGCCATCTTAAGCGTCGATAGCCAGGGCGGCGACACAACCGCCCAGTGGCGCGACGCCGTGCTGCCGAAACTGGGCTTATGCACCGCCGATTTTGCCCCCGACCAAGTCACGGTTTACAATATCAGCGCCAGTCAAGCCACCGTTGTAACCGTTGCTGAAATCCTGTTCGATGACTCGGTCGTGGCCCAAGAAGTGCGCCTCGATCTCGAGCTGGTCGAACAACCCGATGTCTGGCAGGTTAAATGGGGCGGCGTCCGCTTCCGCTGCGCCCGTGGCGACAACACCACGGAGTGGCAGCCGGAGTTGTGTCCGTAGGGAGGGTTGGGTAGGTGGTTAGTTGGATAGATGGATGGATGGATGGTTTGTTAGCTGGATAGGGAAGTTATGTCGCCTAAATTCTCCATCCATTTATATCAAAAACCCACCCTGTCGCCGCTCAGGCATGTCATTTAGGAGCCGAAGGCGGAGTAATCCCTACAGCGTCCAGTTGCCAGCACCCTTCTGGGGATTTCTCTCTCTTTCGTTGGCCGAAATGAGACGATGGCCGATTAGTTACCAACCAACCATCAAACCAACTATAAGGAGCAAACAATGACCAATCCCCCCTTTGGTCGGCACCGAACCAAGATTAGCCCGCTGCAAACCCCATCTGAGGAAACCATCGCCTATGCCCGGTCGTTGGACGGGCAGGTGCTCGGTCCCGGCGAGTTGGCTTATGGCGAATGGGCCGCGCTGGGTTTGGAGCGGCCCGACCTGCCCGCCATCCGCCGCTACCGGCTGGAGCGCGTTCGCGAGCAGTTGCGCCGGCTCGATTACGGCGGCATTGTCCTGTACGACCCGCTCAACATCCGCTACGCCACCGACAGCTCGAACATGCAGATTTGGACGATGCACAACGCTGTCCGCTACTGCTACATCGCCACCGAGGGACCGATTGTCCTGTTCGACTTCCACAACTGCGAGCACCTGAGCGTTCATCTGGAGCTCATCGACGAGATTCGCCCGGCAGTGGCCTGGTACTATTTCGGGGCGGGCGACCGGGTGGCGGAAGTGGCGCACCGCTGGGCCGCCGAGCTGGCCGACTTGGTCCGCGCCCACGGCGGCGGCAATCCCCGGCTGGCCATCGACCACTGCAATCACGAGGGGTTGGCCGCGCTGCACCAGCAGGGCGTGCAAACCTTCAACGGCGAGGAAGTCATGGAGCTGGCCCGCGTTATCAAATGCGATGAAGAGATCAAAGCCATGCGCTGCGCCCTGGCCACCTGCGAACGGGCGATGACGATTATGCGGACCCAGTTGGAGCCGGGCGTAACCGAGCAGCGATTGTGGTCGTACCTTCACGCCGAAAACATCGCGCGCGGCGGCGAGTGGATCGAAACCCGCCTGCTGGCTTCCGGTCCCCGTACCAACCCCTGGTTCCACGAATGCAGCAGCCGGGTCATTGAAGCGGGCGACATCGTGGCCTTCGATACCGACCTGATCGGTCCTTACGGCATCTGCGCCGACATCTCGCGCACCTGGCTGTGCGGCGACCAGCCGCCCACCGCCGAGCAACGGGGGCTCTACCAGATGGCCTACGAGCAGATTCAAGCTAACTTGGCCCGGCTCAAACCCGGCGTCTCCTTCCGCGAGCTGACCGAGCAAGCTCACTCCCTGCCGCCCGATTACCTGCCCAACCACTACTCCGTCCTTTACCACGGCGTCGGCCTGGCCGACGAATACCCCTCGATTTACTACCCCGACGCTTGGGCGGACTACGGTTACGATGGTATTCTTGAGGAAAATATGGTCCTCTGTGTCGAAAGTTATGTTGGCCGCGTGGGGGGACGTGAGGGCGTCAAGTTAGAAGAGCAGGTTTTAATCACCGCCACAGGCCCGGTTTGTCTCTCCACCTACCCCTTCGAAGCCGATTTTTTAAGCTCATTGCTCTGAAATAAGCGTAGACATAAAGCCAAGCAAAAGGATAAACCTATGACCAACCAACCGATTTTTTATACCGGCAAAGGCGATGATGGGACAACCACCATCTACGGTCAGCCGGAACGCATCCCCAAATATCACCCGCGCCCCGAAGCTTACGGCACTATTGATGAAGCCCAGGCGCTGCTGGGGCTGCTGCGAGCCGGGACCAGACAGCCGCGAGTTAAAGAAGTTCTGACCCAGGTTGAGCGCGATCTTTATTTGATGATGGGCCAACTGGCGGTGGCTGAGCACGTGAAACTCCCCGCCAGGCCCATTGATCAAAGCGATGTCGATTGGGTCGAAAACGTAACCGCCGAACTCGGTCAAGCGACTACGATGCCGACCGAGTTTATTCTTCCGGGTGATACCATGACCGGCGCTTACGCCAATTTAGCCCGAACCGTTATCCGCCGGGCCGAGCGCTATGTGGCTAAACTTTACGATGAAGAAAGGTTGAGTAACAAGGCTATTTTGCCCTATCTCAACCGGCTCTCTTCATTATTGTTTGTCCTCACCCTGTTTGAAGACCAACTCGGCGGCATCGAGCAGCCAACCATCAGCAAAAAGAAGTGATGATTTTCCTGCTACCCTGGTAAGGTGGTCTACAGACTAGAAGTGCGCCGCCGCTTCGGCCAAACCCGGCTGGCCACCGGCACGTTGGCAAACACGCTGGTGGTCGCCTAGACGAAGCCGGCCAGCTGCACACTGCCCGTCATTTCGTAGCCGCAGGCGGAGAAATCCCCATAGGGTTCGGTTGCCTCCCAGGAGGTCATAGCAATGGCGGCAATGGTCAGGCCCGAATGTCTTTATCGGGCAGCCAACCGGTCTTAGGGCGATAGCTTCCCGCTAAAAGCAGGCGGGAATGACCCTCGGCCAGCGTTCCTCCTCGACAAAAAATTGTCGATGGGCCAGCGTTAGCGCCTAAAAGTTTCGCGGGCTGACCCCCAATTCCCCTGAGCTTGTATCGAAATACTCTGGGCTTGCATCTGAATTCCCTTGGGCTGGCATCGAGATTCCCTTGGGCTGGTAATGTGATTCCCTGGGGCGGTGAATATATGGATAACTTGAGCCGTCAGACAGGAGATTGGAGATTGGCGATAAGGAGATTGGCCTTAGCAATCTCCTTATCGCCTTATCGCCATCTTCAGTCTTGTTGAAGTTATTTAATGGCCATTCCTTAGAGAGAAGGAGGGTAAATTCCCTCTCCTTGGGGAGAGGGTTAGGGTGAGGGGCTGCGATAGGGGCGCTCATTGAAGCTAGGCGGTCAACGGCCGGCGAGCGGCGGGCAAAAAAGCCGCAAATTGCTGCTTGATTTAGGTAAAATCGCCGTTACTACCCAGGTGAGTAAGCAGGCTGAAGAATGGGATCAGAAAAGAGAGAATTCAAGGCCGACCAAACAGAAAAGTGTTGCTTACGAATAGTAGAGATATAAGAACGGATAGCACAAAAAGTTTGAGCGCCGCCAGGAGAACGAAAACAACCGGATATTTTCTGCTGAACTTTGAGCATACGAATATCACGTTCAGCTAGGTTGTTATCAAAAGGCACCTTAAAATCAAAAACGAAAGCGAGAATAGCATCTCGGCGTAGCGCAAAACGTTCGGCCAAATTGCGCGGTTTAGTTTTTTGGGGACGCCCGCGGGAGCCTTTCGGCCAGCCCTCAGGTGGGGGTGGATTGGCTCTGAGGGCGGCGGCCACCAATTTGGTGTAGAGCCGATTGATCTGCTCCAGTTTTAGGTGAGCAAGAGCTTGTTTTCCGGCTGCTTTGGCCTGTTCAACCGCAACTTTAGCACTGAGTAGAAAGATTTTGAAGCGCGTGGCCCAAAGTTGGGAGAAATTCTCTGCAATGGCATTGAGTTCGCGCAAATGGTGAACATTGCACAGGGCGTGTTGGCATTGGTCATACTGCCAATAAGCCGACCAATTGTCGTGAACCGCCACACCACTAAAGTGGGGCATAATCCCAATCGCTTTGAGCGCTTTGTTGCCTCGGGATGGATGGGGGGCATAATAGGTCAGGTTGGTTGTTGAGGCGCTATGGAGCCACTGTCGCTTGCCGCCAATGTAAAAACCACTTTCATCATAGTGGGCCACCTTAGCCGCTGTCACACCTGACTTAATTTTTTCATTGACTGGGGCGACTTTGACCGCCGCCGCCTTCATAAAGTTTTCCAGACTAGCCTGGGTCACTGATAAACCAAACAAGTCGGCTAGAAATTGTTGAGTGCGACCATAGGGTAACAATTGGTGTCCCTTTAGGTAGACGGCTAACGCTTTAATCCCTGGCCCGTATTGCACCAATTGGGTTACGCCTTCTGGAAATTGTCCGACACTGACCTGTCCGCACTCTTGACACAGCAAACTCTCGACTTGATGTTCGGTCACTTCCACTTTCAGAGGCGGCAGGTCTATCACTTGTCGCCGCTTCAACCCGGATGCCGTCTGCTCTGCGCCAAAGCGGTGCTTACAGTGAGTGCACCTCTCCGGTCGATGGTGTTCTACCTTGTTTGGCACTTCGCTGAACTTCAGCGTATGCCCTTCGTGGCCTGGCTGTCCACCTGTTTTCTTGTCGCTTTTTTGGCGCAGATTCTGCTTTCGTTTCTTGATGCCCCCTTTGTCCCGGCTTGACGGCCAATTCGAGTTTCGACTGTTTTGGCCCACTTGGGCCTCTAACTGCTCTATTCGCTCTAACGCTTTTTTCAGCAGTTGGCGCAATTCTTGTATCTCTTTTTTTAGCCGTTCGTTTTCTGTTTCTAAATCCATATTCGCTATTTTACTACCTCTGTCAACTCCTGGGTAGTAACAAATCGCCTAACATTTGGCGTTGTCAATTTCCTTGAAATATCTTAAAATAAGATACTGCTTGTACCTTATGCCCGGCGAGACGCGACCATGCCCAAACCAACGCCGCCCGACAACATCAATATCATCGATGAAAAGCTATCCCTCACTGCCGAGCAAAAGCAGATCATCCGGCGAAACCTGCCCCACGCCGCTCAGATTGACGTCAAACGGTTGCTGGGCGGCAGCTTGCAGGGAACGTTGGTCCTGCTGGTCGGCGTTAAACGCGCCGATGGTTTTTTTGAGGTTAACCGGGCCATTAAATTTGGCGACAAGGCATCGCTTCGGGAAGAGTACGAGAGTTATGAAAGGTATATCCTCAACTCCGATATTCAGGATATTGCGGCTAGAATTAATACCCCCACGTCGGCATCCGGTATAAACCCAGCCCAAATGGCGCTGGTGTACTCCGCTATTGCGGGAGAAAGTTTCGAGGCGTACTATGCCAAACACGATGCTTCGGAACTGCTTGGTGTCCTCAACAAGCTATTTGGGCCGCTGGTCAAATATTGGCGTAAAAATGACAAGTTGGTTGAAAAGCCACATGCTGATAATCTTTTCTATATACTCAGGAAGCTGTTTGAGCTGATTCCTAAATACTGGCGTAAGAAGGATAAGCCGGTTATAGAGTCGTCCTCTGAACATGCTTTGGATGAGTACTACGGAGCCAAATTCCCACCTCACTTAACCATTAAAGACCCTCAGCCGGGACCTGCTCCCAAACAACTTGGAGCCATCAAACTAACCGGCGAGGTTGGTCTGGCCAACTCTAATTATGAACGCCTAACCACAGGCATGGTTGAACTAAACAACTTTACGCTGCACCGGCGGCGAGGATATCGGCTTGAACTGCGCCGGCCGAATCGACCCGGCAAACTGCGCATAACCCTGGTTGGTGTTCCAAGGCTCTTAGAGCAGCAGTTATTAAATAACGGGCCGATTGCGCTGTACGGTGAAGTGATAGCCCATCGTCATCGAGACTATGTTGAGAGAATGACGGCTGCTTTTGCCAAGGTGAATGTGGCGATTGACCTTGACCCGGCCAAGCAAGAACTACATCTGGACGGCCAGACCTATCCTAATCCGCTCCATTACTACCTAAATTATCTGAACAAAAGCCTCAACACCTCCCCTGTCATCGTCCACGGCGACATGCACACCGGCAACATCATTGTCAACGAACACGGCTATCCCAAACTGATTGACTTTGAGGCGGTGGATCGGGGCCATTGGGCGCTCGATTTTGTGACGCTGGAGCGCAACCTCCGCCACGTGGCGGCTGAAGAACGCAAAAACCAAAATAAGCCTCCGTTCACCGTAGCCGAACTGATTGATTTTGAGGAGCGGCTACTGCTGCAAACCATTGCCCCAAGCCGCCGGCCGGTGGTCCCACCTCCGGACCTCGACCTGGCCAAGTTGTTTACGGTCATCGGCGCCATCCGGCAGCACGCCATCGATTTTATGGGCCTGGCCCAGGTTGAACCGGAGTATCTGCCCGCCCTCATGCTCCACCTGCTGGCCGCGCTCAAATTCCAGAATACGCCGGACAAATACGCCACCGCCCGGCACCAGTTTATCGCCGCTGTGGTGGCGTTAACCTACCTGGAAACCCACGACCTGCCGCAGGTAGAGGAGCAAACCCCACCCACCGACCCCCAATCCCACCGGTGCGACTTCTATGCCCACATTAGCCTACCACCGAACTATGTACCCCGCCCCGAACTGCTGGCCTCCATCAAACAAACGCTGCTGGGAGAGCGCCAGGATGTGGCCTTGACCTCTGCCCTTAAGACGAGCGCCGTCCACGGGATGGGTGGCATCGGCAAGAGTGTGATGGCGCGGGCGCTGTGTGACGAGCCGGATATCCAGGCCACCTTCAAAGACGGCATCCTGTGGACAACCTTGGGCCAGACCGTGAGCGATGATGACCTCAAAGCCAAGCTGCGGGCCTGGATCGAGGAGCTGGGCGGGATTATCAGCGCCACGGCCCCCAGCCTGAACCAGCTCAAAAACAACCTGGCCGAGCAGCTCAAAGCGCGGGCTTGCTTGTTGATTGTCGATGATATGTGGCGCTACGAGGATGCGGACTGGTTTAATGGGGGTGGGCCGAACTGCCGTTTGCTGCTGACCACCCGCGACGCCGAGGCCGCCCGCCAGTTGGGGGCAGCGATTGCCCCGGTTGAAACGATGCGTGAGAGCGAAGCGCTCGAGTTGCTGTCGCAGTGGGCCGGCCGGCCGCTCCAGCAATCCCACCCTAAACCGGCAGCGCAGATTGTCAAACGACTGGGTTATCTGCCCCTGGCCCTCAAACTGGCCGGGGAACAACTGCGCCGTCAAGAGCCAACCGCGTGGTTAGCCGGCTTCAAGGCCCAGAAGCTCAAGAGCCGGCGCGATAAGAGCGTTTACGGCAACCTATTTGATACCTTTGCCCTGAGCCTGACCGCGCTCACCGACGAGGAGCAGCCGTTGTACACCAGCCTGGTTATCTTCAAAGAAGATGAGCCGATTCTGCGGCCGGCCATAGCCATGCTGTGGTCACAGTTGGCCAATTATGACCCGGACGCAAGCGAAGCGTTCTTGTTTGATTTGGCCGACCGTGCCCTGCTTCAGGTGAGTGACGATAACAAGACGGTTCTCCTCCACGACTTAGTGCGGGAGTTTATGGCCGAACAGCTGCCGGAAGAAGCGCAGCGCCACGTCCATACCCGCCTTTTGAATGGCTACCGGGCCACCCAAACCGGCGAGGGCTGGGCTACCGCCCCAGATGACGGCTATCTGTACAGTCACCTGGCCTACCACCTGGACATCCTGGCCGAAGGCGACGAGACGGCGGCTGGGGAGCTAAACCACCTCTTTGCCGACGATGCTTGGCTGCAAGTCCGGGTAGCAGCCGACGGCTACCGCTACGACGGCTATCTGTCTGACCTCGAACTGGCCTGGCAGCGAGCGAACCACGTAACCCGAAAGCAGATTGCGGCAGACCAGGCCCCCGATGGTCTGGGCGAATGGGTCCATTATGCCCTCATCCAGAGCAGTATTAATACCTTGGCCGGCCAGTATCCACCCGCGCTGGTGGCGCAAGCCGTAACCACCCACCAGTGGACCGTTGAACGGGCTATCAGCGTTGCCGCTAACATTGTTGATCCTCAGGCTCGGTTTACCATGGGGATGCAACTGTTACAGCTTGACAAGCTGCCGTCGCAAGCATATCGACAGGTGGGTCGTATAACGCTAGCGGCGGCCCAGGCCATCGGCGATGAACGGGTTGGCCCCGCAGCTGAGCGGGGCGTTGCTGGCCCAGGGGCTAGCGGCGGCGCAGGCCATCGGCGATGAAAGGTCTCGGGCTGAGGCTCTGACCGGCCTAGCCTCGCAGTTGAGCGGCGAAGCACAAGCGACGGTCTTAGCCCAGGGGCTAGAGGCGGTGCAGGCCATCGGCGATGAATGGTATCGGGCTAAGGCTCTGAGCCGGTTGGCTCCGCAGTTGAGCGGGGAGTTGCTGGCCCAGGGGCTGGAGGCGGCCCAGGCCATTGGCGATGAATGGTCTCGGGCTAAGGCCCTGAGCGGGTTGGCCCCACACCTGTCTTCAATGACACAAGTAAAGGTGGTTATGTCTGAATTAGAGCAGCGCCGTCACGCTAACCGTCGTGATCTCCTGCACCTGATCGGCCAAGATAAATTATTTAATCGCGAAAAGTTGGGGTTGTCGGAAGAGACAATGGTGGCCATCAGCCGGAGTATTGTTGCTATTTGCACGGAGTGGCGGTGGTTGTAGCGGAGCGGTCAGCTATTAGCCTTCAGCTGTCAGCCCTATTGTCAGGGGCTGATAAGGGGTGTTAAAATGGGGGTCGGGGGTAGGTAGTAGGGATTAGGGGAAAGACCCTGCTACCTACGAGAGAGTAGGGAAATACGACCAGACCACCCTCACCATCTCTCCATCTTCATAATTCATCCCTCATAATTCATATCCGGCCATTTCCGCCTGGACATAAATGATGCGGCTGGTTTATTGATGGCTACCATCCCAACGGGGGACCATGAACCGGTCAAAATGGCCCACCACGTCCGCTCCGCGATGAATCGCCGAGCTAGTGAACGGCACCCGCTCAAGCGGGTTTTCAAAAAGCCCCCTTGATGGGGGCGCTGTTTGATAGTCCTGCGATTTATCGCGGGGCGGTCATCGCTAACCACAGAATCCGGGAGAACTAGGTTATCTCTAACCCCATCGTAGATGACAAAGCTAGCTTTGTCGCTCCTTTTTTCTTTTCTTCATTCTTCATTCTTCATTCGCCTACCAGGCGGGCTTGGCCCAGTGAGGCAAGCAGAAAGAAAGCTGCAATAATAAAACCTTTCGGATATCATAAGGAGACCCACGATGATTGCTCAAACCATAGACCCAATTTTTAACTATGAATGCGGCCCAGGCTGTAAAGATTGTTGAGGCCCTAAAGCAGCATCGCCTTAATTTCCTCAATCGAAGGGACTTTCCCGGTTATTTTCACCTCGCCATCAACGGCCAGCGCCGGGGTCATCATGACCCCAAAGCCCATAATGGCGTTGATGTCCGTTACTTTTTCTAATTCGTAATCCAGCCCGACGGCCTGGGCCGCCGCCTCTGTCTGAGCCGTAAGTTTTTGGCATTTGGCGCAGCCCGTACCCAGAATTTGTAGCTTTTTCTTCATTATATAATCCTCCGTAATCGTGTTTATCCGAAAAATGTGCCGTAGATGAGGCCGCTGATGGTGGCCATCATAATCACCAACGTGACAAAGACCACGGTTTTCTGAGCGCCTAAAATGGAGCGGATGACCAGCATATTGGGCAAACTCAGCGCCGGACCGGCCAGCAGCAGGGCCAGCGCCGGCCCTTTGCCCATGCCGCTGCCCAATAGCCCCTGCAAAATGGGGACTTCCGTTAAGGTGGCAAAGTACATGAACGCGCCCAAAAACGAGGCCACGAAGTTAGCCCACAGCGAGTTCCCCCCTACGGCCCAGGCCACCCAGGTGGAGGGGATAAGCCCTTCGTGGCCGGGCCGGCCTAGCAAGAAGCCCGAAATCAACACGCCCGCCAAGAGCAGCGGTAAAATCTGTTTGGCAAAGCCCCAGGATTGCCGCCACCATTCGGCCAGCTCGTCGTCGGCGGGGCGATCACCGCTGCGATTAATTAAGACGGCTAAGCCGGCCACCCCCACCACAAAAGGAATAGTGGGCCGGTGCGGCGTCAACAGAACGGTCAGGCCCGTTACGGCGGCCAGCCCGGCCATTTCCCCCCAGGGGATACCAAACCAGCGAACCAAGCTAAGGCCAAAGACCACGGCCAGGCCGGCCGTAATCAGCCAGCGGCTCTGGTAGATCAAAGCCCACAGCGTGCTGTCGGTTTGTGGTTTACCCCAGTTAACAAAAACCAACATGCCGACCATCGCGGCAAAATAAATACCGTTTTGCCACAACGGGCGCGTCACCTCCGGCGTGGGCAGAGTCGCCTGCAAGCGGCTTTTTTCGCGCTCTTCTTTTATAAAGATGACGTGCATCAGCAGGCCGATGACTAAACTAAACCCAATGGCCCCGATGGCTCGGGCCAGCCCTAGTTCCGGCCCCAGCACCGAGGCGGTTAAAATAATGGCCAGCACATTGATGGCCGGACCGGAGTACAGAAAGGCGACCGCCGGCCCCAACCCGGCCCCCATGCGATAGATACCAGCGAACAGCGGCAAAACCGTACAAGAACAGACCGCCAGAATAGTACCCGATACCGAGGCCACGCCGTAAGCCAGCACCTTGGGCGCACCGGCCCCCAGATAGCGCATGACCGAGGCCTGGCTGACAAAAACCGAAATACCGCCGGCAATGAAAAAGGCCGGAATTAAGCACAGCAGCACATGCTCCTGCGCGTACCATTGGGCCAAATATAAACCCTCGATAACGGCGTTATCGAAGCGGCGGTTTCCCAGCGGCAGGTAATAAATGAGGACAAAAACGCTGGTAATTGCGGCCAGCACTTTCCAATCCTCGCGCCAACGGGCCAGGCCGTGGCGCAATCCGGCTTGAATGCGGCTAAATCGGCCTGCCCCCGCTTCCGGCGTTTGGCCGACAGGGGTCTGCGGTAAAAGTTTCATCGCTCCTCCTGATAAGGGGATGTAATAAGTGACTGTCACCTGACTTTGAGTTAGGCTAACTGCTGCCCCTCCGGGCCGCACAGACAACGCTGCCGGATACGAGCGGGATCGAGAAAATGGCCGAACCAGTACTGCCAGCGGCTAACCGCGGCCTGATTGACGCTGTAGTAGATCCAGCGGCCGTCAAGGGCATCGCGGCGGCTGGTGATCAGCCCGGCCCGGTGCAGCGTTCGTAAATGATGAGACAAAAGGTTAGGCGGCAGCCCCAACCGGTCGTTTAGCTCGCCATTGCACGAGGTGCCGGCCATTAAGACATCAAGAATGCGCAGCCGGTTAGGGTCGGCCAGCACTTTAAGCAAAGCCGCCGCTTCCTCAAAGGGGTGAGCGTCGAACGAGCCGGTTTCTTTCATCGCCTATATCCTATCGTTATAGTATTTCAATGACCGTTGAACTATTTGCGCCTCTTATCATAATCCAATTGTCGGTTAACTGCACCGGCCGTTTAGTTAGTTTTTTACCTGGATGGGTTACTAGTTTGAACCGCTCGAAGACCCTAGGTAACTGTCCGTAATTAACCTGTGGGTTTCGGGAGATTAAGAGATTGGAGATTAGGAGATTTTAAGATGGAGGCAATGGTCATGCCCGAATGTCTTTTAAAAGCATGCGGGCATGACATCGGCCAGCGTTCCTCCTCGAAACACATATAGAGCCAAGAATGATTGGCCCGGAGGCGATGACCGCGCCGGTGGTCATAAAACGGCAATAAAAAAACCCTACCGTATCTGGTAAGGTTTTTGGCTTGAGCAATGGGCGAGGAGGGACTCGAACCCTCACGCCTTGCGGCACATGATCCTAAGTCATGCTCGTCTGCCAATTCCGACACTCGCCCGAGGAAAAACAAAATAACTTATTAAGAAATTCATTTTAGCATTACCTCCACCCAAAGTCAAAGTCAATCGCAAGGCAACCGTCTCAATCTTAGTCATAATAAAATCCTGATCGCCTGATTTTACTATGAGTTACGCAGTTCAAAAGGTGACAGTCACTTGGATGCGATAAATTGCTCTATTTGGGCCAAACGGCCGCTCATTTTATTTGAAAAGTGATTGTCACCTTGTTCGTTACACCCAACTGCGTAAATCCTATTTACAAAAAATTCTAGTCAAATGACCAGGTAAAAACTGGACACCTGGCTAGGGCAAATTTTATACTTTTTAAGTATAGTTAAGGCCGTTCTACCCATGCCGCAAATTTAAGATCAACGTTGTTAAATCAATCAGGGTGTGTTTGACAACTTTTGATGGACAGAGTATTATTCTGGCGCTTATGAAATTCCATCTTGATAAAACCGGATATTTAATCGCTTTGGGCAACAATGTTCAATAGACCGTTGAATAGTTGAACCCCAATTTCAAGAACTGTTTTTTGTTGAACTATCATTACTAATCGTCATTGGAAGACGTTATAAATTCAGGATGTTCACCATTGCCAACGGGGGCTTATTTTTTTTGTAATACTTATTTCAACCAGCTAAAACAGCAACGATCCGGTACGTAATTCATCTGCCTATAGAAAACCTGTTCGATTGATGTCAATTACGAATTTTGGCCTCACCCGAATCGTTGCTATCTGCCACTGCCAATTTTGATTAGCTTATTGTGCGCCTCCTTTATCATAGAGAGAAATTACTATTCCGCTAAGTAATAAAACAAATCAATTTATCGAGGAGAACTTCTTTTATGATCCCAAGAATTTTTTCGTGGCTGGCAGGGTTTGCCTTAGTCATGATATTTTTGGTTGTCATTAGCCCCGATTTGTTCAGAGGCTACGTTTTTAGCTCAGATGATCGCAGCAATGGGCAGCGGGTCTATGAGACTTATTGTATCGGGTGCCACGGCCCGGACGGGTTGGGTAACGGCCCGGCCTCTGAATTCCTCAATCCTTTACCCCGTAATTTTGTCGATGGCGATTATAAATTTTTTCACTTTGGTGAAGCGCCCCCCTTGCCATCCGATGAAAGCTTAGAGATCACCATTCGAAATGGTCTGCCCGGATCATCGATGCCCGCTTTCCCTCTTATAACCGATCAAGAACTGAAAGACGTGATTGCCTACGTCAAAAGTTTCAGAGCCGGCGGCTGGGTTGAGCCTAAACCGATTCAGGCCGGCGATCAGCCCATTCAACTCCAAGGGGAAACCGGTGAAGAGTTGTTTGTTAGCGCCGGTTGTGTCGGTTGTCACCAGTTCGATCCGACTGGAGCGACGGGAGGGGTTGGCCCCAGTCTTACCCAGGTTGGTAGCCGGCTCAGCGCTGACGAGATTCACCAATCAATCGTAGACCCGAACGCCGTTATCGCTGAAGAGTGCCCGGCCGGCCCGTGTCCGCCTGGCGTCATGCCGCAAAACTACAGCGACCGTTTAACGGATGAGCAAATCAACACTCTATCAACTTATTTATCAGAGCAAAAATAATATCTTAGGAGGGAATAGACTATATGTCAGTGGCAGTTCAATCACCCCAAAAACCGTTTATAAACATTGGCTTGGTCAGGAGCCACATTATTATTGGCTTTGTATTCTTAGTTGTCTCTATGTTAGGCGGCATTTTATACAGCTTGCAACTCAATAACCTGTATCCCTTTGTCGGCATCGAATTGCTCTCACCGGGTCGCATCCGCATGGTTCATACCAACGGCGTGGCTTACGGGTTTATTGTCAATGTCTTCTTAGGCGCACTGTATTGGGTGGTGCCGCGTCTTACCAAACGTCGCGTTCTTAGCGATTTGCTGGGCTGGCTTATCTTTTGGGTTTATTTGTTTATTGTGTTATGGGCGGTCGTTGGTATTTTAACCGGCCATGCTCAAGCTGTTGAATGGGGGGAAACGCCCAATATGTTTAGCCCCAACGGCAGTATCCTCTTCCCCATCGATACCCTGGTGATGGTCGGCCTGACCTTAATTGCGATACAATTTTTAACGCCGATCTTCCAATTTGGCAGCAAACAGCCGATGTATGTTAGCCTGTGGTACTTCTCGGTGGCCTTTATTTGGGTTATCTTGACCTACGCGATGGGCAACTATCTGCCGGAATTTATTCCCGGCGCCGGTGGAGCGACCTTTGTGGGCCTTTATATTCACGACCTGGTTGGCTTACTGGTTACGCCGTTAGGCTGGGGGATGATGTACTATTTTGTGCCATCGCTGCTCAAAAAACCGATCTGGAGCCACGCAGTTTCGCTGTTGGGTTTTTGGGGATTGGCCTTCTTCTACCCGCTGCAAGGGGTCCATCACTTCATTTATAGTACTATCCCAATGTTCGCCCAATTTGGGGCCGTGGTTTCGACGGTTGCCATTGAAGTGATGGTGGTGACGGTGTTTATCAACTTCTTCATGACGCTGCGCGGTCGTGAAATTGCCCCGGTGACCAATATGCCGATCCGCTGGTTCTACACCGGTATGATTTTTTACGTCGTAACCTGTATCCAGTGTGCGGTTCACGTCCAATTCTGGGCCCAAGAATTTGTCCATTTCACCGATTGGGTGGTTGGTCACGCTCACCTGATTATGTTTGGTACGTTCGGCTTCTGGCTCATCGGCATCACCACCGATTTGTGGCCGCGCGTTTTGGGTAAAAAGAATTGGTGGGCGCCGGTGCTGCACGAGAGTGTTTTCTGGATGTGTACCATCGGCCTGGCCTCGATGTTTATTGGTCTGACCTCCGCCGGTTTGGTCGAAGGGTTTCTCTGGAAAGGGTTAGCCCCCTGGGAAGTATCGCTCCAATCGGTACGTCTGATCTGGCTGTTCCGGACCGCCACCGGTCTGTTGATGTTTGCCGGCGTGCTGCTCTTCATCTTCAATATGATTATGACCGCCATCAGCCCCGAACAAGAACACGTTGGTGTGGGGTCGGTGGTAGCCAGCCCGGTTAAATAAACAGGCCTTGAGGAGACGATCTTATGGAAAAAATTGTTGAACGATTTCAATTCATATTTCTGGTGGCTGGTATTGGGTTCTTTGTGCTGGCGTTCTTTGTGTCCGGGATTGTGACGGTCAATGCCATTAGTGACCTGCCCTATACCTCCCTTGATGAGATGGCGCAGGATGTCAGCCCGTACTTTACGGCGCTGGCCCGTCAGTACCCCGATCAGTTTGAAAAATACTACCCTGGTGGCCCCACTTCGGAGAATTACCGGGAGGCTCTTAATTTGGGCCGCAACGTTTACATCGGCGAGGCCTGCTGGCACTGCCACACCCAGCAGGTCCGTCCGGTGGCTAATGAAGACGTGCGTTTTGGACCGGTTTCAACTGCCGCTGAACAGCAAAACGAATTGATGATGCCCCAATTGATGGGGACCCGCCGCGTCGGCCCGGACCTGTCGCGTGAGTCGGGTTTCCGTTCCAACGACTGGCACGTGGCTCACTTTTACAATCCACGAGCCGTCTCACCTGTATCGGTGATGCCGCGCTATACCTGGTTTTTCGATGGGCGCGATCCTAACAAAAAGGGTATCGCCATCGTCACCTATATGCAGTGGTTAGGGAGCAACGTCGAGCAGCAGTAGCGGTAATGTAGAGGAGATTGGAGATGGACCGTTGATCGTCTCCAATCTCCGGACATAGGAGACTCTAGATGTCAAAACGAACGATGAAGGACGGAAAATTTGTTTCGGTCGCAGTAGTGGCTGTTGCCGTAGGTGCGGCCGGGGTTACCTTTCTCTTTAAGTTGTACGAATTCGTCGCCGCCTCGACCACCGGTATTGTGCCGGGTATCGTGACGGCGACGGTGCTGCCCTATTTCTTTATCAGCGGGGGCTTTCTATTGTTGGCTGCCTGGGCCTGGGCCAGTGGTCATTACAAAAATATCGAAGCCCCCAAACGAGATATGCTCCTGCAAGAACAGGAGTGGGAAAGATTAGAGCGGCAAAATAAACTTTTTTACGAATAGAGGGGCAGATTGATGGCCGAAGAATATAAATCTGAAGAAGGATATTTGAAAGAACGGGTAATCGGGACCAACCTGGAGGAAGTTACTGAAGGCGAGAAGGCTGACGAGTACAATCCTCAATTCATTAAAGGGGCCTGGTTTCCCCATGAGGTTCCGGCCGAACATTGGAAAGCTGACTTTGGTGATCCTAAAACCGTTTATCAGGGGGCTGAGCTGCCGATTTGGATCCTGTCCGGCTGGGCGATCTTTATTATTTGGGCGCTAGTTTATCTGTGGTTTGGATTGTCAGAGTTTTAGGAAAGACGAGTTTAATCAATTGAGACGTTGGTACGTTGGCTTAGGCTTGGGGGTGGTTCTGATTGGTGGCTCGGCTTGCAGCCAGCAAGCGTCTTGGCCGAGCCACCATCAGGCTACCCTGGCCGCCATGAATATAGTGGATCCCAATAGTATTTGTACGGTTGACCACACCGCCACCATGGCCTCTAGCTTTTTTGTACTGCTGGGGGCCGGTTTGCTGACCGGGTTTAGCCACTGCATTGGCATGTGTGGCCCCTTGGTGGGAGCCTTTGCCATGCGCCGCCGTGTAGCCCGCCAGGAACTGTCCACGCCGCTGGTTCTCTTTCAAACCGGCCGGCTGACCACTTACGGGCTGCTGGGGCTGGCTGCTGGGATGGCCGGATCGGTGCTGGTTAGTTTCGTCCGAAACTGGCAAGGTGTATTTTCAGCCGGTTTGGGCTTGCTGGTGCTGCTGCTTGGTTTGGGGCTGCTGGGCCTCTTTCCGCTCCAGCGCTGGGTGGCGTCGTTGGCTCCGGCGCAGCAGATCAGTCGCTGGCTTAAATATGGGCTATCGTCTGAGCATCCGGCGGCGCCTTTCGGTCTGGGATTGGCTAACGGGCTGCTGCCCTGCGGGCCGGTTTATGCTATGGCTCTGCTGGCGGCCACCAGCGGCGATCCCCTACGGGGGGCCAGCCTCATGCTCATTTTTGGGTTAGGGACGCTGCCCTCGCTGCTGGGCTTTGGCTTTTCGGCCTCGCTGCTAAGCCTTCAATTTCGTGGCTACCTCTACCGGGTCGCTGCAGTTTTAGTCATTGTGGTCGGCCTGCAATTGACTCTCCGGGGATTGGCCCTGTATGGCCAAATTCCTCACTCTACTATCGGGAGTGTCATGTTATGGTAGCTCGTCTCTTTAAAGGTAAATCTCAAAATGCCGCTCCCCAACTTCAATCTTCAATCTCTCATGGTCCCTCGTCCGTTTCTCAAACTCACTCTTCTGTCCCGATGGCTATCTGTGCCCTGTGTGGATTACCCACCAACCGGCGCATTGTCGATACCATCAATAATCAATCTTTAACTTTCTGCTGCTACGGCTGCCGGCATGTCTATGAGATTGTCGCCCCTGATCTGGCCCAAGGGCTGGCCTTACCCCAAGCGATGGGGCGAGCCGGTCTCGATCTGAAGTCGCCCTGCTGCCGAGGTATTATCCAAGGCGATCCGGCCGAAGAAGCCGCTTCACTGCTATCACGGTTGATGCTCAACGCCTTTTTGGCCATGATGGTGATGGTGCTCAGTTTGGCGCTTTACTCTGACTTTTTCTTTAGCGACTGGGGCGAGTTGGGCCAGGGTACGCGCTCGATGCTGCAAGCCATTGCCATGCTGTTTGCCACTCCGGCTGTGTTGATGTTAGCCTTGCCGATTTTAGAAGACGCTATTTTTACATTTCAGGTTTATCGCCGCTTGACTACCAGCGCCCTGATCGCGGTTGGGAGTTTAGCTGCTTACGGTTTGTCAGTTTACGCTACCTTCACTGGAACGGGACATACTTATTTTGAAACGGCCACGATGACCCTGCTGCTGGTCACATTAGGACGCTGGCTCGATGCTCGGACTCAGGTCGAAGGCAATAAGGCTCTTGACAAGCTGCTGGCTCGAACTCCCGCCGAGGCCAGCCTTGTCCTGCCCGACGAGCGAGAGCGCCGCGTACCGGTTGATCAACTTCGGCCCGGCGATCGCATCCGGGTTCGCCCCGGTGAAAACTTTGCGGTCGATGGACAAGTGCTTGGTGGTGAAGGCAGCGTTGAGGAAGCCAGTGTTACCGGCGAGTCGACGCCGGCTTATAAGGGGCCAGGTCATACCGTCTATGCCGGAACCATCAACCTTGATGGCAGTTTTGTGGTGGAAGCCACCCATACCGGCGATGATCGGGTTATGGGTAAGCTGATTCGGCTGCTGGAGGAAGCCCGGCTCAAACGGGCTCCCATCGAGCAGTTGGCCGACCAGGTAGCCGCGTATTTTACCCCGGCGGTGATGGTGTTGGCGGGGGGGACGTTGCTGTTCTGGACCTGGCAAGCCGGTTTTGAAACCGGTCTGCTAACCGGGCTGGCCGTATTGTTAATTGCCTGTCCGTGCGCTTTGGGTGTAGCCACCCCACTGACTCTCTGGGCGGCGCTAGGGCGGGCCGCCCAAAAAGGGGTTCTTATCCGCGATAGTTTAACCCTGGAAAAGCTGTCGCGCGTGCGCCGAATCTTTTTAGATAAAACCGGCACCTTAACCACCGGCCGGCCCACCCTAACCGACATTGTATGTGATCCGCAGTTGGCGTCGCCTGATGTCCGGTTGTTGCAATTTGCCGCGGCGTTGGAGCAAGGTTCGGAACATCCGCTGGCCTATGCTATTCGTGACGCGGCTGAAAAACGCCGTCTAGCTCACCTGCCGGTTGATAAATTTCGAGCATTGCCCGGTTTAGGCGTAACCGGTTGGGTCGATGGACAGCCGATCTGGGTTGGGAATTGGCGATTAGTTGAGCAGCAAAAGCTAGCGCTGTCCGGTTCGCTGCAGCAAGCGCGCGAGCGGCTAGAGCAGGCTGGCCTAACCGTGGTCCATGTGGGTTGGCAAGGCCGGGTACAGGGCTTGCTAGCCCTGGCCGAAACCCTTCGCCCTACGGCTCAGGCGGCGCTGGCCGAGATGCACCAGCAGGCGCTAGCTGTCCAGGTATTGACCGGCGACAGCAATTCGACCGCTAATACCCTTAGCCAAATGCTAGGGGTGTCGGTCCAGAGCGAACTCCTGCCGCACGACAAAGTTAAAGCCATCGAAACGGCTGAAGCGGAAGCGCCGGTGGCCATGGTTGGCGATGGCCTCAACGACGCCCCGGCCCTGGCCCGGGCGACCGTCGGCATCGCTTTAGGCTGCGGCACCGATATTACACGCGAAGCGGCCGATATTAGTCTGCTAGGTAATGATTTAACCCTGGTGACCTGGACCACTGCCTTGGCCCGGCGCGTTTATCGGACCATCGGTTGGAATTTAGCCTGGGCTTTTACCTACAACGTCATCGGCATTGGCCTGGCGATGGCCGGGCTGCTGCATCCGGTTTTGGCCGCGGCGGCGATGGTTTTAAGCAGCGCTCTGGTGGTGGGCAATTCGTTGCGCGTGTTTAAATTTTAGATAAAAACAGTCGGACAAGTCAGCGACTTGTCCCCATCCGGACAGCTTACTGATTTGTCCGGCCAAACCTATTTATGGGGAGTCTCACATGAAAACAGTCCTGAGTTACACCAAACGAAATTTCTGGCCGATATCAGCCATTGTCTTCGGTCCCTGGCACGCCGGACTGGTGCTGTTAATGCTGTCCGGTTTGACTAGCGGGACAGTGCTGGGCGACTTCATCTCGACTAACTACACTTCGCTTAAATCGATTTTTATTGTGACCTTTTCTCTCTACTTTATGGTCGCTTTTATGATGTGGGTCGTTCACCGGCCTAAGCCGGAGAAAAAAGAGCTATCTGGTCAGCGTAAAGAGGTTATTGGCCTGTCACTGATGCAGATTATCGGTTGGGGGATTGTGGGTATCTTGACCATTCCGCTGCTGATGGTGACCAGCGTTTTCTCCTATCGCGACTATTTTATGGACACGCTGACCTATATTATCAGTATGGATGCGGCGGTTAACGCCGGATTTGTCTGGCTAATTAGTATCGCCGCGTTGGTCATGGTGCCGATTACGGTAGTGTGGCTGGCCTGGATGTGGCTGGCCTGGAACCGGGCCGAATATTCGGACCTGGAAAGGGATAGTTGGAGTTATGAATTCGAAGGATAAACCCCCTAAAAAAGGGTGGCCTTTAAAGACCTTAATTGAAATTTTGCCGATTATCATTGCGCTGACAGCCATCTTTAGCTACACGACTATCAGAAATGTAAGTAATGTCGATTTAGTGACTCCGCTGAAAGACGTGTTAGATGGCGTACCCATTTGGGTAGACGGGTTGATGGGCCTGATCTTGATTGTCGGGACTTTGGCCATGATTTGGCTGATGTATATTTTTACCCGCGCGCCTGTTTCCCCGGACGGCAGCGATGAGGAATGAAGATTTAGAATGAACCATGCAGAGAGCTTAGTCAAATGATTAAGGTTATTGGTAAAAGTGGGTGGCTAACAGGACTTCTTATTTTTTTTACCCCGGTTTTGTGTATCTTCTTCTTGGGCAGCCAGATGGGGTACGACCAGGTTAAAGGAAAATTTGAGGCTTATCAAACCATTCCGGAAATTACCAGCTTGGCCGCTTTACAGGCTGAACCGGCCGCCGAAGTCGTGATGCTCCGAGGCCAAATTTCAAAGGAGACCTGCCGGCTAGCCCCGTGTACGCTTGACTCGACAGGGGGGCTACTGATTTATCGAGAGCGCCCGGCTGAAGGGCGCGAGGTGCGTTACCAGGAGGAATTCGGCTACGTCTTTCCGCAATTTGTCCTGGCGCTAACTGGTGGCAATGTGTTGATTCTACCCAGTGAAACCCGCGAACGGGTGATCCAACATGAACTTCATACCGTACCCAGCGGCGACCGCCAACTGACCGGCTTTCAGATCGGCGATACGGTTACGGTTCAAGGTGAGTGGCAGCCTCAGCCGGGGGCTTCGTCCGCCCTGGTTGATGTCACCGGCATTACCGGCGGCGATAAACAGAGTCTTATGACTGAATGGCAAACAGCGTTTCAGCAAGTGGGGTGGGTTAGAAATATTTTAGGGCTGCTAACTGGACTGGGCCTGATCTTGCTGATCATCCAACTCCGCCGTAACCGAGGCGGCAATAATCCAGAGGAGACAACCGAATGGCATCCCCCGACGACGACGGAAGTTCCAAAAGTATCGCCTTAATTATGGTAGGGGTGGTCGTCTTAGCGATTATCATTATCGCCACCCTAACGGTGACAGCCATTCTCATGGGGCCACCGGCTGTTTAGCACCAGCCGTAACTATTCAGTCTGAACCAAAAACCTGTATAACTGACCAGGTACAAATCTAATCATCTGGATGAGAGCCAAACTATTCAATTGACGGAAGTATATACCCTTTTTTTTGATATACTGGGTTTTGAAACTTAACAGAGACAGGTTGATTATTTTAGCTATGGCAAAACCAACATTTTTTGATTATCCCAACTTTAGAGAAACGAAGATTCCCAAAATTCGGCTGGCCCACTGGAAACCGGTCACCACTTACACCAAATATCGCTGGGTGGTTCAAGCCTTGGTCGTGATATCTTTTGTACTGGTTCCGGCCCTGCGCTGGCTTAAGCTCGACTTTACCAACGACCAATACTGGATTATGGGCCGGGAAGTGTCAATGATGTTGGCCTTGCAAGCTGTGGTTATTTTGTGGCTGGGAACCTACTTTGTTAACTTCTTTGAAAATTACTTTGTCGGACGTCTGTTATGCGGTTGGATTTGTCCGTGGGGCCTCATCAACCGGCTGGGGTTGATTATCAATCACATTCTGCGCCGGCATAAACGCCGGGCTTTGATTTTAGCCACAGCTAACCTGATTTTTGCGATAACGGCCACTCTGGTCGTGATGAATTGGGTCATCGATTTAGGGGCCCTGCTTAATCCCCAGCACGCGTATTTTGGCCTGGTTTGGGGCGCGTTTGCCTTGCTGGTGCTCATTGGTTTTGTAATTCTGCATAAGATGGGCTTTAAGTTTTGCGAAGGCATGTGTCCTTTTGGGCTGTATTTGACCGTGGTTACCCAGAAAAATTCGCTCCGCATCACTTTCGACAGCAGCCGAGCCTGTGTTGACTGCGGGTTATGCACCCAGGTGTGTCCGATGGAATTGTCGCCCCGTGAGATGGACTTCAAAGATTCGATGAACGGCGGGTTTGGTCAATGTATTTTGTGCGGCGATTGCATCGACGTATGTCAAATTCGTATGGATTTGGAAGGGTTACCCGCCCCACTGCGCTGGAATACGGAACAGGAGATTATCCCTCTCCTGCCACTGGAAAATCCCTCTCGATAGAGTAATCATTGTGTCAATAACCGATTCACCACCATCCCCTAAACGCCCTTATGCTCCTCAACCGAAAGCCCAAATGGCTATAGGTTGTATTTTTATCCCTGTAATGTTGGCTGTGGTCATTATGGTAGGCTTGTTTTACCTGCGTTCTAACGCCTCCACCAGCTTTATCGTTCCGGACGGTGATGTCGCTCTAGTCCGTACCCAGCCGGACGAGTCGACTCCTCTCATTGCGCGTTTTGGTCCAAAACGCGCGCTTGAGATTACCGGGCGCACTGAAGAGTGGCGCTGGCTGCAAGTGCGTTTATGGGACGGCCGCACTGGCTGGACTCTCCGCCCCCTTGATATTTTGATTTGGCGGCTGGACGCTCCCATTACCCAGCCGGCTGAGGCGAAGGATGAACCCGTACCCGTAACCCCGATCACTGAAGCAATGGAGCCAATTCCAGCTACTTCTTTTACCATGGGAAGTCCGCCTGGCCTGGGCGAAAATGACGAACAGCCCGCCCACGCTGTAAGCTTGTCGGCCTTTGAAATTGATCGAACCGAAGTAACGGTTGGTCAATATTGGCAGTGTATTGAGGCCGGAGTCTGCGCCCCGCCCACCAGTGATGCCAGCACTACCGAGGTTAACTATCTCAATGATCCGGCTTACGACAACTATCCAATGGTCAACATCCCCTGGACCGAAGCCAACAATTACTGTCATTGGTACGGTAAACGGCTGCCCACGGAAGCCGAATGGGAACTCGCTGCTGGGTGGGATAGCCGTAAGCAGGCGAAATATCTGTGGCCTTGGGGCAACGATCCCGCTGCCGGTAAGCCTAATATCGGCGAAACCTCAGTTGGGCAGGCCGCCCCGGTTGGGTCTTTTCCCGACGATATTTCTCCGGCGGGTCTGTTGGATATGGGCGGTAATGTCAGCGAGTGGGTGTTTGATTGGTATAAGGCCGATTACTATCGCATAGCCGATGACACTAATCCGATTGGCCCTTCTCAGCGGCGGGGCGAAGGGACCGGCCGCGTGGTCCGCGGTGGCTCTTTTTCCGACCCGATTGACGAGGCCCGAGCCGCCAATCGTCGCAATCAGGCCGAAGAGTACGGGAATCCAACGGTTGGTTTTCGCTGTGCCAAAGACGGATAAGATCGAGGTATCTGAGCGGGCTGCAAAACAGACCACCATTCAAATGACAGTTACTTTTGCTCGAATAGGAAATACTGAACCGAAATTCTCCCTGGAAATGGGAAAAATATCAAAGCGAGGAGATTATATTAATGACTGCCATCCAAAAACTCATCTTGATTTGTAGCGCGGCTTTAGTTTTACTGGTAGGTTGTGATTCTTCTTTGGACGCATTGCCTACCCCAACCCCGGTTGACGTGGCGCTACAACGGCTCAACCAGCCAACGGCAACTACCGAGCCACAGCAAAGTGCTCCCGCTGCCGGCGGTGAAAGTTCTGATCCTGAAACGGTATTTACCGGAGCCGGTTGTATCGCCTGCCACGCCATAACCGATGATGCCCCACCAGGCGTTGGCCCCAGTATGGTAGGCTTAGTTGATTTCGCAACTGAGGTGATTAAATCCCCCGACTACACCGGCAAAGCCACCACTGTTGAGGAATATATCCGCGAGTCAATTCTCGATCCCACCATTTATCTGGTGCCTGATTACCAACCGGTCATGCCAACGACGTATAAAGACACTTTGAGTGAAGAGCAAATTTCGCAATTGACCGAATATTTACTAACCTTTAAGTAGGTTAAGACGATCACCTCAATAATTGAGTGAGATGGCGTAAGATACTCTTAACTTTGTTCTACAAAAGCGCTTATTTTTTGAGAAGATAGTTCAGAATCATCTTAAAAGTGGTAGTCGATCACCGGCTATCACTTTTTATTTTGTCCAGTTTGTCAGCCAACTGTATGGGTCTATAATGAGGACATCAGTTCGTGATATTACGCAAGGGGGTAACGATGTATAACCGAATTTTTAATTTTAGTCCCGGTCCGGCTGTTTTACCGGTCCCGGTGTTAGAGCGCGCCCGTGACGAGATGTTAAACTACCAGGGTTGCGGCATGTCGGTGCTGGAAATGAGCCACCGCTCCCACGAGTTTGAGCAAATCTTAAGCAAGGCCGAGGCCGGGTTGCGCCGCATAATGGGCATTCCCAACGACTACGTTGTTTTATTTTTGCAGGGAGGAGCCAGCTTGCAATTTGCTATGGTTCCCCAAAACTTGTTTTTGCAAGACCAGCCGGTCGATGTGCTGCATACCGGAGCTTGGACTAAAAAAGCCATTGATGATCTAAAAAAGGTAGCGGCCTACCATATCGCCGCCTCAACTGAATCCGAGAATTTCACCCGCTTGCCCACCTCGACGGAAACCACCTTTAGCCAGAACGCGTCCTACGTTCATATCTGCTCTAATAACACCATCTTTGGTACGCAGTGGACCACATTTCCGGATACGGGTGAGGTGCCGTTGGTGGCCGACATGTCCTCTGATATCTTGTCTCGTCCGGTGGATGTGTCTCAGTTTGGCTTGATCTTTGCCGGCGCACAAAAAAATATCGGACCGGCCGGCGTCACCGTGGTGATTATGCGCCCCGAACTGGCCGAACGCGCGCCCCAAAAGCTGTCCACCATGCTTCAATACCGGACCCATATCAAGCAGCAGTCGCTTTACAACACACCGCCCACTTTTGCTGTGTATATAGTCGGTTTGGTTCTGGAATGGATCGAGGCTGAGGGCGGGCTGCCGGTAATTACCGGACGCAATCAAGAGAAAGCCGATATCCTTTACCAGGCAATCGATAGGACAGATTTTTACACCTGCCCGGTAGCTAAGCCGGATCGATCTAAGATGAATGTCATCTGCCGGGTCGCCGGGGGGGATGAAGCGCTAGAAAAGAAATTTGTTAGTGAAGCTACCCAAGCCAGCTTAAGCAGTGTTAAAGGACATCGCTCGGTGGGGGGGCTGCGTTTTTCAATTTATAATGCCCAACCAATGGCCGGTGTAGAGGCTTTAGCTGAATTTATGCGAGCGTTTGAGCAGAAATACGGCTAATAGGTTTACGAGCGTTTTAATCGACGCCGCTGGCGGGCATTGGCTTCCTGCCAGCGGCGTTTTTCTTGCTCCGTCTCGATGAGCAGCGACGGCACCCGAGTCGTTTGGCCATCCTCATCAAGAGCAACATAGACCAAATAGGCCGTATTGGTATGGGTCTGCTCCCCGGTGATGAGATTTTCAGTCTTAACGACGACCTCAACCTCCATTGAACTGGACCCCACCCAGGTCATATTCGCCTCAAGCATTAACATATCGCCCACGTTAACCGGCGAGTGAAACGTCATCGAGTCCATCGCTACCGTAACTACCGGTCGGCGAGAGTGCCGCATGGCGCATAGGCCCCCAGTTTCATCGACTAATTTCATGATATTACCCCCATGAACACTCCCCATTGGGTTGGCGTGCTCCGGCAGCATAAGCTGATTTAGCGCTACCCGACTTTCTTTAACTCGTTTGCCTGTCATTCAAAGTCCTTAAAATAGATGGTTAATAGGATGGTTCGTTGGTTGGATAGTGGGTTAGTGAGCTGACAACGAACCATCCAACCATCTAGAGTTGGTCAGACTCTATCATTTCTTTGATTAAGTTTGCCAATAAGCGGCGGGTCTCAACGTCGATGGCGCCGCTGGTGGCATCTTCAAAACGGCGGACACGCTCTTTCTCCCGAAAGTAGTAGGCCAGATTAGGAATAATCCGCATGGCTTCGCGGCATAAAGCCCGCAGTGTCATTAACCCATCGATCTCATCCAGCCCCGTAGCTCGCTGTTTTTCGATTTCTTCGGTTAGCCGCTTTAGCTCAGCCCGCCAAAGATCAACGTTGATTTCGGAGTGAAGGTAATATTTCGCCTCGCCGACCATTAACATTTCTAATATATTGTATTCGGCTGTGGTTAAAGCGTTGCCCTGCTCCAACTTAGCCAAAACGGGCCAGAATAAATCGCCCACTTTAGCTTGAAAGGTCTCCCGAGCCAAACCCTCCAGATCGAAGATAAGCGTTTGAAATTCTTGATAATGTGTTTCGGATTCTTGTTTAAAGGTTTGAGTAGCGCGATCGATCATATCATCGATCTTGGTCTCAACATCTTGAACGGTGGGCATTGGATCATCTCCTTATTTTCTATGATTCTTAAATCCAAGCAAACTGAGGTCGTGAAAACAATAATTTAATCCTTAAATTTAAGGGTACCGAAATTCATTTTGAATGTCAAGGCAGCCCATTAATGCCACCCTTTTCATCCGGTTAAAGGTAAAGTTGCCACCTTCGTAACTTCCACTAAAATCTCATGTACAGCATCGATAATAAAACTTTACCGAGGAGTCATAAAGCGGGGTTATTAAGAACAATACACCGCTTTACGCGCTTGCTCTTTATTTTTAGGGGAGATGAAAATGGCCGTTACAAAACTCACCGGCGAGGAAATTGAGGCTAATTTAAAAAACCTGCCTCACTGGGAAGTAAAGAATGAAAAACTTCACCGCGAGCTTAAATTTAAAGATTTTGTCCAAGCCTGGGGGTTTATGACCCAAGCAGCCATGCTGGCCGAACAGATGGATCATCATCCTGAATGGCAGAATGTGTGGAATAAAGTGGTGATCGACTTAACTACACACAGCGCTAAAGGCATCAGCCGGCTCGATTTTGAGTTAGCTCAAAAAATGAACGCGATTGCCAGCAATATGGGTGTTTAGAGCTGATCGAGGCTGATCGTCAAATTTGCACTTTTTACTCGTAAGCTTATAATAAAATATTGTTTCGGGCGGTTAGCTCAGTTGGTTAGAGCGCCACGTTGACATCGTGGAGGCCACAAGTTCGAGTCTTGTACCGCCCATTAGTCCAAAGAAGGCCTGGGAAACCAGGCCATTTTTGTTGTTAGGACTTCTAACTAGTTGTTTAGTGAAGTCTCACAAAGTTTCTGTTTTTTTCGGGTACAGTACAAATTTGCAATACTGGTTCATTCATTTAACCGAAAAAAGTTATCGTCTGGAGAATAAATTATGTCCCAAAATGCACGAGTCGCCGCTGCTGATGAGCTCCTTGCTCAAGTTGATCCTGAATTACTGGAAGCTATCCGAGGCGAACGCCAACGCCAACTGGAGCAAATCGAGTTGATTGCCTCCGAAAATTACACCAGCGCCGCTGTTTTGGCCGCTCAAGGAACGGTGCTGACCAACAAATATGCCGAAGGCTACCCCGGTCATCGCTATTACGGTGGCTGTGAGTATGTTGACGTAGCTGAAGAGTTGGCTCGTTCTCGCGCTAAGCAGTTGTTTGGAGCGGAGCATGCCAACGTTCAGCCCCATTCCGGGGCTCAAGCCAACGCGGCGGCCTACATGGCCCTGCTAAAACCCCGCGATACGGTTTTGGCTTTCAAACTCGATCATGGGGGTCACTTGACCCACGGTATGAAGATAAACTACTCAGGTCATTACTATAATTTTGTTCAATACGGGGTCGATCCCGATACGGAACAACTTGACTACGATACCATCGCCGCTCTAGCTGAAGAACACAAACCCAAACTGCTGCTGGCCGGCGCCAGCGCCTATCCGCGTGAGTGGGATTTCCCCCGCCTGCGAGAAATTGCCGATAGTGTCGGGGCCTATCTGATGATGGATATGGCTCATATTGCCGGCATGGTCGCCGCCGGCTTGCATTCCGACCCGGTGCCGTACTGCGACATTGTCACCACTACCACCCACAAAACGCTGCGAGGGCCGCGCGGGGGGCTAATTCTATGCCAGGAACAACACGCCAAGGCTATCGATCGGGCGGTCTTTCCCGGCATTCAGGGCGGCCCTTTAATGCACGTTATCGCGGCCAAAGCCGTAGCCTTTCACGAAGCGCTTCAACCCAATTTTAAAACCTATCAGCAGGCCATTCTGGATAATGCCCAGATGCTGGCCCGAACCATCGCTGAAGGCGACCTGCGGCTGGTCAGCGGCGGCACCGATAACCATCTGATGCTGGTTGATCTGCGCCCTGCCAATGTAACCGGCCAGGAAGGCGAAGATGCCTTGCATCAGGCCGGTATTACCATCAACAAAAATCTGATCCCCTTCGATCCCCGCCCGCCGCGTGTCACCAGCGGTATTCGGTTAGGGACGCCGGCTATTACTACCCGCGGCTTTGGGTTGGAAGAAGTTCGCGTTGTCGGCCAGTGCATTGTGGAAACGATTTACCACGCTCAAGATGAGGCCAAACTAAAAGAGATTCGCCAAGTCACCGCCGAACTTTGCTCGCGTTTTCCCGTGCCGGGTCTGGAGTAACCTCCGGCTGTAGAACTTAAAGGATCGTGGACTAACTAACTTCCTCAATTGCCCGTCATCCGTAGTGTGTCGGACGTTGATCGGTCGTCGCCAGATTTTTCGGCAGTCGTTTCTAGCATTTTCGACTACCGCAGAATTTGGCGACGACTTTTCACGACGTTGATCAGTCGTCGCCAGATTTTTCGGCAGTCGTTTCTAGCGTTTTCGACTACCGCAGCATATTTCGACGACTTTTCACGACGTTGATCGGTTGTCGCCAAATTTTTCGGCGATTGTTTCTAGCATTTTTGACCGCCGAAAAGTTTTTCGGCGACTTTAGCGACAGTCACTCTCATTTTTCAAGCCACCCCCGTTAAATCGACCAACTGCTTTCGGGCCAACTCAGGATGTTTGAAATGGATGGTCTGCATTCCGACCTGTCGCGCACCTTCGATGTTTTCGATAAAGTCATCGATAAAGAGCGCTTCAGCCGGGCTGACCTCAATACTGTCAGCCGCCAGATAGTAAATTTTGGGGTCCGGCTTCATCAGGCCCACTTCCGATGAGATCACTACGCCGTCAAAATAATCGATGAATGGATAAACATTTGTCCACAAAGGCCGGGCATCATCGGCATAATTACTCAGCAGCCCAGTGCGATAGCCGGCCTGGCGTAGCCGCTGAATGTGGGCCACCAGGTCGTGGTTCATTTCATCCCCGGCGAAAAAATCCCGCCGCATATGAGCCAGATCAGCCGGATCAAGCCTAAAGTGCTCGCCGAGCCACTGCCAATGCGATTGGTAACTTTTTTGGCCTAACTGCGCCTGCCGGCCTGAGTCGCTATTAAAAACTAGATGCTCAAAATCCCACGCATCCAGGCCAAGCTTTTTGGCCCAGGTTTCGCGCCCCGCCCGGCTTTGCGTCCGAATCAGTACCCCGCCGACATCGAAGATGACCGCTTCTATCATAAATACGCTACTCCTACTTCTCTGAAAATAAGATTGTAGGACAAACTTAAGTTTGTCCTATGGAATTTTCATTGTCGCTGTCGTCCGGTAAGAACTGTTCGACTCCTCTGAAAATAGCGATCCGGAGCGTCAAAGTTTACTTTGACCCCAACGGGGATGACCAAGCCAGCTTTGTCGCTCCAATAGTCGCTCCCATAAATTTTCATTCTCGCTGTCGTCTCAACCGAGACTGTTCGACTCCCTAGGATTTTCGTCAATATGATTGATTGTACGGCTATCGCCAAAAAGTCATAATCAGTCGAACGACTATCCTGAGAGGTTGAGCCTGGCAAGGCCATATCGAAGAGGGTGGTGTATCCCAACCTGAAATGGGGATTGTCAGGGTCAAACAGGTATGCTATACTGTTCGTTAGATTTTATGTAAGGTTAACCGGCTAAACGCAATGAACCAACCTTTCGATGATCCCCTCGATACCTTACCGGACGAACCGGATAGCCAGCGCCCGACCCTGCTAACCATTTTGATTTTGCTCCTTTTGATAGTGGCAATGCTGGCGACACTAGTCTGGCCTATTATCCAAAGTTACAGCCCGGGTCGCCTCCCTCCAACGCCCACATCTTCCTTTTTGCAAGAGGCTTGACGGCCCAATTATCTCGACTATTGCCCTTTACTGTGGCTGCAATCCCTGAGCCAGTACCTCGTACCGGGCGACTGTTCCCTCCGGCGCGATCAAATCGACCTCGAACGGGGTAGTCGCCCCGGCTTTGAGTAAAGTTACCACCAGTTCAACCTGGCGCTGGGCCAATACGCGGTCGGCCTCGTCATAGGCGATGACCACCAGCTGCACCGCCTCGACATCGGCGCTGCCGAAGTTGCGCAGTTGGCCGGTTACCCGGTACGCTCCGGACGACTGCCGCTCACCGCGCAGGTCAAACGTTTCCAAATCGAAGTAGTAGCGCGTGTCCTCAGCCAGCGGTACGGCGGACACCGGCAAGATGCGATACTGAGCAAAACTACTCGGCGGGGTTTCGAACAACAGCGCAAACGGCGCCGACTGGCCGGGCAGGGCCACATCGAGCTGGGTAAAGGCCGCCTCTCTGGCCAGCAGACCACCTGCCTCATCCAACAGCGCGGCTTCGATTACAATTTCTGTCAGCAGTTTATGGCCAGGGTTGTATACCGTGCCGAAGCACCATAACGTTCCCTGGCGGGTTTCTTGAAAATTGATCGAATTTACCTTGAGTGGCAGCGGGGTAGGGGTCGGCGTGGGCGGATCTTCCGGGCCTTGCTCTGGCGGCGGAATAATCAGCCGCTGGCCGATTTGGAGGTAGCGCGGATCGGGAATGCCGTTGGCTTCCTGAAGCGCCTCGGTGGTGCGATCAAACTGAATGGCGATACTGAGCAGAGTATCGCCCGGCTCGATGGTGTAGATGACCGGGGTGGGGGTGATAGTCGGCGTGGGGGTGTTGACCGGCGTGGCCAGGCGCGGCGTCGAAGTCGCTCGCGGCGTAGGCGTGGCGATGTTGGTCTCGGCGGCGGGCGTGGCGGGGCCGGTAGCGCTGGCCGCCGGGGTGGGAGTGATAACCCGCCCACAGCCGGCCAGCCAACCGCTCACCAGCACCGCCGCCGCCAGCCGCGTTATAAATGCAAATCCGTCCTTCATGATAGCCCGGCATTGTACCACGAGATAGAAGCAATCGGGAAACGGACGCCGGGCAAATCCATTTCGCCGTCGGCTTCTCAACAATTTACGGGGCCGGGACTTTCTCCGGAACAACTTCGGCGCCCAGAGTAAACTTCCCATCTTTCACCGCAATAATGGTGACCCCTTTCTGCGGGATGTGCGAGTCTCCGAAAGAGATCGACCCGGTGATGCCGGCGTAATCCTTGGTCTCTTCAATGGCTTTCTTGATGGCCGCGGCGTCGGTTGAGCCGGCGCGTTTGATCGCGTCGGCAATCAGGTACATCGTGTCGTACCCCAACGCGGCAAAAGCATTTTCGGGGTCGTGACCGTATTCTTTGTTGTAATCCGCGATAAATTTTTTGATGCCGTCAGTGCCGCCCGTCGAATCGATCAAGGCGTGGGTGGTAAAGAAGACATTCTCGGCGGCCGGACCGGCGACGCTGAGCAGATCGGGGGTATCGTAACCGTCCCCGCCGACGATGGGGCCGGTTAGACCGGCATCGCGGAACTGCTTGATGACCGGGCCAACATTGTAGGGCATGGCCGAGATGAAGTAAAAGTCGGGTTGGTCCGGCAGGGCTTTGATCTTGGCAATTTGGGCCGAAAAGTCAGTCGCGTCATCGTCGTACTGGTCTTCGAGGACAATGGTCCCGCCCAATTCGGTAAAGCGATCTTTAAAGTAGCCGCCTAACAGGGTGGTATACTCAACCCCTTTATCCCAGAGCAAATAGGCATTTTTACCAAAATTATTGAAACCATATTCGGCCCCGGCTGCGGCCTGAACGTTATCCCCAAAACAGGCCAGGAACATCTCATCGCCAACCTGAGTCGGAATTTTGGGCGAGGTCGCCCCGGCGGTAATAAACGGTAGACCGGCCGTCTGGATTGTCGGGCCGGCCGCCAGCACCGAGTCGGTATCGGTAAAACCGATGACCGCCACAACGCCATCTTGCTCCACAAATTGCTTGGCGATTTGGGCCGTCACATCCATTTTGTACTGGCTGTCGTGGACAATCAAATCGACTTGACGATCCAACACGCCGCCGGCCGCATTGATTTCTTTAGCGGCTAACTTGGCCCCGTTAGCCGCCGGCAGGTCCAGAGCCGATTCATCGCCGGTGAGAGCAAACCCGCCGCCAATTTTGATCGGTTCGCTTGAAGCGGCTTCGCCACTAGCGCCACTACTGCTGGAACTGGGGGTAGGGGCGGCCCCCCCGCAAGACATGAGCAGCAGACTCACGATCAGCAGTACAACAGGGATAAAAAATTTAGTTTTCATGGTAATTTCCTTCTCCTCGCTAAGAAACGCTAAATTTTTGACAATATTTGTAGTTCAAAAGGTGACAGCCACTTAGCGTCTGTCACCCGGTTCCAAATGAGATTATCTATGGCGACGGTTCACCCCCTTTCCGAAATAAGCGGGCTAACACAATTTCTCGCCGGCCCAAAAGCCCGTTGGGCCGGAAGAGAATGATGACGATAAAAATAACGGCCAGGGTAATCTGGCTCATGCCGTACAACAACGTGACATCCTCCAAGCGGCGAAGCGCCTCGGCCAGGGCAATAATCACCACGGTCCCCAGCACCGAGCCACTGACCGAACCCAATCCCCCCACAATGAGCATCGTAATCACCCGAAAGGTCAAGTCAAAATAAAAGACGGTGGGTGAGAATGAGGTGATAAAGTGGGCATATAATGAGCCGGCTACGGCGGTAAAAAAAGCGCTGACCACAAAAGCCAGCAAGCGGGGAGGCATAATGGCCAGCCCTACGGCTTGAGCCGCCAGCGCGTCCTCGCGTTGCGCCAACATGGCTCGCCCATAAGCCGAATATTTCAAGCGCCAGACTACGTAGAGCGTGAGGATAGCCCAAAACCAGACCCACCACAGGCCGGTATACGGCGTAACGTTCGAAAAGGTACGCGATCCGCGGGTAAAGTTATCAGCATTGAACAAAATGACCCGCACAATGACCAGAAAGCCCAGCGTGGCGACCGCTACAAAATGGCCTGACAGCCGCATCAACACTAGCCCCACTAGCAATGCTACGCCCGCTACCAATCCCGCAGCCAAAAGAGTCGCCAGTAAAAAACCCAAGGGGAATGGACCAAGATAAAAATCGAAATGGATTGAGGCCAGCCAGGCCGGCAAGTTGGGTAGATAATCGGCTTTTTTGGCCAGTGGCAGGGTCAGAATAGCCGAACCGTAAGCGCCCAAGGCCATAAAGCCAATATGCCCCAGCGAGAAAACGCCCGTAAAACCGCTGGCCAGGTTGAGGCTGAGGACCAGGATCATAAAAATACCCAGGTTAATCACCAGCCCCTGCCAGAAAACCCGGCCTGATAGGTGGAGCAGGGACAATCCAATAGCTAAGATCAGCAGGGCTCCCAATCGAATAGCCACGGGAGATTGGATCAGGGCGGCCACGCCTCCCCGTTTATTGGGGCGCACCTCGCCGATAGCCGGATTGGCCGGCCGATCATCCAGCGTGCTCATCGCATCTCCTCACGATTTGGCTGGCCCAAAATACCATTGGGCCGGAACAGTAGCATTAAGATCAGCGCCGCAAAAACGAAAGCATCCCGGTAGCCGGTCAAACTGCTCGGCAGCCACTGTTGGAGCAGCGCTTGGGTGCTCGGTGAAACCATGCCAGGGGGCAGAATATCACCAATACCAGGTAGCGCCGTGAGTATCACTTCTAACGCGCCTAGCACAAATCCCCCCACCACAGCCCCAGCGATGCTGCCAAAGCCGCCAATCACAGCGGCAATGAACGCTTTGAGAACCGGGGTAAAGCCCATATAGGGATTGATCTGGCCAGCTTGCACCGCAAAAAGTAGGCCAGCGATAGCCGCCAGGCCCGAGCCGATGGCAAATGCCAATGCGATGACGCGATTGATATTGATGCCCATCAACTGCGCCGCCGTCAGATCTTCAGCCGCAGCGCGCATGGATAGCCCAGGCACGGTGCGGGTCACGAAAAATGATAGGGAGACCAGGGCAATGAGGCCGATCACCAAACTGACCACATTGAGCCGGGGGACAGTTATCGAGCCGAAAGCCACCACACCATTTAACACATCAGGGGTGGGGAAGGCAATTTGAATCGGCTGCCCTAAGAAACGGGTGGTCAGCAGCATGCCGTTTTGTAAAATTTGGCCCACGGCCAGCGACGTCAACAGCGTGGCGACATCCGGCGCACCTCGGATGGGGCGGTAAGCGATGCGCTCCATCAACAGCCCCACTATCACCGTTCCGATGATGATAAGCACCACTGCCAGACCCAAGGGCAAATTGGCAAATAGGGCAAAAGCGGCCAGGTAAGCCGCAACCATCATTAAATCGCCGTGAGCAAAGTTAATCAGCCGCAAGATGCTAAACACCATCGCCAGGCCCACCGCCATTAAGGCATACAGGCTGCCAATGCTTAAGGCATTGACCGTTTGTTGAATAGCATAGTAGACAAGGGTCATAATGGCTAAAACCTATCGGCCCAGGTAAGACTGTTCTACCTGGGGATTGTGTTTCAGTTCGTCAGGTGTGCCGGTCAGCGTAATCTGACCAGTTTCAATCACATAAACGCGATCAGCGGCGTCCAAGGCTTGATGGACGTTTTGTTCCACCAATAAAATGGTTTTGCCTTGCTGTTTTAATTGACGGATGATCTGGAAAATATGCTCAACGACCAGCGGGGCCAACCCCAGCGAAGGCTCATCGAGCAGCAGTAGTTTGGGCCGGCTCATCAAGGCCCGGCCAATGGCCAGCATTTGTTGTTCTCCGCCGGAGAGCGTCCCCCCGGACTGAGACAGCCGTTCTTTTAGAATGGGAAACAGGCTCAAAACCCAATCCATATCAGCCGCCATATCGGCTCCCTGGCGGCGTTGAACTGCTCCCAGCCGCAGATTTTCGCGCACGGTTAGCCCGCCAAAAATACGACGCCCCTCCGGGCAATGGGATATCCCCAAAGCCACAATCCGATCCGGGGCGGTCCGGGTAATATCGGCGTCTTCATATAAAACTATCCCCTGGCGTGGCCGTAATAAACCGGAAATTGTTTTGAGGGTGGTTGATTTCCCGGCCCCATTTGAGCCGATCAAGGCCACCAACTCACCTTCATTCACCTGGAAAGAGATGCCGTTGAGGGCCCGGATCGAGCCGTAGTATACATGGAGGTCTGCTATTTTAAGCATACTTGGCCTGGCCAAGATAGGCGGCGATCACCTCGGGGTTGGTGCGCACGGTTTGGGGAGCCCCTTCAGCAATTAACCGACCATAATTGAGAACCTGAATGTGAGTACATAAATTCATGATCAGAGGAATATCATGGGCCACCAACATAATCGTGATATTTAGTTCATCGCGCAAACGCCGAATCAGGTGTAATATTTCATCGGTTTCATTAGGGTTCATCCCAGCGGTGGGTTCATCGAGTAATAGGATTTTCGGGTTGAGAGCCACCGCGCGGGCTATTTCCAATTTGCGCTGCTCGCCATAGGGCAGATTATGGGCCTCTTGATCACGCTGAGAGGTCAGGCCCACCAATTCAAGACACTGCTCGGCCCGGGCTTCAAGCTCACGTTCGTTTTGTTGAAAGGCACGAGAAGAGATCAACGTCGCCCACAGCGAGTTTGCGAATTGGCTTTGTAAGGCCACTTTGACATTTTCGATAACCGGCAGGTTTCCGAATAGACGAATATTCTGGAAGGTGCGAGCAATGCCCAATTGGGCAATTCGGTAAGCCGGGGCATGGGTAATGTCTTGTTGAAGCAGGTGAATCGTGCCTGAAGTGGGTTTAAGAAACCCGGTCAGCAAATTAAAGAGTGTGGTTTTGCCGGCGCCATTCGGCCCGATGACCCCGTGGATCGAGAGCGGTGATAGTTGCAGGGTGTAGCCATCCAGGGCTCGCACCCCTCGAAAAGATTTAGATAGCCCGATAACTTGCAAAAGAGGCATGGCCAAGCCTCCAATTGAAGCGATATGATGATAAGATGACAACCATAAAGGTAGCCCTACATTCAACCGTGGAATGCGTTCCACGATTTAAGTGTAGAATTATCTTCTTGAAGAAGACCGGATTATACTCACAATTAACCGGCAATGTCAAATGAGCTTTTATCTTGACCCGCAATTCCGAGTATAGACTAAGATGGGTCCAGTTTTCTGACCGAGATCGGATTACCACCATAATATACAGCCTATTTGAGCCGCTTTCTCGACCCAATAGCGAAAACTGGACCCATCTATTGTTAAAACATACCTGGCTCGACCCCCGTCCTGGCGTTAAACTCCTTGATCAACGCGTCAATCGCGCCGACTTGGGTGGGAATGTCGTTCCAGTAGTTGTCGTCATACCACTGGGCCTGAATTTCCTGGAAGGTTTTACCCTGCTGCTCGACCCAGGTGTAATATTTTAAATTATGGATGCGCTTGCGATCGTAGTAACCTAACTCTTGGACGTAGTCGATGGTTGTACCCTGCAGATAACGATGGTAGGCTCCGGCGGCATCTAACTCGGTGAACTCACCCCGCTCCTGGTTCAGTTCGGCCAGCCGGCTCTGATACATCTCCATCGAGTCGGTCAGGACGGTCAGGACAATATCGTTTTCACCCAATTCATAATACTTGGCAAATTTAATGGCCGATAGGACGTTTCCGATACCGGAGATGCCCAGCCACTCCAGTTTGTCAATCAGCGCTTCAGCCACCCCTTGCCGGGCCAAATACCGTTTACCGACCGGTTCGTTGAATAGGCGGATTAGGCTGATCGGCCCTTCATCATCGACGCCGATGACCATATCGGTGTTTTTGACATTGTGTATCCAGGGGACGTGCTTGTCGCCGATGCCCTCGATGCGGTGTTCGCCAAAGCCATTGTACAGTAGGGTAGGGCATTGCATCGCCTCGCTGGCGGCGATTTTGCTGCCGGGGAACTGCTTTTTTAAGTAATCGCCGCTGGCAATCGTGCCGGCCGAGCCGGTGGCGGCGATAAAACCACGATAATGATCGTTTGGCCCCATCACCTGCTCTAATACTTCGTGCATCGCCGGGCCGGTCACTTCATGGTGCCACAGATAGTTGCCCAACTCGTCGAACTGGTTGAAGATGACCAAATCCTGGCCCGACCGGCGCAGTTCCCAGCACTTATCGAAAATCTCTTTGACGTTGCTCTCGCTGCCGGGCGTTTTGATGATCTCGCCGGCTACCGATTGCAGCCACTCGAAACGCTCCTTGCTCATCCCTTCCGGCAAAATCGCAATCGACTGGCACCCCAACAGAGCCGAGTCGTAAGCGCCGCCCCGACAGTAGTTGCCGGTCGAGGGCCAGACAGCCTTTTGGGTGGTCGGATCAAATTGGCCGGTTACCAGGCGCGGCGCCAGACAACCAAAGGCCGCGCCGACCTTATGCGCCCCGGTCGGAAACCATTTACCAACCGGCGCGATAATCCGGGCGTCGATACCGGTTAACGCTTGGGGGAATTCCAAAAACGTCACCGGACCATAGCCGCCCCCATTCGCCACCGGCTCATTGTGCCAGGTGATGCGAAACAGGTTAAGCGGGTTGACATCCCACAACCCCACCTTTTTTAAAGCGCCGACAATGTTTTTCGGCACTCGCTGGGGGTGACGCTGCTGTTCAAAGGTGGGAATGATGATGTTACGCTCTTTGGCGCGCTGAACCGATCGCGCCAGAGCTTCTTCGTAAATGGTTAAATCGATCATGATTTTTCCTTATATGAATGTATTAGCACAAATCGCTGATTTGTTCTTGGGACAAGACAGCGTCTTATCCTACAAAATTATTCGTTCTAACGCCGCCAAACTTGGCTCGACCCGCTGCGCCTGAGTCCCGATTTGCTGAACGGCCGTCATCGCGCTGGCGACATCTTTGAGGCCGTTGCCGGTGTTGATGACCACAATTCGCTCGTTGGCCGAGACCAGCCCTTCATTGACAGCTTTAACCAGACCGGCGTAGGCGGCTGCGCCGGCCGGTTCGGCAAAGATGCCGGTAGGCCGAGCCAGGGCCGGAATGGCCGCCAAAATCTCCTTGTCGGTGACGGAGATGAAGGCGCCTTGAGTTTCCCGCACGGCCCGCATGGCTTTGAGGCGATCGCGCGGCAGTCCGGCGCTGATGCTGTCGGCGATGGTCGTCGCTTTGATGGGTGGTTTGATCAGTACATCCTCGCCGTTTTGCCAGGCTTCGTATAAGTAAGCGCTGCCCGCAGCTTGGACGCCCATCAGCTTGGGCATACGATTGATCCAGCCCAGTTCGAGCAAATCCGTCAACCCCTTATGAATCCCGCCGATAATGCAGCCATCGCCGACGCTGACAAAGATGCGATCAGGCGCGCGCCAGCCCAACTGCTCACAGATTTCGTAGCTGACGGTCTTTTTGCCTTCGGTCATGTAAGGATTGTAGCCGGTGTTGCGATTGTACCACCCGTATTTGGCGGCGGCTTGCAGGCACAGCTCAAAGGCGTCGTCGTAGCTGCCCTTGACCAGTATGACCTGTGAGCCAAAGACTAGTAGTTGGGCGATTTTGGCCGGCGGCGCAGTCTCCGGCACAAAAATAATATTGGGCTGGCCGACGCTGGCGCACAATCCGCTTAGGGCCGCCGCCGCGTTGCCGGTGCTGGCCACAGCGATCATCGTCGCCTGTTGTTCCTGCGCCTTGATCACGGCGATGGCGCTGGCCCGATCTTTGAACGAGGCCGTCGGCAGGCGGCCGTCATCTTTAACCCAAAGCTGCTTTAGCCCTAATTCAGCGGCCAGCCGCCGCGTTCGATACAACGGCGTCCAGCCAACCGTCAGCGGCGGCACTTTGCTGTCGCGGTTGATCGGCAGTAGCGGTTTATAACGCCAGATGGTGTAGTTGGTGTTGTACAGCAAATCGCCCTGGCTGATCCGCCGGCCGATGAGGTCATAGTCGTACTGGACATCGACAATGCCCTCGGCGCCGTGGTCGGGGCAGACGTAGGCAATCTCATCCGGTGCATATGTTTTGCCGCAGATGAGGCATTTGAGGTGGAGGATGTGATCGGTCATGATGGTCTTAAATTTCCGTAAAGTTAATCGTGGAACGTAGCAGGTAGCGCAACATTAAACCGTGGAAACACAAAATAGCTCTAATAATCGACAGAATTAACAAGATGTACCTTGATTATGATAAATAAAATCGTGATAATCTTGTAAATTCTGTCTAATTCTTCTTTACCACGGTTTAATGTTGCGCTACCACGTAGCATGTGGAACATGTAAATTGAATTACATCCCACGTTCCACATGCTATGCCGTTATTCTCGTTCCCGTCTCGCCGGCCACTGCCCGCTCGATGTTTTCCGGGTTGGTGATAACGGCTTCGCGACCGCCGCGTTCCAGATATTCGACGACCGCCTGGATTTTAGGGGCCATACTGCCTTTGGCAAAATGGCCGCCGGCCTGTAAGTATTCCTTGGCCTGGGCCAGCGTTAAGTGATCGAGCCAGGTTTGGTTGCGTTTGCCGAAGTTAAGCGCCACTTTCTCGACGCCGGTGCTGATGATAAACAGCTCGGCCTCCAACACCGTGGCCAGCAGCGAGGCCGCTAAATCTTTGTCGATGACGGCCGCCGTACCGGTTAAATTACCCTGCGCGTCGGCCACCACGGGAATACCGCCGCCGCCGACCGCGATGGTGATAATCCCGGCAGCGACTAAATCCTTGATGATTTTTTCTTCAACGATGCGCAGCGGGCGGGGCGACGGCACCACTCGCCGCCAGCCACGTCCGGCATCTTCCATCACTTCCCAGCCTTCGTTTTGGCGACGCATGGCCTGGCCTTTGGTCATAAACGAGCCAATCGGTTTAGACGGATTTTGAAAGGCGGGGTCGGCGGGATGGATCTCGACCTGAGTTACCACCGTAACGGCCTGCCTATCGATACCTAACTGTCGAAAATAGTTGTACAAATGCTGCTGTAAGGCATAGCCAATCGCGCCTTGCGTATCAGCGCCACAGACATCGAGTGGAACTTCGTGTAGCTCATGGGCGGCTAATTCCGAGCGGCGCAAAATAAAACCGACCTGCGGCCCATTGCCATGCCCAATTGCCACATTCCAACCGGCCTGAATCAGATGAGCGATATGCAAAGCCGTTTCGCCCGCCGCCTGATATTGGTCAGGAATGGTTTTATGTTTTGAGTCTTTAATTAGTGAATTTCCGCCAATCGCGATGACGGCAATTTTATTGGGCATGGGGGGTGTGTCTCCTGATATGTTCAGAAATGGGATAAAGAAGGTTAAAGCTAAGGCTAAGCCGAAAACAAAATTCTTAGCCTCAGCCTTAGCCCTGTATGTTAGCTCATGGTCAAGGCCATGACCGCCTTCTGGGCGTGCAGGCGGTTTTCGGCCTCATCGTAAACGACCGATTGCGGGCCGTCGATGACGCCATCAGTGACTTCGATGTTGCGGTCGGCCGGGAGGCAGTGCAGGTAGATAGCGTCCTCTTTGGCCAGCGCCATACGCCGTTCGTCGGTGATCCAATCGACATACTTTTTGCCGATTTCAACGCTTTCGGCTTCGTCTTCGGTGGTGACCCAACAGCCCCAGCTTTTGGGGTAGAGGATATCGGCGTCTTTGAAGCCGGCGTCCATATCATCCATAATTTCAAAGCTGCCGCCCGACGCTTTAGCATTGTCGGCGGCCTGCTGGACGATATCGGACATGAGTTTGAACTCCGGCGGGTGAACCAAACGGACGTTCATCCCGTAGCGAGACATCAGCAAAATGAGGCTTTGCGGCACGCTGAGCGGTTTTTGGTAGCTGCTGGCGTAAGCATAACTCACGGCGATAGTCTTGCCGCGCGGGTCGCCCTTTTTCTCGATGATGGTCATCAGGTCGGCCAGAATTTGGAAGGGGTGGTAGACGTCGCACTGCATGTTGAGGATCGGTACGCGGCTGGCCTCGGCGACCTCGGTGATGTATTTGTTGCCAAAGTTCCAGTCGCATTGGCGGATAGCGATGCCATCGAAGTAGCGCCCATAAATCTCGCCGATCTCTTTGGCTGTGTCGCCGTGGCTGATCTGGGTGGTGGTGCTGTCGATAAACGCGCCGTGGCCGCCCAATTGCGCGATGCCGGCCTCGAAGCTGGCGCGGGTACGGGTGCTGGTGAAGAAAAAGAGCATGGCCAATACTTTATCGCGTAGATAAGCGTGGTCACGACCAACCGCCCGCGAGCGCTTTAAATCGAACGCTAAATCCAAGACGGTATCGATTTCATCTTTGGTCCACTCCTGGGTGGTGATCATGTCCTTGCCACGAAGGTGGGTTTGCATAAGGTTTTCTCCTCTTAAGAGTTTTTGTTTTTTTACGAAGGCTAAGGCTAAGCCAGTTTTTTCTTAGCCTCAGCCTTAGTCTTAGCCTCTTTATTCAATTGTACTCACATCCTAACTTTCCTTCAATACCGCCGGCAGCAGGGCATAGAACTCTGTGGCTTTGACGACCTCGTCTAACGGGACGCTGTCCAGCGTAGTGTGGGCGACTTTTTCGTCGCCGGGGCCAAAGCCGATGGAGGAGATGCCCGCTTTGCCGGCCCAATAGGTGGCGTTGGTGCTAAATTCCCAACGACCGGTGGGCGCGTCGGGCAGGCCGATCGCCCGGCGGGTGGCCTGTCCGGCCCGAACAAAGGGATGATCATCGTCGTGCGCCCAAGCAGGGAAATATTTGTCGACGGGGAAAACGAAGCCGGTATAGCTGGGTTCGTCGTAAAAGAGCGGCTCGATGGTGAAATCGGCCTGGTGTTCGGCGGGAATGAGCGCCGCCAGTTGGGCGATGACGCCTTCTTGCGTTTCGCCAAAGGTCATGCGGCGGTCGATGAAAATCGTACATTCGTCCGGTACAGCGTTGATCGAGACGTTGCTGGTTTTGATATCGCTGACGGTGACTTTGCCGTGGCCCAGAAAGTCGTGATCGCCCAGCTCCGGCTCCAGTTTGCTGATGGCCTCGATCACCGGCAGCATTTTGTAGATGGCGTTGTCGCCTAGATGGTTCGAGGCAGCATGGGCGCTTTTGCCTTTGGCCGTAATCTTCAGTTCCAGGCGGCCTTTATGACCGCGATACACCTGCATGTTGGTCGATTCGCCGATGACGACGTAGTCGGGCCGGACTTGCGGATCGACCTCGACAAAGGTGTTGCCGGTAATGCCGTCGCACCACTCCTCCATATTGCCGAAGTAGTAAAGCGTGAACTCGTCCGGCGAGAACAGCCCTAAATCACGAGCCAGAGCGATGCCGTAAACCATCCCCGGCGTCGAGCCTTTTTCATCGCCCGCGCCGCGCGCATAGAAGACCCCATTTTCAATTTTGCCCTCAAACGGATCCCACTCCCACGAGTCGGGGTCGCCGAGGCCGACGGTATCGATATGGCTGTCGTAGACGATGACAGTTGGGCCGTGGCCAACGCGCCCCAGAATATTGCCCATTTTGTCGAAGCGAACTTCATCAAAGTTGAGTTGGCGCATCTCTGCCGCCACTCGTTCGCCGACCGGGCCGATCTGGCTGTCCATGCTGGGGATGGCGCAAACTTCGCGTAGAAATCTGACTAACGTTTCTCGACGTACCTCAACTTCATCGTGAAGAGTTTGGATAAGCGATGGATTGATCATGAAAAGTATCCTTTCAATAATATAGTCTCATAGAACGTGAATTTTCTCAGGTTCTACCTATTACGGTCCCCGCCGAATCAGCCGTAACCGCAGTAAATCATCTCGAAAATAAGAGAAGGCTTTGATAATGGGCTTGTTGTCCTGGTTATAACCGACTTCCTCAAAAGAAATAAGCGCCGATTGCGCCGGTGATAGGTTGAGTATTTCGGCTATTGGGGCAGAAGGGATCAACGGCACAATTTCGCTGAGATAATAGGCTAAATGTTCCTGGCAGTAGTCGCGCAAAAATTGATAGATCGGCTGATGAAATATAGTGGCGGGATAAGTTGTGGTAATTAAACTGGTGGGAATAAAATTATGGGTCAAAATAACGGGTTCGCCATCGGCCAGAAATAGCTTTTTGACCACTAGCATGGTCTCGGTCGCCGCTAAAGCCAAATCTAACGCTATCGCAGGGGTGATAGGTTCTTCTGAGATGTTAATAATACGGGTGCTAGGCGTATAACCGTGAGCTTGCAGTACAGCTTCATAGGTCCAAATCTCTTCAAGCCGGGTCTTGATTTGAAGCCCCGCTTTGTTAACAAAAGTACCGGCGCCTTGCTTGCGGTAAATGGCGCCTTCCAGTTCCAACCGGCTCAGAGCATCACGAATGGTGGTCCGGCTGACGCCTAACTCGGTGGCCAATTCCATCTCCGACGGGATGCGCCCTTCGGCAAATTCTTCATTCAGAATCCGCTCTTTAATTTGAGATTTAGCCAGCTCGGTTAAAGAAGGAGCCCGTCTCAGCATTTATGACCTTAATGTGAAATTAGTATGGTTGTACGACAAATTTTATAATATACCTATTTCGGGTTTCTGTCAATAGGGGGATTTTTTTAGCCATCAGCCAGCTAATAGTCGATAGTCTTATTGTTCTCTTTAGATGGCTGTGCTATACTTCCAGCATGCCTCATGCCCAACTGATTCGACGAATTCAGTGGCTGGTCCCCGTCGTACTGTTTGCTCTGGCTCTAGCGGTGCGACTCCCCGGACTGGACGGTTTCATCACCGTCGATGAACCCAAATGGATTGACCGCTCACGCTGGTTTGCTGTTGGCTTGTTGTTCCCTGAGCAAGAATGCCCGCCGGTCGAATATGGCCGCGAAGTAGCCACCCAGGGACTCGGCTGTACTTTGCAGATCGGCTATCCTGGTGTTACTACGATGTGGGCCGGGGCGCTGGGACTGCTGCTGCACTATTGGCGTGAGGTGCAGCCGAGCGGCGTCGAGTTGAAGACGTTTTTAACCGGCCTATCAAATTACCACCTCGATCCGGCGGTTATTGCCCCTTCCCGGCTGCCCTTTGCGGTGATCGGCGCGTTGTTTGTCCCGCTATTATATGCCTTTTTGCGGCGACTCTTTAATAACTGGGTCGCTGTGATCACGACCTTGATGATCGCCCTGCACCCCTACCAAATTGCCCTATCTCGCGTGGTCCATCACGATTCGTTTAATACGATGTTTATGGTGTTTTCAGTACTGGCGTTGGCCGCTTACTGGCTGAAACGCTGGCCCTGGTACTGGCTGTTAGTGTCAGCCATATTGGGCGGATTGGCTCTCCTAAGCAAGCAGGTCAGTTGGTTTATGCCTCCGTTTGTAGCCGTAATGGCCAGTTTGACCTGGCTTTATCGCTGGCTAGATAATGCTCCGGCCAGGTCGCGGCTGCGATATTTAGTTAGCCGACAAAATTGGGCGACGATTGGCCGGCTTATCGGTGAGGGGCTGCTCTGGGGAGGCACGGCTTGCTTGACTTTTGTGGCGCTTTTCCCAGCCATGTGGGTCACCCCCGGTCAGGCTATCCAAACCATTTTTTTCAACAGTACGCGTTTGGTTGAGGAAGGTCACTCGCATTTTTTTCTAGGTGAAATCTCCAATGATCCCGGCCCCCTATTTTATCCGGTTGGTTGGACCTTACGCGCGACGCCGTTTGAAGTTATTGGGCTGGCAGGACTGATTGGGGCGGCTTTATGGTTCCTCTTCCGACGGCGATCGCTCAGTCGCTGGTTAGCAACGCATCCCGTTGAAGTGGCGCTTCTGGTGTATGTAAGTTTGCTGCTGGTCTTTGTCTCTCTCTCCGGTAAAAAACTGGTTCGCTACTTTTTGCCGGCCTTCCCCATATTAGATGTTTTTGCTGCTATGGGCTTGTTATGGTTGTTAGGTGGCATCACCATCGGAGTGGTGAAAGCTGTTTCATGGCTTAACCGTCCCAAAAATGAGTTAATAGACCATAGGGAAGAAGCAAAGCGTAAGGGGTTCCTTATGGCTAATAATGGCTTGGCATGGGCGCTAATGGCCATCATCATTTTAGCCCAGAGTGGGTGGAGCTTGAGCAACTACCCTTACTATCTCACCTATCATAACCCCTTGTTTGGTGGTACGTCGGGCGCGGCTAAAATAATGACCATTATCGGCTGGGGCGAAGGATTAAATGAGGCCGCCGCCTATCTGAACCAGCAGCCGGATGCCAAGTCTCTCCACGTTTTAAATGAACGATCCTGCACCCAACTGAGACCCTTTTTTGTGGGACAGGTTTCCTGCCTCAATAGCTCATTGGGCGGTATCCTACAGGCCGATTATGTGGTTTATTACTACAACGTTTTACAGCGCAATATGGCCTGGCCCGAGCAGCAGGTCTATTTTGAGGAGCATCAAACTCCGGTTCACCGAGTGACCATGCAGGGGTTAGATTATGTAGTCATTTACCGCAATCCTATTGAGCACCGCGTCGATCGCAAGGCTAACAGCGCCGCCGGATGGCTGACTACCTTTGGCTACAATCTCCGCCCCAATGGACAGTTAACCCTCTTCTGGCAAAATAACGGATTGAATAAGTCACCTCTATTGGTTGGATTAGCCCCAACCTCCGGTGTTTACCCCTCTGATAGCAACGCGGTCAAGGCTCAAGCGCGAAGCTGGTTAACTTGCCGGCCTAAATCTGAGTTTACGTTGAGCCTAACCACGGCTAAAGCCATCATCGAAAGTACCTGTACGCTAAAATCGCTCGATTTAGCGCCGGGGTTATACGATATTCAACTGGCCATAGGCAATGCCTCGGGGGTGCATCCGATCAAAACGTCTCTGCTGGCCGTCATACAGCTTGGACCAGGCGGCACATTTGAACCGGTTGATTTGATATCCCATAAACCGACGAAAGAGTAACATTATTCAGGCAAGGGAAAAATGTCGAACCGCCAAAAATTCACGATGCTAGCTTATGGCTTAACCGCTTTCACCTTAGGTATCTTCTGGAGTTTGAGTTACATTAGCCTGCCCATTTCCCTGCTGATCGGCACCGCCGTGGTTGTTGGCACGGAATGGCTCATGAACATCGCCGAGCGCTAATACGTGATGCCCCTGAATAACGAAATTTCTTGATTTGCCCCTTGTAACAAAAGCGAATATACTCCGGGCAATAATAACTTTGTACTGTTTTTGATCGCATATGATACCTTCTTGGCCCCGATTGGTTTGGCCCCGTTGTTCAAATCTGCCTTAGGCAACCCAATCCGTGACGTTTATTGTCTACGGTTACGAATGGGTATTTTCGAGGATACCTAAATGACTACGACGATCAGTGCCATTCAACAACTTGGCCAAATTGGCCTACCGATGCCCATTCAGACAATGGCCTCTCAAGCCTGGGATGCCATTATTATGGGCGCTGGTCATAACGGCTTGACCTGTGCCGCTTACCTGGCCCGAGCCGGCCAAAAGGTGTTGGTTCTGGAAGCGCGAGAGCGTATCGGTGGGGCCTGCACTCTTGAAGAACCCTGGCCGGGTTACATTGTCTCCCCCTGCGCGTATCTAACCGGCCTGCTGCACCCGCAGGTCATTCGCGAGTTAGATCTGCCGGCCCACGGCTTCGAATGGATGCCCGCCGCCGCCGGTATGTTTGTCCCCTTTGCCGATGGCTCCAGCATCCAACTCTGGGATGACGATGAGCGCTGTGACGCAGAGATCGACCGCTTTGCGCCCAAAGATTTAGCCGGCTGGCAGGCTATGAGCGCCCTCACCCGCCGCACCCGCGACGCGCTCCGCCCCGACAGCGAAGCCGACTTGTGGCTCAACCCCGCCCCAACCCGGGCCGAAATAGAAGATCGCCTCCACGGCGATGAAGACGCCTACAAACTCTTGTTTGAATGGTCGATGGCCGATTACGTGGAACATTTTCTCGACGACGAGCGGCTGCACATCGCCTTGCTCGGACAAGGGGTAATTGGCACCAATGCCAGCCCGTTTGATCCCGGCACCGCTTCAATTGCCTTTCACCACAGCAGCGGTCGCATGGAAGGGAAGCCCGGCATGTGGGGCTACGTCAAAGGCGGCACGGGCATGGTTTCTTTCATCTTGGCCGATATCGCCCGCCAGGCCGGAGCGGTGGTTGCCGCCGGTACGCCGGTCGCCGCCATTCTGCCCGGTCAGGGCGTCGAATTAGTTGGCGGCGACCGCATTTCCGCGCCGGTTGTCATCTCCAACGCCGATCCGCGTGTTACCCTCCGCCTGTTGGGCGATCAGGCCGATGCTGTCTGGCAGGCGCAGGTCGAAGCGACGCCGATTGAAGGCTGCACCGTCAAACTGTCGGTCGGGTTGAACGAACTACCCAATTTTCTCGCCCGGCCCGGCGTCAATGAAGTACACCATACCGCCCAAATCAACACCCCGCTCAGCAAACAAGAATGGCGCGACTCGTATGCCCTGGCCCGCCAGGGACATATCGCTTCCCGGCTCTGGACAGAACTTTATTTTCAATCCGCTCAGGATCGCTCGGTAGTCCCGGCCGGCAAGCACGTGATGAGCGCCTTCTGCCAGTACGTGCCTTACCACTTTGCCGATGGCGACTGGGATTCCCGGCGCGAAGAGGTCGGCCAAATCGTCATCAATTCGATTGGTCGCTTTTGCAGCAACCTACCGGCAGCTATCGATCACGTCGAGGTCATGGGACCGCCTGACATCGAAGCTAAAGTAGGCTTAACCGGGGGACACATCTTCCAGGGTAGCTGCCTACCGGCCTACATGTGGGATCGCCGACTGACCTGCCGCACCCCAATGGCAGGCGTTTACCTCTGTGGGGCAGCCACTCATCCAGGTGGCAGCGTCATCGCCATCAATGGCCGCAATGCAGCCATGCAAGTTTTACAAGACACCCGGTAAAGCGTGGGTTGAAGTGGCAGTTGGTTGGCTGGTAATCTACCCCCAACCAACTCCCGATCTAACCATCTGACCATCCACCTATCTAAACCAATTATAAAACTAACCATCTTACTAACTATCCAACCATCTATCTATTTCATGGAGAATGACTTGACCGAAAATCCAGACGCAACCATTCAAACACTGAAGGAAAATGGCGTTCGATTGGTGGCCTGTACACTGGTTGATAATGCCGGTGTCACGCGCGTTAAATGCGTGCCGATTGACCGGCTGGCCAGTGCGGCCCAATACGGTATCGGGTTGTCCAACGTATTTGCGGTTTTTGCCGTCGATGACCATATTACGGCCAGCCCCGGTTACGATACCCCTTCCGGCGATATGCGCCTCATTCCTGATCTGGCTGCTCTGGTTGAACTATCCGGCGCGCCGGGTTGGGCCTGGGCGCCGGTCGATCAGTATGATCAGGATTTGAAGGTCATGCCAATTTGCCAGCGCAGCCTGCTCAAACATACGGCCGAGACCGCCGCCGAACAAGGTATTACCTTCAAAATGGCCTTCGAACTGGAGTTTACGCTGCTCACCCAAAATGACGAGCCGGTTCACGAAGGCCCCGGCTACAGCCCCATCGCGCTGCTGCCGTTGGAAAGCTTTGCCGTTGACGTTGTAACCGCGCTCGAAGCCCAGGGGCTTAAGGTGGCTCAATTCCACCCCGAGTACTCCCGGGGCCAGATTGAAATGTCGCTGGGGGCGCTGCCCCCGGTCGCCGCCGCCGATCAGCACGTCTTGGCCCGCACCACCATCCGCCGTATCGCCGCGCGTCATGGCTGCAAGACCTCCTTCGCGCCGCTGGTCTTGCCCGGCGCGGTCGGTAACGGCTGTCATCTCCATTTTAGTGCCTGGCAAGATGGCCAAAATCTAATGACCAACGGCGCTGGGCCGGAAGGATTAACCCCGGCTGGTGCGGCCTTGACCGCCGGCGTCCTAACCCATTTACGGGATTTAGCCGCCGTTTACGCGCCCAGCGTCCTCAGTTACGGCCGGCTCCAGCCCGATAAATGGTCTGGTGGGTTTACCTGCTGGGGGCACGAAAACCGCGAAGCAGCTCTACGCCTGATCAAAGGCACCGTCGGCAACCGGGATCAGGCCGCTAATATCGAGCTAAAAACGATCGATCACACGGCCAACCCCTACCTGGCCATCGCCATGCTGCTGGGCTCGGCCCTCGACGGCTTGGACCGAGGGCTGAAACCGCCGCCGCCGCTTCAAATTAATCCGTCCAGCCTGTCTGAGGACCAGCAACAGGCCAACCAGGTTTACCGGCTGCCCCCCCATTTAGGGGCAGCCATCGACCGGCTGGCCCAGTCTGATTTGGCCCGGCAGGTCATGGGCGAAGCCCAATTCGAGGCTTTTCTGGCCACTCGCCGGCTGGAATGGGATAGTTACAACCAGATGGATCAGGCCCAATTAACCGAGGCCCTGCGTTGGAGGTACGGATGAAAGTGAATTTAAGCCAAGCGCCGATCATCGACGCCCACTCTCACGGCTTTCGAGCCGAAAACCTGGTGAGCGCATCCCCTGAAGGTTTTCTCGACCGGATTACCGTCATGGGCATGTGTTTTGGTTCGGCCACCGGAGTCGATCCGGCGCTGGCCGGGGCGGTCTCCGCCATGACCGATCACACCTTAATGGCCATGCTCACCCGCCGCCGCCTGGCCGAGTATCTGGATTGTTCTCCGGCGGAGCTGTTTCAGGCTCGTCACGCCGCCCTGGAAGCCGATCCCCAGGCCTATGTTGCCAAGTTAATGCACGATGCCAACTTGAGCGCCCTATTTGTGGATGATGGCTATCCGCTGCCTAAGGTCGATCAATTGGAGATGCAAAAGTTGGTCGGGATCACGATTCACCGAGTGGCGCGCATCGAGCCAATGATCGAGGTCGCTCGCCAACAGACCCACAGCGCCGCCGATTTGGAAGAGGCATTCCGGACCGAACTCGAAACCGCCGCCCAAGACCCTCGCTGTGTCGCCTTCAAATCGATCATAGCTTACCGGACCGGTTTGGATATCGGCACACCGGACCGCGAGGAAGTAAACGCCTCGTACCAGCGCTGGCAAGCCGCCGGCTGGCGCGAAGGCCGGGACATTAGCAAGCCGTTGCGCGATCATCTGTTGAACGTTACCTTTGAAATAGCCCAAAAATATGAGCGCCCGATTCACATCCACTCCGGCGCGGGTGACACCGATGTGGTGCTGTCGCACGCCCGGCCCACCAATTTGGGGCCGCTGCTGACCCGTTTTGCCAGCCAGCCCACCGTACTTATTCACAGCGGGTTTCCCTGGCTGAGCGAAGCCGTCTATTTAGCCTCGTTGTACCCACTGGCCTATCTAGAGTTGTCGCTTTATCTACCTTGGGGTATGCTAGATATGGACCGCGTTTTGACCCAGGTCATCGGGGCCGTACCCACTAACAAAATTCTGTATGGCTCCGATGAAGCCTCCGAACCGGAGATTCTCTGGATTTCGGCCAAAGAGGCTTGTTCAGCGTTAGAGCGCGTGTTAAGCAGCGCCGTCGAGCGCGATTTTATGACCACCCCAGAAGCGGAACAGATTGGCCAGGCTATTCTGGCTCGCAACGTCCTGCGGTTGCACGGTCTAGACTGAAACTGAGGACCTTTCTGACCAATATTAACCCCAAAATTTCTTGAGGAGGAGAAATGAAGACTTTAACATGGAAAATCTCGTTACTGGCCTTAGTACTCTTGTTTGTAGCCGGCGCCTGCCAATCGGCGCCAACACCCGCCCCGGCCACCGAAACGACTGAACCGGTGGCTGAAGCGACCGAAGAGAGTCAGCCCGCCCCGGCCGAAGCCACCGAAGAAGCTATGCCTACCGAAGAAGCGGTTTCCGCGGAAGCTCCCAGCGGCGACCCCATTAAAATCGCCTACGTCGGTGATTTTAGCGATGTCTATTCTTTTTACGACCTGCCGGTGCGCGGTGGGGCCCAGTTTGCTGTCGATGAAATCAACGCGGCCGGTGGAGTCCTCGGCCGCCCATTGGAATTAATAGCCAAAGATGGTAAAAATGATCAGGCGCTGAGTATCCAAATCCTGGAGGAAATTTTAGGCGAAGGGGGTGTCTCCTACATCATCGGCACCACCGGCGATCCGTTTTTAGCCCAGGCCACGGTCGCCTGCAGCCAGGGCATCCCCATTTCCACCGGCGATGGCACCGCGCCGACC
>JACKAT010000026.1 GCA_020634935.1 Anaerolineales bacterium
AGCCAGGTAGTTGAATAGACATCCGGTACGTCTAACTAAATGTTTTAGAGGTGACAGTCACCGTTGAAATGATGGCTGTCACCTCAATGCGGAGCAGCGAATGAGTCAGGACTTGCCCGGCTACTCGTTTGGGCAATACAGAATTGTAGACATTGTGGGACAAGGGGGCATGGCCACCGTCTACAAAGCCTACCAGCCCTCCGTTGATCGCTACGTGGCGATCAAAATGTTGTCCCCGGACTTAACCCAGGACGAAAACTTCGTCAAGCGCTTTGAAAGCGAGGCCAAAGCCGTGGCCTCGCTTGAGCATCCCCACATCTTACCCCTGTTCGATTTTGGCGAATTGAACGGCACCTATTACATCGTCATGCGTCTGGTTGAGAGCGGCACGCTGGCCGATTTAATTTATCGAGAAGCCAGCATTCCCCACGAACAGATCGTTAAATTCATCACCGATATTGCGGCGGCGCTTGACTATGCCCACAGTCGCGGGGTGGTACACCGTGATATCAAATCCAGTAACATTCTGGTTGATCCCCTCAACGAGGTCTTTCTGGCCGACTTTGGTCTGGCTAAAATGATGCACGGGCCTTACAACCCTCGCGTCACCGATACCGGGACCGTCGTCGGCACCGCCGCTTATATGGCCCCCGAACGAGCCGCCGGCGACCCGATTGACGGCCGCAGCGACATCTACTCGCTGGGGGTCGTTCTGTTTGAGCTGCTGGCCGGTCAACTTCCGTTCGATGGGGATACGCCCATGGCTGTCGCCCTTAAACATATTCAAGATCCGATCCCGTCCGTGCGAGCGATCAACCCCGGCGTCCCGCCCGCGTTTGAGGCTGTCGTTTCCAAAGGGATGGCCAAGTGGCCCGATGAACGCTACCAAACCACTCAAGAGATGGCCACGGCGCTGCAAGCAGCCTGGCGTCAGGCAACCGCCGAAGCCGATACGGTGTCCCCTGACCAGCTCCACGAGCCTACAGTCCCCAACGATCCCACTCAACCGCTGCCGGCCCAACCTGATACCGCTACCCAACCCACGGTGGTTCAGCCCGCCCCGGTTGACGCCGCCCAGGAATTGGACTTAAAGCCCACCCGTGTCCGTTGGATTTGGATCGGGGCGGCTACGGCGATGATCTTAATTGCCGCCTGGCTGTGGCTGCGTCCGGTCCGCTCAACCCTTCCGGCTAACTCGATCCTAAATAGTGTCTCGATCGGTGCCGGCATACTCGACGACGTAGGTACGCTGGAAAGCCGCCATCCTCGCACCAACTATTCCCGCCAGCCGTTCGAGCATGGGGTGATGCTGTGGTGGGACAATCCGACCGGTGCGGAAGAGATCATTTTTGTCATCCCCGACGGCAACACCCATAACCAAGGTGACGATTGGTCACGCTATAAAAATACCTGGACTTCGGCCGGCGATCCGGTTTTTCCGCCTGACTGTCCGGAAGCTAAAGATCCCTTCGGCCCAATGATGGGTTTTGGTAAGCTGTGGTGCTACAACGCCGCAGTTAACAACGCGCTTGGAGCGCCCACAGGTGAAGAATTCGCCAAGAACGACGCGACCGTTGAACTATTCAGTAACGCGGTTGTCTTTGCCGTTCCAGTCGACCATGAGATCTGGGTTTTATGGGAAGATGGGCGATGGATAAAAAATATAACTGAATAAACAAATTATCTGGGTTGTTGAAAGCTTTAGGAGGAATTGATGCTTAATAGAATAATAGGCGTCTTGCGCCTAAACGTCGCTACATTTGAAGAAATCGAGCACGATGAAAGCGCCACCGGTCAGGCAGCGATTATCGTCGCCGTGGTCGCCATTTTGTCGGCCATTGGGGGTTTCTTTGGGGCGCAAACCGGCAACGCCGTGATGCGGCAGTTGGAACAACAGTTGGGCGGCCAGGGTATCGATCCGTCCATGATGGATTTCGCGGCGGTCAGCCCTATCGGCGGAGCCTTAGGCGCCTTTTTTGCTGCTTTTGTTAGCTGGATATTGTGGTCGGTGCTGACCTACTTGATCGGCACTAATCTCTTTAAAGGCCAAGCCACCATGGGCGAGATGCTGCGCGTGCTGGGTTTTGCCCAGGCCCCCCGTCTATTGGGCATTTTCAGCTTCATTCCATGCCTGGGAACGCTTATCGTGCTGGTTGCGGCTATCTGGAGTTTAGTGGCCGGCTTCATTGCCGTTCGCCAGGGGCTTGACATTGATAACACGCAAACGGCCATCACCGTTATTATAAGTTGGTTGGTGGCTGTGCTAGTTAATATTTGCGTCTTGGGTCCCATCTTTGCCTTACTGACCTAACTTAGAAAATAACGATGCGGATGATCGGCGCTTTTATTCAACTTGAATACCTGTTAGTCATCCACTTTGTGAAATACAGACCTGGAGCATCAAAGTTTACTTTGACCTAACCTGGAGCGTCAAAGTTTACTTTGACCTAACCTGGAGCGTCAAAGTTTACTTTGACCTAACCTGGAGCGTCAAAGTTTACTTTGACCTAACCTGGAGCGTCAAAGTTTACTTTGACCTAACCGTGAATGACAAAGCAAGCTTGGTTGCTCCTATATTTTCCTTTGCACCGTCGTCTCAACCGAGACGGTCAGGCTCCTTTGTAAAATAAATTCCAGGGTGCCTGACACAAGCTGCACAACTGCAACAAGAATAAAAATCCCGTAGGGCAAACTTAAGTTTGCCCTACAAAATCTATTTCAATGGAGAATACTATGAACAAAATCTACAAACCGTTTTATCTTATGGCCATTCTGGCCCTCTTGGTCACCCTGCTACCGGCCACTACGCAGGCTCAGGACGATGTCGTCTGCGAGTCGGAAGTGACCGTGGCTGAGGGTGATTGGCTGTCAACCATCGCCAACGATGCCTACGGGGATCCCACCCTGTACACCGCCATTGCGGCCGCCACCAATCTCAAAGCCCAAACCGACAGCACCTTCGCCACCATCACCAGCAACGATGTCATCGAACCGGGCTGGAAGCTGTGCGTTCCTGATCAAGCCACGGCCGCAGCGCTGTCGGCTGCTCCCCCGGCTGCCGCCGCTACGGGCTTGACCGTTGACCAACTGGCCAACGCCACCTACAGCGGTATCTATGATGATCAGGCGGTGACCCTAACCGAAGGCAATTACGAAGGCGAACCGTTCACCGCCGACTCACCGATTCGGCCAACCGTGAATTTTAATCCTAACGAAGTCGCTTTTGGCGATCTCAATAGCGACGGCGTTGACGATGCGGTGGTCCTGCTGAGTGAAAATTCCGGCGGCACCGGCACCTTTATTTACTTAGCCGCCGTCATCAATCAAGACGGCCAGCCAACCAACGTCGCCACAACCCAACTGCCCGGTAACGACCCCCAGCTCAAATCGATGACCCTCGACGGCGGACAGATCATCTTAGACGTGGTCACGCAAGGGCCGGATGATGCCGAGTGCTGCGCCACGGCTAAACAGCGTTGGACCTACGCTTTACAAGACAATGCCTTGACACAAGTCAGCGTCGAAGATTTGGGCAAGGTCTCCCTGGCCGACTTGAACGGCACAAGCTGGCGGCTGGTTGATTTCAACTTTGATCAACAGCCGGTTCCGGACGAGGTCGATATTACCGCTAATTTCTCGGAAGGGCAGATGAGTGGGTTCGCCGGTTGTAACAACTACACCACCTCGATTACCACCGAAGGGGAGTTCGCCCAAAGTTTGGTCGTTAGCCCCATCGCCGCCACGCTGATGGCCTGTCCCGAACCCGGTATGAGTTTGGAAACCCAGTATCTGGCCGCGCTGCAAAGCGTTAGCCAATGGAGTTACCTGGCCGCCCACCTGGCCCTGACCTATGAAACCGAGGATGGCGGGATCACGACGCTCATGTTCGAGCCGGTGGCTAACGAAGCCGCCGCCCCCGCCGAGAGCAGCCCGGCCTTAACCCGCGCACAACTGGCCAGCGCCACCTACAGCGGCATCTACGACGAGCCGGTCACCCTGACCGACGGGCGCTATGAAGGCGAACCGTTTGTTGAAGGTGACGCCTCCCGGCCGACCGTGACCCTGGCCAACGCCGCGCCGCTTATGGGCGACCTCAACGGCGACGGCGTCGATGATGCGGTCGTCTTCCTGGAAGAAAACTCCGGCGGCACCGGTCACTTCGTCTATGTGGCGGCTCAACTCAACCAAGGCGGCCAGCCGGTCGATGCCGGCACGGTACTGATTGAAGATCGAATTCAGATCAAATCGGCAGCCATCGCAAACGGCCAAGTCATGCTCGAAATTGTGACTGATGGGCCGGGCGACGCCGCCTGCTGCAAGAGCCACAAGGCCCATAAAACATATGCCTTACAAGATGGCCAACTGGCCGAGATTCCCGGACCGGAAGAAGAACGGGTCCGTATCTCCGCCGCCGATCTTAACGGCACCTCCTGGACTCTGGTCAACCTCAACTTTGATCAGCAGCCGGTTCTAACCGACACCGAAGTGACCATCAGCTTCCAAGACGGCCAGATCACCGGCTCCGGCGGCTGTAACACCTACAACACCGGCTTCACGCTGGGCGAAGACAATCCGTTCGTAATGACCATCAGCCCCGTGGCGGCGACCCGCAAGGCCTGCCCCGATCCCATTCTCAATCAAGAAACGGCCTACTTCACCGACCTGCAAAATGTCAGCCTGTGGGGCTACAACGTCGGCCAACTGGCGATGTCCTACCGCACCGATGATGGCGGCTTCGGCACGCTCCTGTTTGCGCCGCCGGCCCCCGCCGCCGCCGCTTCCGGCGAGACCGAGATGAGCGCCACCGAAGTCATCGACTTTACGCCCGCCGATATCCCCACCGAAACCCAATCTGGCTCCTGCTTTACCAACGCCATTGGCCTGGGGCGGGCTGATGCCTGGCGCTGCACCGTGGGCAACCAGATTTACGATCCCTGCTTTGCCGTGGATGATAAGCCGACGGTCGTGTGTGATGCCAATCCCGCCACCGGCGCCACCGGCTTTGTGCTGGAGCTGACCGAACCGCTGCCGGAACCCGACGCCGGCGACTTATCACAGCCGTGGCTGGTCGAACTGGCCGACGGTCAGATCTGTGGTTTGATGACCGGCACCATCCCCGGCGTCGATGATCGCGTGGCCCCTTATGGCTGTCCCGATGGCAGCTATCTGTTTGAGGGTTTCCAACAAGACGGCGACGTCTGGCTGGCGGAGAAGGCGGTCATCGGTCTCAATGACAATGGCTACTTTATCGAGCAATCGGCAATGGCGCCCATCAGCCGTATCTGGCAATAACGCCCGAAGCCGTCAACACCGAGTAGGGCAAATCGCTGATTTGTCCGTCATTCGGCCATAAAACAGTATTTTCACCAGCGGGGCAGGACCGATACTGCCCCGCTTATCATTTACAAAAGAAACGTCATGATTGGCTGAAACCGATTGTTGCCTATAATAACTCAAGTTGCTATCCTTCCAGACCTTTAGGGTTTCGCCTATAATTTTGACAAGAATTGACGTTAAATATCTAAATTTAGGTCGAGATAAGGCCCTTTCGGAAACCCTAAAGGTCTTTTCCCCGCAAGGTGGCAACTTGGGTTATAATAATAACTTAACTTGATGGCGATCAAGGCCCGCAGAATCTCGCGACAGCTGATCACGATGGCGATCAAGGCCCGCAGAATCTCGCGACGACTGATCACGATGTCGATCAAGGCCCGCAGAATCTCGCGACGACTGATCACGATGTCGATCAACGCCCGCAGAATCTCGCGACGACTGATCACGATGGCGATTAGGGCACGTCAAATCCGTCAGGAGGTCATGATGACCCTGATCGCCTCCTGCACCAGCCGGCAGGTACGCCCCCTACCGGTGAGTCAGGCATAACAGCGACAAGCTATGAAGCTAACGGCTGACAGCGGATAGCTAAACGCTGACAGCCAGACACGTCTAGTTTGATAAAGGTTTGGTCGATGGCAGCTCAACCCAATAAAACCAACCCCATTACCGGCGTCGATCCCCCTTCGCTGTCGCCATCAGAAGTACGGCTCAGGCTGCTCGAGTCGGCGGTAGCCCATACCAGAGACGGGGTGTTGATCACCGCAGCCGAACCGCTCAACGAGCCGGGACCGGCCATTATCTATGCCAACGACGCCTTTTGTCAGATGACCGGATACACTATGGCTGAGGTAATTGGCCAATCGCCCCGCTTTTTGCAAGGGCCGCAAACGGATCGGCGGTCGTTGGATAAAATCCGGCAAGCCCTCCTTAACCGAGAACCCATCCGGATCGAGTTAATCAACTACCGCAAGGACGGTACCCCCTTTTGGGTGGAGTTAAATATTGCCCCGGTTTTTAACAACAGCGGCCAACTGACCCACTTCACCGCCATCCAACGCGAGATCACCGACCTGAAGCAGGCCGAGGCCCAGCACGAACAACAACTGCGCTACGCCCAGGCATTGGCCCGCTGTTCCCAAACGCTGTTGGTCCCCGGCGGCACTGATGTGGAAAATCTCACTATATTGAATACGGCGTTGTCCCATTTAATGGAAGGCGTCCGGGTTTCTCGGGCTTGTCTATTCCAAAATTTTCACGATCCTGACATCGGTTTTTGTTTCAGTATGGTGGCTGAGGCTACCGCCCCACGAATAAGGCCGAATTTACATCAACCGTTGTCCCAAAAGATCCCCTGGTCTCTCCTTCCGGAGGAAAATCGCCGGATATTGGAGTCTGGCCGACCACTGGGCGGACCCACTACGAGACTGTTCGCCACGGTACCGGATTTTCTGCAGCGATTGCTCGAAGACTCGATTCTTTCCGTCCAATTTTTCCCCATCCATTTCGGCGATTTGTGGTGGGGGTACGTCGGCTTTGACGATTGCCATGTGCCGCGGGAGTGGAACGAACAGGATATTTTGCTGCTGGGTACCGCCGCCGAAATGATCGGGAATGTGCTACAGCGTTGGCAGGCCGAGCAGTCGCTGCGGACGGCGAATTTTCGGCTGAGCATTCTCCACCGGGCCACCCACCTGGTAGCGGCAGCGAAACTGGACCTGCAGCAGATTTATCGCGAGATCCATGCCGCCGTAAGCCGGTTGATGCCGGCGGAAGTGTTCATGGTCGAATTGATCTATGAGCATTTAGGGGAAGGCGAGACGGCTTATATGATCGATCGCGGTGGTTGCTGGCCCAATTATCGGTATGAATTGGCCACCTCGTTTGCCGGTTATATGCTGCGCCGAGGCCATTCACTGCGTATCGACGACTTTAGCCAATTTCCCGAAGAAGAGTACAAATTTGAAATCGTGGGTGATCCGGAAGATACCCATTCCGGTCTGGCGGTGCTGCTGCACGGGCGAGAACGAGTTTTGGGCGTGTTATTTGTCCAGAGCTATGACCGCGAGGCTTACACAGCGGCCGATTTGGAAATGCTGGAATTGCTGGCCGCCCAGGCCGCTATTACGCTGGAAAATGTGCAGCTTTACCAACAAGCGCAAACGGTCGCTGTTGATGAAGAGCGCCATCGACTGGCCCGCGAACTGCACGACGCGGTCACCCAAACACTTTTTTCAGCCAGCCTGATCGCCGAGGCGCTGCCTGAGGCCTGGGAGCGAGACCCGGCCAAGGGCCGGTACGGCCTAACCGAACTGCGCCAATTGACCCGCAGCGCCCTGGCCGAGATGCGGACGCTGCTGTTAGAGCTGCGGCCGGCCTCATTGACCGAAAAACCCCTGGCCAACAGTCTAAAACATCTGAGCGAAGCCATGCTGCAACGTTTCAAAATCCCTTTTGAATTAACCGTGGCAGGCGACAGCCTGCTGCCGCCAGACCTGCAAGTGGCCGTCTATCGGATCACCCAAGAGGCCCTTAATAATATCGTCAAACACGCGAATGCCGGGCGGGTCACCATCTATTTGCACGGCCGGCCTGATTGGGTTGAACTCACGATTCACGACGACGGACTGGGGTTCGACCGCGAAATGGTTCCACCCGACCACTTGGGGTTGGGGATCATGCGCGAACGAGCCGAAGCCGTGGGCGCAGTGTTAACTATCAACAGTCGGGCCGGTCAGGGTACACACGTTCACCTGATTTGGAAAAAGAGCTAGATTTGTATAAACTAAAATCTCCGTCTATTTCTTCCAAACAAATTTTTGGATGTAGCAGAGCAACAAAGCTTGCTTTGTCATTCGCGAGCAGATCAAAAGAAACTTTGACGCTCCAGACCCTTACTTTAAGGAAGGATGGCTAACAATGAGCGACGCAGCACCCATTCGGATTATAATTGTCGATGATCATGCTGTCGTTCGGGCCGGAATAAACTTCTTTCTTTCCACCATCAATGATATTGAGCTGGTTGGCGAAGCCAACAGCGGCGAAACCGCCATCACCTTGTGTGACCAGCTTCAACCGGACATTGTCTTGATGGATATGATCATGCCAGGTCAGGGAGGCATTGTCGCTACCCGGACTATTTGCGAACGACACCCCCACATCCACGTTATTGCCTTAACCAGCTTTGCCGATAATGACCTGGTCCAAAGTGTATTGCAAGCGGGAGCCACCAGCTACTTGATGAAAGATGTTCCGCCCCATGAATTGGCGGCGGCTATTAGAGACTCTTACGCCGGCCGCGCTACGCTGGCCTCGGAAGCCGCTGAGGCCTTAATCCGGCAGGTGGTGCAGAACAAAAAGCCTCAGGCCAACACCGATTTAACTGAACGAGAAATGGCGGTCCTCACATTGATGGTTGAGGGGTTGAGCAACAAACAGATTGCTCAGCAGATAAACCTTAGCCCCAACACCATCCGCACCCATGTTAGCAGTATCTTAGCCAAATTGGAGGCGACCAATCGGACGGAAGCGGTTCGGCTAGCGATTCAGTACAATTTGTTCCCTCAATAACCCATCACAACCATCCATTTGTATGAGAGCCCTGTGCGACATTGAGATGAGAAAAAAAGATCCAGATGGACGACCAAAATAGCTGCAAGTGTTAGATGTATCCATCGCTATTTTCCTTTACAATAGAGGGGAGTGTATCCAGCGAGGTGAGCTTGTGCGTACCTACATTGTCGCGGATCAACCCCAGCTACGGTCAGCCATCCAGTTTCTTTTAGATCATCAACCCAATATTAGAGTCGTCGATAGTATTGACCAAAAGAAAATTATCCTGGCCCAAATTGAGCTAGCCCGGCCGGAGTTAATTATGTTAGACTGGGATATGTTGGGTCAAGCCACGGTCGAACTTTTAATGCTACTGTGTAGGTCTAAGGAACGGCCCAGCATCTTAGTGTTAAGTTCTCGGCCCGAAGTCGAACAGGTCGCATTGCAAGCCGGGGCTGACGAGTTTATCTGTAAGAGCGACTCGCCGGAGAAGCTGATTGATATCCTGCACAAATTTGTAAAGGAAAAGACCAACCTCTAAAAGCTTATCATTTTCATATTTCCCTTGACCACGACACCCCTCTACAAGATCAAATAAATCAGGAGCATCACCGAAGGTGATTACCGTGGGTACTATTGTGCGGTCTGGCAGAATACGCGTGTTGAGTCAGCCGGCAGCACATGGTTTGATTAAATTGTCTTGATTTCAAGAGGAGTATTTACTGTGAGTATTTTAGTCTGGATTATTTTTGGAGCGCTGGCCGGATGGGTGGCCCATTTACTGACCGGGCGCGGCGGCGGCTTGATCACCAATATTATCGTGGGTATTGTTGGCGCGTTTATCGGCGGCTTCTTGATGACTTTGGTCGGCGGCGGTGGGGTCACCGGCTTTAACCTCTACAGCTTCTTTGTAGCCGTACTCGGCGCTGTTGTTCTGTTGGTCGTGTTGGGTCTAATTCAACGCTAACCCGCATTAGCTTGGCACTATTGAGGGGGACGTCGATTTTAGCTGAAACCATCAGGAATATAGAAACCACTATTTGGACAGAGGGACAATTGAATAATGATCAAAGCCACAGCGCCTCAACCCTTAGGCTCGTCGAGCGTGATCTGTACCTGCCCGGCCGCGAATGGCCTATCCGGTTGCGACCGACCGAGGCCGGCTTATTGGCCACGCTGCTGCGGTACTCAAACCAGACCGTAAGCCGGGCTACCTTGATGCGCGAAGTATGGCAGACCGATTTTTTGGATGATACACGCACGCTGGATGTTCACATTCATTGGCTGCGTCGCAAAATTGAAGACGACCCCAACCGGCCCCGCCGACTGGTGACTGTTAAAGGCGTGGGGTATTGTTTAAGGGTTGAGACTAATCGCCAAAAGGGACCTCAATGAGCGCGAAAATATTGACTGTTGATAGTGGGGCCGATATCCGTCACTTGATAGAGGTCCGTCTAAAGAAAGCGGGCTATCAGGTTGTGACGGCGGCCAATGGCGACGACGCGGCTCAACTGGCCCTGACTGAACAGCCCGATGTCGTTATCAGCGGGGTGCGTCTACCTGGGTTGGACGGCTTGACCCTAACCCGTCGCTTGAAAGACCAACCTGACGCCCCATTGGTGATCCTGCTCTCTATCTTGGGCGGCGATCACGACATCGCCGCCGGTTTTGAGGCCGGCGCCGACGACTACCTGACCAAACCGTTCTCGCCGCTGGTCCTCATTGATCGGGTTCGGGTCAATCTCATTCGGGCCGGACGGGCCGCGTCTCTTCCTCTAGCCGAGAGGGAGGCGGCTAATGAATGACTGAGGCTACGCTCACGCATCCCGCCCATCGTGGCTATTGGCAGGCTCAAGGGCTAATCGAGCAGCAGCTCAGCCATTTTCACGCCGCAGTTGAAAAACAAGACATCGAAGCCCTGCGCCGCGCCTTCTACCGCCTGGCCACTTATCACGGTCGCACGCTGCACATCCTCAACACCGCCCTGCACAACAGTCCCAACGACGCCCTGGCCCAGAGCGCTCTGCACAACCTGATGGCCTTGCATCGAGCGCTCGTCCACATGCATCGCATCGATCCGGACGCCGTCCCGCTGGCGATGGTCTTACCGCAGGCCGAACGAGAAACGTTTCTACGCGACCTGATCGTACGCGTTCTCAACGAAAGCAGCGATTTGCTATCGGTTAAGGAGATCGCCGGCCGGGTGCTTCACTTGGACATACTGGCGCAGGTCACAGAAAAAGAGGTTCGTCACCACCTGAAGGGATTGGTTCACTCCACCTATATTTACCGTAGCGATGGACGCTACGCCCGCACCCAGCGCCCCTACGCCGAACTGGATTGGAACGTGCTTAGCCTGCGGGCCTTAACCGGCGACGATCTTTACCCCCGCCTGGCCGCCGCCGGGTATGCCGGCCTAACCGATGTCGATGATAAACCTGACGCTTTTCAGGTACTGTTCGAGCCGTTCACCGGCCTGGCCGACCCGAACACCGCCCGCCTGTTTGTGGAAACCGTCCGCACGGTGTTAACCACAACCGCCGCCGAAACCACGGTCTGGCGGTCCGCCGACCTGATCCACTCGCCCTATCCGCGCCCCTACCAGCGGGCGGCCTTCAGTGTGTTTCAGCAGGGCGGCTACCAGGGGCAAGTCATCGAAGCGCCGACCGGCAGCGGCAAAACGCTCATCGGCATGCTCTGTATTCAGGATTGGCTGCGGGCGCTGCATCGGGGGCAGTCGATTTTGGTGCTGGTTCCCACCAGCAATTACCAGCAGCAGTGGGCCGGCGAGCTGTGTTATTTGCCCATCGGCTTGAAGTTGACCCCGGAGATTATCTTCGCCGGCTCGCCGATGCAGTTGTACCGCTACGTTATCCGCACCGGCGATCGACCCGCGATTGTGCTAACCACCTACGCGGCGCTGGCTCAGTTTGGCTCGCCTGCCGGTAAAGGTGGCTTCGATGCCGCTTCGATCGAGCTGTTCTTGCAAGGCGCTAACATTAAATATGTCATTCTGGATGAAATTCACAAAGTTGTGGAAGATATGCACAGCGTCTCCACCCAAGTCATCAGCCTGATGATGACCTGGCTGCGCGACGGCATCTTGCACGGGCTGGTCGGTTTTTCCGGCACTGCCGCCGCTTACCGCCGCCGCTTTGAGGCGTTGGGGATGGCTCTGGACTACAGCATTCCGTTGAATGACCTGGTCGCTGCCGGCTTTGTCGCGCCTTTCGCCGAATTCGGCCTGCCTTTTGCCTATTCCACTCGCGAGCGGCGCATTCGTGAGCTGCTGGACAATTATAAAACGCACCTACGTGATTACTTCAGCCTGCTTGGTCCGGCCACACTGCGCCGCCTGTTCGCCGAGCTGCCCCTCGAGCAGCGTCGCCATTTAGGGTACGAGCTGCTGGGCATGTACCGGGGCCGCAAAGATGGGCAGAGCGCTCTTGATAACCGCTTTGCCCAATGGGCGTCGGGCAGCCCGGAAACGTTGGCCATCACCGAAGCTCGGCTGGTGACTATCTTACAAATCGCCCACGGTTGGAGCGACGCCGAGTTGGTTGTCCAAACCGGGGCTGATGTGGCTCAATTTGAGCGGCTGCAGACCGCCCTGAACACCATCCGGGATGAGTTACTTGCGTTAGTCTATCTGCCCAAAACCCGGACCCGGCTGCAAGCCGGCGGCTTTACCACCACCTTAGAGGCCGAAACCTTGCGCCGCTTGCCCGAAACCAGCCGTGTCTCGGCCCGCACCGAAGCCGCCAAAGATTTACTGGCCACCACCATCACCGGCCTGTACGACGGCCTAAGCGATTGGTATATGCGTCTAGGCGAGGGTCGAGTCGAAACGATTAAAGCCATCATCGAGGCGGAAAACCGGGTTCGTCCGGTCAGCGGCGCCATCGTGTTTGACACGGGCCGGCGTATCCGCTGGAAGAAAGGCGTAGCCACCCCCGGCTATCAAGGCGTCGCCGGATTGTTTTCACAAATATTGGGCGACCCTCGCTTCACGGTGCTGGCGGCGCTGTCCAGCGAAATGTACCTGACCTATGATGACGCCGACCCGCTGACCGAGCGCATTGCGGCTTTCATCGAGGCCAGATTGATGCACGGCAACGCCAGCGAAGCGATCTTTGGGCTGGCCACCCAGGGTTTGGATTTATCCGATGAGGTGCTGCAAGAACTGCACACTGGCTTCGACCAGTTGATTAGCGACTATCTGCCTTCCCTGCGTAACATTCATACCGCCCGCCCCGGCGATTTCAACCACCACATCCTTAAACCGATGCGCCGCCGGGTGAAGCGGCTCAAGCTGGGCGAGGCGGTTGAGCCTCGGCTGCTGGCTCGTCTCGACCGGCGAAACATCAATCTGCAAACCCTGGAGCAAACCTTTTTCGATTATGCCATCTTAGCCCGGGCTTTTCGGCAGGCGCGCGTAGCGGAACTCGAGCAGGTGAGCGGGGCCCGCCAAAAATTCTTTGTGGCGCCGATGCCCGGCAATAATCATCGCAAACAATTGATGTACGATCTAACCGCCCGCATTGTCGATGCCGATGAACTCCCGGTGAACCTGGTCATTGTCTCGAATTGGGCGCGAACCGGCTGGAACGTACTCAAACCCAACCTGCTCATCGACGCTACCGCGACCCGCAACGTCACGGCCTGGCAGCAGCTGGTGGGGCGGGCCATCCGGGCGCGTCGCACCTGGAGCAACGACTGTTACCGGCTGCTAACGATGCTGGCCGGCCACCACCCGTCGCCGGACAATAATGATCTCCCGGCTCCGGTATTGCCAACTAATGGAAACGGTTCGCTGGATAAGGAGCTACAGAACCTCTTGGCCGAAATCGCCCCCCCCGATCTACAAGCCACAATCGCCCATAACAACCTCGCCGGCCTAAGCGCCGAGGCGCGCCGCAGCTTGGCCCTGGCCCTGGCCCAAAGTCGCAATAAAGTGACCCACATTTACGAGTTAGTTAAAGCTTACGGCAGCGATATTCAGCTCGAGTACAACCGCGCGGGCAAAGTGTGGCAGCGGCGAGCGGCCATCGCCGCTAAACACGCCCACGAAATCTCGGTCAACCCTTTCACCGGGCAGAAAGCCGCCGGCGACATCCACGCGCCTTTTCTGTACGTCACGGACCCGCGCACCGATTTACCGGAGCAGTTGCAAACCCGCTTGGAAGAAGCGCTGCCCGGCTGCGACGATGTGGTCATCAATGGCTGGCTGGGAGAGTAGAAACCACCTATGAACAAAGCCATATCCAACACATCTTGCCTCGGTCGGATTTTGACCATCGCCGCCTTTGGGTGGGTAGTGATGGTCAGTTTTGGCTGGCAGTTGGTCGGCGGCATCGATCTGGTCATCGACCCGGTCTGGGCCGGCCTCGGTCAGGCGCTGACTCTGGCTCTACCGCTGGCGCTGCTGGTTTTCTTGTGGCGGCCGGTCCGGGAGCGCAGCATGTTTGCAGCCTGGCTGTCGGCCACGCTCTATTTGCTGCTGCTGACGCCCACCCGCCTGTTTGAGCCGGTACAGAGCCAATGGGTCCTTCTAACTCAACTCCTGATCAGCCTATTGGTACTGGGATTGCTTGTTTTTTTTGGCCGGCCAAAAAATGCGCCCCTATCGTTAACGCCCATGCTGCTGGCGGCGGGCGCGGCGGCGATTATTGCCTATCCCTGGCTCTGGGGGGGCGCGCTGGGCTCGCTGTTGGATACACTGCTGGCCCTGGCGTTGGGGCTGGTCGTGGGGGTGAATGTTGGCCTGATTTTAAGTCGCACCTGGCTAAACAGCCTAACCAGCGACTCGCGGGGGCGGGGCTGGGACATTTTTACCGGCGGGCTGGTCATCGGCGCTATGCTGATGATTATCGCCAGCGGATTGAGTTTCAACAGCGGCCAGTGGCGCTTAATGCTGGTCCTGCCCAGCCTCGGCTGGCTGGCGATGGCCTTGAGTTACACCGCCGCGCCCCAGACCTCTCCCACGCCTGCCAACCTTCCCCGGCTAGGGGAGGGCGCTAAAACCTCCCCGGGGATTGAGGCGGGGCGCACGGGCAGCAATTTCAGTTGGCGAGCACCGGCCCTACTCACCGGCCTGGTAACGGCGCTTATCATCGCGGTCATGGACACCGACGGGCTGTCGCTGCTGGCCGGCGACTCGCTGGCGATGATAACGCTGCGTGAGGCCGCGATTTCGATGATGCTGGCCTGGCTGGTAACGATTGTGGCCCTGGCCCTAAGCTATTTTTGGGGCCGGTCGATCAATTTAGGGCTGGTTGCCGGCGGCGCGGCGCTCCTGTGGCTGATCGGCCTGGTTTTGTATGTCGCCGGCGGCTATCCCGGCTTTTACGGCGACCGGCTGTTCGTCGTCCTCAAAGATCAAGCCGATGTTTCAGCCGCGGCCAGTATTGACGATTACCACGAGCGGCGGCAGGTTGTTTACACCACCCTGGTCAATCACGCCCACGATTCCCAGGCCGATTTGCGCTGGCTGCTGGGCCGGCTGGGGATTGGCTACCAATCTTACTATCTGGTCAACGCCATCGAGGTCAAGGGCGGCTTATTGGCCCGGCTGCTGCTGGCAACCCGGCCCGAAGTGGACCGCGTTCTGTATAGCCCCCGCCTGCGTCCAATTGGGACGATGGAGACAAGCAGCGGCTCACCAGACGCCCCGTCTGCGCCGCAATGGAACCTGACCAACATCGGCGCAGACCGGGCGTGGAATGAATTGGGGGTGCGCGGCGCGGGCATCGTTGTGGGCCAATCCGACTCCGGCGTGCAGTGGGATCACCCGGAATTGATCGACGGTTACTTGGGCAAAGATGGCCGGCACGATTATCACTGGTTCGATCCCTGGAATCACACCGCCGAACCGGTCGATTTCGGCGGCCACGGCACCCACACGCTCGGATCGGTGTTGGGGCAGTCGGTGGGCGTCGCCCCCGACGCGGATTGGATTGCTTGCGCCAATCTGGCCCGTAATGTCGGCAATTCAGCCTTGTACCTGGACTGCTGGCAATTTTTGCTGGCCCCCTTCCCCCAGGACGGCGATCCCTTTAGCGACGGCGACCCGGCCCAAGGCGCGGACATATTTAACAACTCCTGGGGCTGTCCCGCCGATGCGGAAGGCTGCGACCCGGAAGTACTGCGGCCGGCGGCCCAAGCGCTGCGCGCGGCGGGCGTTTTTGTCGAAGTATCAGCCGGCAACGACGGCCCGGCTTGTAGTACGGTTCAAGACCCGCCGGCCATCTACGATGAAGTCACCTCAACCGGCGCGGTGGATGAATTTAACGATATCGCGCCGTTTAGCAGCGCCGGCCCGGTTACAGTTGACGGCAGCGGCCGCATCAAGCCCGATATCGCCGCGCCGGGGATGCAAGTGCTGTCGGCCTTTCCTAACAGCACCTACGCTGAACTCGACGGCACTTCGATGGCCGGACCGCACATCACCGGCGTCGTGGCCTTGATGTGGTCGGCCAACCCGAACCTCATCGGCGATATCGACCGCACCGAGCAGATTCTCGCCGAAACGGCCACCCCATTTACCGGCGGCGTCGCCGGCATTGATATGGAAGCCGCGTTAAACCAGGTCTTAGATGAAAACACAACCCAACAAGTGATCGAAGAGCTTCCAGATACGCCGCCGCAGCCCGACTATCCCGCCGCCTGTCTTAGCGTGACCGATCTCAGCCAAATGCCTAATAATATTGTCGGTTATGGGGTGGTTAATGCTTACGAGGCCGTAAAAAAGGCAATGGAAGCGCCGTAAGGATATAGACGTGATTCAATCGTAATGATATTTGCACGCGGCAATGATAATAGCGGCATCGGTTACTTTGTAAACCAGGCGATGCTCGTGGTTGATGCGCCGTGACCAATATCCGGCCAACTCATAACGAAGCGGCTCAGGTTTGCCTAAGCCGCTGAAAGGAGTGCGCTGAATATCGTTGATCAGCGTTACAATTTTGGTGTACAGTTTTTTATCCTGATTGGCCCAGGCTGAAAAATCTTCAAACACGCTGGCTTCAAATATGATCTGCTTCTTCATTGGGAGTCATCTAATTGGGAGTCATCTAATTGGGAATCATCTAATGTAACCGTAACCAGGTTTTCTTGATTACTGATGTTCTGCACAGCCTGCAACAGACGGGCCTTATTGGCTTCAGATTGGAATAGATAAGCGGTTTCGTCAACTTCACTGACGATAATTTCAATTTCTTTATCTTTGAACAGCATCTTCAAAGCATCAATAAAATTCTGATCCAACTCATTGGCTTGCAAACGATAGGTTGTATACATCCGGCCAACTTCCTTTCAGGTGAAGTAGTGTAGATAAAATTATAACATAAAAGCCATCCACCTAAAACCTTACGGAAAACCGAGTCCTTTAAAACACATCAAACGCTAACCTTTGGAGAAAAATTAATGACTTCTGCCAACGCCATCAACAAAATACCCCTCATCGTCGTGATCGTTTATCTCGTCCTCGTTATGCTCAGTATCATTCCCATTTTCACCGGCGATGACGCCCTGTCCGGCATCTTCGCCATTATACTGACCGCGCCGTGGAGCGCCTTGCTGGGCAACCTGCTGCCGGGCGCCATGTTCGACAATCCGGCCGCAGGACTACTCCTGCTTCTCATTGGCGCCGCCATTAACGCCGCTGTGCTCTACTTTGTCGTCCGGTGGCTGGTTAGGCGCTTCGTGGTCTAGTGGCTAACCAGGGAAGGCGAGCGTGATGAAAAAAGGCTAAGCCTATGGGTAGCTAACAGGGGTTGAACCATTTTTCCCTGATAATTATATGAGTTACGCAGTTCAACAGGTGACAGTCACTTTTGGCCAAAAATAAACGTCCGGTTAGTCCAAACAAATCGATTTATCGCGTCCAAATGACGGTCACCTGGTTCGGTACCCTAACTGCGTAAGTTCTAAATTATTTAAAGTGGACAAGACTATTGTCAAATAAGGAGAAAGCACAATGCCAAAATTTGAACGTCAGGTGGAAATTGAGGCTCCGGTGGAAACCGTATGGGCGGTTATTACCAACCCCCAACAATGGCCCTTCTGGTTTCCGGGGATCGAAGCGGTCTCTAACGTGAGCGAGGTTAAGCCGGGGGGAACTTTCCAATGGCAAGATGAAGGTCGCACCGGGGTCGGTACGATTGTCAGCCTTGAGCCCAATGAACGGCTGGAGGTTATGACCCAAATGGGCGACGATAAAGACGCCCACCTCTTTGAGCTGAAACCTGACCGTGGTTTCCTGGGATTGGGCGGCTCGCATGGCTGCCGGTTGGATTACACCCTGGACACGTTGATGGGAGGCGGTATTCTGGCCCAATTCCTGGCCGGGGGAAATCCCAAAGACACCCTCAGAGTCAAAAAGGCGCTGAACAGTTTGAAGGACCTGGTTGAAGGCCACGGGCGCTAGAGCGCCAACATGGGTAGGGTAGATGCGGTCTTCATCGCCGGACAAAAGACTATTTTTCAATATCTGTCAAAAATAAAAGGAGATTAAAAATGGGTTTTATTGCGACCATTATTGTTGGTTTGATTGCAGGTTGGTTGGCCTCACTCATTATGAAAACCGGTACGGGCCTTATCGGTGATTTGATCATTGGGGTTGTGGGCGGCTTTCTGGGCGGCCTCCTCTCGCAGTTGTTGCTGGGCGTCAACTTGATGAGTGGCATTAACGTGACCAGTATCATAACGGCCTTGGTGGGGGCCATTGTGCTGCTGGCTATCGTCAAAGCGATCCGTCGTTGACGTGACACTTTTTATTTAGGCGTTACGCAGTTCAACAGGTGACAGTCACTTAGCGGCGATAAATCGACCTGTTTGGGCAAAACGGACATTCATTTTCAGCCAAAAGTGACTGTCACCTGGGTTCAATCCACTCAACTGCGTAAAATCCTATTATGATCAGTAGACCGCATCATCCAAATAGATCGAGGGAGGTCGTATCGAAAGGGGCAATTGCGGTCTACTGATTTTTTGTTAAACTTTCATTACCGCTCGACCACGATGACGATGATACTTCCGGGCGCACCTGCCAACCACTATGCCACGCCCTGGGATTTTCCCCCCGGTGGTCGGGTAGACCGCCTCATTGATAGTATGGCTTCCCCAGACCAAATGCCCCATCTGCCTCATTTTGAAACCGATGGAAAGCGGCTACATCAGAACGCGCCTAAGTCATCTGGCCAACGATGAGACCTTGACCGAAACTTATCAACAATTTCACCCCTCTACCGGCCCTCTTCTACGTATTGGCGCTGCTGAACGCGGGCGTATTTGGCGTAATTTTTAGTTAATCCTGAAACCTATATAATTAACCTCAGTTGCTACCTGGCCGCGAACAAAACCTGACAGGGGAGCAACTTGAGTTAATTAGTATGACGATTGGAGAGGAGGTGTAATCGAATGAGTTTACTGAACAAATTAAAAGCCCTGGGTATGGATACGGTGAATTTATACAACGAGAGTATCCCTTCACGCTCGGCGGCAGCGCTGGCTTACCGGGCGGTTTTCTCGTTGGCGCCGTTACTGTTAATTGCCACCATGATTCTGGGCATTTTTGTCGGCCGGACGGCCGCCCAAGAACAAATCAACTCAGCGTTAGAAAAAGTTCTGACCGAAGAGTCGGCGGCGATGGTCGAAGACTCGGTGCAGACCATTTTTCAACAAACCGGCGCCGGAATTACGCTCACCTCGTTGCTGGGGCTGGCGCTTTTAGCTTATGGGGCGTCGGCCTTGTTTAAGGAGCTAAAGATTGCCCTGCATGCGGTTTGGGGCTTGCCGCCCGCCCCCAAAAAGGGCCTTAAGGCGAATATCATCTCGCAAGTGACGGCCGTGGTTATGGTATTGATGATCGGCTTCTTTTTTCTGCTGTTGATCGTGATTAATCTGGTTATCTCACTGTTGGACAGCTACATTTTTTATGGTGAACTGGGCATATTGCAATGGGGTAGTCTTTTGGGCTCAATCCTGGTCGTGGCGCTGCTTATTGGCTTTATGTACCGCGTGATACCGGATATAACCCTGCCCTGGTCCGATTTGTGGGTGGGCGCACTGGTGACAACAATTCTCATGATGATTGGGATCTGGGGCATCAAACTGTATTTAACGCACAGCAATGTCGGCTCGGCGGCCGGTACGGCGGGGGCCTTAATTATCATGCTGTTGGGTATTTATTACGCCGCCCAGGTGTTTTTGTTCGGGGCCAGCTTTGTGGCGGGCTATGCCAAGAATTTTGGCTCAGAAAGAGCGTCGCAGGCCTTGGCGATGTTTGCCGGCGCCAAAACGGAGCCGGACAACCGGGAAAATTTGGAGAGCGCCTCCCCTTAATAGGCCCCCTCCCCGCTACGTAGAGGATGGGGGGTAAAACCCTGATGTTTGCAAAGGAACGGCTTTTTTGGTTCAAAAAAGGAGGGTAAAACGTTTTGGGTCCCCTTTTTGCCGCAAAAAAGCAGGTCAAACACAAAATGGTCCCTTTTTTGTCGCAAAAAAGCAGGTCAAACACAAAAAGGTCCCTTTTTTGTCGCAAAAAAGCAGGTCTCACGTAAAAAGGTCCCTTTTTTGTCGCAAAAAAGCAGGTCAAACACAAAAAGGTCCCTTTTTTGTCGCAAAAAAGCAGGTCTCACTCAAAATGATCGTTTTTTCGCCGCAGAAAAGAAGGTCAAATACAAAAAGAGCGTTTTTTTAATGTCACTACTCAGCAATCGATGCCAACATGAGTAATATCCGCGAACGAATTCGCAGCCTGATAAAAGGAACGTATTGAAAACACGTTAAGGGGAACCAAATAACCTGTTTATGAAGATTAAGAATTTAATCTGGGTTACAACCTTGCCGTTCCCCGCAGCACGGGCCTAAAGACCCGTGCTGAGAGAACGAAGCCCTGTCGGGCTAAGCTTGTGCCATCTGAGGGCGCTTTAGCGTCCTTCGCTCTTTCAACGCGATGGCTTTAGCCTCGCGTTTGTTGGCCCGGCGTCCCATGTTTATTTTCTTAACTTTCATCAACAGGTTTTCTTTAGCGGCGACCGAATTGATTCGGTGGCGATAGGCTAACTCTTATGGGCGTTAATAAAAGACGCAAAATCTTATGAAAAATTCACCCGCATCAAACGAGGATACATCGGAACAGGTCAGTCTATTTGGCGCCATCGCTATTGGGGTTGGCGGTATGGTTGGCGGCGGTATTTTTGCGGTACTAGGGCTGGCCGTCGAATTGGCGGGTGGAGCGGTGCCTATTTCGTTCTTGATCGCCGGTTTGATTGCCCTGGTAACGGCCTATTCATACGCCAAGCTGTCGGTTGTGTATCCCAGTAAAGGAGGTACGGTTATCTTTGTCGATCAGGCTTTTGGCATCAACTTCCTGACCGGCAGCACTAATAACTTACTGTGGGTCAGCTATATCGTCACGCTCGCCTTATATGCGGTAGCTTTTGGCAACTACGCCGCCACCTTTCTCCCGGACAGCCTGCAAAGCCCGTGGCTGAATCATATCCTTATTAGTGTCGGCATTATTTTACCCATGCTCCTCAATCTTCTAAGCGCGTCCCTTATCAGCAAGACGGAAACTTATGTCGTCATTATCAAAATCGCTATTTTGCTGTTAGTCATCGTGGCCGGATTTAGCGCTATAAATCCGGCTCGGCTCACGCCCAACACCTGGAAGCCTTTGCCCCAATTATTTGGAGCAGGTATGATTATCTTTGTGGCCTATGAAGGCTTCGAACTCATTGCCAACACCGCCCAATCGGTCAAAAATTATCGCGTGACGCTACCCCGGGCTTATTATGGAGCGGTTATATTTGTAATTATCCTCTACGTCCTGATTGCGATTGTCACGGCCGGTTCGTTAACCAGCGAACAAGTCAAGGCGTCCAGCGATTTTGCCCTGGCGGCGGCGGCCCAACCTGCGCTGGGCCAATTCGGCTTTACGCTGGTGGCGGTTTCGGCGGTTCTGGCAACCTTTTCCGCCATCAACGCCACGCTTTACGGCTCGGCCCGTTTAAGCTATGTCATCGCCACCGAAGGTGAACTGCCCGCGTTTCTAGAGGACCGTGTGTGGAACCAGCCGGTCGTCGGCCTGCTCATTACCACCGCTCTGGCCTTGCTGCTGGCTAACATCGGCAACATCACCCAGATTTCAACGATGGCCAGCGCCGGATTTTTGATTATTTTTGGGATTGTCAACGCGGCCAATTTTATTTTAGCCGAGGCGGTTGGCAGTCATAAACTTTTGGCGGGCTTTGGGGTGCTAGCTTGTGCTGCGGCCCTCATCACCTTATGCTGGAGCAGTTACCAAAGTAATCCCATCCAACTGGTGGTTTTGGTGGCCATGGTTGGCGTCGCGATGATGATGGAACTGCTTTATATTGTGTTTTGGAAAAGTCCGGGGAAATTATTCCGGCTGCTGCACCCGTATAATCGGTAACACGACGAATAAGTGCGAAAGAAAGGCGGAGGGTTAAGGACATTATCGGGAGATCGCAATATTTGCCCTCATCCAAATGGATGACCCGATCTCCTACATCTGTCTGAGGCTGTTGTGATGAGTAAAAATCATCTATCTGCCCGATACGCATTTAACCTTATAAATGTTAAACTAAGCAGGGGAAATTGCGAAAAGTTAAGGCCTTAATAGCGCGGCTAAGTCAATCCTCGTTTTTGATAAACGCTTTAGGCTATATGAGGGACACTACCTTTGCACTTTAAAGTATTATGACCAGAAACCCGGTTTTTTAGCGTTAAAAAGAGGCGCTTTTGGCCTCAAAAGATTATCCATTAGGTCTCAAAAACCGGGTTTCTAAAAAGAGTGCAACCATAGTGATGGGGACTCAATGATGTCAGATCCACTAAAATTGTCCTTTCTGGGGACGCCACAGGTCATATTACCGAATGGTGAGGCGGCCAGATTTGCCGTGGACAACGCCTTGTTGCTGCTGGCCTATTTGGCGCTCGACCCGGCCAAGGCTCACCGGCGGGAGGAATTGGCCGCCATGTTTTACACCGACTCCACCGAGAAGCAAGCCAGCCAAAACTTACGCCAAACCTTGAAACGCTTGCGCCAAACCATTAAAGATGACGACGACCTTAATGCTTATCTGTTAAGCACTATTCAAACCTTGCAATTCAACGCCGCCAGCTCAACTTGGTTGGATGTGAGCGAATTCAAGGCGTTAATCACAGCCACCCAGCAACACCGGCATCGCCGGCTGGAGGCTTGTCGCGATTGTATGGCTCAACTGGCTCAAGCGGTAGCGCTGTACCGGGGCGATCTTTTAGAGGGGATTGGCCGGCGCGACGACACGCCTTTAGTGGATTGGTTAGAAACCACCCGCGACAACTTGCAGCGACAGGTGGTCAACGCCCTGCACGCCCTGGCCCGCTATTACTTGGCCCGCCGGCAGTTTGCCGAAACCGAACAGTGTACCACCCGGCTGCTACATTTCGACGCACTGGATGAAGAGGCGCTGCGGCTGCAAATGCACACTTTAGTGCTGCGCGGCGAGCGGAATCAAGCGCTCAAGCGCTACCGCCAGTTCAGGAACAAGCTGCAAGCTGAACTTGACCTGGAACCGGCCCCGGAAACAGTCAAAATGGCTCGAGCGATTCAAGCCGGCAACACCCCGCAGTTGAAACTGATCCAATTCCAGCGCAGTGACCGCCTTTTGACGTATCAAAAAGTGAGCGCTTCCGCTTTGCCTAATATCCTGGTCCCCTTTATAGGCCGGGAGACAGAGTTACAGCAAATTACGCGCTATTTAGCCAGCCAAGACTGCCGGCTGATTACATTGGTCGGTCCGGGCGGCGTCGGCAAAACCCGGCTGGCCATGCGGGCCGCCGCTGATGACGCCCCGGAATGGATTCACGGCGCCTGGCTGGCTTCTCTGGACGATGTCTCTCCAGACGACCTGGAAACGACAATCGCCGGTGCGCTGGGGCTGTCAACTCGCCACAACCGCCTCCGGGCGCGGCTGTATGACCATCTGCGCGAAAAAGAGCTGCTGCTGCTGCTCGATAACTTCGAACAACTGATGAGCCGCACCAACCTGGTCAAGTCCTTGTTAGACTATGCTCCCGATTTAAAGATAATCGTCACCTCACGCGAGCAGTTGGGCATTCGCGGCGAACAGGTTATTCAAGTTAGAGGTTTGAATTTCCCCAATGACAATGAATTAAGCGCTCTGGATGAGGCCGCGTTGACAGACTGGAGCCAAACCTACAGCGCCGTACAGCTTTTTCTGGAAAATGCGCGGCGGGTTAGCCCCGGTTTTTGGCTCGGCGCCCATAACCTGCCCGCTATTATCCGCATCTGTCAGCAGGTGGCCGGGCTGCCGCTGGCCATCGAACTGGCCTCGGCCTGGGTTCGCATTTTTTCCTGCGACGAAATCGCGGGCCGGCTGGAGCAAAACCTGACCCTGCTGCGGCGCAGAACCAGCGATGTACCGGGCCGCCACGCCAGTATGGAAGCGGTCTTTGAACATTCCTGGAGTTTGCTGCCGGATGAGGGGCGAAATGTGCTGAGAAAATTAGCCATCTTTCGAGGCAAGTTTTCGCTCGACGCAGCGGAGACCATCGCCGGAACTTCGCCGGAGCAACTGGCTATGCTGATTGACAAATCTCTTCTGCGCCGGCAGGCCCCCACTTATTTTGACCTGCATCCCCTCTTAAAAAAATACGCCTTCGCCAAGCTGATGCAAATTCGCCAACTGTTCGAGGAGTTGGCTCAGCAGCACGGTAATTATTATCTAAATCTGGCCGCAGACTGGGCTAATCTATATGCTCAAAGGCCGGATGAGGATCTTGCTGATATCCAAGTTGAATGGGAAAATATCGACGCGGCCGTGCAGTGGGCGACGACAACGCAACAGTTGGCGGCTTTTATCCAGCAGTTGCCCGGTTTGGCTCTCTTTCTCGAGCAACGAAGGCAAGTGGTCACGCAAATGTCACACGCTAGTGATATAGTGGGGGTGTGAGGTGAACCGTGTCGCTGTCATTTTCTCGATCGCTGCGCTCGCTCCAACAAGATAGTTTTGGTCCGGCTCTGGCGGCGCTCATTGTCACCAGCCTGCTGCTCATGGCCTGGAGCGCCTGGTTTTTTCTGGCCAAAGTTACTTTATATGAAACCAGCCGCGATTTTTCCGTGCAGCGCGACGGTTCGCTGCAAGTTAATTTCCCCCCGGAAGCCCTGGCCCGGCTGCGCCCCGGCCAGGCGGCTACCCTTCGGCTGGCGAACGGCTCTGCTCCGGAAGGGCAAACTTTTTCCGCTCAAGTGATGGATACCCCGGCGGCAAACGACCAGACCAGCCAAGTGGAGCTGTACGTCTTCTCGCCCGAACCCATTCAACCAGGCCAGACCGGTCAGGTCCAGGTCGAAGTCGATCACGTCTCGCCGGCCATGCTGGTGCTGCGCTCGGCCGGCCAATTTGTGGATGATCCCAAACTAACGCTCAGCCCGCAACAACCGGAATAATGGTCGCCTTGCCGGAAAAGCGTTTTTTTGTCCCCGAAGTCATTCAAACCTCCCAGATGGACTGCGGGCCGGCTTCGCTTAAAGCGTTGCTAGAAGGCTTTGGTATTGCCGCCTCATATGGCCGCCTCCGCGAAGCCTGCCAGACCTCAGTGGACGGCACCTCGATTGATACTTTAGAAGAACTCATGCTTCAACTCGGCTTGGAAGCCGAACAAATCATGCTGCCGGCCGATCACGTCCTGCTGCCGGAGAGTGAGGCTTTACCGGCGATTATCGTGGTCCGTCTGCCCAACGGCCTAACCCACTTTGTGGTGGTCTGGAGTTGCCACGCCAATTGGGTCCAGGTGATGGACCCCGGCGCGGGCCGGCAGTGGAAAACGAAGCAGCAATTTTTGCGCGACTTATTTCTGCACCGCTTTCCCGTACCGGCTGAGGCCTGGCGAGAGTGGGCTGGCTCACCCGGTTTTCTCCAGCCCCTCCACCGGCGGCTGCGTGACCTAAACCTGCCGGAAGCGACCCTTACCGGGCTAACCTACCAGGCGATTGAGGACTCCGGCTGGCGTTCGCTGGCCGCTCTGGATGCGGCGACGCGGATGGCGGCGGCTATTGTCCGCGCCGGTGGGTTAGAAGCGGGCGAAGAAGCCGGGCGGGTTATCGAACGCTGCTTTCTAGACAACCGGACACCGCCGAGGCTCGATGGCGGGGACCCGGCTGTTTTGCCGATTCCGCCGCTCTACTGGTCGGTCACGCCGCTGGCTGACAGCTATCAGCCGGAAACCGTCGCCGGGGAAACCGGTGAAGCGCCAACCGAACAACTGCTGCTGCACGGGGCAGTCTTGGTCCGCGTCACCGGCCGGCGAGTCGAGCCTGCCGCCGGCCTGGATGAAGCGATAACCGAACCGGCGCCGCTGCCGCCCGAGTTAGCGGCCATCCTTCAGGAGCCGCCGCTTGACCCGATCCGGGAAGTGTGGCGGGCGCTGGGTCAGGACGGGCTGTTGACCCCGGCTGTATTGGCTGTGGCGCTGTTTATGGCTACCTTGGCGGTGACTATTCAGGCGCTGCTCTTTCAGGGAGCGCTGCGCCTGAGCCAGAGCCTCGACCAAGGGGAGCAGCAGTATTTAAGCGGAGCTGTCGCCTTGTTTACGTTCTTGGTCGTGCTGCTGCTGTTAGAGTGGCCGATTGCCGCCACCACCCAACGGCTGGGCCGGCGGTTGGAAACCCGCCTGCGCATCGCCTTCTTGCAGAAGATTCCGCGCCTGAGCGACCGCTATTTTCACAGCCGATTGACGTCTGACATGACCCAACGCGCTTACGACCTGCGCCAACTCCGCACCCTGCCCTCTTTGGGGGTAGACCTGCTGCGGTTGGTGTTTCAACTCATATTGACCACAATCGGGGTGATTATCCTCCAACCCGGCAGTGCGCTGCTGGCCATTCTGGCCACGGCGGCCTTCGTCACCCTGTCCTGGCTAACCAATCCCCTTCTGGAAGAGCGCGACCTGCGGCTGCGGTCGCACACCGGCGCGTTGAGCCGCTTTTATTTGGATGCCTTACTGGGCCTGATCCCGCTCCGGCTGCATGGGGCCGAGCGGGCCTTTCGACGCGAACATGAAGGGCTGCTGGTTGAGTGGACGCGCGCCGGGCAAAATTTTTCGCGGCTGTCGGTCGCGCTTCAAGGGGTCAACGCGCTGTTGTACACCGGCTTTGTGGTCTGGATCACTTTTTCCTACATTATCAACGGCGGTGAAGTCAGCGGGGTGCTGCTGTTGTTTTATTGGGCGCTGAGCCTGCCCCTGCTGGGCCAACGCATCGCCGAAGTGGGGCAGCAGTATCCAACCCTACGCAACCGGGTAGTGCGGATATTGGAGCCGCTCGGCGCGCCGGATGAGGTTGAAACCGAACCCGCTGCCCCGGCCGCTGTTTCGGAAGAAGCCGCCGGATCGGCCGAGACGGAAAACCAAACCGGCGGCGTAGCCATTGAACTGCGCGATGTGACTGTTCAAGCGGGCGGGCATATCATCTTGCAAGGCATTAACCTGACCTTGAACCCCGGCGACCATTTGGCCGTCGTCGGACCGTCCGGGGCAGGCAAATCGAGCCTGGTCGGGCTGCTGCTTGGCTGGCACAAACCGGCCGGCGGTGAGTGCTTGGTCGATGGCCACCCCCTGCGGGGCCAGCAGTTGGGCCACTTACGCCGGCAGACCGCCTGGGTCGATCCGGCGGTGCAGCTTTGGAACCGGACGCTGTTGGAGAATTTAACTTACGGCAGCGGAGTCGATCCTAATGCCGGCCAGAGCTTTGCTCTGGAGGCGGCCGATTTATACGATGTGGTTGAGCGGCTGGAAAACGGCCTCCAAACTCCTCTGGGCGAGGCCGGCGGCCTGGTTTCCGGGGGTGAAGGGCAGCGGGTGCGGCTGGGACGCATGATGAATCGCAGCGGGGTGCGGCTGGTCATTCTGGATGAGCCATTTCGTGGTTTAGATCGGGCCAAGCGGCGTGAGCTACTGGCCCGAGTGCGACGCCACTGGCGAGACGCCACGCTGATTTGCATCACCCACGATGTCGGCGAGACCCAGGATTTTGAGCGGGTCATTGTTGTTGAGCAAGGCCAAATTATCGAAGAGGGGCCGCCAAAGGCTTTACTGAGCCGCCAATCGCGCTATCAGGCGCTGCTAAAGGCTGAAGAAGCGGTGCAGACCGGCCTCTGGCAAAGCGCTGCCTGGCGGCGGCTGTGGTTAGAAGGGGGTCGATTGACAGAGCAACATCACGAACAGTGATCAGGCCTGACAGGTTTCTGGGCCAAAAGCTTGCGGCAAAAGTAACTATCGACCGCAAAATGATCGTCAAACACCCAAATTAATAAAAACCTGTCAGGCCTTTACTTTATTACTGATAATCACGTTTAGGCGACTATCACCTGCTCATTGACTGGTTAGTGTAAGCACCGGCTATCGCTCTGGCAGCAATCGACAAAATTCTGGACCCGAGCGTTATTATATGGGTCTTGAAGATGATTTTTAAAGGAACTTCGACAATGGTCGCCTGCTTTGAGCCCGGTTTTGACCTTCAATGACGGCTTTTTGACAATGATTTCTGCTTTCATAATACTCCCTTTATATACGGTTAAAGTTTTATACAGACGAAGCAGGCGGCTCAAATCAAGGGTTGAGTCGCCTGATATAGAATGAGGTTAATTGTTGGTTTCTTGATTAGAGCCCGTACCGCCCCCGGCGGATAGGGTTAACCCCAGGTAAACTCCGGCTTTAATCGCTGTTTTTAATTTCAAGAGATTTTCTCCTCAATAACATCCCCAAACCTTAGTGCAAACATTTATTGTCGCCGCGACAGCAATTAACAAAGTGATCGATCTTCTTTTGATTCCTGGAGTCGTTTAGCACATCATTGAAAGCGATCCGGCAGTGAGCGCCCGCTTTAAGGCCTGTTTTCACTTTAAGCGAGCTGGTCTTCTCAATCATTTGTTTTTGTATCATCATTATTTCCTTTCATTAAATCTGATGCCACTTTTAATATTTAGAGCGTTAGGCCGTTAGGTAACTGTGATTTCCTGACGGCAAACTGAACCTGTTACCACTGCTCATCAATACTCCTTAAAGCCAATATGAAATTGTCCGTGGTAATCAGTGGTGGGGAAAGCCTGGACAAACTCCGGGCAAGTTTGACTGGAACAATCCACAAAGCGATACGCAGTCCCTTTTTGATCAAAATAATTCAACTGCTTAACCGTCCACGGGCAGCTCTGGGTACCGTAAACCGTAATTGAACCGGCGGTCAAGTTGGTGCGAACACGCACTCCTGGGCTTTGTTTCGGGGTTGATGGGGCCGGACGAATGTCAGTCATCGATTATTTTCCTGAATAAATCAACCTGAGAATAGACGGTTTAACGCGTCCTGGCGAGCCTGACAGCCACAATCCTTGCCGGTCAGGTCGGTATACAGGTGAGCGACTTTGTCCAAACCGGTCACTTGGGTTAGATCAGCCACTACATCACCCAGTGGTTTACCGGCTTTCAAGTGCGTCTTGACCTTCATCACTTACCAGGGCCAGGTCCAAAATTTACGACTGGTGACCGTGTTGGACACGGTCTGGGCTACCTGGCTGGCATTCCGGCGGGCTTGATTGAGGGCTTGTCTGGTTTCGTCGAAGAAATCTTTGACATCATAACCTGATTTTACATTGGTCTTGACTTTCATAATATCCTCCCGTAATATGGCTTACGCTGCAATTTCCGCTGCTTTTGGCGTAGACGGATCTACAGCCGAGGCGGCGGTCTCCGGGGCCTTAACCTCGTTTTTTTCAATTTCCAATTCATTCACTACTTCTTGAACCAGCGCCAGGAAGGTCGCCTCTTTCTCAGCCGCAGCCGTATCAATCGTCAGGGCTACATGCTCCTGCCGTTCTTTATCAGTGGCCAAGACTAAATTAGACGGGGTAGTAACCAGGCCAGCCTCAGCCAACTTGTTATACAGCTTTTGAGCAAAGGCCCGGTTTTCCGGCTTATTAGGGGCGGCTTGCCAGGCTTTGTAGGCCAGCAGCGGCTGAATATCGCGGGCTTTCCAGGCGGCCAGACCATGCAGGATCACCGCATCTTCCACGGCGCGTTTGAGATTATCGGGTGTTTTCGGGTCTACCAACCAGGTCAGTTCAAAATCTTGGGTCCGGCAGATAGTGGATAAATCGGCCACAAACTTGTTCAACTCTGCGTCGGACAGCCCATCGACCCAAGCCGCAAATTCGGATGCGTCTACCGACAACTGATTATAAAGCTGTGATCGGTGAGCCAGGTCCGACTGGCCCAGCCACTGCTTAAACTGCGCGGCGACCTCATCCTTATCTTTCCGGAACGGCAGCCGAAACTGACCCAACCAACCCTTAGATTTCGAATAGGCTTCTTTGGTGTTGCTCGTGATCGTGGTCGTGGCCTTGTCACGGGACTCCTGAGACGCCCACTTGGGTTCAAGATACCAAATTATCCCAAACATGATCAATAAAATAGTAATTATGAGCATCATCGGGTTTTTCTCCTATATAAAGTTAAGCATTTTAGACTGTTGCCCATTTTAACAAGCCTGTGTGACATTAGCGTGACATGAAAGGTATAGCGGCTCGTCACGCAAATGTCACAGGCCGTTGCTATAGTAGGTCTATGTCGCAAAATCCGGCCGATTTAACGGCTTTGACCTGGCCTGTAGTCCGATTAGATGAAGCCATCGAGCTATTAGCCCGCCGAACCGGCCTGGGATCGGTTTTGAGTGAAGCCCAAAGTCTTCCCCCCGAACTCCATCAGGCCGGTCTGGCGGCCTTGGGTCAGTGGGTTCAACACACCGCCGACCGCCTGGGCCTGGAAGCCGAGCCGGTGGCGGCCTCTTTAGCCGAGTTAGATGACCTGGTTCACCAGGCCGCGCCGGCCATTCTGTATCGACCACCCGCTTCGAACGATTCGGCGGCTTCACCTTCTTGCCTGGTTCTGTTGGCCGGTAGACGGCAGTGGCTTGGCCCCAAAGCTGTCTCGCTGCTTGGCCCGGATTTAAAGGTCCACCGGGTTCAAGCCAAGGTGATAAGCGACGCTCTGAGCCGGCCGCTCGTCGCGCCTCGCCTGGCGGCGGTTGATCGGCTGCTGGCCGAAGCCGGCGTCGATGAACTGCGGCACGAGCGGGCCAGGCAAGCCCTGTTACAAGAACAACTGGGGGGACAGCCGCTTGAGGTGGGCTGGCTGCTCCGGCCCTCGCCGGGTTCCGGCTTGTGGCGGCAACTCCGTCACGTCCGGCTGTGGCGCTACCCGCTGATTTTGCTGGGCGCGTCGCTGGCGCTGCAAGGGCTAACCGTGGGAACCTGGTGGATTATTGGCCGGGGATCGCTGACCGGCCAGTTTGAATGGGCCTGGCTGGTGGCCTGGGCGTTGCTGCTGTTCACCGCCATTCCGTTTCAACTGCTGGCGGCCTGGACGCAAAGTCAATTTGCCTATGGTGTGGGAGCTATCTTCAAACAGCGCTTACTGTACGGGGCGCTCAAATTGAAACCGGACGATATTCGCCACCAGGGGATGGGCCAATTTCTGGGCCGAATCATGGAGTCGGAGGCGGTTGAACTGCTGGCCCTCAATGGCGGCTTAACCGTATTGGTGGCGCTGATTCAACTAGCTACGGCCAGTTGGGTCTTACGGCAAGGGGGTAACGGCTGGCCGCTGGTCGGGTTGCTGTGGCTATGGCTGGTGGTTATCGTGAGCTACAGTGGGTATTACTACCGGCACAGCCAGACCTGGATCGACATTTACCGCCGCATGACCAACGATCTGGTCGAGCGGATGGTCGGCCATCGAACGCGGCTGGCGCAAGAAGCCATCCGCGACTGGCATCTGGATGAAGATCGGGACCTGGCCCGCTATCTGGAATTATCGACCCGGCGCGACCGGCTGGGGCTAGGGTTGGTCAATTTACCGGGCTGGTGGCTGGTAGCCGGCCTGGCCTACGCTTTTATCGTTGGAGCGACCTCGGTCGGCCAGTTGGCGATTACCTTTGGCGGCGTGCTGCTGGCATCTCAGGCCCTCTACACCGCCAGCCGAGGGGTAGAGCAAGCGGTGCAGATTGGGTTATCTTGGGGACAAGTCCAGCCATTATTTCAGGCCGCGACCCAGCCGGCAGACCGGCCGGCCCAATCATTTTTCGTGGCCCCAAAAGCCAAACCAGCGCCGGAGGGTGCAGCCGGGACAACCAAGGCTGAAAATGGACCGGCTGATCCGGAAGCGGTATTGATGGCGCGAGACGTGAACTTTCGCTACCGGCCCCACGGGCGGCTGGCCGTACAGCAGGCCAATTTGCAAATCTTTCCCGGGGCCCGGCTGTTATTGGAAGGGCCATCGGGCGGGGGGAAGACCACGTTGGCGGCTGTTTTGGCCGGACTGCGCCAACCTGAATCAGGGCTGTTGATGCTGTGGGGCTACGATCAAGCCAGTCTGGGCAGCGCCGAATGGCGGCGACACGTGGCTGTAGCGCCCCAATTTCACGAAAATCATATCTTTACCGAGACCTTTGGTTTTAACCTGCTGCTGGGACGCCGCTGGCCCCCGACGCCCGAGGATATGGAACTGGCGGAAACCCTGTGCTACGAATTGGGCCTGGGCGACCTGCTGGCCCGAATGCCGTCCGGCTGGCAGCAAATGGTGGGGGAAAGCGGCTGGCAGCTATCGCACGGCGAGCGCAGCCGGGTGTTTATTGCCCGGGCCTTGCTTCAGCAGGCCGATGTGATGATCTTAGATGAAAGCTTCGGCGCGTTGGACCCGGAAAATCTGGAGCGGGCGCTGCGCTGTACCCTCAAATGGGCGCCGACGCTGTTAGTGATTGCCCATCCTTAGCCTTATGAAGATTGGGGAAACAAGTCGGTTAGCTATGAAAGACGATTTATGCTGTTAGATCGGACTCTTGAAATCATCGCCGCGATGACCTGGATCTTTGTGGCGCTGTTTATCGTGCTCCATTTTATCCGGGTTGCTCGCCAAGGGGGCATCGTCGCCGCCTTTAATCACCTCATTACGCGACGGATGGTGATGCTCTTGTCGGTGGCGATTGCCTTGACTTTGCTGAGTAACGCCCTGGTGTTCGTCGAACCCCAGCAGGTGGGAGTGGTGGTGTCGCTGGTGTCGCCGCAGGGTTATCGCGACCGGCCGCTGCGATCGGGACTGCGCTGGATTGTCCCTTTTTTGGAACAGGTTTATTACTATCCCATTTTTTTCCAAACCTACACCATGTCCGGCAAGCCGACCGAAGGGCAGAATTTAGGCAGCGACGACATCGTCGCCCGGACCTCCGACGGTCAGGAAGTATCAATGGATACGTCCGTTATCTTTCGGATCGATGCCGAACAGGTTATTCAGATTCACATCGATTGGCAGGATCGGTATATCGACGATTTTATCCGCCCGTTGATGCGCGGCCTCATTCGAACCAAGGTGTCGCAGTTTACGGTGGACGAGGTCAACAGCTCCAAACGACTGGATTTGGAAAGGGATTTGTCGGAGGAGGTGCAGATCGCGCTGGAAGACAAGGGCTTTGTGATGGACCGATTTCTACTGCGCAACATCACCTTTTCCCCCGAATATGCGGCCACGGTCGAGCAGAAACAGGTGGCCCAACAGAAGACCATCGAGAAAGAATATGAAGCCGAACAGATTCGCCGGCTGGCCGCTGGCGAGGCCGACCGCATCAAAACCATTGCCGAAGCCGAAGCTCAGGCGCTGCGGGTCATTGCCGCCGAGTTGGACAAGCGGCCGGATTTGATTACGTATCGCTACGTTGAGAAGTTGTCGCCGGGGATCAAGGTGATGTTAGTGCCTAACAACGCGCCCTATCTACTGCCGCTGCCGTCGCTCGAGGACGGCCTGCCGGCTACGCCGCCCCTTACGCCGACGCTGACCGCGCCAACCCCCACCCCGCTTCAACTGTCCGAAACCATCTTGAACCAGGTTTTGACGCCAACGCTATCGCTGACGGTAACGCCATGAAACACCTCGCCTGGCTGGGGCTGATAGTGCTGCTGGTTCTACCCGGCTGCTGGGGCAATTTACCGTGGGGCTGCCCGCCTGATTGCATCGGGGCTGAGCTAATCGGCCGGGATATGAGCGGGGTCAGCTTATCTGAAACCAAGCTGGTGGAAGCCAATCTGCGCCGAACGTTGCTGGTTCGAGCCGATCTGAGTGGGTCTGACTTGAGCGGAGCCAGACTGGTAGAGGCCAATTTAGCCAACGCGAACCTAACCCAGGCGCTTTTACTGGGGGTGGACTTAACCAAAGCCAATCTGGGCGGAGCCAACCTGGGCGGGGCCGACCTGACCGGCGCTAACCTGACCGGCACGAATTTGACCGGCGCTGACTTGACCCTGGCCCGGTTGTGGGGGGGCAACTTAACCCAAGCCACTCTGATTGGCGGTAATTTAACCAGCACCGACCTGACCGGCATCGGGTTAGCCAAAGCCAACGTGAGCGGCAGTAATTTAAGCAATACCAATCTAAACGGGGCCTGGTTGAGCGGCGCGGATATGTCGGGGACGTTGTTGGTTAGAACCGCGCTGCCGGGAGCCTGGTTGAATATGACCAATTTAACCGGCAGCAATCTGAACGGCGCGGATTTATCGGGGGCCAGCTTGTACGCGGCCAATCTGACCGGCGTCGATTTTAATCAGGCCAACTTAGCCGGGGCTAATCTGGTCGGCGCCGATTTGGCGGGCGCTGACCTGCGAGGCGCAAATTTGCAGGGGACGCTCATGGCCGTAGCCGATTTCGTGGTTGACTCGATCACCGATCCGGTGATTACGGAATTGAACGAAGCTGATCGAGCCAGATTAGCCCATGATGCCAACCTATGCGGCAGCCGTTACGACCAGTCTACCCAATGGCCGGAGAAATTTGAGATTCCAAGCTGTGCCATTCGGGCGGAATAACATGCGCTCATTAAGCCCGCGGCCGGCCGCCGTTTGGTTAAACCGGCTGCTGGTGAGTTTGACCCTCTTATGGTTTAGCGGCTGCCAAACTATGGGGCTGCCCGCTTCGACGACAGCGACCCCGGCCGCCTCGTCGGGAGCCGGGTGTGAGGTCAAATTCGGGGTCATCACGTCGTTAAGCGGTGGCTTTGCCGACCGGGCGGTTGAACTGGTGCGCGGTTACGACATGGCCCGGGATGACCTGAACGCAGCGGGAGGGGTCATCGGCTGTTCCCTGGTTCTGGTGACCAGAGATGATGCCTCGAACGCGGCCGACGGCATGGCCGCGTTCCAAGAATTAGTCGAGCAGGAGCGGTCGCCGCTCGTCATCGGCTCCTTTGCCAGTGCGGTCACGCTGCCGTTGGTGCCGCTGGCCGGCCAATATCAAACGCCGCTGCTGGCCCACAATGCCGCCAACGATTTGGTGACCAGTCTGGGGTCGGACTGGGTCTTTCGCACCACCGGCCGTTTAGACAACTCGGTCAGGGCGTTAATGGATTATACCTTGACCTTACGGCCCGAAGACGAACCGTCTTCGTTGGCCGTGATCTACGAAAACACGGTCTTTGGTCAGGCTTTTGCCCAGGCGGTGACCTATTATGCTAAGGAAGAGGGGATCAGTCTGGCAGCGGTTGAGGCGTTTACGCCGCCGTCGGCTGACTTCAAGCCGCTGTTGGCGCGTGTCCAAAACGCCGATCCCGATTTCGTGCTGTTCTCGGTGGATCAACTGAGTGACGCCTTGTTACTGATGAAGCAGAGCCGGGAGATTGATTTCAGCCCGCAGCTTTTTCTGTCTAATGCCGGGGCGTTTACCTCGGCCCAGTTTCTCAACAATGCGTATGCCGACTATTTTCTGGTAACCCTGGATTGGTCGGCCAGCGCCAGTTGGCACGCGGCTGATGGCACGACCACGCAAGAGTTTAGCGACCGGTTCCAAACGCGCTACGGGGTCGCGCCGGGCGACCGGAGCGTCAATGCCTATGTCAATGTGATGCTGGCCGCTCAGGCGCTGGAACTGGCTTCTCAAGCGGAGCCGCTGGATTGGAATAATATGATCGACGTCCGGACGCGCTTACGCGATGCGCTGAGGGCGTTAGACTTGCCCGACACGTTGTTTGGTCCGATCAAATTTGATAGCACCGGCCAGAATTATCATCCGCCGTTGATGGCCCAGGTCATTCAAGGCCGGTTGGTGATTGTGGCTCCGGCTGACGATCAAACCGGGCAGATGGTCTTTCCGATGCCGGGTTGGGGTGAGCGGGTGATCGATGAACCATAGTATTTATGCAATTAGACACGCTTGGTGGAAAATAGGCTAAGACTAAGGCTGAGCCTTAGCCTGTTGAAGCAGCCGTTTATCGCTGAATACTTACGAACTATATATTTCTAAATGGACAGGACTTACGCCAAAACCCAGGTGACAGTCACTTATTGTCGTTAATCAGAAGTTGGATAGCCTAGACAAGTCGATTTAGCGTGATCAAGTGACTGTCACCTCTGGAACTGCGTAAGTCCTGATGGAAAAGATTGACTCACAATGACCAGACCCACCACGCTCATACTGCTGGGCTTGATCCTAATAGCTATAATGGCTCTGGTTTCCTATCAGAACAGGCCCAACGCCTGCGCACCGAATTGCAACGGCGAGAATCTGCGTAATCGAGACCTGCGCGGCGTTAGTTTCAAACAAGCCGATTTGAGCCAGGCCAACTTAAACCGGGCGACGTTGATCGACGCCGATCTGCAATTTGCGGATTTACGTGGGGCCAATTTGCGCGATGCCCGGCTCGATGGGGCGAACTTATCTGGGGCTAATCTAACCGGGGCCGACCTGCGCGGGGCCAGTTTTATCGGCGTCCAACTGGTTGGGGCCGATTTAAGCGCGGCCAACTTAACCCAAGCGGTCTTGAGTCGGGTCAACTTGAGTAATGTCAAACTCGACGGCGCCAGCTTCCGGCAAGCACGCTTAATTGGCAGCGACCTTAGCCGGGCCAAATTAAGCGGCGCTGATTTGAGCCAGGCTAATCTATCGGGAGCCAATCTGACCGGAGCGCAGATGAGCGGCAACAATTTACAGGCAGCCATCTTAACGGGCGCTAATCTGTATCAAGCCGATCTGAATGGCGCCGGCCTGAGCCGGGCTAATCTCAACAGCGCCAACTTGAGCCAGGCTAATTTAGATGGGGCCGATTTCAGTTTTGCCAGTTTAGTCAACGTCAACTTCCGGCAGGCTGACCTGCGGGGCGCTAATTTTTATGGGGCCAATCTGGCCGGCGCTTATCTTGACCAGGCCCGCATGGCCCGCACCGTCTTGACCGCCGCCGCCTTGCAAGGCACCATCTTGACCGGGGCCGATTTAAGCGGGTCGATCCTGGCCGGTCTTCGCCGGGAATCCCAACCGCAGCAGTGGGAGACGGCCCAGCTCAATGGCGTCAGCTTAACTCGAGCCAATCTGCAAGGGGCCTATCTGGCCGGAACGACACTGCGGGGGGTTAATCTCAAATGGGCCGATTTAAGTACGGTCGTGTTGACCGCCACCGTCCGCCTTAATGGCCGGGACCAGGTTATGACCACCCGCTATTCAGGGGTAACGACCAATACCTATACCGTTTTGCCCTAAGTCCAGTTTATTCAGGTGACTGGCACTTTTACTCAAATCAAGAATGCTGCGTGAAATACAACGCGACAATTACGATGATAAAGTGCCAGTCACCTGGTCTGCTGAATAAATACAATTCAGATGACAAACCAGGTCTGACCTTATAAAGTTTGGCCTGTTTGTAATAATTTTATTCAACGTATTGAAAGGAGATCCTAATGAAGGCAGTAACCCAACAAAAGATCAAAACCTTGAAGGTTAAAACCAACCTCAAGGCCGGCGCGTTGGGAGACCCGTGCGAACCGCAGTGGTATGCCGGCTATCGCAACGGCTGGAACGATTACCAGGATCAATTTGATCGCCATGATCGCCGCCCGTCACCGGTATGAGCCCAATTGATGATGTGTTTACGATACCCATTCAAATTAAGGAGTCAAAAATAATGAACCCCACAAAAACGTTGTTATCGCAACCTAAGTTGATGCTCAAAGTCAAAACCCATCTCAAAGCCGGTCAAGGCGACTGCCCGGACCCCAACAAGGCTTACAATGACGGCTACAACGCCGGTTACGGTGAATCGCGTAATAAAGGCAGCAAAAAAGGCTCGCATCACGATGATCATCACCATAATAATAATGGTGATTGGTGGTGGTCGTAAGGCCCAAAACAGGAGAGAGCAAACTATCCGCATCGGCGTCCGGTAGCCACAGCTAATCGTACCGGACGCCTTCGAGAGCGCAGCCGGATGGCCATTGGCTGCGCTCTTTTCTTTTCAACAGCGCCGTAGACCGACTAGCGTATTTCTATATTTTATCCAATATTCGGATAAAACGATCCATCGTTGCTATTTGAATGCCCGTTTCACCAAATAACTTAATCAGCACATCTGTCTTGAGATCCTGATCTTCAGTCAGCAAATAATCGGCGCGACCGTACAGTGCCGTGGCAATCACTTTGTCGTCGTCCGGATCACGGCAGAGTTGGGGGATTTGGGGGAGATCAATTATTTCAAAATCGTGAATGAGATGACTTTGAAATGCGCGGAGAAGTTCGGGATAGATAAGATTAGCGATTTCAGGGTAATTCAATACCAGTTGATACTCTTTCAAAAGCTCGGGTGAACATAGAACGGTGAAGCGCTTTGAGTCCCATGCCATCATAAAGGTGGCTAATTCAGGCGGGCGCATTAACGCTTTCACCAGTTGGTTGGTATCAAGCACAATTCGCAACATTAGGCCGATGAGTCTCTGATCGCTTTTTTGATCAAGATACTCAATTGTTCATCGGAAATTGTCGAAGCCTTTTCATCACTCGAAACACGGCTGACGGCATTTAAGGTGGCATTAAAACGATCTCTACGCGCCGCATCATCCGCTTCGGAAGGAGGTGGGAGGACAACCACCGCGACTGTAGACCCCACAGCCATCTCTTCCGGCAGCACAATGGTGTGGTCAGGGCGAACTGTAGTAATGTAAGCGGCAGTTATTTTTGAAGTCATAAACTCACCTTTATCTTTGAACAGATTGTTTCCGTACAATTAGTATATCACGAAAGAGAACCAAAATGAAACCATTAACGCTTATGTTTACGGCGATACGGCTGACTTTAAAGCTGTCCGCAGCCCTGGTTCAGCCGTAGATCAGACGAAACCCGACGAGTAACAGGCGTAATGTGTTGGATCTCGTCCCTACGATTACTCGTTAGTCCAGCTTCCAGGAAGTTTTTTCCAACTACCCCTCAATTTTAGGCCCCAAAAGGGGTAAAACGTCGAAAATGGTCGCCGCAAAACTCGTCGGCCCTCGATCGACGTCCTGATCGGTCGCCGCAAAACTCGTCGGCCCTTGATCGACGTCCTGATCGGTCGTCGCAAAACTCGTCGGCCCTCGATCGATGTCCTGATCGGTCGCCGCAAAACTCGTCGGCCCTTGATCGACGTCCTGATCGGTCGTCGCAAAACTCGTCGGCCCTTGATCGACGTCCTGATCGGTCGCCGCAAAACTCGTCGGCCCTCGATCGATGTCCTGATCGGTCGCCGCAAAACTCGTCGGCCCTCGATCGATGTCCTGATCGGTCGTCGCAAAACTCGTCGGCCCTCGATTGATGTCCCACTTAATGGCAGTGTTGCCCGGTTAATCGTTCACCAGACCGTCCTTCGCCTTGGCGGTGGGGAATGGCGCGGCAAAAAAGCAATGCGCGGAATGGCCGCCGGCGACAGCGACAGAGATGGGATACGCTTCACGGCATTTTGGCTGGGCTAGCTGGCAGCGGGGGTGGAAATGGCAGCCGGCAGGCAGGGCGGCCGGATCGGGCGGCTCGCCGGGTAAGAGGATGCGTTGGCGTTGGCGTTCGGCCTGAGGGTCGGGCAGGGGGATGGCCGAGAGCAGGGCTTCGGTGTAGGGGTGACTGGGGGCGGTGAAGATTTGCTCGGTGCTGCCGAGTTCCACGATGCGGCCCAGATACATCACGGCCAGGCGATGACAAATATGTTTGACCACACTCAGGTCATGGGAAATAAAAAGGTAGGTCAAGCCAAATTGGCGTTGCAGTTCCTTGAGCAGGGTTATGATCTGGGCTCGGATGGAGACATCCAAGGAGGAGACGGGTTCATCGCAGACGATGAGCTGCGGGTTGACGGCCAAGGCTCGGGCGATGCCCACCCGCTGTCTTTCACCGCCGCTGAGATCGGCCGGGTGACGCCGGTGATGAAGGGCCGATAGCCCCACGATCTCAAGCAGTTCATCCACCCGCTTGCGCCGGGCGGAGGGGTCGCCCATTCGAAACAGCTTTAGCGGCTCTTCGATAATAGCGCCGACCCGCATACGAGGATTCAACGACCCATGCGCGTCCTGAAAGATGAGCTGAAGCTGACGCCGCACGGCGTGGAGTTCGGCCCCCTGTGCGGTGGTGATATCTTGTCCGGCGAACCAGACCTGGCCGGAGGTCGGCGGCAAGAGCCGCAAGATGACCCGCGCCAGGGTTGATTTGCCGCAGCCGCTTTCGCCCACCAAACCGAAATTCTCGCCGGGGTAAACGGTTAGACTGACCCCATTCACCGCCTGGATGCGCCCCACCTGCCGTCGCACAATGTGGCCCTGGTAAAGGTAGAACTGTTTCGTCACGTCCCGCAATTCCAGCAGGGGCGGCGACGTCGCCCTGGTCGTCATCATCATCCCCGGCTCAACTCCTGTCGTTCGCGGGCCGGCAAATGGCACCCGGCCACGTGATTAGGCGCGACCGTTGCCAAGGCCGGAGCCGCCTCACGACAAATGGGTTTGGCCCAAGGGCAGCGCGGGTGAAAGGCGCAGCCCGGCGGCGGCGCAACAGGGCTGGGCGGCGCGCCGGCAATGGCGCGAATTTCGGCGTCAGAGGCGTCGTCCACGCGTAGGGTCGATTGTAACAGCCCCCAGGTGTAGGGATGCTGCGGCCGATAAAACAGCGCGTCCACCTCGGCCTGCTCGACGATCCGGCCGGCATACATGACCGCCACCCGGTCGGCGATTTGGGCCGCGACGCCCATATCGTGGGTGATAAACAGCACGGCCAGCCCCATTGTTTCCTTTAGATGCATCAGCAGCTCCAGAATTTGGGCCTGCACCGTCACATCGAGGGCGGTCGTCGGCTCGTCGGCAATCAGGATATCGGGGCCACAGGCCAGGGCCATCGCGATCAAGGCGCGTTGGGCCATGCCGCCGCTCAATTGGTGGGGAAAGTGGGCGGCGCGTCGGGCAGCGTTTGGCAGCCCGACCTGATCGAGTAAGGCCACGGCTCGCTCGTGCGCTTCCCGGTGAGACAACGACTGATGGGCGCGAATGGCCTCCGCGATTTGAACCCCGATGGGATAGACCGGGTCAAAGGCGATCATCGGGTCTTGCGGAACCATGGCTATGCGGTTGCCGCGAATATGGCGCATGGCGGTGGGGGAGAGGCTGAGCAGGTTTTGGCCTTGAAACCAAATCTCGCCGGCAGCTTGCTTAACGTTGGACGGCATGGCCCCCATCACGGTTAGCGCCGTGACGCTTTTACCCGAACCTGACTCGCCGATCAGCGCCAGCACCTCGCCCCGGTTCAAGGTGAAGCTCACCTCATTGACGGCGCGGACGAGACCTGGGGTGGTCTCGAACGAGACCTGTAGCCGCCGCACGTCTAATAAAGCATCAGATTTTGTGGTGGTGGGTTTTTTCACGTCCTTATCGACCATGTATTCTGTATCATCATTCCCAAAAAATAAACGAACAACCGGCGCGGCTGTTTCGGCCACGTTGGCCGAGCGTTGATGAAGGTTAAGAAAACAGACGGGTCACGCCGGGCCAAAGCGCGCGAGGCTAAAGTCATCGCGCTGAAAGAGCGAAGGACGCTGAAGCGCCCTCAGATGGCGCAAACCTAAGTAGTTTTCAACTCTAAGTTGTTACATTAATTTAGACAGAATTAACAGGATTAATATGATTTTTCCTTATTTTAATCTTGGAAATCCTGTAAATCCTGTCTATTCATCCTGGTCTCAAACTCACAAGTTAGTTATGAAAATTACTTAGCCCGAAGGGCTTCGCTCTTTTAACACGGGCCTAAAGACCCGTGCTCGGGGGGCTTAGCCGTTCTACCGATTTTGTTCCGGGCGCAGCAAGTCCTGCAAGGCATCGCCGAACAGACTGAAGCACAACACAGCCAGCACGATCACGATCCCCGGAAAAAACGACAGCCACCAGCCGCTCAAAATATAGGGCCGGGCCTCGCCTAACATCGATCCCCATTCAGGGACGGGCGGCTGCGCCCCCAACCCCAAAAAGCTCAGCCCGGTGGCGATGAGAATGACGTTGCCTACGTCCAGCGAAATGCGCACACTCAACTCCTCGGCGGTGTGGGGCAGGATGTGCCTGACGACCACCCCCAGTTTACTGTTGCCGACCACATAGGCCGCCTCGACAAACGGGCGTTCTTTGATGCTCAAGACCATGCCGCGAACCATCCGCGCATAAGACGGCCACCAGACCACCCCCAGCGCCAGAACCAGACTGGTCGCGCCGACGCCGAGCGTAGCGATGATGGCCATCGCCAAAATGAGATAGGGAAAGGAGAAGAAGACGTCGGTCAGGCGCATCAGGATTTCATCGACCCAGCCGCCGGTCATCGCGGCCAGCGTACCGACCGGCAGCCCGATCATCAGCGTCAGGCTGATCACCCCGGCCGAGATCAGGAGCGACAGCCGCGAGCCATAAATGACCCGGCTGAGGATATCGCGCCCGACCTGATCCGTGCCAAACGGGTGTTCAGCGGTCGGCGGCTGCAACTCGGCCGGGCTAATGACAATCGGATCATAAGGCGCTAGGTATGATGCAAAAATCGAGGAGAGCAGCAGGGTGATAATCCCCGCCCCACTGATGATGAGCAGCAACTTGGGCCGAGTCAGCCGGGGGCGCGGGTCCGGTTCCATCTGACGATCCTCCCAAGCGGCGACGCTCATCGGCGTTCGCCCCAAACCGCAATACGCGGGTCGAGCAGCGGATAGATGAGATCGAGCAGGAGGTTGACGGTAACAAAGATGAAGGTGACGATCAACGTCACCCCGATCACCGGCACGTAATCGAACGCCGAGATAGCCCGGAAGAGGTACAACCCAATACCCGGCCACTGGAAGATGGTCTCGACGATGACGGCGCCGCCGATAAGATAGCCAAACTGGAGGCCCATCAGCGTGACGACCGGGATCAGGGAGTTTCGCAAGGCATGTTTAATGATCACCGTCCGCTCAGGCAGTCCTTTGAGCCGGGCCACCTGGATATATTTGCTGCGGAGTTCGGTCAGCATGCCGGCCCGCGTCAGCCGGGTGGCCACCGCGATGAGACCCAGGAGCAGCGTTAGGGCGGGGAGGGCAATATGATGCAGCGCTTCAAAAAAGAGCGGTAAATTCCCGGCCCAAAGGCTGTCGATGAGATAGAATCCGGTCACGTGCGGCGGCGGGCTGGTCAAGATATCGAGACGCCCCCCGCCGGGAAACCAATCTAATTGAAAATAGAGGCCGTATTGCAGCCACAGCCCCAGGACATAGATCGGCACGGCAAAGGCCACAATCGAACCGACCCGGATCATGAGATCAACGGCGTTGTTGTGGTTGACGGCCGCCAGCACGCCCAATGAAAGGCCCAAGACGATATAGATGGCGAAGCTGAAAAAGATCAACTCTAATGAGGCCGGCAAGAATTGGACGATGTCGTTCAGAACGGGCTGTTGGGTTCGGATGGAGCGGCCCAAATCCAGCCGGGTCAGGCCGCTGAGATACCGCAGGAACTGTTCGGGGACCGGGCGGTCTAAGCCCATCGCCTGGCGCAAGGCTTCAACCTGGGCTTTACCCGCGCCAGGCCCGGCGGCGATACGAGCCGGATCGGCCGGGATCACCTGAGCCATGACAAAGATGAGCGCCGTCACCCCGATCAGGGTCAAGATTGCCATTACAATTCGCTGAATAATGTAGCCTATCACGTCAGTCTTTCATCTCAGCCGGGTAAGATTGGTTCAGTTTGTTAACCTGAGTTCGGAAATAGATGTGTTTCATGTCATTTCGGAGCGCTAGCGGAGAAATCCCTATGATAATACAATAAAAAGGGGGCTGGCTGGGAAAATTTGAAGTGACAACGGCCATTTTTCCCCGGCGGATGCTTCATTTATGGGAATGTCTGAGGGATTTCTCCGCCTTCGGCTACGAAATGACATGCTCGACTTTAATTATCGAACTTAGATTATAAAAATTCTTATTCCCAAACGTAGTTTCATTTATCAACCTGATACAACGGCCAGAATTGGGGCACGTACATCAAATCGGTGGGTTGGTAAACGAAGCCGTCGGTATTGTCGCACACCGCATCGAGGTCTACCAGGTTGGCAATGGGGAAAGCGTAGACATTGTCGGTGGCCAATTGCTGCGCCTCGTGCAACAGAGCCAGCCGGGCGGCTTCGTCCGGTTCAGATTGCCCCCGGTCGATCAGGTCGTCCATAGCCGATACGTCTTGGTAGGTCCAATTCAACAGGCCGTCCGAGCCAAACACCTTGTCAAACCATTGGAAGGGATCGGCGGTCTCCGGCGCTTCGTGTTGGGGGTTAAACGTGGCCGCGGTGTCCGGGTCCTGCCCCTGTTCAAAGTATACGCTAAAGGGCAGCACCTGTACCTCGAGGGTGACGCCAATTTGGGCCAGGGCAGCCTGGTAGAGTAAGGCTGCCTGCCGCTGATCCTCCAAGCCTTCAACGGCGGTCATCGTCACGGTGAAGCCGCCGTCCGAATAGCCGGCTTCGGCCAGTAATGCTTTGGCACGATCCAGGTCTTGCTGCAAGGGTTCATAGCTTTGGTCAGCGCCGGGATAATGGTTCGACAAAACATTACGGGGAATCTCGCTGTAGCCTTGATAGAAGTTTTGGAACTGTTCGTAGGGGAAGGCCAGAACCATCGCTTGCCGAACCAGCAAGTTGTCCATCGGGGGTTTGGCCGCGCTCACAATCAATTCCAGCGTCAAATATGAGTTGCCGGAAATCAGCTTGACCGGGCTGTCGGCGGCCGCCTCAACCATGTCGCGGTACGACATCCAACTGCCCAGGCAGCTATCGCCCCGCTCCATGAGCTGGCGCTGCACCGCGCTATCCTCGATGGGGCGGACGATGATCGCATCGTAGGCCGTGGGCTGAAAGGCGGCCTTGTTCCACCAATCGTCAAACCGTTCAAGCCGGTAAAATTCGCCGTGAACGATCTCGCCCAGGCGATACGGGCCGGTTCCGTTGGCATTGTCCGCGAACCACGCTTGGGCCAGGTCGCCATCGACTTCGTGCGCGGTCACATCAGCCGCGCTAACGATGCCGATTTTGGGTAAGACCGCCGGAAAGAGCACATACGGCTCGTTGAGTTTGAACCGAACGGTCATGTCATCCACCGCTTCAACCGAGTCGAGCTTGCCCTGCAAGATGGCGCCGGGCTGGTTTTGGTTGATGGCCAGAACCCGATTAAAGGTTACGACTACATCTTCGGCATCAACGGTATCGTCGCTGTTCTGAAAGGGAACCCCCTCACGGAGTTTAAAGGTCCATTCGGTATAATCGTCATTGGCTGCCCAGCTTGTGGCCAGGTCGGGTTCGACCTCCGCCGTACCGAGCTTATAGGTCACTAACGGATCGTAGACGTTGCGATGAAAGGTGTAACCCACGGTCGTCCAGCTTTTAGCCGGGTCAAGCGGGTCGGGGTCGAACAGGTTGGTCATCACAAAGACGCGGGGTTCTGCGGCCGCCGGTTCAGTCGCGACCGCCGGTTTGGCCTCGACCGTCCCGGTCGCCTCTCCTCCAGCAGCTTGGGGCTGACTACAAGCTGTGAGGAACATTATGAGGAACATTATAATGAAGCATGTGACTATCATTGCGCTTGTTCCCAGGCGCATAACCACTTGTCGCTCGAATTCAAATTGGGGCAACATCGCCTTCCTCCCCTCAAAACACATTAACCGAACCTTTACGGTGCCGGTTATTCCCATTATGGTAATCAAGCCAGGCGATCACGCAAATTCTTTCCGGGCTGTTATCAACGTCTTCGCTGGCCTCAAGTTTTCACTTCACACCGTATTCACTATAATTACCCTAATCCAATCAATTTACCGGATCATTGACGATCCCCAAAAACCGTATGACCCATAGGCAAAAAATTCACCAACTGGAGCGTCGGCTGGCCGACTATGCCGATGTTTCTGAGGCGGCCGTCACCCCAAAAATCGATATCTTGAATGATCTGGCCTGGGCCTTGTGCGATACCGACATGCAGCGAGCGCAGTCGCTCAGCGAAACGGCTTACGCCCTGTCGTCCGAGGCCAACGGCAACGGGACCGAACCCTACCGGTTGGGTATGGCCTACAGCTTGCGGACTCAGGGCTACCTCAACCAACGGTTCGGCGACTATTCTTTGGGTTTGACGCAACTGTTTAAAGCCCAAGAGTTGTGTGAGACGCTGAAGCTCGATGACGCCCTGACCGATGTCTACGATAGCATCGCCGGTATCCATTACCAGATTAGCAACTTCCCTGAGTCGCTTAACTATATTTATAAGCAGCTTGAGGCGGCCCAACGTGTGGGCGACAGCCGGCTGATCGCCAACGCCTACAACAACCTGGCCAATATCTACTTTGAAACGGGCGACTATGATCGAGCCATCGAGACCCTGCATCATAATTTAAAGCTGGCCGCCGAAACCGATTTCAAGCGCATCGAATCGCTGTCTTACCTCAATCTGGCTGAAACCTATCTACGGGCGGGCGCACCGCACAAGGCGCTGGACAACGCGCTGCGCGGGTTGCAGGTCAGCCAAGCCGCCGGCTTTGAACTGTTCGAGGGGTACGCCTTTGATTTCGTCGGCAGAGCCTATCTCGAACTGGGTGAACCGCCGCAAGCAATACCCTATCTGGAAAGGGCGTTGGCCTTATCCCGGAAGGTGGAATCACACGTCGCCGAGTCGCTCATTTTGCTGAGTATCGGTCAGGCTTACCGTGATATGCAGCAGCTCGAGCAGGCGCTGAATTATGCCCAACAAGGCGTCGCCGTGGCCCAGGCGATTAACGCCAACAGCGAGTTATTCAAAGGCCACTTGCTGCTGTCTGAACTCTATGAACAACAGGGCAATTTGGCGCAAGCGCTGCATCATTTCAAACAGCACCACACCTTCAAGGAACTGGTCTTTGGGGAAAAGGCCGATCAGCGGCTGAAAGTCCTGCAAATCGCGTACGATACCGCCACCGCCAAAAAAGAGGCCGAAATCCATCGCTTACATAATGTCGAACTGGAACGGGAAATCGCGGAACGCCGCCGCCGGGAAAAACAGTTACGCCTGTTAGAGTCGGTGGTGGCTAACACCAACGATGCTATCCTAATTGTGACCGCCGACTCGGATGGGGGCCAGCCCACCGACATCATTTATGCCAACGGGGCCTTGACGGAATTGACCGGATACCACCAACAAGAACTCATTGGCCAATCACCGCGCATTTTCCAGGGGCCGAAAACCGACGCAGAAACCATCCAGCAAGTTCGAGAGGCCATCAAGCGTAACCAACGGATCAGAAGGGAAGTGCTTAATTATACCAAAGCCGGCGATGAACGGTGGGTTGAACTTGATCTCATCCCGGTTAAGGACGAATCGGAGCAGATTTCTCACTGGGTAGCCGTACGACGTGACATTACCCAACGTAAGCAATTCGAGCAAGCCTTGCAATTGGGTCAAGAACGGTACCATTTGGCCACCCAGGCCGCCGCCGTCGGGGTGTGGGATTGGAACCTGCAAACCGGTGAATTTTATTTGGACCCGGTCATTAAAACCATCCTGGGCTATACTGATGACGAGATTCCCAACGATTTGGATATCTGGGCAGAGTACGTTCACCCTGATGACCGGCAGGCGGTGATGGCGGCGGCCCAAGCGCACATCGAAGGCCAAACCCCGGTTTATGCCCACGAACATCGCATGCTGCATAAAGACGGCTCGGTGCGGTGGGTGTATGTGCATGGCAAGATCATCAACGATGAGCAGGGCCGGCCCATACGCATGATTGGCACCGATGCCGACATTACGGGGCGAAAGGCCGTGGAAGCGCAGGTGCAGCGCCAGCTTGACTATGCGCGGGCGCTGGCGGCGTTTGAGCAAACGCTGCTGGCCCCCGCCGAGAGCGAGGCCGACCGTCGCCGCTTGCTGAGCGAGGCCCTGCAACATCTCCTTAAGCCGATAGAGGTCAGCAAGCTGTTTATCTACGAAAACGTTGATGACTCGGAGAGGGGTTTTTGTGCCCGCTTTGTGGCCGATGCCTGCGCTCCCGGCATCGCCTCGCTAATCGATCGGCCTGATCCGGACAGCCTGGTTATCCCCTGGTCGGCGGTCCCGGCTGAAAATCGCCGCCGTCTGGCAGAGGGCCGGCCGGTGGGCGGGCCGGTCAACGATCTGTTTGCCGATACGCCCGCATTTCGGGATTATTTGCTCAAGCAAGCCCACATTCTGTCGATTCAATTTTCCCCCATCCATTTCGGCGACTGTTGGTGGGGTTACGTGGGCTTTGACGACCGCGCTAATAAGCGGACATGGCAGGAAGATGAAATTCTGCTGTTAGGTACCGTCGCTGAGATGCTCAGCAGCACCTTGCAGCGCTGGCAAGCCGAAGCCAAGCTGCACGCCCTGAACGACCAGTTGGAACAGCAGGTCAAAATCCGCACCACTGAGTTGAGCGACGCCGTCGGGCTGCTGCAACAAGAGATCGTCGAGCGCGAGCGGGCCGAAGCGGAAATTCAGCAGATGGTCGAAACGCTGGAACAGCGGGTGGCCGCCCGCACCGAGGAACTGGCCACCTTTTTTGATTTGACGGTGCTGGCCGGCCAAGCCACCCATCTTAATGACGTGTTTGAACAAGCCCTGCCCCGGATTGTCGAATTGACCCGTAGCCGGGCTATCAGCGTCCATCTGTTTGAGCCGGACCACACCGGTCTACAGTTGGCGGCGCAGCAAAATCTATCGGCTGCGAGCCGGCTGCGGCTACAATCCGTTGATTTGCCGGCCCACTTTCAACACTGGCTGCAACAACCCAACGATCCGCTGATGACCACCACGCTCGCTCAACTGGCGCTCCTGCCCTCGAATTTCCATCTGCCGCAGTGTCAAACCTACCTGGGAGCGCAAATCAGGAGCGGCAACCGGGTTGCGGGACTATTGAGTTGCTACCGATATACCGACCGGGGCTTTGGTCTGGATGAAATTGCCCTGGTGACGGCCATCGCCGAGCAAATGGGCATGATGCTGGAAACGCAGCGCCTGCGCCAGAAGGCCGAGGAAATGGCGGTGTTGCAAGAACGGCAGCGGCTGGCCCGCGACCTGCACGACTCGGTCACCCAATCGCTGTACAGCCTGTCGCTGTTTAGCCGCGCCGGGCGCGAGGCCGCCGAAGACGGCGATTTCGACCGCCTGAATCACAGCTTAAGCGAGTTGGAACACAATACGCTCCACGCCTTGCGGGAAATGCGCCTGCTGCTGTACGAACTTCGCCCGGCCGATCTGGAGCAAGAGGGTTTGATCCAGGCCGTTAAGCTGCGCTTGAACACGGTCGAGCGCCGCGTCGGCTTGCGGCTCGATGTTCGGCTGGATGAACTGCCGGAGATGTCGCCCCGATGTGAGGTAGAGTTGTATCACATTATTGTGGAAGCCATGAATAACGTAGTCAAACACGCCGCCGCCGCCAGTCTAACCCTGCATTTAACCCCGGCCGACCGGCAGTTGCACCTGCAGATTATTGACGACGGCCAAGGGTTTGACCCTTCGCAATCAAGGGGGGGGTTGGGACTAAACAACATCCGGGAGCGGGTCGCCCGGCTCAACGGCCAACTCACCATTGAGAGTGCGCCGGGCCGGGGTACCCGGTTGGAGGCGGTTATACCGTACCCTTTTGAGGAGAAATAATTTCCGCATTTGTCATGGCGAGGAGAAACGACGAAGCCATCTCCACGGTCGGGATAGGGGATTGCTTCGCTTCGCTCGCCATGACAGGGCCGAACTTATTTATCTCTCATTCCTATAGAAGTTACACCGTTGGAGATTAGCCCGCCCTAAATCCCTCCCACAGGGAGGGACTTGTCTGGTCCTCTCCCCTTGGGAGGGAGTTAGAGGGGGGCTAAACCGGTCAACGGCGTAAGTCATATCCTAATTGAGGAGTAATCATGACCGATTTAATCCGCATTCTCATTGCCGATGACCACTTTGTAGTTAGACAAGGCCTGTCCACTTTACTGGTACCTCGCAACGGTATGGAAGTGGTGGGCGAAGCCGCCAACGGTCGGGAGGCGGTCGATCTGGCCCGCACCCTCCGGCCGGATGTCATTTTAATGGATATGATGATGCCGGAAATGGATGGCCCCCAGGCCATCGCTCTCATCAAGGCGGACAATTCGAAAGCTCGCATCGTGGTTTTAACCAGCTTTGGGGAAAACAAGCAGGTGGTGGCGGCCATTCAGGCTGGCGCGATGGGCTACCTGCTCAAAGACTCCTCGCCCGATGATCTGTTTCACGCCATTCGCAGCGCCCATGAAGGCAAGATGGCCCTGCCCCAGGAACTGCTCCTGACCTTGATGCAGCCCCAGCCGGCCGCGCCCGCCGGCCTCGATCAACTGACCGACCGGGAAACCGAGGTGCTAAAACTGGTCGCTCAAGGTCTATCGAACCGAGAAATCGGCGAGAAACTGGCTATCAGCACCACCACGGTGCGCACCCACGTCAGCAGCCTGCTCAGCAAACTCGGGTTTGCCAACCGCACCCAACTGGCCCTCTTTGCCGCCGAGCACGGCTTCGACGGTCGATAGGCTTAGTCGCGCTACCTTTTACCCCATCTAAGTAAGCGTTCAGCCCTTAGAGACTGGTTTTAAAAGCCTTCAAAGGTCCACAGATAGACACAGATTGTCACTGATAATATCAAAATTGCGATAAAAATCTGTGACTATCAGTGTAAATCTGTGGACAAATTCGTAAACCTCTACTTTTAAAACAGTTTCTTAGCTATCAGCTTTTGGCCGGTTCCGGCCACTATTGGGTTATAAAAACCGGTCATAATGATCCAAACGTCGTCATTATTGTTAAAGCTGACGGCTGAAGGCTGATAGCTGAACGCTGACTGAATTAAGCCCCCGCTCTCTCATACTTTTGTACTACATCGCCAGAATGAGAAAAAACGATCCGTATGGTTGATGTCAGGCCGCTCATCATCTGTTAAACTTGTATGTTGAACCATACCAACATGGGTATGTGGCCTGAAAATTCTAACCAAATTACTACGGTTTTTTAACCCCTTTTATATTTTATAATGTTAAACTGGTGTGGGCCAGTTTGAGTCCGTTGACAATTGGCCGGCAAATATGTTTTCATTGTTGTTGCCATGCCACAGGCTGAGCAGTGGCCTTAAAAAGGAGGTGTGTATTAAAGAAACTTCACCTAATTCAAACTAAGAAGAGCTGGCTATTTTAGCCAGCTCAAGGGACGCCAGATCAAATACGTTTAGCGTATATTTATTGGACCTAAATATACGCTGCTTTCGGCCGGTACGTGGTAGAAACGGTCCGGCTTTTGTATGTGACCTAACAATAGGTATTGTAGCAACTTGAAAAATACCTGTCAACTGTTAGTCGCTGCTCCCTGATTGTTAACCACTGATCAAAATAGGCGTTACGCGCTTGACATCCAATGATGTCATTTCGTAGCCGAAGGCGGAGAAATCCCTATAGAGTCGGCTGGCCAACCTCGTTCTCAGGGATTGCTCGTCGTTCCTCCTCGAAACCTGTCCTGAGCTTGTCGAATGGATGCCATGCCAACGGCGTAACTCCTACAAAACTCGTTCTGGTCAAACGTAACTGCTCCGGCATATGACTTCGCAGCCTTGCTCCGCGGAGAAGTCCCTAATGCGATTCATTTTAAGACAAGTAAATTACGATTATGAGGAGAACAACCTAAATTGGATACCAAAAATTTTGTTCACTTGAAAAACAGAAAGCGATTAACGACCGGCCTATCAAGGCTGATGCTGATCGCGATCGTGCTGAGCGCGCTGGCGATCTTCACCCCGCTGGCTCAGGCCGCCCAGGTGACCATTGATTTCAATGCCTTCTCTGCGCCAACGCTTAATTTTCAGGGCGGCAATGAGGATGGATTTCAAGTGGCCGTCTCGGGCGATCAACTACTGGCCACCACAGTCACCGGCGGCGCCGGGAGTTGGGGAGCGCCCTTCTCCGGGGTCATTGTCGGGGTACGAACACCAGGGGGAGGCGATAAGCAAGGGGTCCTCACCCTGACCAAGGCTGACGGTTCAGCTTTTAGTTTTGTCAGTGTCGATGCCGCGACCAATCATGGCTCAGGCTCCCTCACGCTACCCGTAACGGTGCAAGGCTTCCTGAACGGTCAACCGGTCGGCACCGATACATTTGTCGCCCCCGTAAATCCAGCGACGTTCGCTGCGGCCAACCTGGCCGGCCAGATCGTCGATCAACTGGTGCTGACGCTTAACGGCAATCAACCTCAGGCGGTCTTCGTGGACAACATCGTGCTGGAGGCGGACCCGGTCTTACCGACCGCTACGCCGACCAACACCCCGGTACCCGGCACGATCGTCATCGCTAAATCAAGCCTGGGTGAAGTGGGTACGTTTAACTTCACCAGCCCCCAGCTCGGCAACTTTTCGCTCACAACCCAAGTTGTGGAGCCAGGCGTCTCGAATGCGGACAAAACTTTCGATAACCTCGCTCCAGGCACCTACAGCGTTGCCGAAGAGTCAACTAACGGCTGGACGCTATTATCCGTATTTTGTACCGATGCCGACGATAATAGTATTAATTTCACGCCCGACAATTTGACCTTAAGTGCGGGTCAGACAATTGATTGTGTGTTCATCAACCAAAAGGACGCGGCCACAGCCACGCCAACCCCGACCAACACCCCAGTCCCCACCAACACCCCGACCAATACGCCAACGGCCACACCGACCAACACGCCCACGGCCACGCCAACCAACACGCCAACCAACACGCCGGTGCCGCCAACTGATACACCAACCAACACGCCCACGGCCACACCAACCAACACCCCGGTCCCACCGACCCCAACCAATACCCCGGTCCCGCCGACCCCAACCAACACCCCGGTCCCGCCAACGGCCACGCCAACCAACACCCCGGAACCCACCGCCACCAACACCCCGGTCCCGCCCACGGCCACGCCGACCAACACCCCGGTGCCGCCAACCAACACGCCTGAACCGACCGCGACCAACACCCCGGTCCCGCCAACAGAGACGCCGACACCTACACCCGATGACAGCTACGGTTGTACGCCCGGCTATTGGAAGCAAAAACAGCATCTCGACTCGTGGGAGCCGACCGGCTACTCGCCCGACCAGAAACTGAATACAGTCTTCGACAACACCGGCAATTTGGGCAATAAGAGCCTGCTGAAAGCGCTCAGCTTCAAGGGCGGTTCATCTATCGACGAGGCAAAAGAGATTCTCTTACGGGCAGGGGTGGCTGCCGTTCTCAATGCCGCGCATCCCGATATTGACTATCCGCTCACGACTGGCGAAGCCATCAACAGCGTGAACAGCGCCCTGGCCAGCGATGATCGCGATACGATACTGTCGCTTGCTACTCAACTGGATGACTATAACAATCTGGGCTGTAACTTGAACTAGACCGCGCCTATAAGCTAAACCCATAGCGTAACCAGCCAGTGCCGATACGGACCCGGAGGTCCATATCGGCACTTTTTTTATTTCCCCCTCATCCAAATAGACGATCTCCATTCAGACAACTGTCGGGGTCTATTTAATGAGCCAAAATCATCTTTATACCCGATGACGGTTAGGTTGAAACGTGTTAGACTGTTAGAGCGTGAAGAATAAAACAACGTTTATTAATCTTTCAACGCATCAAGATGCTTAAAACAACCCAACCCAACCAACCAACAACTCCTACCCTGGTCGTATCGCGGCCCGGTATTATGCGGCAGTCGCTGCGAGCGGCGCTGGCGGTTTATCCCTGGATCGCGCTGATGGCCTCTGCCGGCGATGGCCTGACCGCGCTGAACTACACGGTTCAACACCAACCCCGGCTGCTGATCATCGATTGCAATCTGCTGGAGGAGGAAGTAGAGGCGTTGTTAGCGGCGGTCAAAGTTAGAGCACCGGAAACCCGCTGCCTGGTCTGCACCCGGTCGAGTCAAGCCGCCGAGCGGCTGCTGGCCGCCGGCGCGGATGAAGTCATCCTGCGCGACAGTTCGGTGCATGAGTTGGAGTCGGCCCTGCTCCGGTTAACCCAGGAGGAGATTGATCAGCAGTTCTAAATTTAACGCTAGACCCTAAAGGTTTTATCCAAAAGGGACGGATAAAGCTTGTTTGTTGCCTCAATTTAACGACAAATTCCCTCATGTTTGGAAACCTTTAGAGTCTACCCGGAACGTGTTAACCCGGTACGCCCGGACTAAAATTGACACCTTAACACAAAGCGGTAAACTACTCCGGCGTCAAAATATTGTAAAGCATAAATCTAGTTTACCGCTCATAAAACTCAATTCATCGTCTCACCTCCGGCTTCTTCACCCCGATTGTCCTAACCGTCGACCTTCCCATTAACCCATCAACCTTGCCTATGACCCTGAAACAGAATGTAGCATTTGATCCACGAATTCATTCGTGGGCTGGTACTGGAAACGTGTTTGAAACACGTTTATTTTGCCAGGCGTTGAATGAATTCAACGCCTTTTTAGATGGTACAGATAGCTTTTCAGACGGTACGAACGGTCTTTTAGCGGTATGAATGACTTTTCGGATGGTACGAACGATTTTTCGATGGTACGAACGATTTTTTAGCGGTACGAATGACTTTTCAGACGGTACGAACGATTTTTCGATGGTACGAACGATTTTTTAGCGGTACGGATGACTTTTCGTCCGGTACCAACGATTTTTCGGTGGTACGGATGACTTTTCAGACGGTACAAACGATTTTTTAGTAATACAAACCTCTTTCTGAACGGAGAAACCCATGAAACAAAAAAATAGTGATGTCCAGGCCGTGCTGGCCGCTGTCGGACTGCCGGGACTGCACATTGTGGCCAACCCAACCGATGTTGCCGCGCTCGAAGGCCAGGCCGACGGTCAATACACCCTGGCCGAGGCCCTGCAATTGGCCCTGGAAGCCTTTCTCAGCAACAGCAGCGGCAGCCCGGCTCAGGGCCACGACTCGGCCTTCGACGTGGTGCGCAGCTCGCCCGACAGCTTTGGGTTGGCCGCCACCCCCTCGGATGCGGAGATAACCGAGGCGCTGCGGCGGATGCTGGCCGACGATCCCCAGGCCGAGATCGTACTGCTGACGCCGGCCACGACCGCGCAAGACAAGTATCGCTTTCTGCCTGAGTACGGCGAAAGCATCACCGCCAATTGGGTCTTCCGCATCATCGCCCCGGCCAGTTGGCCCATGCTGCAATGGGCGATTGTCGATGGGCGCGGCCAGACGCCGGCCTACAGCTATTCGTTCGATTAGGTGGCGATAGTTGGTTGGTTTAACAGTTGGCTAATAACCAACCAACTATTATCAAAGGAGTCCGACAGAACGTCGGTACAGCACCGACAATGAAAATTCTGTAGGACAAACTTAAGTCTGTCCTACAAACCTATTTTCAGAGGAGTCCGACAGTCTCAGATGAGATGAGACCGGGAATGAAAATATAGGAGCGACAAAGCTGGCTTTGTCATACTGACGGTCAGGTCAAAGTAAACTTTGACGCTCCAGGTCGTTATTTTCAAGGGAGTGCGACAGAACCTCGGTACAGCACCGACAATGAAAATTTACGGGAGCGACAAAGCTGGCTTTGTCACCCACATTGGGGTCAAAGTAAACTTTGACGCTCCAGAGCTTTATTTTCAGAGGAGTCCGATAGTCCTTACAGGACGACACCGGGAATGAAAATGTATCGGAGCGACAAAGCAAGCTTTGTCATCCACGATGGGGTCAAAGTAAACTTTGACGCTCCAAACTTCAATTTTTAGAGGAGAAGGAAATGAAAAAATTAAGCATAATCATAATAACGTTGCTACTGCTGGCGCTCACCGTCAGCACCGCCCTGGCCCAAGCCCCCGAGGGCGAAGAATACATTGTTCAGGCCGGCGACTGGCTCAGCAAGATCGCCGACAAATATTATGGCAGCAGCCAAACCTTCCAGGTTATCATCGACGCCACCAACGCCAAAGCCGCTGAGGATGACAGCTTTGCCGTTATCGACAACCCCGATCTGGTGGTGCCGGGCCAGAAGCTGTGGATCCCCGCTGTGGGTGAAGGCCAGCCCGAAGGCGCCGCTCCGGCCGAGACCGTCCCGGCGGCCCCCACCGCCGACTTTGGCGAGGCCTGGGAGTCGGTGACTTGCGATACGTTTGATGTCGCCCCGGAGATTGCGCCGATGGCCGACTGCGGCTATGTGACCGTGCCGGAAAATCGAGCGACCGGGAGCGACAGCACCATCAAGCTAGCCGTCGCCCGGGTTCGCACCGAGTCGGCCAATCCCGGTGCGCCGGTCTTTCTGGCGGTTGGTGGTCCGGGTGGGGATGGTTTCGGGCGTGCCTACGCACTTGCCCTTCTCGTACCCCTTGCCCCGATTCTGGCCGACCACGACTTTGTCTTCTTCTCCCAACGGGGAACCAAACACGCCCAACCCCGTCTGGCTTGTCAGGGCTTCAATGATACCCCGGTTGAAACCGCCAAAAACGGCTGGTCCAGTGAGGAACGCCATACCCACGAGATAGCCGCCATGCAAAGCTGTATTGATGAGGCCGAGGCGCAGGGCATTGACCTATCGGCCTACAACTCGGTGGAAAACGCCGCCGACGTTGACAGCATCCGGCAGGCCCTGGGTTACGATAAGATTGTGCTGTATGGGCAGTCCTATGGCACCCAGTTGGCCCAATTTGTCATGCGCAATCACCCCGAAATCCTGGAGTCGGTCATTCTGGACGGCATTCTGGCCGCCACCGCCACCAAGGAAGCCGATTATTTCGATAAACGTGACTCCTGGCTGCGCGTTTTCGCGGCTTGTGCGGCTGATGAAACCTGTAATGCTGCCTATCCCGATCCGGAGGGCGTTCTGGCCGAAGTCTATGCCGCCCTGGAAGCCCACCCCGAGCAAATTGAGGTCATCCTCGATCACGAACCGACGACCTTCATCGTTGACGGCTCCCTGGCCCTGGAAGCCCTTTTTTCGTACCTCCCTCCTCATAAGTACGGCGTCGTCCCGGCAGCACTCTACCAAATGCGCGAGGGAGATTGGTCTCTGTTGCGAGCGGCCCTGCCGAACATCACGATCAGCACAGACAAGTTGATGCACTTTGCCATGATCTGTAGCGACGATCCCAATACCAGCATGGCGGATATAAAGACGGACGGTTGGGCCGAAATGTATATTGATGGGGTGTATGGGGAAGATGGCGACTATGTGGACCTGTGCGCGCTGTTTAACCTGCCGCAACTGCCGGACAGCTCAGACGAACTGGTTGTCTCAGACATCCCCGCCCTGCTGCTACAGGGTGGACTGGACCCCGTTACCCCCGTCGCCAACGGCAACAATGTTGAGACGGGTTTGAGCCACAGCTACAACATCATTTTCCCGGACAGTGGGCATGTGGTGGGTACATCATCTGCCTGCGGGACGGCGATCATGGCTGCCTTCATCAACGACCCATCAACCGAACCTGACACCAGTTGTATTCCTCAAACCTACACCTTTTCGGTGCCACGCCAGGTAACGGCGACAAGCAATGACGGCACAGCCTCTCTATCTATGCAATTGCCGGCCGGGTTCCAGGATACTGCCAATGGCTATAGCTCGCCGCCCGTTATTATCACGCTCCTGGCTTTGCCGCCCCAAACACCGGAAGAAGCGATAATGTCACTTATCTCCAAAATTGGCCTGCCTGAGAACGAAATTGTCGACGGTGATCCGGTTGCGGGTCAACCCACCAAACGGTATCAAGCCGAAGATGTACCCCTTCAAGGCTTTGATTTTGGGATTGATATTATTGCCTTTGCCGATGACGCCGGCACCTATGTCATTTTCGTGCAAAATCAAGAGCCGGCCGCTGTCGAGTCGTATCGACAAGAGCAGTTGCCGGCCCTGCTGGAGTCAGTTGCCATCGGCGGGCAGTAAGTGACCATCAAATGATTAGAGGCGTAGAAATGAAAAATTATCGTTAAAGGCATGTCACTTCGCAGCGCAGCGGAGAAGTCCCTATAAGGTTACTATCACCGAGAAGGTCATGGGGTTAACGCGATGCCTCAAGGGAGGTCGCTCGAATTTGCCAACCGGCCCGGTCGTTTAACCAGCCAACTAAGGGATTTCTTCGCCTTCGGCTGCGAAATGACACACTAAAGCATGTCACTTCGCAGCGCAGCGGAGAAGTCCCTATGGCGTTACAATCACTGAGACGGTCACGGGCTTAAAGCAATAGCCTCAAGGGAGATCGCTCGAGTTTGCCAACCGAACAAGTCGCAAACCCATCCAATTCAGGGATTTCTCCGCCTTCGGCTGCGAAATGACATGAACTGTGTAACCCATATTGTACTAATCAACTTATCAAAGGAGATGAAAGTGAAAAAGTTAATCCTAATTATTGCCCTACTGATATTAGCCTCGATGGCCTGGCCTGTCCTGGCCCAGACCCCCGAGGCTACGCCCACCGACGATGCCCCCGCCGAGCGCGTCACCGCCGCCATCGAACTAACCACTAACCCCTGGCTGTGGACCAGCTTCACCGACCCGGTGCAGCAGTTCGACATCGACAACCCGGCAGCCTACACGATCACCTTCAACACCGATGGCACATTTGACGTGGTGGCCGACTGTAAGACTACCACCGGCGCCTACACCGCCGCTGATGACGGTAGCTTGAGCCTGGAACTGGGGCCGACGACCCTACAGTTGTGCTCGCCGGAATCTCGCAGTGATGAATTTCTGACAAAACTTGGCTCTGTCTCAAACTTCTTCTTTGAAAACGGCGTCCTCTATCTGGATACGATGGCCGACGGCGGCACCTTCCAACTGGCCTCGGCCTCGGAAAGCATGCCGGCCGGGCCGCCCCGCACCTTTAGCGAGGCCTGGGAAGCGGTTGACTGCGCCACCTTCGACGTACCGCCGGCTATAACCGACCTGGTCGACTGCGGCTACGTCACCGTACCGGAATTCCACAGCCAACCCGACAGCCCGACCATCCAGGTGGCCGTGGTTCGCGCCCGCAGCACCGGCGACAGTCCTGCCCCCGACCCGCTCTTTATGGAGCAAGGCGGCCCCGGCGGCTCCTCGATTGATGCATTTGCCAATAAGATCCTGCCGAGTGTTCCCAAAATGCAGGAGCTGCTGGCCGGCCGCGACCTGGTCTTTGTGGAACAGCGCGGCACGCTGTACTCCCGGCCCAGCATGCTCTGTCCGGAGCAAACGGCGCATGACCTGGCTGCCGCTCAGGGGTTGGTAGACGATCACGACTTAACGTACCTGCAAGAATGCCACGACCGTTTACAGGCCGAGGGAGTTGATCTTGATGCCTTCAACTCGGTCGAAAATGCGGCCGATATGTACGCGGTGGCCCAGGCGCTGGGCTACAACAGCTTCAACTACTACGGCGTTTCTTACGGCACGCTGCTGGGCCAGTACGTCATCGATCAGGCCGACCAGCACCCGGTTCAGCTTCGCAGCGTCACCATCGATGGCGTCGTCGCCCCGGACGTGGAATTCAACGCCAACTCTCGCAACACCGGCAGCTACGCCCTGCGCAATCTTTTTACCGAGTGCGCTCAAAGTGAGAGTTGCCGTCAAGAATTTCCCGATCTGGAGAAGGTGACGCTATCGCTCGTAGACCAGTTGAATACAGAACCCATTTCCGTTACTTTGACGGTGCCGCCTGCTGTACAGGAGGTGGTGCCGGATGCCCCGGCCACCGTGGAGACAACGCTGGACGGCGATAAGCTCATCAATGTTATTTTTCAGGAACTGTACCAGACCACCGAGGGCGAAGTTCTACCGCGCAATATTTTTAACAGCGCCCAAAATAGTGATTATGGCTGGATTGAAAAGGTCCTGTCATCGCAACTGGAGCCGAGTAAGGTGGCCAGGGCGATGTACTTTACCATGCTCTGCTCCCGGCAAAACTCTCTGGTGGCGGATGGCAACTACTTTGGCCCGCCCTATGCCCAGTTTGAGTCCATAACCGGCGGCGATGATTTTGCCCGCGGCTGCGATATTATGAACGTTGCGCCTGAAACTGAGGAGCCGTTTATCATTGACAATACCGATATTCCCCTGTTGATCCTCCACGGCACCCACGACCCGATTACGCCCCTGCCTTACGGTGAGTATGTCGGCAGCAAGATGGAGACCGCCTACGTCTACACCTTCCCCGGCTCCGGCCATGGCGCCATTCCCTACATCCCATGCGCCATTGATATGCTGGCTGAATTTATAGCCAATCCGACCCAGGCCCCCGATAGCCGTTGCGTGAGCGACAGCCAGCCCATCTTCTTGGGCTACCCCACCCCGCTGGCCGAATTGACTCTGGTCGAGCAGACCCTGCCGAACAGCATCACCCTGGATTTACCCAGCCAGTGGTCTTTTGCCCCGCTGCTGAAGTTTTATATGGACCCCAACAACCCGAACAACTATAGCACCGGCGCCGTGAACGTGGGCCTGCAAAAGGATAAAACAGTGGCGGATATAGTAACCCAACTAGGCCAAGCCTATCAGGAAATCGCCCGCGATGAACCCCTCGGCAACTATCAGTGGCTTATTCTGGAAAACCGATCCAATCCCCTCGCGATTGTTCGGGCGGCGCTGGCCGAAGATGCTGACGCCGGCGGAGTGATCGCGGTTCAGATGGCGGCCTCTCCGGACACGGCTGATGAAGTGTTCGCCACGCTGATGGAACCGATTCTAAGCAGTATCAGCTATACGCCCCCGGCAGAAGCTCCGGCGGTAGAGTCGATGGCAGAACCAACCGCAGAACCGACCACAGAACCAACGGCAGAACCGACCACAGAACCAACGGCAGAACCGACGGAGTAGGTGGATAACTCGACAGTTTAGTCGATACGAAAGCTACTGTAGGACAAACTTAAGTTTGTCCTACAGTAGCTATTTTTGAGGAATGAAAACCGTGTTTCACCCTCACCCCGTCGCTAACGCGACTCCCCTCTCCCTAAGGGCGAGGGGTTGGGGGTGAGGGGCATCTTATACGAGGAGAAGGCAATGAAAAAATCAAGCATTATCATAACTCTATTACTACTGATCCTAACCACCAGTTCCGCCCTGGCCCAAGCGCCCGAAGGCGAGGAGTACATTATTCAACCCGGCGATACGCTCAACAAAATCGCCGAAGCGGCTTACGGCGACGGCTCGTTTTACCCCGGCATCGTCGATGCCACCAACGCCAAAGCCGACGAAGATGACACCTTTACCGTCATCCAAAACCCCAATCTCATTGTACCCGGCCAAAAGCTGTGGCTTCCCACGCTGGCAGAAGCCGCAACAACCGATACAATCCCGGAGGATGAAGTGACCACACCCACCACGCCGATGCCCGATATTGCCGATTATCCCCACCTTCAGCAGGCCGGGAAATTTTTCGAAGAAACCGTGCTGCCGGTCGTTGTCGCCGACTGCCTGGATGCAGTCGACGGCACCCGAGAATTCCCCCTGGCCGAGCCGGACTACACCAGCAAGCAGACCCGCGACCTCAGCCCCTTTGAAACCGCCCTGGCCGATCTGACCCCGGAGCGAACGGCGGAACTGGACGGCCTGGTCTTAGGCACAACCATCCCGGAGCTGCAAACCCTGCTCGATGCCGGCGACCTGACCTCGGAAGAGCTGGTCATCTACTATGTGGATCGCATCCAACGCTACGACATCGACAAACTGAACTCGGTGATGGAGCTGAACCCCGAGGCGCTGGACATCGCCCGCACCCTGGATGAAGAACGGGCTGCCGGAACCGTTCAGGGGCCGCTGCACGGTATTCCCGTTCTCTTGAAGGATAACATCGCCACCGGCGACCAAATGCACACCACCGCCGGAGCCGCCGCCATGCAAGATTGGGTGGCCGACCGGGATGCGTTCCTGGTGCAGCAAATCCGCGACGCGGGCGGGATTATTATGGGTAAAGCCAACCTGTCGGAGTGGGCCAATTATATGGACCCCTGCATGCCCAGCGGTTTCAGCGCCGTTGGCGGTCAAACCCGCCATCCTTACGGCCCGTTCGATCCGCTCGGCTCTAGCAGCGGCTCGGCGGTCTCGGCGGCGGCTAACCTGACCACGGTCAGCGTTGGCTCCGAGACCTCCGGTTCACTCATTCAACCTTCCCGAGTCAACAGCCTGGTCGGAATGCGCCCCAGCCAGGGTCTGATTAGCCGGGATTACGTCGTACCGCTGGGAGCCAACCTGGATACCCCCGGCCCGATGGGTCGCTCAGTGACGGACATCGCCATTCTGCTCAACGCTATGACCGGCGTTGACCCCAACGACCCCAAAACCAGCGATGCCGCAGCCCTGGCCGGCGCCGACTTTACACAATATCTCGACCTTGAGCGGGCCAAAGAACTGAAGGTCGGCGTCGTCATGTTTGAACAGAGAATTAAGACGGCCAAAGAAGCGGTCGAAGCAAGCCTGGGACAAACCTTATCTGAGGACGAAGTAAAAGCATTTACGTCTGTATGGGTTGAGGGCAGCCCGTTCCAGGCCATCGAGGCGTTAGAGTCACAGGGTATTGAGGTTGTTCAGATTATGGAGGCGGATTTGCCACCCTCTGTTGATACCGCCCAGCCGCAGTTGAACTATGGCTTCCAGGACGATTTCAAGACCTTCGCCGCGGGCCTGGGCGCACCGGCCCCGGTCGCTACTTTGGCCGAGGTAGTGGCCTTTAACGACGAAGATATGGCCAACCGCGCTCCTTACAACGACCGTTTTGTGAAATGGTCGGTCGAAACGGAGCTGACCGCCGCAGACCAGGCCCAGATTGTGGCCGAAGCGCAAGCCTACGCCGAAGCCTGGATGACCTCGCTTGTGGAAACATACGATGTCGATGTTTTGATTGCCGGGACACTCTACGCCGGCAATGCCGGTGCTGCCGGTGTCCCCGCGCTGACCATTCCGGCTGGTCTGGATGCTACCGGCAAGCCCAGCGGCATTATCGTTACCGGCCCCTATCTCTCAGACCCGGATTTGCTGGCCGTAGGCTACGCCCTGGAGCAGGCTCTCCAGGGCCGGGTTGAGCCGGATTTGGACACGGTCATCAGTACGTTCCCGCAATGAACCTGGTCCGGTTATCGTGCGGTCGAGGGGGATATCACTGCCAGTGATCGGGTCGAGTCATTGCCAGTGATCGGGTCGAGTCATTGCCAGTGATCGGGTCGAGTCACTGCCAATGATCGGATCGAGTCATTGCCAGTGATCGGATCGAGTCACTGCCAATGATCGGATCGAGTCACTGGCAGTGGGCAAAGTGACAACTGCAATCATGTCACTTCGCAGCGCAGCGGAGAAGTCCCTATAGTGCTACAAGCATTGAGGTGGTGGCTGGCATCAAGGCCTGTCCGAAGTGAGATATCTTGAGTGTACCAACCGGACTGATGGTTTATCCAACCAACTGAGGGATTTCTCCGCTATCGCTACGAAATGACACTATTCAAAAAAGGAGAAAACAATGAAAAAATCAATCTTAATCATTACCCTGTTTCTGCTGGCCCTCACGGCCGGCACCACTCTGGCCCAAGCCCCCAAGGGCAAAGAATACATTGTTCAAGCCGATGACTGGCTTAGCACCATCGCCGAAAAGGAATATGGCGATCCGCTGGCCTACCCGGCCATCATGGCAGCGACCAACGCCAAAGCCGCCGAAGATGAGAGTTTCACCGTCATCGATGATCCCAGCCTCATTGAGGCAGGGCAGAAGCTATGGATTCCGGCGGAGGCCACCTTGATGGCGGAGGGCGTCAGCTCTACCCCCTTCGTTCCCGGCCCGCCGGAAATTATTGCCTGCCCGGACTTCATCACCGCTTCACCGGTTTACGCCGCTGAAGTGGAAGGGCAAACTTATGAATGTGGCCTGGTTGAGGTGCCGGAAAATTATGCTGCACCCGATGGCCGCACACTCGAACTGCTTTACATCCGGCTGTTCAGTCCGGCCGAGTCGCCGGCAGCCGACCCGTTGCTTTACTTATCCGGCGGCCCCGGTGGCTCGGCAGTGCGAGAGGCCAGTAACCCTGTTCTTTATGCCAATATGCAGTTGGTCAGGCAAAGCCGGGACGTGGTGTTCTATGACCAACGCGGGACAGGCTTATCCGCCCCGCTCAATTGCGGGGCGGTTCAGGCGGGCATCGGCGCGGCGATTGAGCTGCTACCGGACAAGGCCGAGGATATTCAAGCCGGTGAAAAAGGCCCTAAAGCTCAACTGTTCAATGTCGCTCTTTGTGCCCAAATTTACACCGCAATCGGGGTTGATCTGGCCCAATACAACAGTATTGCCAGCACCAAAGATATGGCCAGTTTGATGACGGCTCTGGGGTATGAGCAGTACAATCTCTATGGCACCAGCTACGGTACCAAACTGGCCCAGGTGGCCTTGCGCGAAACCCCGGACCGGATCAGGAGCGCGGTCATGGATGGCACCTCGCCGGTGTCGCAACCCCAGGTAGCCAACTCAGCCATTGAAAAAAATGAGCAATATGTCCGTATCTTTGCGCAATGCGCGGCCGATGCGGCTTGTAATGCAGCCTATCCCAACCTGCCCGACCGTTTTACGGCCTTGCTTAACCAGCTTCAAGATAATCCGATTGCGCTCGACAAGCCAATCATACCCGGCGAAGCGATGACACTGATCGCATGGAGTAGTGACCCCATTGATCAGATTGACATACCGTTCTTACGCAATTTGATAGTATACAACGGTGTGGCCTCCTATCATGAGCATAAGGAGCTAAGCATTGTAGATAAGACTCCTCGCCTCATTCTGGCGCTGGAAGAAGGTGACACTGAGACTGTAAGAGCGATCTTTGATGGTATAGGGCCTCTCCCCGCAGGAGTGAAGGCCGAGGTGGCGCAGCAGGTTCCCGACGAGAGCGCCATTATACCGGACAACGACTATATTGCCCCCACCATTGAGACGTTGTTGGCGGAAGCCCAGCAGGTACCCGCGGTCGCCAGCCCATCTAGCCCGGAACAGCAATGGGTCGCCTTGACCGTCAATGATCTGGCGACGCGCCTACAGAGTGGCGAGGAACAGACGGAGGTGATCAGGGATATGATGGAGTTGGCTGCCTTACCGGCCAAGGGTCGTGATCCCCAACTGCTGATAGATTATGCCAACGAATACCTGCCGGAGGAGATGGCGGCCCAGGCCAACGCTCTGGCCGAAGCGATGACCCCGGCTGACGTTCGAGCCACGATGTGGCATCTTGATGAAGTGGCCGATGCCATGCGCTTCAAGCCGGAGTTACAGCCGGGTTATCATGAAGAAGTAACGTATGCCGTTAATTGCGCTGAGGATGTGACCCTGCGGCCGGCGAGTGTGGTGGATGAGGCCATTGCCGCGGCTACTTACCCGCAATTTGCGGAGTTTGACGGAGAAGCATACAAATTTTTTGAGACTGCCTGTAGCTATTTCCCAAAAACGGTTGTCCCCCCCAGCTTTATTGAGCCGGTGGTCAGCGACATCCCCGTTCTCCTCATCCAGGGCGATTTGGATACGAATACCCCACCCTCTCAGGCCCGAGACGTGGAAAGCCATCTGACCAACGCCACCTACGTTCCCTTTAACACCGAGGGGCATGTGGTTGCCGCCGGGACTGCAACCTGTCCGGGCACCATCGCCGCCCAATTTCTCAATGACTCAACGGCTGACCTTGACACCAGTTGTACCGATGAATTTGTAATTACGTTTGAACTGCCTTAATTGAGGTTGTTTCTGCCGTAGGGATTTCTTCGCCCGCGACTGCGAATGACACTTCGCAGCGCAGCGGAGAAGTCCCTACGGCGCTACAATCATTGAGATGATCGTTGGCTTGAAGGGGAATTTCCCCCAAAAATTTTACAGCAAGGCTTGGTAGACAAAACAAAAGTGTAGGCGCGACCTAATCATTTGGGTAGGGCTATATTCTTTCAGATCGATTATACTGCTTAAACTTACACTAAGCAGAAAACAGGAGGACTATAATGACTGACACCTATCCGCCAACGTTGTATGAATGGGCTGGGGGTATGCCGGCTTTTGAACGATTGACCGATATCCTTTATACTCGCGTTGAGGCAGAACCATTACTGGCGCCCCTATTTGCCAACGCTAGCCCGGAACATAGAAAATATGTCGCGCAGTTCATTGCCGAGGTTTTTGGTGGTCCGAAAACCTACAGTGAAACCAAAGGCGGTCATCCCACCATGATCTCGCGCCATTTGGGGAAGCAGCTAACAGAAGCCCAACGGTCTCGATGGGCAAGTTTGATTGCGGCCTGTGCCGACGAAGCCGGATTGCCGGATGACCCGGAGTTTCGTTCCGCATTTGTGGCGTATATTGAGTGGGGGTCTCGATTAGCGGTGATCAACTCGCAGCCGGGAGCCAGCGTAAACCCGGAAGCGCCCATGCCGGAATGGGGCTGGGGTGAAGTGGGCGGGCCGTATATAGCGAGTTGAGCCAATAAAACGGATACAATCCGCTAACTAGCGGGTAGTCTTTGGACATATCAATATTGTCATACTAAAAAGGAGAAGGCAAACAATGGGAATTCTAGCGTGGATCATTTTTGGGGCACTGGCCGGCTGGCTGGCCAGTATCATTACCGGGCGAAATAATCAGATGGGCTGTATCACCAATATCATTGTCGGGGTCGTCGGCGCTTTCCTGGGTGGCTTTATTATGAGCTTTATCGGGGGGAGCGGTGTCACCGGCTTCAATCTTTACAGCTTCTTTGTAGCCATATTGGGGGCGGTTGTGTTGCTGGCGATATTGGGCGTAATTCGGCGCTAAGTGGCCGAGGCAGCGAAGTGACATGGCCAAACTGTCACTTCGCTGCGCAATAGAGAAGTCCCTGCGGTACTCTAAGCATTTAGATGGTCTTTGGGAATTGAAAAAATGGTAAACTTCGGATAAAATCCGGCTATACTCCATATTAAAATGCGAATTACCGGATCAGCGGCCAAGAGTTAGTGATTTAATGGGTTTGCCACCGTGTTAACTCGACTAACTATCGGTGACTGTTTTGAAACTGCTACCATTAAGTCAAGGGGGACTATTGTTAGTATGCGGCGTCAGTCTACTTCTATTTTGATATTACCGATCAATGCCATTATCGGTATACTGGGAACTATCTATCGCAGTTCAATGATCGCCGGGGTTTTCTTATTCATCGTTTTAACGTTAACATGGCCGGTTCGAGCCAAAGAACCGCTCGTGTTAACCGACAGCCAGGGTGAATATCCTCTTGCAAGCCGGGATGTATTTCATCAAAACTTCATTTTTAACGTCTCGCTGCCGCTCCAGACTGAACAAACGATTTACCTCCGTTTCGAAAATGAAGCGACCATGCGTTTGCCCCTAACGCTTTGGTCGCCGGAAGCGTTGGGCCAAGAAATTTATGCGGAACCGTTTAGACATGGGCTTTTCTTTGGTGTCTTGCTGATTATGCTGGTTTACAACCTATCTCTCTTCATATCCGTCCGTGACAAAGCCTATTTGTACTATTCACTGTTTCTCCTCAGCCTCATCATGGCTGCCCTGGCTGTGCTGGGTCTGCGGCAGAGCTATCTTCACTACAACCCCAGCGGGTGGAGCCGTTTTGCGACTGTATTTTTTGTCCCCCTAACATCAATTGCCGCTTTGCAGTTTACCGGCGCGTTTTTGATGACAAAGGCGTATACACCACGGCTACATAAGATCATTCTGGCGTTGCAAATTGGGCAAGTGATCCCGATCATACTCATCCCCTTCGTTCTTCGCAGCTTTGTCGTCGGTTCAGAGTTGAGTCTCATGCTCCTTAGCTGCCTCGTTAGCTTGATCGCTGGTTTGCGGGTTTGGCAACAGGGGTATCGTCCGGCTCGCAATTTCTTACTGGCCTGGTTGGGATTCATCGGTCTGGGTGTTCTGGAAGTTCTGGCTCGTTGGGGGCTAATACCGCCGAGTCTCATAGCTCAAGAAGGCATAAGGATGGGGGTTGTTCTTCTGATCTTGTTATGGGCATTAGCCATAGCCGACCGGGTTAACCTGCTCAAGGCGGATACGGAACAGGCTAACCGTGGCTTAAGAGAAAGCGAGCAGCGTTTCCGTAGCCTGGTCGAAGGTTCCATCCAGGGTATCATCGTTCATCGGCAGACCAAACCCCTCTTCGTCAACCAGGCTTACGCCACTATCCTGGGCTACAATTTGCCTGACGAAATCATAGCGATGGAGTCGGTGGTACCCCTGATTGCCCCCTATGAGCAGGCACGCTTGCTGGGCTATCACGCCGCCCGGATCAAAGGAGCCGTTGCGCCGGCTCAGTATGAATACGATGCCGTTCGCAAAGATGGCTCAACGGTCACCTTGCAACAACTGGTGACCATGATCCCCTGGGATGGCGAGCCGGCTGTGCTGGGGGCCATTATTGATATCACCCAGCACAAGCAGGCCAGGGTAGCTCTACAACGTTCCAATGACCTGCTGGAAGCCACCCAATCTATTGCCCATGTCGGCAGTTGGGAATATTATCCTGAAACACAGTTCGGCGCCTGGTCAGCTGAGATGTATCGCATTTACGAGATAGATCCGCAATTGGGATCGCCTTCTCAGGAGACGTTCCTGGCCTTGGTCCATCCTGAAGACCGCCAACGGGTCATTCAAAGCCAAAAACACACGCTGAAAACCCAAACCCCGGGCGAGATTGAGTTCCGGGTACGGCTTCCCGGTGGCAAAATCAAATTTGTTTTTGCGCGGACTTTATTCATTTACGATGACGAAGGCGGACAGCCCAAACTGGTCGGTAGCATCCAGGACATCACTGAGCGCAAGCTGGTTGAGAAGGCCTTGCAGGAAAGTGAGCTTTACTATCGGACATTGACGGAGAGCCTGACCGATTATGTAGTTCATCTGGATAGTGAAGGCCGTATCCAATATATCAACCGTCTGGCCGAGGGATATACGATGGATATGGTACAGGGGCGACACATAAACGATTTTCTAACCCCTGAATATCATGAGATTACCCGCCAGAGCTTGAAAACCGTGCTTGAAACGGGTCAGCCGGCCACTTTTGAGGCTTTTGGTCAGCGAACGTCCGCCACGCAAGGTTGGTATTTCACCCGTTTTGTGCCGCTCCTCACCGGCCCGACTATTACCGATGTGCTTTTGATTGCCACTGACATCACCAAATATAAACAGGCGCAAGAAGCGCTGAAAACAAGCGAAGCTCGAAATCGCGCCCTCTTGAATGCCATGCCGGATTTGATTTTTCGCGTCAGTGAGGATGGCGTCATCCTGGATTTTGTACCGGCCACAGATTTTGAAACGTTTGTACCCCCCGAAGCGTTCTTAGGAAAAAAGCTAATCGAGACTCTTCCCCCTCAAGTAGCCGAACTAGGTATGAAATATATTAAGCAGACCCTGCAAACTGGGCAGATACAACTCTTTGAATATTCTTTGCTAATACAGGGAGAGACCCGCTATTACGAAGCCCGCGACGTTACCAGCGGAGCGCATGAAGTGTTGGCGATTGTACGCGATGTCACTGACCGCAAGCAGGCCGAGGAAGAATTACGCCGCAGCGAAGGGCGTCTGAGACAAGCCCAACACCTGGCCCGGATAGGCATTTGGGAATGGGATCGAGCCAGCGACGAAACGATCTGGTCAGAGGAAATGTTCCCGATGTATGGGATCGAGCCTCAAGCATTCACGGGCAAGGGAGAAGATTATCTCAACTTCACTCACCCCGATGATCGCCAGATACAGCGGGACAACATGCAAGCCTCCTTTGCGAAAGCCATCAAACATCACGCCGAAACAGGCCAGACCAGCATCATCGAGCCTGATCCCAAAGAGTTCCGTATTGTCAGACCGGATGGCAGCATTTGTTATGTAAGAGGCGATGCGGTCGCCATTGTGGATGAACAGGGTCATCCAGCCGAGATGTTGGGCATTCTGATGGACATTACCGCCGAAAAAGAGCGGGAAGAAGCCCTACGCTTTCAAAAGATGCTGTTAGAATGTCAGAGCGAGGCCTCGCCCGACGGCATCCTGATTGTCTCAAAGAAGAGAAAATGGCTCTCGTTCAATCGACGCTTTGTCGAGATGTGGGCTATTCCCGACGAGGTAGCGGCCCGTCGAGCCATCGACATTGCCCTCCAGACCGTGTTGGATCAACTGGTTGAACCGGAGCAGTTCTTGACCGAGATCGAATATCTGTATGAACACCCAACTGAACCCAGCCATGATGAGATTGCCTTGAAGGATGGCCGGGTCTTTGAACGGCACAGTAGTCCGATCAACGATGACAAAGGCGTTCATTGCGGCCGCGTTTGGTATTGCCGAGACATCACCGAGCGCATCCGAGCCGAGGAGAATCTGCGCCACCGCAACCGCGATCTGATGTTGCTCAACCAGATCATTGTTGCGGCGGCCGCGGCCAAGGAGCCTGATGCGGTGCTGTCTACAGCCTGCCGCGAGTTGGCCCTGGCTTTTGACCTACCCCAAGTCATAGCGGTTCTCTTAAACAATGAGAAAACTGTGGCGGAAGTAGTGGCTGAGTATAAGACTGAGGGCCGACCATCATCTCTGAAACTGGTGATCTCGGTTGCAGAAAACCCGGCTACCCACTATCTATTGAGTCGTGCGGCTCCGTTGGTTATAGAGAACGCCCCAACCAATCCTTATGTGGCCCCACTCTATGATCTGATCCGCCAGCAGGATATTGTCTCTCTATTAATTTTACCGCTGATTATCAATGGTGAGGTAATCGGCACTTTGAATCTGATCGCCACTGAACCCCGTTCCTTTTCAACGGAAGAAATCAACCTGGCTTGGCGGGTAGCTGACCAGGTGGCCATAGCCCTGGCTCGGGTCTGGCTCGATCAGGAGCGCCGGCGCTTGAGTGCAGCTATCGAGCAGGCAGCCGAGAGTGTGGTCATCGCCGATGTCGCCGGCGACATCCTGTATGTCAATCCCGCTTTTGAGCGGACTACCGGTTACAGTCGAACTGAAGTGTTCGGCCGTAACCCACGCATCCTCAAAAGCAACCGGCATGACGCTGCTTTTTATGAGCAAATGTGGGCCACCTTGACCACCGGTCAAACTTGGAAAGGACATCTGGTCAATAAAAAGAAGGATGGGGCATTCTATACTGAAGAGGCGACTATCAGCCCGGTGCTGGACGAAAAAGGAAGCATCGTCAACTACGTAGCCCTCAAACGAGATGTGACCCGCGAACTTCAGTTAGAAGAACAACTCCGCCAAGCGCAAAAGATGGAAGCGGTCGGCCGATTGGCCGGCGGCATTGCCCATGACTTCAACAACCTATTGACGGTCCTGATGGGCAACGCCGCTCTGGCTCTGGATGTCCTGCCCCCCGATCATCCGGTCTACAGCGATATTCAAGTTATCGAGAGGTCGGCCAGACGCGCCGCCGACCTGACCCGTCAATTACTGGCCTTTGCCCGTCAGCAGATTAGCCACCCCCAAATTCTCGACCTGAATGAGCTGATTTTAGGGATTGAAGAGATGCTTCACCGCTTGATCAGGGCCGATATTGAACTGGTCACTGCGCTGGCGCCGGATCGGGGGTGTGTCAGAGCCGACATGGGTCAATTGGAACAAATTTTAGTCAACCTGGTCGTCAACGCCCGCGATGCTATGCCCAACGGCGGCAAATTGACCCTGGAAACGGCCGATGTGGTCGTTAACGAAGATAATGTCCGCCACCATCCCGAAGTTCCTCCAGGCGAATATGTGCTGCTAGCCGTGACCGACACGGGGATTGGGATGACAGAAAGCGTCAAGGCCCACCTCTTCGAACCCTTTTTTACCACTAAAGAAGTTGGTCAGGGGACTGGCCTGGGTCTGGCGACCTGCTTTGGCCTGGTCAAACAAAACGACGGTTATATT
>JACKAT010000027.1 GCA_020634935.1 Anaerolineales bacterium
CATCAGCAAAAACAAAAAGAAGGGAATGACAAAAAATTAACACATCTAACACCCTAAATGATCTTATCCCCTATACCTCGTTACTCCTTATTCCTTCATCCCTCATCCCTCATCATTCATCATTCCCATGATCTGGCTTGGTGCTTATTCCCCCGGCGCGCTTATTTTGCCGAACGCTTCACCGACGCCGGCGCAGATGTATGCGCCGCGTGGGGTGTTTATGGATGATGACTGGCTGGTGGTGGCCGATACCGGCAATCACCGGCTGCTGATCTGGCGCGGCTGCCCGACCGAGGACCAACAACCGGCCGATGTGGTCTTGGGCCAGCCCGATTTCTTCAGCGAGGGCGCTAACGCCGGCGGGCGCGGCCCGGAGCGGGGCTTGCATTTGCCGACCGGTGTGGCGATATATAATGGAAAGCTCTTTGTAGCCGACGCCTGGAACCACCGCGTTTTGGTCTGGAATGAGGTCCCGCAGCGCTCCGATACCGCGCCCGACTACGCCGTGGGCCAGCCGAACCTCAGCGCGGTGATCGAGAATCGCGGCGGCGGGGTCAGCGCCCTGGGCTTATACTGGCCGTATGGCTTGGCTTACCTCAACGGCTGGTTTTACGTGACCGACACCGGCAACCGGCGGGTGCTGGTCTGGCGCGGCTTGCCGGAGCCGGATCAAGCGCCGGAGGTGATTATGGGGCAAGATGGACCTGACCGGGGGTTGGAAAATCGGGGGACGGGCGTCGCGGCCAATACCTTTCGCTGGCCGCACGCGGTGGCCGGAAACAGCGACATCGTTTACATCGCCGATGCCGGCAACCACCGTATTCTCGGCTGGCGGGGATCGCCGCCCGAAGATCGGCCGGCCGAGGTGGTCATCGGCCAGCCCGATTTTAGCCGGGCGGCGGAGTGGCCCTACGGCAAGCAAGGCCCGCAGGCGCTGCGCTTTCCCTATGCCATCGCCGTTGAAAACGACACCCTGGCCGTGGCCGATACGGCCAACAATCGGGTGCTGCTGTGGCCGGACCTGCCCCAAGCCGGCTGTTTTCAAGCGGCCAGCGCCGTGCTCGGCCAGCCCGATTTCGAGGCCAACGGCGAAAACCGCTGGCAGCGCGTTGACCGCGATACATTATGCTGGCCCTACGGCCTTCATCTGCATCGAGGCCGGTTAGCCATCGCCGACTCCGGCAACAATCGGGTGATGATTTGGGATATCAATTAAAGATGTAGCGGAGCGACCAAGCTGGCTTTGTCATTTACAATGAAAATATAGCGGAGCGACCAAGCTTGCTTTGTCATTTACAGTCGGGTCAAAGTAAACTTTGACGCTCCAAGCCGTTATTTTCGAGGTCAAAGTAAACTTTGACGCTCCAGACCGTTATTTTCGAGGGAGTGCGACAGAACCTCGGTACAGCAACGACAATGGAAATTCCGTAGGACAAACTTAAGTTTGTCCTACAAACCATTTTCAGAGGAGAATAAACTATGTGCTTAGGTGTACCTGGCAAAGTGGTTGATATTTACGAGCAGTTCGGCACGCGGATGGGCCGGGTTGATTTTGACGGCATCGTCAAAGAAGTTTGTCTGGCCTACCTGCCGGAAATCGAGGTAGGCGATTACACCATCATCCACGTCGGCTTCGCCATCTCCAAATTAGACGAAGAAGAAGCCCACAAGACGCTGGCCCTATTTAGAGAATTGGGGCTGTTAGAGGAAGAGTTGGGCGTCGATGAGCCGGAGCATGCGGTTTGATGTAGGATTGTCAAAGTAGCCAATTGGCTTATAATAGCTCAATAAGTCGGGGTGACGTAGGACAAACTTAAGTTTGTCCTACCAAAGCGCCTGCTTGTTGTGCCTATAGTTCAATTATGACAGTGATGTCAAAGGGGGACGATGATGAAATATTTAGACGAATTTAGAGACCCTGATCTGGCCGAAAAATTGCTCGATGATATTCATCGCTTAACCAAAGGGCATTGGGCGATTATGGAGGTGTGCGGCGGGCAGACTCACTCGATTATCCGCAACGGAATCGACCAACTCATTCCCAGCAACATCGAATTAATCCACGGTCCCGGCTGTCCGGTCTGCGTGACGCCGCTGGAGATGATCGACCGGGCGTTGGCGGTGGCCGCCCGGCCCAATGTCATCTTCTGCTCCTTTGGCGATATGCTGCGCGTGCCGGGCAGCGAGAAGGATTTGTTCCGCATCAAAAGCGAAGGCGGCGACATCCGCATTGTGTACTCGCCGCTGGACGCCATCAAAATTGCCCGCGAAAACCCGGATCGCGAGGTGGTTTTCTTCGGCATCGGCTTTGAGACTACCGCCCCGGCCAACGCGATGGCCGTTTTTCAAGCCAAGCAGCAGGGCCTGACCAACTTCTCCATGCTGGTCTCGCACGTGTTAGTGCCTCCCGCCATTTCCGCCATTCTGGAGTCGCCGGTTAACCGGGTGCAGGGTTTTTTGGCCGCCGGTCACGTGTGCAGCGTGATGGGCTTCTGGCAGTACGGCCCGCTGGTTGAACGATACCACGTGCCGATTGTCATCACCGGCTTCGAGCCGCTGGACGTGTTGGAAGGCATCCGTATGACCATCAAGCAGCTTGAAGAAGGCCGGGCCGAAGTGGAAAACGCCTATGCTCGCTCGGTCAATTATGAGGGCAACACGCCGGCTCAAAAGATGCTGGCCGATGTCTTTGAAGTGACCGACCGCAGTTGGCGCGGCATCGGTGAAATCCCCGGCAGCGGCTGGAAATTGAGCGCCAAATACAGCGATTTTGACGCCGAACTCAAGTACGCCGTGACCGATATCAAAACTCACGAGTCGCCGTTGTGCCGCAGCGGCGAGGTGCTGCAAGGGCTGATCAAGCCCAACCAATGCGAGGCGTTTGGCAAAGAGTGTACCCCGCGCAAACCCCTCGGCGCGACGATGGTCTCCAGCGAGGGCGCTTGCGCCGCCTACTTCCAATATGGCCGCTTTGCCGAATTAACCCAAGACGTGATTCACCTGGAGCAAGTTTAGGATGACCGAGCCGTTAAATTTCGAAGGCTGGGTTTGCCCCATGCCCCTGCGCGACCACCCCAACGTCATTATGGGCCACGGCGGCGGCGGCAAGCTGTCGGCGGAACTGGTCGAGCATCTTTTTCTGCCGGCCTTCAAAAATGAGACCCTGGCCCATCTGGGCGACTCGGCGGTGCTGCCGGTGGCGGGTGGCCGGCTGGCCTTCTCGACCGATTCCTATGTGGTGCGCCCCCTCTTTTTCCCCGGCGGCAACATCGGCGATCTGGCCGTCAACGGCACGGTCAACGACATCGCCATGAGCGGCGGCCAACCGCTCTACCTGAGCACCGGCTTTATTATTGAAGAAGGGATGCCGCTCGACCAACTGGGCGTGATTGTGGACACGATGGGCGCGGCGGCCAGAGCGGCGGGGGTGTCGTTAGTGACCGGCGATACCAAAGTGGTCGATAAGGGACATGGCGACGGGGTCTACATCAACACCAGCGGCTTCGGCCTGATTCCCGACGGCGTTGATATTCATCCCGCTAACGCCCGCCCCGGCGACGTGGTCATCATTAGCGGCGAGATCGGCACGCACGGTATCGCCATTATGAGTGTGCGCGAGGGGCTGGAATTCGAGACCGTCATCGAAACCGACTCGGCCCCGCTGAACGGCCTTGTAAGTGAGATGCTCAACGTCAGCCCCCATATCCACGTCCTGCGCGATCCCACGCGCGGCGGCGTCGCCTCCTCGCTGAACGAGATTGCCAAAGCCTCGAAGGTCGGCATTGTGCTGCAGGAACGCCAACTGCCGGTGGCGCAGGCCGTTCACTCCGCCTGCGAACTGCTGGGCATGGATCCCATCTACGTCGCTAACGAAGGCAAGCTGATTGCCATCGTCCCGCCCGATATCGCTGAAGCGGTGCTGGCCTGTATGCAGCAGCACCCCCTCGGCCGCCGGGCGGTCATCATCGGCCAGGTGACCGGCCAGCATCCGGGTATCGTCGTCTCCAAAACCGGCATCGGCGGCACCCGCGTGGTCGATATGCAGATCGGCGAGCAGTTGCCGAGGATTTGTTAAAGCCAGGCTGTTTTGTCCCGATAAAAATTTAATCCGCGTAAAAATGTAACGAACGCCAAGATAAAATAAATGCAAATCTTGGCGTTCGTTGCTTTGGGGAAGCTCAACTTATCGGAGCGTCAAAGTTTACTTTGACCCGGCCGTGAATGACAAAGCAAGCTTTGTCGCTCCAAACTTTTATGCTCGGAGAAGACCTTTCGGGTTGGTGGGAAGCCGAAAAAGCTGCCGAAAGGGCGTGCTGGGCTAGCCGGAGGTCGAAAAAGTTACTGAGACGATGTTCCGGGCTAGCGGGAGATCGAAAAAGCTGCCGAAAGGCTGTGCTGGGCTAGCCGGAGGTCGAAAAAGTTACTGAGACGATGTTCCGGGCTAGCGGCAGGTCGCAAAAGCTGCCGAGAGGATGTGCCGGGCTAGCGGCAGGTCGCAAAAGTTACCGGGATGATGTTCCGGGCTAGCCGGAGGTTGAAAAAGTTGCTGGAATGATGTTTCGGGCTAGCGGGAGGTTGAAAAAGTTGCCGGGATGATGTTCCGGGTTGGCGGGAGGTTGAAAAGGTTATTCAATAGACGTTTTGGGTTGGTGAGAGGTCAAAAAAGTTACCCGAGACTCGTTTCAAGTTGGCAAAGGGGCAAAATTTGGCCTTGCAATTGGTCGGGGGATAAATGGAATAGGGTAGGGGAACAGGATAGACCAGATTGATAGGATTTAAGAGGTCAATTCAATAAAAGATAGCGGATCGTGAATAAAATCGATCTATAAGCGGGCCTTGAGGCGGTTATCTTCAACAATTGGCTGTTCAGGTACCGGCGCGATGGGTATTTTAGGCGCGGCTTAGATTATATAATAGAAACCTTTAGCTGCTCTCGAAAAAAACCTTAATTTGCAGTATAATTAAGTTAAGCAATCAAGTAAGCTAAAGAGCGCTGTCATGTCGCAACAAGATGAAGTTGAAAAGCTAATACACATACATCAACGACGGCTGCAGAAGCTCAAAGAGCAACAGGCTATGTTTGGCGCTTCCGTTGATCCTAAAATTCCTCTGGAAATTGAGGATATTGAAGCAAAACTTGACGAACTCAATAGTAAATTCAGCCAATCAGATATAGCCGAACAAAGCTCTACTATTGATGAAGATAGGAAGATGTCTAAAGGGCTAGGCCATCGCCTGGTTAATAAATTTTTGACAAGTAGCCTGGGAAAAAAATTAGTGGTGATTTCTGAGCTCACTGTCGCGATACTGGCCTGTGTGGCTGCCTGGTTGGTGGTTCCTCCCTTTAGCAACGTATTTATTTCCCCGACGCCGACGCCAACTGTCATCAGTTTTGATTATCAGGTACGGGTGCAAGCGTTAAGTACGGGCGATCCTATACCTAATGCCAAGGTAATTATCGATGTTGGGAATGAAATAGCCCCTAAAGACGATATTACCGACTCGAATGGGTTAGCGAGAGTGGTAATCGATGTCGCTCTGGTGGGAAAGCATGGCCGGTTAATGGTTCAGGCCACCGGGTACAAGAGCTATAATCAGAATATTGATCTAACTAAAGGGGTCTTGCCGGATATTATTCCCCTTGAAAAGGAAGCGGTTCAGTTACCTGAACCTGATGGGCCCGAGGTTAGCCATACGCCGGCTGCCCCGGCTCTGCAATGTAACCGGTCAATTAGCGATGATCAAGCGGGCGTACTCAAAGTTGTCATTGCTGATTTTAATGAAAATGTTACGGGTGATAATCTCAATATAGAGGACCGTCTGTTTGATGGTCTAAACGAATCAACTTCGGATACAGTTATTGTCTGCCGTATCTCACAGGTGATCGGAACCTCTGTTGAAGCCCGTAAAATGGGCCAAGAATTAGGGGCTGCCCTGGTTTTGTGGGGCCGGCGAGATTCGGCTGCTTTTGAAATTGGTTTGGAAGTAGCCGATTGGGAACTTGACCGTATGGTACAAAGCCCGCCTCAGCAAGCAGAGAGTTTTTTATTTCAAACGAAATTTCTGCCGGCGTTGATAACCTTGCTTGACAATCTGACGCTAAGTGAAATTTACTATCTTGATGGCGATGTAAAGCCGGCTCGTAAGATACTTTCCTCGGCCTTATCAGACGATGCGGTTAAAGATATTACTGACGATAATGCGGCAGAATTAGCCTCAGCTTACTGGTTTTTGGGCTTCTTATTTGATTACCCGCAACCTGAGCCTGATCTTAACCGCGCTTTAGATGCCTATGACCAGGCCTTGGCCCTCGACAAAAGTTTACAGGCCGCTCTCTTGAACAAAGGCAAAGTTTTAGAAGGGTTAGAAAAACCTAACCTGGCCATAGCCGCTTATACCCAACTGATCGAGGCTCATTCTTCGCTGGCGGCGCTAGCCTTAGTCAACCGGGCCAACTTATTTCATTTTCAGGATAATGATGAAGCGGCTATGGCCGATATAAAAGCTGTCATTGAATTGGATCCGGTCATAGGCTACCGGCAGCGAGCGGAAGCCTATTTGACCTGGTGGGGAGATGCCGACAGCGCTCTCAAAGATTTTCAAGCAGTGATCAAGTATGAGCCTGATAATCCTGAAAATTATCATTTTCTGGGTATGACTCAACTAAAAATAGGTCAGGAAGACGAAGCAAAGCAAACTTACCAGGCTTGCCTGCCCTACCTGGATCAAGAGATGCAAGCTTTTATGGTGGCAGAGCTGAAAGCACTCGCCCAAGCTAAACCGCAATTGGCTAATGCTATCGACCCTATTACCGTTATGCTAGAGACAGCTTCACTCCCCTAACTTTATAGGTTAGGGCAGCCCCCCCGGCAAGGCGTATGTTTGCACCTCCCATTACTTACATACCAACGCCACCTTCTTCTACCCGCGTTAAAACAGCATTGATATCCACCACAGCGGCGATTAAAATTATAAGAATAAGTTGCCGAAAAATAGGCAGATAGGCTGCGGCCTATCAATATATCCCCAGATGTCCGTTCTTCTAATTGGGCGGTAAATTCCGCAGCAAGTTGGTCGACCTGGTCAAAAGAGAGAGGATTTTCAGCCCGATCTAAGTCCTCTTCATTGATGTCTTCTTCAGGCAGTTCTTCAATCAAGGGCACCTCACCTGATCGGATATAATAAGCTTCCCCAAGGTCCTCACGCTCTTTTAGGGGGGCATAATAGCCCAGTTCGAGACCTGTCACCGCCACAGATTCTACATCAACACCTTCCTCTTCAGCGCTTCGCTGTAATTCTTCCAGGATTCTTTGCTCTGCGATGTAGAATACTTCAGATAAAATTTCATCAGGAATTGGTCCTGAAACCTCACTGCGAATTGGCCTATCGTTACTTTCCATGATTTAACTCCTTTTATAATAGTGGATAATTATTGATAATAGTAGAGAAATATGGGTTTTTATCTCTTAGAGGCGGTTTCAAAAGTGTGCTAGGGCCCACACATAGACCCAGATTATCACTGATATTATCAAAATTGAGATAAAAATCGGTGACTATCAGGGTAAATTTGTGGACAACTCAGTAAACTTCCCCTTTTAAAACAGCTTCTTAGGTTCCTAACCTACAGATCTTTCTGTAGCATTTTTATTAGATGGTTTAGGACAATGGAAGAAGATTTTCAAGGGGACGTTGATGAACGCTGTGGTATTCGGAGTGGTCGAAACGATGGAGAAACCGGGGCAGTTAAGGAAGAAAGGTAATAGCAAAAAAAGATGATATTTTTAACTATATCATATTTAGGCTTAATTTAACAGGGGTGTGAGAAAAATTTTAAACAACAAGGTATATCTATTTGCTCTCGTTTATTGTAGCAGGCTCGACTCAATTTTTTCTCAAATAGGTAGGACTTACGCAGTTGGGGTATCGAAACAAGGTGACAGTCACTTAGCGGTGATAAATCGACCTGTTTGGGCTAACCAGACGTTCATTTTTGGCAAAAAGTGACTGTCACCTGTTGAACTGCGTAACGCCTAATAGGATAGGATCATCTGACGCTGGCAACTTGGGTTATCTAAAGTAAAAAGGCCACGAATGACCCGAATTAACGCCCGTTTGTGGCTGGACGGGTGAAAATTCGAGGCCATTCGTGGCTAAAATAGGGGATAAATTTTTTAAGAGGAGGCTATATTTCCCCTAGTATACCCCTATCACTACCGGCTTAAATTCCAGCCGATCCGGTAATAACCGTGGTTTTCCCCGGACGGGTTATCGATGTGGTAGACGATCATATCTTGCCGGCCGTCTCGATTAACATCGGCCACGGCGATGCCGCCGCCCTGATTTTGCGAGCCGAACCAGCCCGGTATCGCTCTAACAGTGGACCAGCCGCCGGTGACATCACCCGCCGTGTTGAGCCGCCACCCGATGCGGTAGTAGCCGTGGTTTTCCCCGGACGGGTTATCGATGTGGTAGATGATCAGTTCCGGCCGGCCATCCCGATCCAAATCGGCAATGGCAATGCCGCCGCCTTGATCCTCCGCGCCGAACCAGCCCGGAATGGGTTTAATGGCCGACCAGCCGCCGGTGACATCGCCGGCTGTATTCAGGTTCCAACCGATGCGATAGTAGCCGTGGTTTTCGCCGCCGGGATTGTCGATGTGGTAAACAACCAGATCCGGGGTTCCTCCGCTATTAATATTCGCCAGGGCCACGCCCGCCCCCTGATTTTCCGCGCCGAACCAACCCGGAACGGCCTTGACCGGCGACCAGCCGCCGGTGACATTGCCGGCTGTATTCAGGTTCCAACCAATGCGATAGTAGCCGTGGTTTTCGCCGCCGGGATTATCGATGTGGAAGACCAGCAAATCCACGACGCCGTTACGATTGATATCGGCCAGGGCTACCCCCGCCCCCTGGTCTTCCGCGCCGAACCAGCCCGGAACGGCCTTGACCGGCGACCATGAGGTAGGAATACCCGAAGAACTGAGGTTCCAACCAATGCGATAGTAGCCGTGGTTTTCGCCGCCGGGGTTGTCGATGTGGAAGACCAACAAATCGGCGCGCCCCTCGCGTGAAATATCAGCCACCGCAATATCGCCGCCCTGGTCTTCTGAGCCAAACCAACCGGGGATCATTCGGGGTGAGTCCCAGCGTATCCGAGCCGCATAAACCGCTTTAAGCGCATTGATTCGGCCAAAACCGGTATAAATATCATAGCCGGCTGAACCCAAGTCATCGGTTGAGTCGCGTAGGATAGCCTCAACTTCTGCCGCAGTCAGATTGGGATTGACCGAAAGGCAGAGGGCGGCTACCCCGGCCACATGCGGGGTTGCGGCTGACGTGCCGTTGAAGTTCGAAACGTAGTCGCCGCTGGGGTTGTAACCGCGAGACCCCCGGATATCGGTGGTCGTGATATGAACGCCTGGGGCGGCAACATCAACTGAAGCGCCGAAATTGCTGCCCCACCACGTCTCGCCATCTCGACTGGTTGGGCTTTTTCGCTCACCCCATTCATTGCAGGCGGCCACGGTGATGACTTCGGACAAGGTCCCTGGATATGAAACGGCGCCATTATCATTTCCGGCAGCAAAACAGACCACACAGCCTCGGCCGCCCCGTCCGACTGTTTTGGCCCGGCGGATAGCATTGGTAATGGTTGTGGATGGCGAGCCACCGCCCCAACTGTTGCTCAAGACATCGGCGCCGCGTGACACGGCCGTATTGATGCCGTCGGCAATCTGCGCATCCGTTGTCACCCACCGGCGCCGCCCATCGATGCCGACGACACCGTAGGCAATGCGGACGCCCATAAGCAGGCAGTTCGGGGCCACGCCGCTCACTCCGGCGCCGTTGCCCGTGGCCGCCGCGGCAATACCGGCACAGGCGGTGCCATGGGCGTCATTCCCGCTGGGAGAGGGATCATTAATCCGGCGGACAGCATCGTAGCCTGTCACTAACTTGCCGGGCGCGTTTAAATCGGGATGGGCATAATCAACGCCTTCATCAATAATCGCGATAGTAATGTAGCCCGCTCCCCGGCTTACGTCCCAGGCGGCTACCGCTTCAATATCCTGGCCTACTATGCCGCCGCCCTGGCCAACGTTACGGAGGGCCCACTGCTGGGTAAAAAGCGGATCATTTGGCACGTAAGATTGCTTCATCAAGCGGACGAAGTTGGGATGGGCATAGTTGACAAGATTACTATCGTGGTAATGATTGGCCATAGTTAAGGCGTCTGTCGCCGCTTCTTCCTGGACAGCCAAAACGAACGTGTTTTGTTCCCATTCTGACTCGCTGACAATCCGGACTTGGTTTTGCGCGTTGAACTGATCGATTTCCGCGCGAGTGACATTGGGCTTAAACTGGGCCACAAATTCCTCGTTTAGAACCATCGGTGTCCCGTCATCCGCCTCGAACACCTGAAGCTGAGAACTGTCGGCCGGCAAAGCGGCGGCGGCGGCCATTGGCGCTTGCGGCGCTGTTTCAAAAAGGACAATGCCATTGCCCAGCTCTAAGCCCTGCGATAGCGGCGAAGAGGCTCCGACTGCCGCGCCTACAGCCCGTCTGGTGGCGGCCGACGGACTGCCCGCCACCCGGACAGCCCGTAATGTGGGCGACTCGGCCAAATCAATTTTCTTACCATCGTACCAATAATAGTTAGCCATCACTTGTCTCCATTAATCGTGTTGGGGAAGAAAAATGAGGGAATAGCGACCCTTCCCATATGTCGCGATTCTCTATATTATGGGCAAACATAGTTTGCTAAAAACTATAGTAGCAAAATCCCCTCAAATTCCACTCAGTTTTGGCTCAACATTCCTGAGGAACGACGCCAACAACAATGACAATGGAGCGGCGCGACAAAGTTGGCTTGGTCAAGCCGATCAAAGCCGATCTTTGCTGCTCCAACTCTTTTATGAGTTACGCAGTTCAAAAGGTGACAGTCACTTAGACGCGATAAATCGACTTGTTGGGGCTTAAACGGACGTTCATTTTCGGCAAAAGTGACTGTCACCTGGTTCGACACACCCAACTGCGTAAGTCCTATCTTTATTTCCAAGCGATAAATCGGTGCGAAACGCCGGCAAATTTAGCCCCCCGTCGCTTCTTACAGTATACTTTAGCTATGCATATCATTTACACGCACACCAATGCCGACTTTGACGCGGTCGCTTCGCTGTTAGGGGCGTGGCATCTTTATCCTGAGGCGGCGCCGGTGTTACCGCCAACGCTCAATCGCAACGTGCGCGATTTTGTGACGCTCTATGAGAGCAAGCTGCCGTTTGTGCGCCACACCGACCTGGGCCGCGAGCCAATCGATCAATTGACGCTGGTCGATACCCAGCAGGTGCCTCGCCTCAAGAATCTAAAGGGCGAGGTCAAATTGCAAGTCATCGACCACCACGATTTGCACCAAACTCTGCCGCCGGAGGCTAAGATTAGTTTGTCGAACACCGGGGCGAATGTGACCGTCTTGATTGAGAAAATTTGCGAGCTGGCCCTGCCGCTGACCGCGTTGGAGGCCACGCTGATGCTGCTGGGCATCTACGAAGACACCGGCTCGTTTACATACGGCAGCACCACCGCGCGCGACCTGCACGCGGCGGCCTGGCTGCTGGCCGAAGGGCATGCTCATCTCGATATCGTGCGCGATTATCTCAACTATGCCATGAGTGACGAGCAAAAGCTGCTGTTTGATCAGTTGGTGGAAAACTTGCAGACGTTGAACCTGTACGGCCATACGATTGTGATTAGTACCGCCAGGGTCGATCATTATGTGGAGGAGATTAGCGTGCTGGCCAGCCGCCTGCGCGATTTGTACCAGCCGGATGGGCTTTTTATTTTGGTAGATATGACCGACCACATTCAAATGGTGGCTCGCTCGGTGAACGATGCCATCAATGTGGCCGAAATTGCCGAGTTTTTGGGCGGGGGCGGCCATCCGCGGGCGTCGGCCGCTTTGATCAAGAACGGCCGGTTGGCCGATGTGACGGAAAAACTGGCGCGCCTGCTGCGCCTGGAAGTGAAACCGGCGCTGACCATCGGCCAGATTATGTCCAAGGGCGCGCGCACCCTGGCCCCGACCGATACGGTGCAGCACGCCTCGCAAATGATGGATCGCTATGGTCACGAGGGCTTTCCGGTGGTGGATCAAAACACCCAGGAGATTGTCGGCATCCTGTCGCGGCGTGAGGTCGATAAAGCGCTGCGCCATCGCCTGGAAGGGGCGGCCATCAGCCAGTTTATGACCAAGGGCCGATTTCAGGCCACACCTGTAGACAGCGTCGATACCGTGCAAAAGTTGATGACCGAGGCGAAGATCGGCCAGGTGCCGGTTATCAATCCCGCCAGCGGGCAGATTATCGGCATTGTAACCCGGACCGATCTGATTAATTTATGGCAGCTTAAAGACAAGAATCGTGCGGCGCGGTTCAGCCTGGCCGGCCAACTGGCCACCACCCTGGCCGCCGACCTGTTTGAGCTGGTCTGCGAAGCCGGCGAGATTGCCGCCCATCGAGGCGACAGCCTGTATATTGTGGGCGGCTTTGTCCGCGACTTGCTGCTGACAATGCTGGAAGACAGCCCCACAGCCAAAGCCAAGGCCAGCCCGCGCTTTGATCTTGATTTGGTGGTGGAAGGTGACGCCATCGCCCTGGCCGAGGTTCTGTGCGAGCGGCATGGGGGCCGGGTACGCAGCCATCGCCGCTTTGGCACGGCTAAATGGATTCCGCCGGAGCCGCTCCCGTTTGTCTATGATGTCGCCGGGAAGCAAATCTATTTGTCGGCGCTCGACTTTGTTACAGCCCGCTCCGAATTTTACCGGCACCCGTCGGCCCTGCCGGAAGTGGAACAAAGCTCCATCCGCCAAGATTTGCACCGGCGCGATTTTACCATTAATACGCTGGCCTTGCGCCTTTCGCCCCATCATTTTGGCGAACTGCTCGATTTTTACGGCGGGCGCAACGATTTAGAGGCGCGGCTCATCCGGGTGCTGCACAGCCTCAGCTTTGTGGAAGATCCCACCCGTATGCTGCGGGCGGCGCGAATTATGGCCCGGCTTGAATTTGAATTGGAGGAACGCACGGCGGAACTGCTGGACAACGCGCTTGATCTGCTTGAGCGGGTCAGCGGGGAGCGGATTAACCGCGAACTCGAGCTGATTTTTCGCGAACGACAGCCGGCGCTGGCCTTACAACAACTTGATCGGCTGGGTATTCTAACGGTGATTCATCACGGTCTGATGGTGGACGAATTACTGCTGACGGCGTTGGATCAGCTGCAAAGAAGCTTGGGCGACACGCCCTGGCGAGATACGCCGCCGGAAGCGGTGCATTATCTGGGGTTGATGTCGTTTTGGTTGGCCAAAGACGAGCTGGAGCACTTTATGGAGCGTCTCAATCTGCGCACCCACCAGCGCACCACGTTGAAGCAAGTTTACAAAATCAAACGGGCCGCCGCCAAAATCGCCGCTGCCGACCGGGCCAGCAGCCTGTGTCATTGGCTGGACGGCACCAGCAGCGATGCCCGTCTCATCGCCTGGCTGGCGCTCGATGACGCTGCGGCCCGCCAGCAACTGGCCTACTATGAGGCTGATTTGAAAGACGTAGCCCCGCTGATCGACGGCAATTATCTCAAAGAAGAGTTTCAACTGCGACCCGGCCCCATCTTCAAAACCATCATCGATGCCCTGCGGGATGCTCGCGTTGACGGCGAAGTGACAACGCTGGCCGACGAGCGAGCGCTGGTCGAGCGAATTTTGGCCGAAAATCACTGCTGATCCAACCGCCCAATCCGCAGCCGGTAGGCTTTGTTCAAGTTCCAAATTTCTTGCCCTTGGGCGGCAATTTGGTTGACACTCTTATATTTGACTACGTATTGATAAACCCCGGACGGCGGCTCCAAAATCTGCACATCTTTAGCCGGCAGATCGAGCGATCGGCTCCACGTATCGCTGGTCACTTCTAAAATAATGTCGTTATCCAACTCATTGGACACTACCACCAACGTCACCGGAACAGGCGTCGGCGTGGGGGTGGGGGTCGGGGTCGGCGTGGGTACAGGCGTGGCGGTGGCAAACGGCGGCCGGCCGGGCTGGTCGCTTTCTGTGACCCGGAAGACCACGGCTTCGTCGTTGACCGTCAAGGACGTGAGATCGACCGGACTTTGCCGGAAGGCTTCATCGACGCCGCTGTTGACACCATTGGTCATGTTTTGGCCCAGCAGATAGAGCGGGTAATCGTTGAGGGTGGTTATTTCAAAATTAGGTTTGCCTGATTGCAGCGTCAGCGTGATAGGCAGTTGCACCGGCAACTGCCACAGCTCTCCCTTGACATTCACGCGGCTGGGGGGGCTGGTGTCCACCTGCAAATTGCCTAAATAAGCCCCGGCGATGCCATCCAGCTTCTCGGTCAAGAATTCTTCGGTGTAGACGTTGTCCTCTTCAACGCTAAGGGTATTGAAAGGCCAGTCTACCGTGCCGATAGAGCGCTGCAAAAACCAACCGCCTACGTAAGAACTGCAAATTAACAGCGGTACTAAGATAATGGCGGCGATAACCCCAAATTGAGCAATAAATACCGTCACCCGAACAGCCGCTTTGCGCAGCCGGCGCAGGAATAGATTGGGCAAAATTAACCGGAGAAATTGTTCCAGGCCCTCTTTTTGATCCGTATTCTCCTTGACGGCTTGAGTGGCGGCGGCGGCCAAATCATTGCGATTAATCAGCAGAAACCAGCGTTCGAAATCGCCTTGGTAGAGATAAGCTTCAGCCTCGCGTCGATTTTTATCACACAGATCAACCAATTCAGGCACGGTTTGGGCCGATTCGCCGTTTTTGAAGGTAAACAACGCGGCACGCTGGCCACTGGAAATCAGGGCCGATAACTGTTTTTGTAGTTGGAGGGGCGTGGGGCGTTTGTCCTGATCGGCCTCGGTGGCGCTAATGATGATATCTTCCAACGCTTTGGGCAGGGAGGAATCGATCTGGCGGATGGGGGTAAATTTGCCGTGGAGTTCCTTGATTTTGAGAATATTGGATTTGCCCTCATACGCGTCGAGCGGGCTGACGCCGGTGAGGAGATGGTGCAGCGTCGCCCCCACCGCATACACATCGGAGGACGGCTGGGCCTGGCCAAACCACTGCTCCAGCGGACTATAGCCGACGCTGCCGTAAGCGCGCGTCTCTTCCGTCGAGGTGTGGGCGTCGGTTACCGGGTTGGCTTTGGCTAAGCCGAAATCAACCAGCCAAATGCGGCCGTCGTTGCCCAGTAAAATGTTGGCCGGCTTTACATCACGGTGCATAACCGGCTCACCGCCGTGGGTGTGCATGTAATTGAGCGCGTTGCAAACATCGATGGCGTAGCGCACGGCTTCGCGCCAGGGCAGTTGGTTATTGCTCTGCTCCAGGACATCGTGCAAGTTACGCCCTTCGATATATTTCATGACCAAATAGTTGCTGTCCGCTTCGGAGAAATAATCGTAAATCTCAGGGATGTTGGGATGGCCGGGATGGTTGAGGGCAACCAGCAGTTGGGCTTCGCGCTCAAAATTAGCCTGGTAAAGCGCCACCTCGCGGGACGATTTGCCAAAGGTCACTAACTGCTTGATGACACAAGCCCGGTTGAGCTTGGTATCGTCAGTGAGGAAGGCGGCTCCGAATCCCCCCCGGCCTAAAATCTTGAGCCGCCGGTAGCGGTTGTGCAGAAGATGGTCTCGGTCAAAAGGCGAAACAGGCGGCGACGACTCCGCTTCGGGGTTGGCCGCAGCCTGGCTATCCAGCGTCACCGTGGCTTGATCTGGGGGTAAATCAACATCGGCTAACGCCACGGTGCCGGTTGACGGCTGTGTGGCTGCTCCTGCCGGTAATTGCTGCGTGGCCGCCTGGCTGGTATCAGGCGAGATATCGCCAGCTCGCGGTTGGGTCGGGCTGGCCGGTTGAACCGGCCAATCTGCCACGGCGATGGTGGAGCCGTCGCCTTCATCGACATTCTGGAGCAGCGTGGTGGCTGCCTCGTCATCGGCGGCCGGGTCATCCGGTAGAAATACGGTTTGTCCCGCCTCCTGGTCGGACGGCAAGGCGATAGTTCGCGCTTTTGTACTTTGCTCATCAGGCGTTAATCCGGTGGGCTGCCCGCATTGGTGGCAAAAGCGGGCAGTATCCAGCAGTTCAGCGCCACAGTTCGAGCACCGGGCCATATAATCTCCTCACCTTTTGGTTTAATTATTTTGCACCAGAACGGGCAAATAAATTTTATGGCTGTTGGCCGACAAGTTTAACCCGCCTACGCCGTCGCCTTCAAACGCACCGATGTCACAGGCCCCGGCGCGGGGACGAACAACACCGCGCTGGTCAGCCGTAAACGTGGTCCCGCAGCCGTTTGACCCGATAGGAATGGCATTAATGGCCGGACTATCCGCCAGGAGGGCGCGGGTGCTGGTACTTCCCCCGTTGTTTTGCAAGGGTCCCAGGACCGGATTGAAACCGGCAATATCGCCAACACCAGACCCGACACAGGTGTTATCACTGTCGAGGTTGAAGCCGGCGGAGCTAATCCCGCCTGACCCGCCGCAGTTGCCGCCGGTAGGACTGTTGGCGACAATCGTATTTTGCAGCAGGAGCACACCGTCGATGTCGCTGTACAGGCCGCCGCCGGTCGTAGCGGTATTATTACTGAGGGTAGCAAATATCAGGCTGCTGCTGCCCGTATTGATATTGGCGATACCGCCGCCCAAACCAGCGCCGTTACCACCAGGTAGAGCGCCTGAGGACCCGCCGTAGATTTGGCCGCCGGTCCCGCCGGTGGCCTGGTTGCCGGACAACGTACTGTTGGTAATGGTTAAACCCGAGCCGCTTGAGTTGAAGATCGCCCCACCGTAGCCGCTGCCGCCGTCACCCCCGGCCGAACTACCATTGGCCGGCGTCCCGCCGCCCCTGCCGCCCGTCGCTTGATTGTCTGACAGGGTGCTGGCCGCGATTTGGATCGTCCCGGCCAGGTTGAAAATCGCCCCGCCCAGGCCGGCTCCGCCGCCGCCGCCGCCGCCGCCGATCCCGGCCTGCACCACGCGATGGGAGCCGCCGTTACCGGCGCCAAAGCCGCCTTGCCCGCCGGGCAGCAGGGTTGAGGTGGAATTACTGGCCGCCCCGCCGCCGCCGCCGCCAAAGCCGCCGTTACCGCCGCGCCCGCCAAAACTCCCGCCGCCGCCGCCGCCGCCGCCATAACTGCCGTTACTGCCGTTGACGATGCCGGCGGAAGCCCCGTTGCCGCCCGCGCCGCCGGCCCCGCCGCCGCCGCCGCCGCCGCCGCCGCTGCCGGGACCGCCATTATTGCCATTACCGCCAATCGCTTGATTGGCGGATAACGTACTGGCGGCGATCGTGACGTTGCCGCCGTCATTATAAATCGCTCCACCCAGGCCGGCCCCGCCGCCGCCGCCGCCGCTGCCGAAGCTGGCATTTGCCCCGCCGTTGCCGCCCTGGGCTTTATTCGCATTGAACACTACGCCGGTTATGGATAGTTGGCCTTGGCTGTAGATGCCGCCGCCCAAGCTGCTGTACTGGCCGGCCAGGCCGCCAATCAACGGCGGTGATGTTGGCGCACCGCTGCCGTTCGCGCCGCTCGATAGATTATTGGCAATCGTGTCGCCAGTCAAGACAATGGTTCCGGAATTCCAAATACCGCCGCCCGGCCCATTGGCTACATTGTTAGTGATGGTATTGACGCTAAATTGTAAGGTGCTGGCGCTGGCGTTATAAATGCCGCCGCCTTCGCCGCCGCTGAAGGAAAAAAGAGCCTGGTTGCTGTCGATGGTGGTTCCGGTTAAGCTCAAATTTCCAAAGTTGGCGATGCCCCCACCGCTGCCACCCTGAGCAATATTACCGCTAATGGTGCTGCTGCTGGCGGTCAGCGATCCATTATTTGTAATGCCGGCTCCGCCCAAGCCGGGCGAGCCTCCTTGTGAACCATTATTACGAACGGTGCTGGCCGTCAGGGTAAGCGTCCCGTCGTTGGCGATGCCGCCGCCGGTTACATAAGCTGTATTGCTATCAACCTGGCTGTTATTGGCCAGCGTCGCCGTGCCGGTGGATAAATTATAGATACCGCCGCCGGCTCCGTCTCCGGCCGAGTTGCCAGTGATCAGGCTGTTGATGAGGCTCAGGTTCCCGGCGTTGCTAATGCCGCCGCCGTTGCCAAAGTCCGAGTTATTGGTTACGGAGCTATCGAATAGTTGCAGTATGGCTCCGGCGGCGTTAAATAGGCCGCCACCGGCCGCCGCCGAACTGTTGGCTATAACACTAGTGCTGCTGTTGAGCATAACGATGCCGGCGGCATTGAAAATACCGCCGCCTTCGCCGGGGCCAGGTAAGACCGTCCCGGTGGCCTGGTTGCCGGTGATCGTACAGGCGTTGATGGTCAGGTTGCCGCCGTTGTTGTAAATACCCCCGCCTCGGGGTGTTCCGCTGGAGGTAAAAGCGGTATTGCCGCTGATAGTGCAGTTGGCTAAGATTAAAATGCTACCGCTATTAAAAATGCCGCCGCCCTGCACAGCTACACCGTTTGTTATCGTTACCCCCGAGATGTTGACCTGCTGACTGCTTTGCACGGCAAAGATACGATAATTCCCGCCGCTGGCCCGCTGAATGTTCAAGAGATTAGGGCCAGGCCCGTTGATAAATATTTGAGTTATTAGCGCCGGCAGCGCCGAAGACAGGCTAATAGTGCCGGTTACACTGAAATTGATCGTCGACTCATCCGGGGCGGCGTTGGCGGCCTGAATAGCTTCGCGGAGACTGCAATGGGTTAGATCGCACACGCCGTCGTCTGTATCGGTTAAGGTATTAACGGTCAGCGGCGTCGGCGTTGGGGGTGGCGAGGTTGCTGTCGGGCCGACGCGTGGGGTTGGTGTTGGTTCGGGCGATGACGTCGCCGTGGGCTGTTCAGTGGGCGGCGCTGCTGTTGGGGGCGGCGGAGTTTCTTTCTCACTATTATTATTGTCGTTATTGTTATTGTCATTGGGGGGCGAGGTCGGCTGCGCCGGGATGACGGTCACGATGGCCGTTGGTTCGATGGTGGGCAAAACGGAGGGTTCGGGGGTAATGGCTGCGGTTGGTAAGATCGGTGTTTCAACGGTGGGAACCAGCGTTGAAATCGGCGTGGGCTGCTCGGTGCTGACGCCGGTGGCCCCCACCGTTGGGGCGACCAGCGTTACGCCGGCAATGGGTGTTGCTGCGCCACGTTCGGCCGGTGTGCTGCTGTTCTCATCATTAGTGCTGCGGGCCGGATGGTTCGGCCCGTTGGGCGATGAGTCAGTCGGCAAGTGAAGGGTTGAGGTCGATGAATTCGGCGGGGCGTCACCCGCCGGGAAGGGTGTTGGCGTGAAGGTGGCCAGCGGCGTCACTACAATAAAACGTTGAACCAATTCATCTTCCTGGCGTACGGAATTAACACCAATACCTCCGCTTGAGTTTGGCCCGAACGGATTTTGAAAACCAAGTCTACAGGCTAATGTCGTTAATAGGATTATAATTAAGCTAACCCAGCGTAATCGCGTCATGAATGAGGGTTTTCCCTGAGACCATAGCTGTGGAATGTCGAAACCAGTTAGGAGTTACGCAAGTGGGTATAGAAAATTAGGTGACAACCACTTAAGTTTAAGCCAAATGGATGCGCGTTTTAATCGAGCCGTGAAGCAAAGCCGCCTTTTGCAGCGCGTAAATCCTATAAGTTAATGTGAGATCGAAATTAAACTGTCAGATTGAGATGGTTTTTGGCCGTGAGGTAAATAAGTTACCGGTAGTTAGGATAAACGAATAAATCAACTTTGTCAAAGGTTAGGATGTTTTACTTTATAAGATCGGGCGGTTAAAATGGGCTTGCCTCCCATCCGGCCCGGTGCTATACTTTGATTTGAGGCTGCGGGGAATTAATTACCAGGACTTACGCAAATGCCCGATTTTGTAGCGTAAATGGCCAATTTGCGCCACGCGTCTGCCCAAAATAGGGAACAATTTAGCCAATTGTTCTACACTCTGCGTAAGTCCTGATTACGAACTTGTTTAACTCCGCTAACCTTCAAGACAGAATATGACAAATCTGTTAGGTGAAACAATAAGTGAATACCATTTAAAGGAAATGGTAGGCGAAGGCGGGATGGCCACGGTTTACAAGGCCTTTCAACCCAGCTTGAACCGCTGGGTTGCCGTTAAGGTGATGCACGAGCGCTATAGTGATCTCCTGCCTCGGTTTCAACGTGAAGCCAGAGCAGTGGCGCAGTTACGCCATCGAAATATTTTGGCCATCTACGATTATGGTGAAGAAGCAGGTTACGCCTACATTGTTATGGAGTTTGTCGAACAGGGTACTCTCAAAGATCTCCTCACCGGCCAGCCGATGGATTGGGTTAAAGCCGTGGCCTTAGCCATTGCCATCGGCGATGCCCTGCAATACGCGCACCAGCATGGGGTTGTTCACCGTGATGTTAAGCCCTCCAACATTTTGCTGCCGTCCGTCGATTGGCCGCTGCTGGCTGATTTTGGCCTGGTCAAAATCAAGAGTTCGGAGGAGCAGTTAACCGACAGCGGTATGATCATTGGGACGCCGGAGTATATTTCGCCGGAACAAGCTTCCGGTGAGTCGGTTGATCATCGCGCCGACATTTATGCGCTGGGGGTGATTTTATTCGAGATGGTCACCGGCCGCCTCCCATTCGATTACAAAAACCTGAACCAAATTATGGTGGCCCACATTGCCGAACCGCCGCCCTCGCCCATCGAGTTGAATCCCGCCTGCCCGCCGCCCTTAGACGCGGTTATCCTCAAAACTCTGGAAAAAGCGCCTGAGGACCGTTACCCGGATATGCGAGCTATGGTTGATGCGCTAAAAGGGGTGATTGGGTCTTCAACGCTGCCGAAAGGTAAAATTTTTGGCACGCAAGAGTTATCGCCTTATATTGCCGATTTACCGCTGCCTTACCTGGACCAGCCGGAGCCGATCGTCATTCAAATGGCCAAAATTGTCCTTGCCGAACAAAATGTCATTATTGATGTGCCTTCGGACAAGCCCGAGGTTATCATCGGTAGAACGCACGGGGAGATCCGGGTTGATATTGATTTGGGGCCGTATGGCGCGGCGTCGGCGGGTGTATCACGCAAACATGCCCGTTTATTACCCCAGGACAATGGCTGGCAGCTTGAGGACCTGGGCAGCCTTAATGGCACGTATGTCAATGAAATTAAGTTGAAACCGCAAAGCCCGTTGGCTCTAAAAAGCGGCGATGTTATTCGTTGCGGCCACTTACCCTTAATTTTTAGAATCACGGTTTAATTACACATGGATTAATCAGCAAACAGGTGACTGGCACTTTTCTCCGCAATGGCATAGTTGAATGCTCCCGCCCCGTCTCAATGGGAGTTACCTGAATACAGACGACCTATCAAATAGAAAAAAGGAATATCATGACTTTCACTTGGGAAAAGTATTTGCAAGAAAAACTTATAGATGAGGAAACTCTGAGTATCCGTATTAAGGAGTTGGGCCGGCAGATTTCGCAAGATTATCGCCATCGAGATTTGCTGTTGATTTGTATTTTAAAGGGAGGGGTGATGTTTCTGACCGACCTGATGCGCCAGATCACTATCCCCCATGAAATTGATTTTTTGGCGGTGTCCAGTTACGGCAAAGGGGTTAGACGCTCGACCGGTGTCGTCCGTATCGTAAAGGATTTGGATCAGCCGATCGCTGGCCGTGATGTTTTGATTGTCGAGGATATTGTCGACAGTGGACATACCTTACAATATATTACTCGCAACCTGGCAACCCGAGGGCCGGCCAGCTTAAAAATTTGCACCCTATTAGATAAAGCCGACCGCCGAGAAGTAGATATTGAGGTTGACTATGTTGGCTTTAACATTCCCGACAAGTTTGTTTTCGGCTTTGGCCTGGATGTTGATCAAAAATTTAGAGAATTACCGTTTATCGGGGTCGTTAAACCCGATGTTGTGATTGATTAAGCGCCCCTGGTTAATTATTAATGTAATTGTCATTTGATCTCCATATAAACCAATTTAATCCTAAGATATAATTACCTCACCAACACATTTTGTAACTTTCAGATAACAAGCACCTTAGCTCCGATAAAGTGCCTGTTATGTGATCTATTGAACTCAATTAACCCCAGAAACTCTTTTATGCCGACCTACAAAGATTATTATGCTATCTTAGGCATTACTCAAACAGCTACTGATAAGGATATTCGGCAGCATTATCGACAGTTGGTCCGCACCTATCATCCTGATGTTAATCCTGATTCTAACGCGGCTGAGAAATTTACGGAAATTCAAGAGGCTTACGAAACATTAAGTGATCCCCTTAGACGGCGTGAGTACGAGCATTGGCGATCGCATCAAGGGCTTGACCGCTCATCGGCGCTTAGCCTCCAAGTGATTACCAGCGAAAAATCCCTTCGCCCGCTCGATACGGAACAAGCCTTTTATGTGGTATTGAATATCATGCCGACCGCCGATCTGCCCGCCGCTCGACTGCCCATCAATCTGGCTCTAGTGATCGATCGCAGCACCTCGATGCAAGGAAGACGCTTGCAGCAAGTCAAAGAAGCCATCCGCCACGTCATCGACGCCCTCCAATCGGAAGATTCACTGAGCTTGGTGACCTTTAGTGACCGCGCTCAGGTGTTACTACCCAGTCGGCGCAATATCGACAAAGCCATGGCCAAATCGATTGTTAGTACGATCCAGCCCAACGGTGGCACCGAAATGTTGACCGGATTAACCGCCGGTTTTGAAGAAATTAAACGGTATTGGAGCAAAACATCGATCAACCATGTCATCCTTTTAACCGACGGCCGCACGTATGGTGATGAAAGAGGCTGTTTAGAACGTGCACGCTGGGCCGGAGCTAACCAAATTACGCTAAGCGCTATTGGCATTGGCACGGATTGGAATGAAGATCTGCTCGATGAAATGGCGGCTGTTTCCGGCGGTACGTCGATTTATATCGACTCGCCGGATAAGATTCAAAATATTTTTGACCAAACCTTACGCAGCTTAGAGTCGGTGGTCGCTCGCCGGTTGAAAATGACGGTTAATCCCAGCCCATACGTTCAACTGCATGAGGTCTATCAAATTAAACCTCAAATCAGCCGCTTTGATATTCATACCGCTACAGTAATGTTGGGTGCGTTGAGTACTCATCAAGAGAAAAGTGTCTTGCTGGAATTTCGCATTCAGAAGTTGACCTTGGGCCAGCATCGGCTGCTGCGCCTGACCGTTGAAGGCGATATGCCCGGTCAATCTAACCATCGTCCCTGGGATTGGGTAGAATTGGTGGTTCATCTGCACGATACGGCTGAGGTGGCCGGTATTCCTTCCGCGGTGACTGACGTCTTAAAAAGTGTGGCCATCTATAAAATGCAGGAAAAAGTCCATTCTGACCTGACGGCCGGTCAGGTTAAAAGAGCCACCCAGCGCCTGGAAATTATCGCCACCCGGCTGCTCGACCTGGGTGAAGTTGAACTTTCGCGAGCGGCTTTACTGGAAGCCGGTCAACTGGCCCGTACTCAAACCCTCTCGGAAGAAGGTCGCAAAAAAATACGATACGGCACTCGGGCCTTGTCGTCGAGCTAGATGCGGGTGATATTGGCCAAGTGGGCCATTTCGAGGTGTTTTTGGCCCAGACCGCCGTTTGACGTCAAGTCTCTAAGAAACTGTTTTAAAAGTGGGTGTTTACAGACTTGTTCACAGTTTTACACCGATATTCACAGATTTTTATCTAACTTTTGATCATATCTGTGACCATCTGTGGCTATCTGTGGACCCCTAGAGGCTTTTAAAACAGTCTCTAAGAAGTTATTTCTCCTCATAGGTTCGTCGAAATGATATCAAGGTTGAGATGGCAACACCTACCATCTGGATCGACCTCACTAAAAAAGGCGAATGGATTTTTACCATTCGCCTTTTTTAATCCGCTTCTATCGGACGCTGTTTATTTGTTCCGTACTCGACTTTTTATCATGTTGTCCTTAACTACCTCGGTTAAACCGATGACCTGACCTTCTTGGGCTAATTTTTGCCAGCGCGGGTTGCGAATAGGCGGGCATTCCCAAGCAGCCGGCGGGGTATTGGCCCGCAGCCCTTTGAATGCAGTCAAGATACCACAGTGATAACAGTGCTCGCGGCAGTCCACTTTGGTTTCCCCTTTTTCGGCGGCATACCAGTCCAGCAGCAGCCAGCGTTTTTCGACCCCCGCGTTGATGTGATCCCACGGAAAAATCTCATCAGCCGGCCGGTTGCGGTGGGCATACCAGGCCGGATCGAGCCCGTGCTCGGCAAAGGCCTCGAGCCAGGCCGCCGGGCGATGCCATTCCTTCCAGGCATCGAATTTGGCCCCTTTCTCCCAAGCCGATTGAATAACCGGCCCCAAGCGTCGATCCCCACGGGATAGGAAGGCTTCCATCAAGGTCTCTTCCGGTTCGTTCCAATTGAAGATGATGCCGCCGGTTCGGCCAAATTCTTGGCGCATTAGGGCCTGTTTGCGGCGGATGTCGTCCAAATTGGCCAGTTCAGCCCATTGAAACGGCGTGTGCGGTTTCGGGACAAAGGTGCTGACCCCCACCCGTACTTTGGCCCGGTTGCCGTGATACTTCCGGCCGATCTCCAGTACTCGCTTAGCCAGCTTAGCAATGGCGATGACATCCTCATCGGTTTCCGTCGGCTGGCCGATCATAAAGTAGAGTTTGATCAAGCGCCAGCCCCGGCTGAAAACGTCGTCGGCGGTCTGCAACAGGTCTTCGGTGCTGATGTATTTGTTGATGACCTGGCGCATCCGGTCGGTGGCCGCTTCTGGGGCAAAGGTAAAGCTGGCCTTGCGCGTACCTTCCAGCATCTCTAACAGATCGGCTGAAAACGACTCAATACGCAGGCTGGGCAGCGAGATACTGAGCGCTTGATCGCCATATTTTTCGGAAATAGCTTTAACCAGCGGTCCGATCTGGGTGTAGTCGCTGCTACTGAGCGACAGCAGCCCGATCTCTTCGTGGCCGGTATGAGTGACGATGTTATCGACCGTATCGATCAACTCGACCACCGACCGCTCCCGCACCGGCCGAAAAACCATGCCGGCCTGGCAGAAGCGACAGCCCCGAGTACAACCACGCTGAATCTCAATCGAGGCCCGGTTAAAGACAACATCAACAAACGGCACAATGAAGCGCGTAACCGGCGGCGGCATCAGCGGGGTGATGCGCTTGACGAGGTGGCTTTCGGTCACCTCCTCCAGCGGTTCGACATTAGAAATGGTACCGTCCGACTCATAGTAGGTGAAGCTGTAAAATCGCGGTACGTACACGCCGGGAATTTTAGCCAGCCGGCGCAACTGCGTGTCGCGATCGGCCTGCTCGACTTCACGCATGGCCAGCATGATTTCGACAATGACATCTTCGCCCTCGCCCATCACAAAGAAATCGAAAAAGTCGGCCATCGGTTCGGGGTTGAAGACCGCGTTCCCGCCCGCGCAAACCAGCGGATAAGTCGCATCGCGGTCGCGGCTGCGCAGCGGCATCTGAGCCAGATCAAGCATGGTCAGCACGTTGGTATAAAGTTGCTCGTAGGGCAAACTAACACCGATCAGATCAAAATCGCGCAGTTCGCGACGGCTCTCTAACGCGTACAGGGGCATTTGGATCGCCCGCATCTGGGCGGCCATATCCGGCCAGGGGATATAGGCTCGTTCGGCCAGACTGTCGGCCCGTTTGTTGAGCAAATCGTATAGAATGGCCAGTCCCAAGTTGCTCATGCCCAAATCGTATACATCGGGAAAGACCAGCGCGACTTTGGTCAGGATATGGGGATCGGCCCAATCTTTGGCGACGCTGTTATATTCTCCGCCGATGTAGCGGGCCGGTTTTTGGACCTTGGCTAAGATCCGGTCAAGCTGCCGGTCATTGATTCGCATAGATAATCTCCTGGGCGCTGCTCCAATTAAGTTCTGGTCAGGGTAATGATGGGTAGTATCATAGCACAAAAGAGAGGGCGACTCAAACTCAATTGGCTATGTTGCTAATGAGATTGACAACTCTGGGGGCAAGCATTATAGTTCCGGGTGACGCCGAGCCTGATGGCATTAGCGGGCTTGGCTCGATCAAGAAATTAAGGAATATCCTGAGGACGATGACTTTACACTCAAAAATCAATGATCTTATTCGCCACGGGTTAAGCCTGATGGTGATCAGTTTAGTTATGGTTGGCTGCCAATCGTTGATGGGCGGCTATGAATTTAAGGGCAGCCAGTTGGACCCGCCGCTGCCGGTGCCTGAGTTTGAATTAATGAGCACCACCGGCGAACCATTTCATCTTAGCGATGCCGCCGGCCGCCTGACGCTGGTCTATTTCGGCTATACCTTCTGCCCTGATGTCTGCCCTTTGACAATGGCCGATGTTAAGCAGGCTCTGGCCCAAATGGATAACCCGGATCAGGTCAACGTGGTTTTTATTTCCGTCGATCCGGAGCGGGATACACCGGAAGTGCTGGCCCGCTATCTTCACGCCTTTAGCCCTGATTTCATTGGCCTAACGGATGATTTTGAAAAAACCCAAGACGTTATGGTCGCGTTCGGCGCGTTTGCCGAGAAAGAGGATGCTGCGGACTCTGCCGCGGGTTATCTGGTCAGCCACACCTCCCGGCTGTACCTGCTCGATCCGCAGGGCGAGATTATCTTGACCTATTCTTTTGGCTTTGAGCCGGATGATCTGCGAGCGGATTTGGAGTATTTGCTTGAGCAGGGGGAGGGGTGAGAGATTAGGGGGTGATCGCTTCTCGTAAAAACAATGGGGTCAAAAATATCAAAGTAACTCACGGCAACCTGAGGAGAGGAAGCCAGATTAAAGGGGAATTTTGCCGTCTACTGATAATCAATTATCCAGACGCATCGCCGGGTGGGTGGATATGGCTATTGTTTTCAAGCCTTGCGTCGGTTAGAATGGCCTAATACCGAATATTTTTCACATCATAGAACCTTAACAATCTTAATTCCGAGCCAGAATTTTCCTGATAGTGCTTGATACTATATGATATGGAGCCGTTATCCCAGATAAAGACGGTTTCATGCGAGACGATGCATTGTCCCAATCCAATTATACCCTATGCAACTTGACATATTATATCCTGTCATGGTACAATTAGAACATTCGTTCTGTTTAGATCAAATCGTCTGGCCATCTTTGAAGATGCGGCTCGGTATTACTTTCTCCGGCTGGCCTGGTAACCACAGTCCTCAATACTCTCAACCCCACTTATATTTTTGATAACTTATTTATAGTGAGAAGCCAATGAATTTCCCCCTCGACACGAACAATGACCAGGCCACGAGCTTATCCCCTCTCGACCACGAAGAACGTATTGTGGTATTACAACCGGTGACAATTCAAATATTTGATGGTCAAAACATCTACTCACCCAGTAAACTAAGGCCCATAAAAGAACTGCCTTATTCTGAGTTTCTTGAAAAATATGCTGACCAACCCAATCTGGTCAGAGTTTGCTTTGAGAAAACCAGTTGCTCTGACACGCTCTTTCAAAATTCAGAGGTTGTTACCGCTTATGGGGTTGGTACAGATTGTTGGTATATCGATATTACGGCTCTAAATCATAACAATGATTGAAGCTGCCTGTTAAATTCGCTTCACTCGAATAAATCTTCCGGCTATAACCACCTCTGGATCAATAAAAAATTTTAATGGATTGGGAATTTCCCCGGTCCGTTTTTTTTGGTCATAGGAATCTTGGATAGCTGCGGTATCGACACCACTTTCCATAATAATAATATGTTCGCTGTTCTCATTGCCGGATTCAAGTCGTAAATGGCGTAGACTTTTATCATGTTTATTGATGGGGCGATACTTTTTTATGACCTCCAAGGGTGGTTGGTTGGCGTCTGTGTAGATGACAAAAGCCCCGATGTCACCATCATTTAGAGATGATTGCTGATGAATCAAAACGGTATCACCGGAATAAATATGATAATCCTGCATACTATGGCCTACAATCCTCGCTCCAAAAAAATGTATAGGTTCTTGCTTCTCAGCCTGTTTGATTATTAAATGATTCTGGACCTCGATATTTTCTCCTTGAATTAAACTTAATCCCGCCGCAACACTATTAGCCACAGGTATAGGCCAAATATAGCTTTTTACAAACTCGTCTGATGACCCACTCCCTATGTGTAAAATAGGTTCAATAACTTCGCCACTAATGTAAACGTCATAAACATGTTTGATTTCAAAATGACGATGAGGAGTCTGATAGTAATTATTTAATCTCTCCCAATCTGTTTCATATTCCGCTAATACAATACAGGGTTGACTACTATCCAGTGGTTCTAAAAAGTAATGGTCGTCGGTTTTAGAAAATTTTCTTAAGCCTGCTTCAAGTTTGTCATTCTGTTTGGTCAAGATAAGGACGATTTTTCCATGCAGTTGGTGCGGCGAAACTTTTGCATCGATCAACAACCAATCACCCTGAGCCAAATCGGCTCCGATCGTCACTGCCGGGTCAATTTCCAAAATGTAGTCCGCATCCTCAACTGACTTTACTTTGCCCGGATCAATCACCACCTTTTCAGGGGGAGAAGAGGTCTCAACCTCCTCGTAATCTTGTCCGGAGAGCAGATTGAGTCGGGTAATCAAGTGCCCCGTAATACAGCCTTGCCCTTTGGAAACCTCGAATAGCGGTAGCTCTCTTTCTTTAGCCGGTGTATCGGTTGATGATGGCGCTTTGGACCGCTTGCTTTTGCCCCCTTTTAGTGCTTCGATTTTATCCTGCTGTTCGCGGATTGCTTGAACCAATGCCTCTTTGTTAACTCTGGCAACGATGCTTTCTTGCAAGGCATTTCGTAGCGCTTGGTTGCAGGCATACTCGGCTTCGTCGATGTTCGATAATCTCTCGTTGATAATGGCTAGCCCTAGATAGGCTAACGATTTAAGTTGGAACCAACTCGTGCCTTTAAATTGGTCTATGCTGTTCTCTAATAAGGTTTTTGCTTCTTGCCGGGATTGTTCATTGGTCTCAAAATTGGAGTTTAAAGCCAGGGCAGCCTGTAACAAATAAAATTTACCACAGCCGGTTTTAAGCTGATCTAGGTCGGTAATATATTCAATAACTTTTTTATCATCGGCGATTAACACTCTGTCAGTGTCCAGATCTAAATATATCTGGCTAATCAGTGAGCCAAGACGGCTCAGCTTTTTTGCAGTTACGGGATCGCTTTCCAGCCAAAATTCAGAGATTTTATAAATATCTTGCAGATAATTATCAGAGGAAAGCGACTCATCGAGGCCGCTGTTCATCAAGCTGATTAAAAAGCTACCTGGCCGTTCAGAATTCAATGGAGGTTGATCCAAAGTATTTAGCTTAGCTCGAATCTCGGCGATTTTTTTTGTGGCTGTAATAAACTGTTCCTTAAGTTTGGCATCAGATGATATTTGAGATAACGTGTAATTCTGTTTAAGCTCAGTTAGTTGGTTAACCCCGTCAAGCGCCGCTTGTTTTAATTCATCCATCTGGTTTGTCATATCTACCTCACCATAGTCATTGTAAAAAAACAGGCCGGGACCAGAAAGTGACCCCGGCTCAATATAATTCGACCTTATGTTAGTCGTGCGAGGCCCCGTTGCCGTTGATTTCTTCTCCATGCCGGATCGGGATGCGTGGATAAAGCGCCGACGTTCTAACCAGACCTTCCATCTCTTTAGCCGAAGTCATCGCGCTAATCAAGCCGAGCGTGGCGTTGGAGATTTGTTCCGGTTTCAAGGCTCCGTCTCGTTTCAATTCACGCAGTAACTCGCGGAAGAGTGCCGCTCTGGCTTCTCCTTCACCTTGACCATCGATAATGCGAGCTTGAGCTTTAGCTCTAGCAGCAATAACCGTCGCCTTGGCTTTCGACTCGGCGATCCGAGCATTGGTTTCCTCGATACGCTCTTCGATTAACGTATTGACCTCTTTCTCAATTTTCTTCTTAATCTCATCGGGGAAAGTGATCTCGTTGAGATCGACCACCAGCAGTTTTACCCCTTTACCCAAGGCCGAGCCTTTGGTTTTCTCGGTCATATATTTTTCAAGCTCGGCAATCTTGCGCTCATTGATTTTAGCCGCCAGGTCTGCCCCTTGGCCTTCAATTTTGAACAAATCTTCGGCATCAACGGCCATAATGGCATCCTTAACCGTGCTGGCCAGCGGGAATTTGACCGAGCCCCAAACGTCCGTGGCCCGACGAGCGGCGAGGATAGCCGTTCGCTTGTAGATTTTGTTATAGTCGTCGCCGACTTTCTCTTCTTTTTCCAATTCGGCTAATTCTTTTTTGGCCGAATTTAAGGTCTCTTCAGCGGTCTTTATTTCTTCTGGGGCGGCCCCGGTTGTTTTTAACTGATTAAAAGCTTTTTCGGCATCGGTTACAGCTTGCTGAAAACGAGCGAGCGTATCTTCGGCGGGTTCAATTTGAGCGGCGTGCAGCACCTTAACCTCCAATGGTATTCGATCGCGGGTTAAAACATTGCTGAGCGGATTGACCGCACCCGCCGGCAGCAGCGGCAAAATGGCCTTGATCTGTTCCTGACGACCGAGCATCCACGAGCCGGCCCCAACCGCCCGGGTAATCAATCCTTGGCGCTGTAATACCACCACCTGCCCGATATGAACCACCAGCCAGCCCGGACCACCAAAATTTTCCAACCGTTCGATATCATCCTCATTGCCTTTGAGTTTACCACCCCCATCTACCACCACCATAAAGTGACCAATCCCTAGGACGCTAAATAAGGTGTGGACAAAAGCATAAAAAAAGGCTCGATAATGAGGGCCGGTATGCCATTTGGAAACAACCACCGACGCCGCCGCAATAACCAAGGTGAACGGTATTCCAACCGTGAGTATGGCGCCAACCACGCTAATTAAGAGGATGAGTAGAGCATCGCCCAGGGTTAGCATTCCTGTTGAGGTACCAGTTACAAACTCACGCAGCGCCGGGGTGAGGTAAATAAGGTGAATAATTAAAAATGCAGCCAAAAGATGGAGATATCCCAACAAAAACAGATTACGGCCTTGGTGTTTTTTGAAACCCCAGCCAATAAGGGCTAGAGTGGCTAAAAAGAAAAAAACGCTACCTATCACATAGTTAACGCTTGCAACTAAGCCGCTAATGGCTAAAATAACTGCGAAAATTCCTAGTCGAATAAATGTTCCTCGCCCCGTCATGGTTTGTGGCTTTAAACGAACAAACTGTGTTGACATATTGCCTCCTATAGACAAAAAGTAAAAAGGCGCCGAACTCGGCAATCGCCGGTCACTGCGCTTCCTCTTAGCTTATTAATGATCTTCGGCTTTTGATTATGACAAGTTGTTATGTTAATATGATAACACATTTATTTAGAAAGGAGTCTAGTACCAAAGTACCATTAACAATCTGCGATTTCAGCGTAATGTTAAGAACTGTACGATAACAGTACGATACCAATACGATAACTGAAGGACGCTCTTAAAAAGGTCTAAAATCTATTAGACATTTTTCAAAAATGGGCTATAATCACGTTGATCAAACAAATGTTCTAAAAACTCGTACACGTTTAACTGTTTACAACTTACCAGAAATCGGAGCAGCCATGAGCCTTACCCTAAAAACCCCAGACCGTCACAGCAACCGCGCCAAATCCGGCAACCTCAGCGATCAGGTGGTCAATTTACAGCCGCTGGCGATGCGTCTGCCTAATCGCCACGGGATTTATTGCCCCAGCAAATTTGAGCCGAAGAAAACTATGACTTACCGTGAATTTTTGAAAAATTATGCCGATCATCCTCGGCGAATGCGGGTCTGTTTTGATGAGAACCCCACCTCTGAGACGCTGCTGGAGCGATCGGAAGTGATTACCGCTTATGGAGTTGGCTTGGATTGTTGGTATTGTGTGGATACACGTGGGGAATAGCTGACGCCGCTCCTGGCGAGGGTTGCGTCTAAAGATATAAAAAGAAAACCACAAAGAACCTAAAGAAGTCGCCAAGGCCACGTAGAAATGGGGTGAACTTTGGGCTTCTTTGGGAACTCTGTGGTTAGATTACAGGGGCGACCTTGGTCGCCCCTTTTGGTTTACAACTGAGCGACAGACACTTTCTTAATAAACTTGCCAGCAACACGCAGTTCGGCGTTAGGGTAGAAAGCTACGTTTTCCATCCGACCGGCGTAGAACCGTCTGATGCGCTCCAAACGAGCCTCGTCCGGCACAACCACCAGATGGGCGCCCGCTTGATTACTGGATTTCAAAAACCAATGCTCGTGGCCGGGCCGGTCGTAGAAATGGTAGGCTTTGATGACCTCAATGCTTTCCTCGGGTGTCTGGATGACAATGGCGGCGATGTCGCCGTTCTCCACATGCTCTTGCTGGCGGATCAGCGCGATGTCGCCAGGCAAAATATCATCGTCAACCATGCTGTCGCCCTCGACCAGCAGACCAAAGTTGGCTCCGGCGCACTCCACCTCATCCCAATACAAATGCTCGTTGATGTCCTGAGGGGCGATGACCCCCAATCCGGCCGAGATTTGACTGACCACCGGAATCCGGCGAATAACAGCGCTCGCTCGGCGGGCCGGTCCGGCTGCGGTCTGTTCCGGCATTAGCACCGAACCAGGTCGCACTACGCCGATCACCGCGCCGGTCATGGCGACCTCAAAGGCCGGTTCGTGCTCGATTTTACCGCCCCATTGGCATTTCCGGTAGTAAGCCTCTATCGCTTCCACCGGCGCGCCATAGCGATAGACAATCAATGACGCGTCCTCTGGGTGTTCGGCCCGTAAAAAGTAGTGGTCCGCTGCCTCGGTGGTTAGTGTTTTAAGCGAGGCTCGGAGCGTTTCGCCAATGATCAGAACGGCGATTTGCTTCTGACGGAGTTTAGCCGGTTTGTCCTCGGCGGCAATGAACAGCCAGTCGCCGGTCTGCAAACTGTGATCGGTTTCAACACCCGGTGGGAGCTGGACTATATAAGAGACCGCCCCCAGATCGATATCGGCTTTAGCCGCCAGCCGGTTCAAATCGAGGTTAAACTGGTCGGTGGTTAAGGGCGTCGGATCGCCGGATTCGTAATCTTTGCGGGTCAATAATTCTAGGCCCACCATACCTTGGCGGGCAGCGATCGTAGCTCCGGTCGCCACGCTGAAGAGTTTAAAGCCGGCTTGAATTCTCGGGTTTAGACTCGTCCCGGGGTCAAACTGCCATAACTCCCCTAAGATGTCCTCTTCCAGTTCAACGGCTTGCTTTAGAGCTGTAACATCGACGCGGGCAGACATCGCTTCGTGGCGGGCGTAATCGCCGGCATCGATCAGCGCCTCAGCCGCATCATCGAGTTGGTTCAGCCGGCGCAAAGCGATAGCCTGGCCCAGGTAAGCCAACGCTAGCAGGTGAAAACAGCCCGAAGCCACATACTCATCTCTGGCTCTGAGAAAATGCTCGGCAGCCAATTCCAGATGTTCGCCTTCGTTGAGCAGAATGGCCGCCAGCAGCAGATGCAGCCGCCCTCGACTGTGTTCAAACGCCATCAAACCACCCGGATCACTCAGGTTGGACAGTGAGACCAAGTACTCTTGTTCATCCAACTCAAGCAGCGCCTGCTCACAAACAATCGCCCCACCGCGAGGCCGGCAGACCATAAGCCGTTCAGCCTGTTCGAATGAGTCTTGCAGGTTGGCGATGACCGGCTCGGTGTCAAGTCCTTGGTCCAGTAGGTTGATAATTCGGCTGCCATCGGCTTGACTCAAACAGTGATAGCTCTGATTTGGCACAAACCAGGCTTCCATCTGGCCCGGTTCTGGCTCAAGCAGCATGGTTTCGATACCGGGCAGCAGTGGCTCGCTGCCGGCTAAAGTTAGATGATCGTATAAGCGCTGGACGGCTGCTTCCGACAGCGTCCATTCGGTGGCTGCCCCCTCTTTGTAAACGCGCGTTTCCCGGAGGGCCTGGCGCGGTAGATCGAGCTTGGCAGCTAGGGCCTCCATCGTTATTGCGCGGCCGGCCGGGGTCAGGCCAGATCCGGCTTCTTTGGTCCAGTACAATTGAATTTGGGGTCGAAGATTTAGCTTTATCGTCGGGTCGCTAGAGACACGATCCTTGGTCTTAAGTGGTGGGTTTTTAAGCGGTAAAAAATTCTTTTCCGGCGACTCACCGAGAGAATAATACCGGCCGAATCGATGCAATTGACGGCGCTCTCGAGTCGCAACGTGATCTTGTAACATGAATCTCACTCTCCTGGATTACGCTTCTAAAAACAGTTGGTTGTGTGGTTGGATATAGGGTGGGGTAGGGGTTAGGTGGTTAATGGCTAACCACCTGGCCGCCTATCGTCTCATCCCTTAATCCCACTCATATTTCTTTCTCTTCATTGCCCTAATTGGGGCTTCCGAATTTGATTGGATAATAGATTGGAGCCACAAAATTGCTTGGTGATTACCTGATTAACTTGTTGCTTTACAAAATAGAAGCAGCCCTATATCACTATATTATCAAATGATAGCGGTAGACCTATTCTTCTCCATGCCCGTTCCCATTTTCGGCCATCAGTTCCGGGTAGCGGCGGTGTAAGAAAGACGATGATTTGAACAGGTCCTTCATTTCCTTCACCGACGTGGTAGCGCTGATTAGACCGAGCATGGCACTGGCAATTTGTTCTTGAGGTAGTCGTTCGCGTTTTAATTCACGGAGGATTTCGCGGAAGAGAGCGGCCCGAGCCTCGCCTTCACCTTTGCCAGCCATAATAGCCGCTTGCGCTTTGGCTTTGGCAGCGATGATGTTGGCTTTGGCCTTGGACTCGGCAATGCGCGCTTCGGTTTCCTGAATTTGCGCTTCAATAAGCGTTTTAACTTGTTGTTCGATTTTTTCTTTGAGTTCTGGGGGGAAAGTGATTTCAGCGATATCGACGATAAGCAGTTTGGCGCCTTTACCCAGGCCAAAAGCTGTCGATTTTCGCGTAACCAAATCTTCTATTTCTTTGATCTTACGTTGATTGATTTTAGCTTCTAAGTCGCCGTTATCTTCCCTAATTTTGAACAGATCTTCGGAGTATTCAGCCATGATGGCGTCTTTGAGATTATTGATAACGGCAAATTTGACGGCGTTGTAGGGGTCCGGCCCTCGCAGGGCAGCTACACGAGCGGTGCTTTCGTAAATCTGGAATAGTTCGTCGCCGATGATTTTGTCGGTTTCCAGCGCTTGCAGCTTCTGCCGAGCCGACTCAACGGCCTGCTGAGCGGCATCAATGGCCGCGGTTGGCATACCTTCAAGGGTCAGATTGCGCAGTTGGGCTTCGGTGCTGCTCAACTCGTGCTGTAACCGGGTTTTGGTATCAGCGGCCGGTTCTAGTCGGGCAGCATGTAAAACCGATACGTTGAGGGCAATCCGGTCTCGGGTTAGAACATTCGCAATGGCCTGGACATTGCCTTTAGGACTCAAAGGCAGTATGGCCATGATCTTTTCGCCCCGTTTCAGCATAACCGTACCGGCTCCCACCACGCGAGTGATCTTGCCCTGAATATGGAGGGCCACCGCTTGTTGCGGGTAAACGGTCAACCAGCCCGGCCCGCCGAACTTTTCCAACCGCTCTTTGCCGTCTTGATGGCCTTTTATCTCGCCGTCTTCAACCACAACCACAGAATGAATTATCGCCAGAATAGTACACAGAGTATGAGTGAACGCGGACATGGAGGAACGATCCGGCCCCACGTGCCATTTAGAGACAACTGCCGCTGCCGCCGCCACAATTAAGCAGAAGGGGATGGTTACCAGTATTACGGCGGCTACAAGTCCAATAACGGCTGCAGCAAAAATTAGCGATACCCCTTGCTCCAAGGTTAAGGTACCTGGATTAGTGCCAACGGCAAATTGACGAACGGCTGGGTTGGCTAGCGCCATTCCAAAAAAGATAAGACCAACAACCACATGAGCATATAATAACAGCAAAAGATTACGGCCCTGATAGGGCTTAAAACCGGCATATATAAAAATTAATGAAGCGGTTAAAAATAATATGGCTCCGATTAAGCCGTTAAAGGTAGCAGCTAACCCGCTGGCCACTACGATTCCCATAAAAACTAAGACCCTCAGTACCTTACTTGTTCCCTTCATAGTTTGGGGTCTGAGCATAATGGTGTGTACCGACATTTATCCCTCCGTCTCTTCAAATAAAAGTGCGCGAGCCGGTAAACTCGCGCATAGATTGATTTGATAAAGTGCCACAACTACTATATATTACTGTTTAGATAGTAACATAAGTGGCTATAAAGTTAATTAGTACCCAGGTACTTTCTTTTATTATGGTCAAGTAAAAAACATTAAAATTTTAAATATGGTAAACGTGAAAGGAAAACGCTTTAGACTTATATGAAAAGCTTCCAATGTCAAAATTGCGGGCAGTTGCTTTTCTTTGAAAATACTCAATGTTTGCATTGTGGTTACCAGCTCGGCTATATCCCTGAGGCCCAGGTGCTGACGGCGCTAAATACCGTAGATAATCAGTATTGGCAGCCGCTTGAACCTGATATAAGCCACCAACAGTTCCGGTTGTGCACTAATTATGCTCAGGAAAATGTATGCAATTGGCTAATCCCCGCCGACGATCCTCATCCCTTCTGCCGCTCTTGCCGGCTTAATCAAACCATTCCTAATTTGGATGAAGGCAACAATCGAGAATTGTGGGCCAAACTGGAGGTGGCTAAGCGACGGTTGATTTATAGTTTGCTGGCTTTGGGGCTGCCGGTGGTGAGCAAGGAACAGGAGCCGGAACGAGGTCTGGCCTTCGATTTTTTGGCTCCGATTGGGGATGACGCCGAACCTGTAACCACCGGCCATGCCGATGGATTAATCACCATCAATGTTTTGGAAGCGGACAGTGTAATGCGGGAGCAAATGCGGGTGGCGATGGATGAACCCTACCGGACCTTGTTGGGGCATTTCCGTCACGAAATTGGCCACTACTACTGGATGTTGCTGGTTCAAAATAGCGGGTGGCTGGAGCCTTTTCGGGAATTATTCGGCAATGAACAGGAAGATTATGGTCAGGCTCTGGAGCGGCACTATCAAGGTGATCCGCCAGCGAATTGGCAAGAACAGTTTGTCAGTGTCTATGCCGGGGCTCACGCCTGGGAAGATTGGGCCGAAACCTGGGCCCATTATTTGCATATCACCGATGCCATCGAAACCGCTCGCGAATTTGGGGTGACGGTTCGGTTGAAAGCGGTCAGCAACCGGACCTCGCCAACCATGGCCGATCTTTACAGCCAGTCTTTCCAAAACATTGTTGATCGATGGTTACCTCTAACCTATGCCCTCAACAGCATCAACCGGAGCATGGGGCAGCCCGATATGTATCCTTTTGTACTGTCCCCTAAAGCGATTGAAAAGTTGAGTTTTGTCCATGAAGTGATTAAGGGCAATCATTTATAAGAACAACTGTTATACGTCGTAAAAACAGGTGACAGCAGTTAGTTATCGCTGTCACCTGTTTTTATATCGTTTACCATTTAACGATGGTTTATCGGCGGCAAAACCCTTATTCCAGCGACACCCGGTGCTCGGCATGGATTGTGCGCCGGGTGCCGGTTTCACCACGGAGAACTAGTGAATAGGTTTTGGCTTGCTGGCCCCAATATTCGACTCCGTTCAGCAATGGGCCGTCGGTGATACCGGTGGCCGCTAAAAAAATCTGATTACTGGAGACCAACTCATCGCAGGTCAGGATACGCTTTGTATCAATGCCGGCGGTTTTAACGGCTTCCCATTCACCCTCGCTTTGAGGCGCCAGCCGGGCCAGCATAGCCCCGCCAATCGCCTTGACGCCACAGGCTGCGGTAACTCCCTCAGAAGCGCCGCCGATGCCCATCAGGGCATCCGGTCCGGCTCCAGGCGTGGCGGCAATCAAGGCTCCGGCGGTATCGCCGTCGGGCCGGAGCAGTACCCGCGCTCCTGCTTTACGAATTTCATCGATCAAATCTCTATGGCGGGGGCGATCCAGGACAATAATCTGCAAATCGCGAATCGATTTGCCTTTGGCCCGAGCAATGGCGGCCAGCGTCCAGCCGGCCGGAGCATCCATACACTCGGGTATCAGCGCGTCGGCGGCGTCGGCATCGACAATAATTTTGTCCATATAAGCGGCGGGTTTGCAATCCCACATCGAGTAACGCGGTGTGACACAGACCACCGAGATAGCGCCCGGCAGGCCAGTAACCACTGAATTCGTGCCGTCGATGGGATCGACCACGACATCTACTTCCGGACCTTTGCCGGTGCCAACCCGCCGGCCTGTATCGAGCGGGGTGTGTTCTTTCAGCCGGCCTTCTTCACCGATGACAATATAACCGTCAATATTAATCGAGGCTAGCGCTAAACTCATCGCCTCGGTGGCCGCTCGGTGGGTCATCTCCCGATTACCTAACCCCAACCAACGGCCTGCGGTCAGGGCAGTCGCTTCAGTGACTCGTACTAAATCAAGCCCGATATTACGCGATGGTGTCTGATCCATTATGTTCTCTCCTTGGCTCTAAATTAACCCGAAGGTCTACCGCTTCCAGTAAATCTGCAGCTTCCCAGGCCAGCAGCCCGCCTTGCAAAATCGATAAATTTTCAAATCCCTGCTGCTTTAAAATCGAGGCCGCTCGATTGCTGCGCCGGCCGCTGCGACAAACTAAAACAATCGGCTGAGTTTTGGGTAGGGATAAACTCTCGGCCATTATTTCTCCCAGAGGAATGAGTTGGGCCTCAGGAATATGGCCTCTAGCAAATTCTCGGGGTTCCCGAACATCGATAACCAGCGGTTTATCGCCGTTGCTGCTGTGGAGTTTTTTCCACAACTGCTCAGGATTGATGGTTGTCATATCGTTAGGGAGGATAACCGGGACAGTGGATAACTCTAATGAGTGATGGCTTTTCGGCAGGTTTTGGCACTCTTTGAAGGCTCTAAAAGGACATTCATAAATGCAAATAGCCGGGTCAAGTACACGGTAGAATAAAAACCCAATAGCTTCTTCCTCGCTCAAAAAATGACTTTCGCCCACTTTATTAGTGAAGCCGGAAGATTTCATGATGGCCAAAACCGGATCTTGGACCTTCATGAAAAAGATATCGCCGCCCCGTTCATGGTATAAATGATGAATATTCTCTAGCATGCGAATACCGCTAATGTCGCAGTTGTTCACCCCATGCATTCGCAGTAGGAGGAACCGCTCGGTGGGCAGGCTGGTCATATGTTGAATAATTAACTCTTCCACGTGATTGACCGCGCCGAAATAGAGATCGCCGGAAATCTTGATAATCCCCAACTGCGGACAACCCGGCTGGCCTGGTCGCCGCCGGATAAAATGTTTGTATGTTTTATCCGGTATAACGGGAAAGACTTTAGGTACGCTGGTTCGGGTGATGTAAAAGGCAAACGAGATGAGAACCCCCATTAACACCGCAAACTCAATTTTTAAGAAGATGGTGCCGAAAAATGTGATCAACATGATGATGGCATCACTCCGGTTGCCTTTCCAGATCAGTTTCATTTCTTTAGTATCAAGTAACCCGTAAGCGGTGACCATCAGCACACCGGCCAGGGCGGCAATCGGCAAGTAAATTCCCAGTGAACCTAACGTTAACATCGCCACCAGCACAAAGACACTTGACAACAGGCTGCTCATCCGAGTTTTAGCCCCGGCATCCATATTTACCGCTGAACGAGCGAATGAGCCGGCCCCGGCATAGCCGCTAAACAGCCCGGCCGCTACGTTAGAAAGCCCCTGACCTACAAATTCCTGATTACTATCCAAACGCTGGCCGGTCTGGGTTGAAAAAGCGCGGGCGATAGCCGTGGTCTGAATCAGGCCAATAGCCCCAACCGCCAGCGCCCCAGCTGATAATTTGGAAATCAGTTCAAGGTCCAGCAGCGGGAGATCGGCTAGTGGGGGTAATGTTTTCGGCAATTCACCGATAACTTTGACGCCGTTGTTACCCAGGTCAAAGGTGTAGACAAAAAACGACGCCGCGATCATAGCTAACAAAGGTCCAGGCAGTTTGGGGGCAAATTTGCGCAGCCCCACAATCAGGATAATCGTGCCGATACTGAGCGCGGTGGTAGCCGGGTGGCTAGAAGGCAGTAACAGAACGGTGTTAACAATGGTATCGATGACGTTGCTGCTTTTAAATTCCAAACCAAAAACGTTTTTCAATTGACCGATGGCAATCAATAGACCCGCCCCACTGGCAAAACCGATGATGACCGAGTGCGAGACAAAGTTAACCAGTATCCCCAACCCGGATAGCCCCATAATTAACTGAAAAATACCGGCCATAACGGCCAACATTCCGGCCGCCAGGATAAATTCCGGCGAACCGGGAGCGGCAATAGCCAGCAGGGATGAGAGTACCAAAATTGAGATGGCGTTGGCCGGACCGGTATTCATCTGATCGCTGGAGCCCCATAGCGCCCCTACAATACCGGCCATGATCGCTCCGTATAAGCCCATTTCCGGCGGTAGTTCGGCGATGAGCGCGAAGGCGATCACTTGAGGCAAGGCAATGACCCCCACTGTCAACCCGGCTACCAGATCAGGTCGCAGGTAGCCCAACTTGTATGATTTTAAGAAGCGGATAGGACTGGAAAGATAGACCGGCGTGTGGCTGAGGCTGTCGACAAAGGGGTTAGAGGCTGAGTCTACTTCGGCTGTTGGGTCAGTTTCCTTTATTTCTTGTTCAGAAGGGTTGATGTCATCGGCGTTATTATCCGGCGGACGGCTGCCGAGTGTGACATATTCCAGAATGTCGGCAGGGGTTTTCATTTGTGGTTTGTTTTTGAAATGGCTGGCCATAATCTTGGCTCCTTCCTGTTGTCATTTTCTTGCCGTTGAATTGACCATTTCATCACTAGCGTCGTGCGCGATTATTATGACAAAATTAATTGGGTGGACTTAATAGCGCGGGAAGATTTTAATTCTTGGAGACTGATTATAATCCCAACCGGATAATAAGTGAAACGAAGCCAAGGCTTACGTTGATGAGGGGAACAATTGGCAAGAGAACAAAAAAAGATTGAACGGAAGGGAAGTTCGATCTTTTTTGAAAATATGTAAGATAGGTTAAATTGGTGGCACAGGGGCCATAAGATGGGATCGATAGATAATGGCTGAAATCAGCCACGAATGATCAAAGGCTTATTTTTTGGCATAACTCGTGAGTCTGCTTAATATAACTCACGTTGCCATCCATTATCCGGTCAAGCCGGTTGTATCGCCAGGAGGCTAAGTTTCTAGAAATTCGTCGTGTTCTGGGGATCGTTGCGGTTCAAATGGATTGTTGGGGTTGAAGAGGACTTAATCTATTGGGCGAGTGGAGGTGTTTCATGCGCGCTATTTTACAACGCGTCCGGCAGGGCCACGTCACAGTAAATAATCAAATTGTTGGTCAAGTGGGACATGGGTATGTCATCCTCTTGGGGATCACCCATGACGATGGACCGCCTGAGGTCAAGAAATTGGCTGAGAAAACGGCTCACCTGCGCGTATTTGAAGACGAGCAGGGCAAGATGAATCGATCTGTCTTAGAGGTGGCTGGGGAAATATTAGTTATCTCTCAATTTACGCTGTATGCCGATGCCAAAAAAGGGCGGCGACCCAGTTTTACCCAGGCCGCCGCTCCTGATCAGGCTGAACCTCTTGTGGTCCAATTTGTTGAGACGCTGCGCCAATTAGGTCTTCAAAAGGTCGAAACCGGTGTTTTTGGCGCGCACATGATGGTTCATATTGAAAACGACGGGCCGGTGACCATTATCCTTGACACTGCCGTGCTCTAAGAGGCTGCTTTAAAGGTCTCTTAGGGTCCACAGATAGACCCAGATGATCACTGATATTATCAAAATTTGGATAAAAATCGGTGACTATCCGTGTAAATCTGTGGACAACTCTATAAACTCCCCCTGTTAAAACAGCTTCTAAAGATTACTCCATGCTCGGTACATACAGATCATTGGTGTAATCCTTAATCATACGAGTCATACTAAATTGCGGCGCTACTGTGCGAATCGACTCTTTGACGTATTGCACCCACTGGTGCGGAATACCGTCACCATTACGATTATAAAAGGCCGGTACAAGCTGCTGTTCGAGCGTCTCATAGATAGACGTGGCGTCGGCGTGGTTTTGATCATACTCATTGTTATATTGGGCGTTGGCATCGCCGATCGACCAGCCGTTTTTGCTATTATACGCTTCATCCCACCAACCATCTAAGATGGAGAAGTTGGGCGAGCCGTTAAGGGCCGCTTTTTCACCGCTGGTCCCGCTGGCCTCCATGGGGCGGCGTGGGGTGTTCATCCAGACATCGACTCCGGCCAGCATATTGCGGGACACATTCATATCATAATCTTCGATAAAAATGAGATGCCCCGCCAACCCGGCTTCGTGCGAGCGATAATAGACCTCGCGGATAAAGTTTTTGCCCGGTTCGTCGCGCGGGTGGGCCTTACCCGAAAAGACAAATTGGACCGCGCCGCCGCCGCTGCCGTGGACGATACGTTTGAGACGTTCGGTATCGTGGAAAATGAGGGTCGCCCGCTTGTACGTCGCAAAGCGGCGAGCAAAGCCAATCGTCAGCGTTTTGGAGTTGAACAGATTTTTAACCGACTGAATCTCGTTAGGATGCATCCCCAGGCGGATCATCCGCTGACGGGTGCGCAGTCGAATGAAATCAACCAATCTGGCCCGCAACTGGTTCATAATCTCCCACAGTTCTTCATCAGGCACGTCCATTATCGTATTCCACATGGCCTGATCATCGATGTTCAACGGCCAGTCAGAGCCAAACTGTCTGTCATACAACGCTTTTAGCTCGGGGGCCAGCCAGGTTTCGGTGTGAATGCCGTTGGTCACGTAGGAGATCGGTACATCGTCAGTTTCGCGGTTGGGCCACAGCCAGTTCCACATTTTGCGCGAGACTTCCCCATGCAGTTTACTAACCCCATTCGCCCGGCCGGACATTTTCAAAGCCAGTACGGTCATACTGAACGACGGTCCCCAGCTTTGATCTTGCCGGGCCAGATCCAAAAAGTCCTCCCGGCTGATCTTGAGATCATCGTGCCAGGTGGGGAAATAGCGATCCATCATATGGAACGGAAACGCATCGTGACCGGCCGGCACCGGGGTGTGGGTAGTAAAGACAGAACTTTTGCGAATAACGTCGGCTGCTTCGTTAAACGTTTTGCCGTTGGCCACCAATTCTCTGCCCCGCTCCAGCACCATAAAGGCCGAGTGTCCTTCATTCATATGCCACACCGCCGGTTCGATGCCCAATTTTCGCAGCGCCCGCACCCCGCCAATGCCTAAGACCATCTCCTGAGCCAGGCGCATCTCTTCGTCGCCGCCGTACAGCCGGGCCGAAAGTTCGCGGTCAGGTTCGGCATTAGGATGAATATCGGTATCCATCAGATAGAGCGGCACAATGCCCACCTGAATTTTGTAAACCTTGGCATAAACCAGGCGATCCGGCAGGTTGTTGCGGGCCGGCAGCGAGACGGACACGACAATTTCTTTGCCGTCGGGGGTAAACGCCGGCTGGGCCGGCACTTCAGCGAAGCGCACTTTGGTGTAGATGGCTTCCTGATCGCCGTTAGGTGTGATAACTTGTCTAAAGTACCCCTGGGGATAAATAAACCCTACCCCAATAAAGGGCAGCCCCAAATCACTGGCTTCTTTGGTATGGTCGCCGGACAAAATCCCCAAACCGCCGGAGTAAATGGGCAAACATTCGTGCAACCCAAACTCGGCCGAGAAGTAGGCAATTGGCTTATCGATTTTATCAGGATAGGTTTGTTTAAACCAGGTGTCTTCATACACCTGATACTTGTCGAACGCAATTAAAACCTCGTGGTAGGCTTTAATAAAATCAGCGGTATTGGCCGCTTTATCCAAATCCGACTGCCGGACTGAGGATAAAAAGAGAACAGGATTGTGGTAGACGTCTTCCCAAAGCTGGGCGTCGATCATTTTGAACAGTTCTTGCGCTTCCGGATGCCAACTCCACCATAAATTGTAGGCAACATCGATGATGCGGTTGATCCGCTCCGGGATAGGCATAAAGCCAACGGTCTTCATTGATACTATCTCCTTCCTCTCAACAAATACTGGAATATCCCAATAATGGCTGCTTGAACGGTACACACCTGAGCGTGATTAAATAGTGGTCAAGCTCCGGTGGAGATCACTTGGATATACGGTGTTGGTTTTCAAGGTCGTTCGGGACGCGACTTAAACTCAGCCAGGGCGATTATCTCATCACGGTGGCCTCGTTCGTGGCGATAGGGGATGCGCAGGATACTGGCCAGCGTCACCGGATCGCCCCAAGTTGGGTGCGCCCCCACCCGATTTAAAGATTCTTCCGAAATGTTAGCTAACAAATCCAATAAATCTTGGTGGGACTTGGTTAGAGCAGCGATAGCTTGTGGCCAGGTATAGCCAGCCCGCTCGGCTACTGCTCGATTATTCCATGCTTCTTGATTAAACGCAATTTCGTAACAGAGTGGTGAAATGGGGCAATCTTCATTAAGAATGCGGTGAGCAAAGTGGATAATCGACTCTTCCACTGCCGCCAGATGAGTTACGTGTTCCTTTACGCTCCAGGCGTCGGGCCGGGGGCGAAACGTGGCTGTTTCTTGATCGATATTACGAATAAGTTGAAGGGTGCTTTGCCGGCTTTCCCGCAGCTTTTGGCGAATCTCGGCGATCGGTGAGCGGTCCATGAGGCGACTAACAGCCCTAGATAGCTGCCGAACGCTCACGGCGGCGATTGCGCCACCAGAAATACATAATCGCCAGGAAGATAACCGTCAAAAAGACCAGCAGCGGCAGCAAGATGGCCATCACTGTGCCAATGAAGGCTAAAATATCTTCGATAATACTGACCGCCCAGTTGCCCATGCCACCGGTGGTCGCCGTCACAGCCGGTCGAACCGTGGTTTTGGCGACGTGAACCCCCCCCGCCAGCAGCAGACCAGCCACCAGCGCCAACCCCGGATGAAGTTCGCCAACCACACCGGAATTTGACGCAAACAGAATTGCGCCGGCGGCCGGGCGGCCAACCGTTTGGATGATGTCATTAAGCGTGTCCACTGCCGGAATTTTATCTACAGTCATCTCGATCAACAGCAGCACGGCCAAAATACCGATCACCCACCAACTGGTCAACACGTTCCAGGGTTCATTCAATTGCACTAAATTGGTAAATCGAGCCGTTAGGGCCACAATCAGCAGCGGCAAATAGGCATTTAATCCGGCCGAAGTCGATAAACCAAAGGCGGTCATTACGTTTGATAAGGCTTCAACCATCACTTACTCCTTCATATCCATCCAACACTGACGCTTCATCCGCGGTATCTTACGTTATTCCTTATTGATATAGACACCTTTGCCCCGAAAAAGTCACACGGTGATTATAGCCAATTTGTACCAACGCCCCAAAACAGTAGATCTCCCAAATTGGGAAGTAGGAAGTAAGAGGAGAACCCCCTACTAATACTCCCTACTTCCTTTTTTATTAAGCTGTTACATCATCGGCGATTTTCGCGCTAACTGGCCGTAGAGATTGGCCGAGACCAAATAAGACCAGAAAAAGGTGAAGAACACGCCGACTAGGCACAAAATTATCCCAAAAGCAGCAATCACAGATGCGACCCAACTCAGCAAGACAACAATAATATAATCCCCAATGTTCGTTCTTATAAAGCTAAAGATGTCTCCAAATTGGAAAGCCGCGCCTAATGTATCAAATTGAGCATACCGGATGACCGCAGCCGGGACAAATAAATTACAGATAAGGCTCACAATGGCCTGTAGACAATTTAAACAGACCGCGACAAGGGTCAAATTTTGGGCCGTATCGGGATCGAGTTGCGGTCCGACCCCCTGGATAATACCGGCTCCACAAGCTAGAATAATGGAAGGAATGTTATAGACAAGGGTTATGACCACCACAAATAAACCTGTCTTAAACAGGCCCCCCCAATCAGACCATTCCGGCAGTGGCCGGGACTGGCCATCTCGAACATTCTTCAAAACCTGGACCATATACCCACTTAAGGGTAAAAATAAAACAATACCTATCAGAATAGGCGACAGAATGGCCCCTACTAGCGCGACAGCACCACCAATCGCTAGTTTTTTGATCCACTCTTCATCATCAAACATATAAGTAAATGCGGATCCAATGTCCATATGTGTAGAATTGCCTCCTCAAATGAAATTTAGAATGAACTTAAATTTTGGGGTTGTTTATTTAACCCCTTGCTGTATCTAACTGATGAGCCTTGTTGTTTTAATAGGATGAGATTTTGGGTGAAAGTGTTTGTGGGGTATTATTTATATAATCCGATTCCTCTCTCGAACATAAGATCTGTGGCATATCGGTCAGTGAACTGCCTCCCAATTATACCAAACCTCGTTCTAGCTGACAATAATTCAAAAATTTATGTCGATTTCCCACCTTAACTTAATTTTGAGAAGATGGAACGGGTGTGCTATACTATCTCGCTAACGGACATCCGTTCAATTTGATAAATATTTGGTCTCCAAAGTTGACGTTAAACCTGTAGACCGCCGACCGCTGACCGCCCATAAGAGCGGTTGTTTTTCGGCGGTCAGCTAGCGGTGGTCTACGGTCGAGGTATCGAAATTTCGATCAAATCGCAAAATATATTATTGTAAAGTCTCAGGGTAGCCGTATTGCAAAACAATCGATATGCTTAATTTTGCAACCCGGCTACCCTGCTCCTTTGTAACATCATTACGAAACAGTCGAAAAAAAGTTGCAGTCTGTAATCGTATTACACAGGAATTTATCCGATGCTTGTAGAGCTAAATATTGAAGATTTCGCCATTATCGAGCAATTAAATCTTAAATTTTCTGAAGGCTTCAATGTTCTAACCGGCGAGACCGGCGCCGGCAAATCGATTATCATCGACGCCGTGACGATGCTGTTAGGCGGCCGGGGCGATTCCACTTTTATTCGAGCCGGCAGCGACCGGGCCAGAATCGAGGGCCTTTTCCGCCTGTCGCCGCCGCTGCGCACCGCCGTCGACCCCATTCTGGCCGAAGAAGGGCTGGAAGGTGATAACCCCGATATCCTTATTTTAGGCCGCGAACTCCGCAGCACTGGCCGCAGCTTTTGCCGGGTCAACGGCAGTACCGTCAACCTGAGCTTATTGGAAAAGATTGCGGCTCAACTGGTAGACATCCACGGCCAAAATGAACATATTAGCCTCATGCAAGTCCGGCAGCATCTCACCTTTTTAGACCGGTACGCCGGCTTGTCAAGCCAGCGGAACCAGTTAGCAGCAGAGGTTCGCCAATTGCGCCGCATTCGCCAGGAACTGGCCGACCTCCAGCGCGACGAGCAGTTTCTGGCCCGCCGCATTGACCAACTCACCTTTCAGGTTGAAGAAATCACCATGGCCAACCTGAAGCCGGGTGAAGAGATCGAACTCAACGCCGAGCGGAATCGCCTGGCCAATGCCGAACAACTCAGCCAACTCAGTGCCGAAGCCTACGCCCTCCTGGTTGAAGCCGGCAGCGATGAGCAATTCTCGATCCTCGATCTGCTGGGCCAGTTGACCCGGGTGATGAACAATCTGGCCAAGCTCGATGAGGACTGGTCTGAAAAACGGGAAATGGTTGACAATCTAACCTATCAGGTCGAGGACGTCGCTACCTTCGTCCGTGATTATAACGAAAACATCGATTTCAACCCGCTGCGGCTCCAGGAAATTGAAGAGCGGCTGGGCTTGATTTTCTCTTTAAAGCGAAAATACGGGGCTACGGTCGAAGATATTCTTGAATTTGGCCGCAAAGCTCAGCTTGAATTGGACAATATCAGCCACAGCGAGGAACGCATCGAGGCCTTGAAAGCCGAACAAGAGACGTTCCGGCAAAAAATTGGTCAGTTGGCCCTGGCTCTTTCGGAGGCTCGCCGGCAGGCAGGAAAAACGCTGGCCGTGGGGGTGGAAACCGAACTGGCCGACTTAAGCATGGAAAAGGCCAAATTTGCCGTTGACATTCAATGGAACGAAGCCGCCGACGGCGTCTATGTTGAAGCGAAACCGGGCGAGGTGGTAACCGTGGCCTGCGATGACACCGGCATCGATCGCGTTGAATTTTTAATCTCGCCTAACCCCGGCGAACCGCTCAAACCGTTGGCCAAAGTCGCCTCCGGCGGCGAAACCAGCCGGATTATGCTGGCCCTCAAGAACGTGCTGGCCATCGCTGACGAAACCCCTACCCTTATCTTCGACGAGATCGATCAGGGTATCGGCGGCCGTATCGGCGGTGTGGTTGGCCAAAAGTTGTGGATGCTGGCCAGTCAGGGGCATCACCAGGTTTTGTGCGTCACCCACTTGCCCCAAATTGCCGGATACGCCGAACTGCACTATCACGTTGCCAAGCAGGTCAGCGGCGGGCGTACCAAAACCGATATCCAAGCGCTGACCGGAGAAGCTCAAATCAACGAAATGGCTCAAATGTTAGGCATCCTCAGCGACAGCACCCGCCAAAGCGCTCGCGAAATCCTCAAGGAAGCCGCTGCCGCCAAATCGACCAAGCCTAACTTAGAAACTTATCTTTCGACAATAAATACACTGTAAATTAAGTCATTAAGCTTTTGTCATGGCGAGCGAAGCGAAGCCATCTCCTCCTCCGAACGTGGAGATGGCTTTGTCGTTCCGCCTCGCCCTGACCATAACCCCCAAAAACTTAATTTACGCTGTAATAAAACTACCTTAAGAACAAAACGTGGCTAAACTTCTGTCACTATGGCTGACGAGCAAACTATTCCAACCCATTGGTTTGATCAATAAGGTGGGGCTCAAAGTTGTACGTCATCATTTTATTAATGGCATAGCGGAGATACGAGTTGCCGTCGGATTCTTTACGGTGCGTGGGTATAATTTAATTCGTAAATCAGCAAAAGGTAAAAAACTCTTTATCCTGGTAGGCGTAAAAGAACCTGACCAGAAACGCGTAGAATTTATGTTGATTTCAACGGTATACGACAATACCGTAATGTCTCAATGTAAAACCTGTTAGGTCTTCTTACAGGCGGAGGTCTAGCAGTAAAAGCCTAACCCCCTACGCCCCAACCTCCAGTTCGATATCGCTAACCCCGAACAGGGCATCTTCCTAATTGCCGACGATCAGACTCGAACGCGCATCGAGGCGTGGGCTTAAACCCCACATTGCCACAGCCCACACCAACCAGGCGCCGTATAAACGCGGATAAGCCAGCAGCGCCCACCACCCGACCGCCCAGCCGGTTGACTTAAACGGAATCGGCGCGATCATCAGCAGTAGGGCCGCGCCCAAGGCCAGCCAGCCTGCCCAATCAGCCGCCGTCTCAACGGGTCGGCGCAGTAGGTCGGTGATCACCACGAACATCGAACCCAATAGCAGGACGAAATGATACTCCTCGGCCACCGGCAGCAGGACGATGGTCAGCGGCAGCAGGGCCGCAAACAGCCGGGCGGGGTCGCTGCGCCGGCCGATCCAGAGGGTGGCTCCGAGAGACACAATCCGGATTATCGACGGCAGCACACTAGCCACAACCGGCCACGGCCCGATCGGCGCGGGATTCCACTGCGGGTCGTAGCTAAACAGGTGGGTCAGCAGGCCGGTGGTGGTTTGATAGGCGGGTACGGCCAGTGCGCCCCGCCGGCTAAAGGCGCTAACGGCGGCCGGGTAAGCTAGCCAGGTGTCGAAGCCAAGCCAGGGCAGGCTAAACACCGCCACGAGGAGTATCGTACCGCCGCCCCACAACAGCGCCCGCCAGCGGCCGTGCAGTAGCGGGACCACCCACAAAAACAGTCCCGATGTTTTCAAAATAAAGGCCAGCCCCAGCAAGCCGCCAACCAGTCCATCGCGCCGATAAACCAGCCCCAACAGCGCCAACGCCAGCAGCCCGCCCAACACCAGGTAAGTTTGGCCGACCGCCAAATTAGCCCCCACCGCCGGCAGCAGCGCGATTAGCCCCACCAGCAATATCCAGCCGCTAGCCTCCGGCGACTGTCCCAGACCCAGTCCCACGCCCACCAACACCCCACACGTGGCCAGCAGCGCCGCCAGACTGACTACCAGCCAGGCATCACGGGCCGCCTGCGGCGGGAGGCCGGCCAGCGGCAGCGCCAGCAGCGCCACGGTCGGTAGGTTGGGTGTAAATATTTCGTACACGGCCGGGCCGGTGTACGTTTGCACTTGCCCGGCAAACCAGTCGTCGTCATACACCGCCGGTCCAAAGTCACCGCCAATCAGCAGCCGGGCCGCGGTGTAATGACCGACAAAGCCGTGGGTCACTGCTCCCCAAGATGGCCCCAACTGCCAGGCCAGGATATACCCCCACACGGCCAGCCAGCCCAGCAGCAGCCCCGCTCGTCTTAAGAATTTGCTCAAAAGAGACCTCACAAACCAACCAACAAACAAACTAACTAACCATCCAACAAACCATCCACCCAGTTTATTATAAACCCAAATTCGAGTATAATATTTCCCAAGCGTATTGCCCACATCGAGGTGGGCGATTTTACAAACACTGTTGTTTGCTACAGCCCGGCTCGTAGCTTCAACCTGTACACTCAGGAAGAGAGCCATGCCCAACTTAATAAAACGGTCCCCTTTACGCCAGGCGGCGGCCTTGCTGGTGCTCGCTGCCCTGCTGATCTGGGAAATCGGTTACACGATTCTGCCCAACGATATCACCCCTTGTATGTTTTCGAAAATCTATCTGGTTGTAGCCGCCGGTCGATCCGGCGACGGTCCTACATGTGGCGAGACGGTCGAGACAGCCGCACCACCCGCGCCGGCTGTACCCCAACCGCCGCCGCTGCCGACCACGGTCTATCAAGCCGCCGGGCAAGCTCAGACCTGCCCACCCACCTGCGCTGACCGACCGACGGTTGATCTACGCCGCCAAAATTTGGTCGGGGCCAGGTTCGATGCCGTCGATCTGGCCGGGGCCGATTTGAGCGGATTGGACCTGCGCGACGTCTCCTTTGTGGGCGCTTATTTGGCCGGGGTTAATTTGAGCGGGGCCGATCTGCGTTCGGCTAGCTTTGTCAAAGCCAACTTAACCGGGGCCGATCTGCGCCAGGCCAGTTTGGATGGGGTTACGCTTTATCAGGCCAATCTGACCGGAGCCAACCTGAGCGGCCAGGATTTGGCGGCCGTCAATCGCCGGCTGGCCCACAATTTGGAGGAACTGCGCCTGGACCAGGCCGATCTCAGCCAGACCCGGCTGACCAAGCTCAAACTGCGCGGCAGCAGCCTGGTGGGCGCTAACCTGCAAGGAGCCGATTTGCGCCAGACCGACCTGCGTGGGGTCGATCTGAGCCGGGCCGATTTACGAGAGGCGCTCATCGACTCAACCACGCGGCTGGCCGGAGCTAATCTCAGCGGGGCCAATCTGGCCGGGCTTAGTCTGGCCAACCAGGATTTACGCTCGACCCAACTAGCTGGCGCTATTCTCACCGGCAGCGATCTATCTTACGTCCAAACCGATGTTCGGACGAATTTGAGCGGTGTTGATTTACGTTTCACCCGGCTAACCGGCGTCCAACTATCGGGCGTCAACTTGAGCCGGGCCAATCTCAGCGATCTGGACTTGACCCAATTGGGCGGACTGGTCGATAGCGATCTCTCCCAAGCGCGGCTGCGCAATACCAATATGAGCGGGATCACGCTCATCCATGCCAATCTGCAACAGGCCGACCTGACCGGCGCGGACCTACAAGCCGCTAATCTCGGCAACGCCGATCTACGGGGCGCCGACTTGACCGGAGCCAATTTAACCGGGGCGCACCTCATCGGGGCTACGTTCGATTAGTTGAAAAGAAAAAATCCCTCTGAAGGCCGGTAACCAGCCTGACCAGAGGGATTTGTAGAAGATTGGAGATCAGAGATTGGAGATTGAGCTTTTAATTTAATCTCAAACCCCATAAACTCCATGAACTCTAACTGACATCTTCAGGTTTATCAGGCTCCGGCTCAGTCTCATCCGGTGCTTCATCCAAGGCAGCCTTCTTAGCCTTAGTCTCAGCCTCGGCTTTAGGTCCATACATTTCCTCAGCCTTAGCCTTAGCCGCAGCTACCTCATCGGCCTGCGATAGCGCCTCTCGAATTTTGGCCCGCAGTTCCTCCTCAGAGGCGGGTTTATCTTCCTCAGACACGACCGGTTCGGGGCCGGTCCAGCGAGTACGGGCGCCGGGGTAATAAGGGGTACCGGACGGCCCGCCGGAACGAGGGGCGCTTGGTTGGGCTTGCACCGGATAGGGCCGGGTTCCAAAGCGCGTCAGCAGGACCGCCCCTAAACCGGCCATGGCGATGAGCGCCCCAATCGCTTTACCGATAAACCCGATACAAGCGATAAGTCCGATCACCGGCATGTTGGTCAGCAGCGTTAAGATCGACACCCCGACGACGCTGGACATGATCAGGCCGGGTTGAGGCCGACCGCCAGCCGCTAACAGCCGTTCCCCCAGAATGTGACCGATGACAATCCAGCCAAACAGGGTGGCAGTGCCCAAGGCAATGTAAGTCACCATCGGCACAATGGCCAGACAGATAGTAATCACCAGCAGGGCGGCCACCGGTATCAAAACAGCCGCTACGATCGAGGTGAGTAACCCCACCCCAAAACTCAGTGGCGCGGACGTGGTGAGCGTTTCACGCACATTGTACATTTGCTCTGGCATGAAGGCGGCCACCAACCAGGTGATAACGCCTAAGACCACCAAGAGGGCTATGGTCCAGAAGATATCGGCCAAAATCGCCCCTATCCAGCTAAATATACCATCCCGATCGTGATTAAAGGGGGAATTAAATTCAGGCGAGGCCGGGGGGACGGGTGGTTTCGGCAACGTATCGGACGAGAAGCTATCCTCATCATCGTTGTCCGATCCGAAATCATTATGAAATTTGGTTAGCCCCTGAACATCACCGGAAACCGTGGCGCCTTCGGCTTTGTTGACCTGGCCGCCGATAAGTCCGATATCGCCATCCACCACCGCCGTATCCGATAGATTGACATTACCGCCAATGGCCGCTAAATCGCCGTTAATCTTGCCATCGATGTTGACATTACCGCCAAATACAATCACGTCGCCGTCGATCTCAGTTCCTTTTTTGGCCGAAAAACTGCCGCCAAAAACGGCCAAATCGCCATCGAGTTCGCTATCAACTTCAAGGGTGGCGCTGCCCCCCAGTACGGCTAAATTTCCATTATGAGTTTGTTCCGCGCCCAAAACATAGTTATCACCAAAAACCACTTGATCACCCTTTGAGTCGGGTTCCTGAGCCAGAGCGGGAGCGGCAAATACCAGCAGCAGGATCAAAGTTAAAGCTAGGGTTAATATTTTCCTATTCATCATTCTTCTCCATTACCCATTAGAGGGTCAATTCGATTGAGTTGGCCGGGCGTCGAGACAGCAATTGTAGCACTCGCAGCCACAACCAGGTTGCGCAGACAGAGGTGATAATCAATAACCAAATGAGCGGCTGACTCACTAAAAAGAGACCGGTTTTCCACAGCAGCAGACAAATATTGGCAAAAGTACGCAGGCTGGCGGCCGACTCAAAAATAATCGTCACCCCTTGATATAGCACGTTTGCATCCAAGGCCGAGTCGCCGGCGTTCATTAACAGCAGCCCGCCGGAAACGGCCCAAGCGCCCCAAAAAAGCAGCGTGCCGATGAGCAGCGCCCCCAAAGCAACCCAGATGTGCCAGGGCTTGTGCGATCGACGCCAGGCCAGTTGGGCTTCAACGTGTCGGACAAAACCTTGACTGGGTGCCGCCATGTGGCCCGCCGCGTCGAGCAGCAGGGTGTGAACATGCTGCATCGATTCATAGGTTTGGCGGCAGGCTGAACAGCCGGTTAGATGGGCCTGTAGTTCGGCCACTTCATCGGGGTTGAGTTCGTTATCGAACCATTCAGAGATTTTTTCGGTGTATTGGTCGTTCATCATTGGACCGGTTCCCTTCTTATGGTGCTTCCGCGGCTTCGGCCAACATTTGCCTGGCTCTAAAGAGGCGGCTCTTGATGGCGCTGACGCTGGTGTCGAGCGTTTCAGCAATTTCATCGTAAGACATCTCATACCAGTAACGCAGAACGGTGGCCGCGCGGTAATCTTCCGGCAGCGTCTCGAGCAGTTGGTGGACGGTGTCGTGGCGCTCGTGGGTTAGGGCGGCTTCCTCCGGCTGCGGTTTTCTATCGGCCACAGCCTGCCAGGGCGGCAGCTCATCCCACGAAACCATCTGATAGCGCTTTTTCCGCAAGCGGTCGATGCAGTAGTGTGAGGCAATCGACAGCAGCCAGGACGACAATTTGCGATCGGAATTGTAAGTTTTTAGCTTGGTATAAGCCCGCAAAAATGTTTCCTGAGCCGCGTCTTCGGCCTCGGTGGCATCGCCCAGCATGCGGTAGCACAGGTTGTAGACCGGCCGCTGGTAGGCATCGACAATGTTCATAAAAGCTGCACTGTCGCCCTTCTGCGCCGCCATCGCCCAGACCTGTTCCTGCGCCTGCATTTCCGGCGTAACGTGTTGTTCGGCTGTCTGTTTTGTTGCCACAGAACTGTTCATAAAACTCTGTTGGCTAAAGGTTAATGTATTATTCATGATGCAGTTGGGAATTCCTTCTCTGCTGTCTGCATCATGCTTTACGGATTATAGTTGTAAAAGTTGCAAAGTTGTAAAAGAGGGGGAAGTGTGAGGAAAATAAGAGGTGTAATTAATTATTAAACGTATTCGATTCGGTTCCGCATCTCATCTGACTCGTAAAGAGTATGAAGTAATTCTAAAAACCTGACCCAATCACCAATGTTGTGACGATGTTGCTGCCCAAAAACAATACCAGTATGGGCAGTACCAGTTGCAGCAAGTTCAATGTAATCAACATCATGGGTACACAGAACATATCCCATTTCTGTAGCGCGACGCAAGTGATTCACATCACTGTCACCTAATACGCCTAGATCACGAACAGTTACAGCGTCGATATGACGTCTCTTTAACTGAACAGAGATGGCAATAGGCACATTTTCGTCAAGGTAAAAGCGAATTTTGTCCGCCAACTCGCTTATCCTTTAAGGCTTCGGCCTTCTTGATTTGATCACGAATCGTCCGGTCAATATCTTCTTTGTGTTCATAATAGTAAGCCAGTGCGCCATATACTTGGGGCAACGTTAATCCATACCAATCAGCAATACCATCGGCATCCAGATTATGATAGTTCTTAGCCATAGCCACATCAGCCACGGTCACAGAAGTTCCTAAAATGAAGGGGCGGCTTTTACGCACATTGGGGTTAACAGCGACGACTTCCATTATCTGAATATGATTCCGCGTATCCATTGTTCAGCACCTTTTTTTGTATGGCTATCCATATTTATACTGGCACAACAGCATTAACCCGCCGCCAGCGAAATCATCAGCGGTTGATCATCGGGTACCAGCGGCTGTTGTCCCGGCAGGCTGCCGCGCAGGCTCCACGGACCGGTCCAGGTAATCTCCAAATCGACCAGCTCGCCGCGCCAATCTTTGTCGCTGTTATCCTCGAAAAAGACCAGTTTGTTGGTGCGAGTTCGACCTCGCCAGCGGCCGCGCTGCTTCTCTTCGACCAAGACTTCCAGCGTGCGGCCCAACAGCCCGGCGTTGATCTCGGCCACGATGCCTTCTTGCAGGTCGTTGACGGCGTCTAGTCGCCGCTTTTTCTCTTCGGGCGGCACATCATCGGTCATAATTTTGCCCGATACCGTCCCCGGCCGCGGTGAGTACATGGCCACGTGAACCACATCCAGCTTTAGCTCGGCCAGGGTGTCGAGGGTGCGCTGGAACTGCGCTTCGGTTTCGCCGGGAAAGCCGACGATAATATCGGTGGCGATGGAGACCTCCGGCATGCGCTCGCGAACGCGGTGGATCAGGGCGTCGTATTGGGTCATGGTGTATTCGCGCTTCATCCGGTCGAGCACCAGGTCGTCACCGGCCTGGTTGGGTACTTCGATATGCTCGCACACTTTGGGCAGTTCGGTCACGGCGTCGAGCAAGCGGTCGTTCATGTAGTTGGGGTGGCTGGTCAGGAAGCGAATGCGGTGCAAGCCATCGATATCGTTGAGCACCCGCAGCAAATCGGGCAGGCGCGGGCCGTCGGGGACATCGTAGCCGTAGCGGTCGACAATCTGGCCGAGCAGGGTCACCTCGCGCACACCTTGCGCCACCAGGCTTTGCACCTCGGCCGCGATCTCACCCACCGGGCGGCTGCGTTCGACGCCGCGCCGGGCGGGAATAATGCAGTAGGTGCAAACATGGTTGCAGCCGTAGATAATCGGCACGTGGGCGGTCACCAGGTTGTTTTTTTCGTGCAGCGGCAGTACCAGACTCAAATCTTCATCCTGCAAGCGATAGCGGCGGGCTAGCTCCGCCTCCTCCGTTTGACGCGCCACCAAAAAATCGACCAGCGGGCCCGGTTCGCTGGGCGGCATAAAGACATCGACATGGGGGAACGTCCGGCCCAGCTTTTTGCCGCCCTTCACGCCGACCATGCAACCCATCAAAGCCAGCACCTTAGACGGGTTGCTTTCTTTATGCGGCTTGAGCGACCACAAAAACCCTGTGGCTTTATCCTCGGCGCTTTGGCGCACGACGCAGGTGTTCAGCACGATAACATCGGCCTCGCGGTAGCTGTCGCTGTGGCGGTAGCCCATTTTTTCCAATTCGGAGGCCACTCGCTGCGAGTCGGCCATGTTCATCTGACAACCGGCAGTCCAGATGTAATATTTCATAGGGTTCTCCGGATCAATTGTTTGAGACGAATTCTAACACAAGGTCACAAGGTCGCAAGATTGTAATAAGGGAGGATATCTTTCAGACCAAAATTTCTCTCTAATCGTTAAGTTTAAGCTATTAGTGACTTGGCAGTCGGTGTAATCTCAAACACTAGTCTACCGTCCTCCTGATCAAGTACTTGACTGGCATTTAAGATTTCTAGACCGGCTAATCTACCATCTGGACCATAGTTGGCAATCAACTCATCATTAAAAGGCCGTGCCTCGGCAGTTCCATCAGCTACAGGGTGAAACTCGATATACATGGCATCGACTTCGGCATCATAGTAAATTTTCATTGAACTCTAATTCCCATAATAAACAAGAACGGTAACAATTACCACTTCGGTTGGTTCATCGGCAAATATGACATGAACCGTCCTGAAAGCATAGACTGTATTATTTACCGGCGAGGGTTGGCCAAATGGGAAGTTTTTTCGCACTTCATTCTTGCCCCGCTTGGCGGTCTGCCATGCCGTCGTCTCAACTGCTTGAATGACTTCTGACTGGGTTGCACCCCGCAACTTCATTTGATCCAATGCATGTCGAGAAAAACGAATAGGTTTTTGCATTGACTATCGACTGCGCAACTTGGCCAACAGCCGCAGCATCTCAATATACAGCCAGATAAGCGTAACGATTAACCCAAAAGCGCCGTACCATTCCATGTACTTTGGCGCACCCCGTTGAGCAGCGTTCGTGATGAAATCGAAATCGAGCACCAGATTGAGCGCGGCGACGGTCACCACCAACAAACTAAAGCCGATGCCGAACCAGCCATTACCGTGAATCAAGGGGATACTGATACCAAAGAAGCCCAGGATAAATGTCGCCAGATAGATCAAGAAAATGGCACCTGTCGCCGCGACGATACCGAGCTTGAATTTTTCCGACGGTCGGATTAGACCGGAACTGTAGGCCATCAGCATACAGAACATCGTCCCAAAGGTCAAGCTGACCGCTTGAAGGACAATCCCCGGAAATTGGGCTTCAAATATAGCTGACAGGCCACCTAGGACTAACCCTTCCAGCAAAGCGTAGATCGGGGCAGTGATGCCGGCCCACGTCTTTTTGAAAATAGTGATGAAGGCAAACACCAACCCACCCAGACTGCCGCCGATAATCCAGGGATAGATCGCTGCCGTATTCTCCGCCAGTTGAGTGGGTTCCAACGTGCCGCCGATGCCGTCGAAAAATCGCATCCAAATCCACAGCGCTGAGACTAAAGCCAGCAGCAGCAACAGCAGCGTTTTATTGACCGTACCCTGAATGGTCATGGTCTCGGCGGTCGGCGCGAGGCCGGTAAAAACTTTTGAATTAAGGGTTGGGTTTCCTGTACGCATTAATTTACCTTTCTGGCTACAATTACGACTTCCCACAAATTAAAATACATCGTCCCGTCGGCCCATCGAGGCGCAAAAAGCGGTTGCAGCAATTCCGGGATGTGGCGCATCATCTCTAGCAACTTATCTTTGTTAGCGTTGGACACATTTTGGCGATCGGCCCATTTATGGAACTCGAGCTCTTTGGTCAAAATGTGGCTAGTCGCTTCAACATTTAGGCCGGCTTTCTCCAACATGGCTTCCAGCCGAACCTGAGGATAAACCCAGTGATGGGATGGATCGCGTAGTTTTTCGTAAGCGTTGTAGTAACCGGCCGCCTGCTTGTCGGGAACGGTCACATTGTCAGTCAGGCCAAAAATTCCGCCGGGCTTTAAGACGCGGGCAATCTCGCTAAGAGCCTGGTGTGGATTGGGGAAGTGGTGGAAGGCGATGCGGCAGGTGACCAGATCAAAGCTGTTATCGTCAAAAGGCAGCGCCTCGGCGTCGGCCAATCGAGTTTCCAGGTTAGTCAGGCCGCGCTCGGCGGCGAGTTGGGCGGTTTTGGTCAGCATCGGCTCGGTCAGGTCGGAAGCAATGACCTGGGCCACGTAAGGGGCAAACAACATCGCCGTATGGCCTGCTCCTGTAGCCACATCGAGCGCTTGCCATTCCGGCTGTGGTTTAACCAGGTTTAGTAAAATCCCCAAGCTTTCGCCTTGGGCATGAACATCGCTGGTGGCGTAGCCATCGGCCGAAACCCCAAACTGCGATTTTACTTTGGCTTTTAGTTCATCAGACATAAAAACACCTCGGTTAGAATAGCAGTATTGTACCGAGGTTTGATCAGAATTTCAACATGAGGAGATGGGTTAAATGGGGATGTAATATTAAGTGATGCTTTTGGGCCTTGAGTTTAGTTGGCGATAGAGGAGGTGAGGAGATTGAAGATGATACTTTAATTGCCTTATCTCCAATCTCCCCATCTCTCATCCATTTTACGCCATCAGGGTCTCAAATTGAGGCCGATCGATCGTTTCAAATTCCAGCAACGCATGAGCCAGTTCCTCCAGCTTGCGCTGTTTATTGATCAGAATCTCTTTAGCGCGTTGATAAGCGTGGTCCAATATTTGGCGTATCTCTTGATCGATAGCCTGGGCCACGGCTTCGCTGTAGTCACGCATCTCGCTCAACGTGCCGAGATAGGGATTGCCTTGTTCTTCACCAAAGCAGCGTAAGCCTAAGCCTTGACTGCTGAACCCGTAGCGAGTCACCATTGCTCGAGCCAGTTTGGTTGCTCGCTCCAAATCATTGGCCGCCCCGGTAGTGATCCGCTTGAAAATAATTTCTTCGGCGGCGCGCCCCCCGAACAGGCCGGCAATTTGATCTTCGAACGCCTCGCGGCTAAGCAAGTAGCGATCATTCTCCGGTAAAGGCATGGTGTACCCCAACGCCATCCCCCGCGAAACAATACTCACTTTATGAACCGGATCGCTGTGTTCCATATTGTGCATTACCAAGGCGTGTCCGGCTTCATGGAAAGCGATGACCTTACGCTCGTAGGCGCTCAATATCTTGCCCAGGCGTTCCGGACCGGCCACAATGCGTTCCATCGAGTCCTGGAACTCCTGCTGCCCAATCGCGTTCAAGTTACGGCGGGCGGCCAAGATAGCTGCTTCGTTGACCAGATTTTCTAAATCGGCCCCGACAAACCCCGGCGTCAGCCGAGCCAAGTCAGACAGCACAATATCTCGCGCCAAAGGTTTACCTCGCGTATGAACCCGCAGAATAGCTTCGCGGCCTTGCACATCAGGGCGATCCAAAATCACTTTACGATCGAAACGGCCGGGACGCAGCAAAGCGGCATCCAGAATATCGGGGCGGTTGGTCGAAGCCAACACAATAACTGTAGTAAATGAAGAAAAGCCGTCCATTTCCACCAAAATCTGGTTGAGCGTTTGCTCGCGCTCATCATTGCCAGACCCCATACTGGCCCCGCGTTGGCGGCCGACAGCGTCGATCTCATCGACAAAAACCACGCAGGGTGCGTGCTCTCTGGCCCGCTTGAATAAATCACGCACCCGCGCCGCACCGACCCCCACATACATTTCAACAAATTCCGAACCGGAGATGCTAAAGAACGGCACCCCGGCTTCACCGGCCACGGCTCTGGCCAACAAGGTTTTTCCGGTTCCCGGCGGGCCGGACATCAGCACCCCTTTGGGGATACGCGCTCCCAACCGAGCAAATTTAGCCGGTTCCTTTAAGAACTCGACCACTTCCTGTAACTCTTGCTTGGCTTGGTCGGCCCCGGCTACATCGATAAATCTAACCTGAGGTTTGACCAAATAGTTTTCATCATCTTTTTTGCCGTTCGCGGAAATTAAACGCGCGTTGCTCTGCCCCATATTACCGGGCATCCGACCGATCCCCCCATTGTTAGACCGGCGGTTACGCGCCGTGAAAAAGGCAATCATCCCCACTAGTGATACCAGCAAAATCAAGCCCCATAAGCTGGGAGAATAACTATTCGCCTCGGTCCCCTCCACAATAATCGGTAGATCGGCCAATAATTGGTCGGGGGTGCCCAGTAATTTCAGGGTCTCAATCGTACTAATGTTCGACTCCTTGTGGGCGCTAACACTGCTGCCATCTGCTTTGATGGCAGTGATAAGGTTATCTTGAACAATGAGATTTTTCACTTGGTCCGCTTTTACCAAGTTGACAATCTCCGGCAGCGAGACTAGTTTAGGTTTAGTGGTCGAACTACGACTGCTTTGCACCGTTTCACTGATAGGTGTTCCCGAACCGGAACTGTAACCGGAAAAAAGGTAGCTTCCAACAGCGACGCCGGCGACAATTAAGCTAATAATCAACCATTTGGGATGAAACGGTAGTCGATCTTTCCATTGTTTAGGCCAGTCACCTGGGGGCATAAGCAAAAACCTCCATCTAAGCAAATTATATCCTATACAAATACGGCTTATCCGTAAAAAGAAAGTGACCGGCTCTCAAATTTCAATAATCAAAGCGTTTTCATAAATATCTGCCTTGATATTGAACGAAAGTGCCAGCCACCGGGGCGATCGATATTGAGTTTGAACTTTTATTTAAAGGTCGGAAACGTTAAGCCACTATTAAAAAATCGGTCTAATCCAGAATACAACAAAACTCCTATTTATCAATAGAGACAAAAGTCACCAGTTGGTACAACCAAAAGTACCTTATTATTTTTCCCGAAAGTCACTTTTCTCATGGTCCATAAGTCACCAGTTGATGTGACTTTCAGGCAAACCAAAAAGGTTACTAATATTATAGCCAGTAACCTGAGTTTTGTGAATTGATGCACACGCTTTTAAATAACATGGCTTTGATTGAGCCTTGCTTCGGTTGCCCTGCCCGTGGTACAATCCCGTTGTATTGAAGAGCAATTGAAGTGGAGCATCATCATGGATTTTCTTGAGGGACTAAATCCGGCCCAAAAAGAAGCCGTCACCACCATTGAAGGGCCGGTCTTAGCCCTGGCCGGTCCCGGTTCCGGCAAAACGAGAGCCTTAACCCATCGCATTGGCTACCTGGTGCGCGATTGGGGCATCGCCCCATGGAACATTCTGGCCGTGACGTTCACCAACAAAGCCGCCCGCGAGATGAAAAACCGGCTGGAAGGGCTGCTGACCAAGCCCCAGGTCGATGCCTTGAGCGTCGGCACCTTTCATTCTTTATGCGCCCGCTGGCTCCGGCAGGATATCGAAGCCCTGGGTAATTATGATCGCAATTACGTCATTTACGACACCAGCGATCAACAATCGGTGGTTAAACGGGCGCTGCGCGATTTAGACATCGATGAAAAGGCCTGGAAACCTAACCCCATCCACTACGCTATCTCCAAAGCCAAAAACGAGATGCTCGGCCCCGACCGATTTCCCACCCGTACTTACCAAGATGAGATCATCCAGCGCGTTTACAGCCGTTATCAAGCTATTCTGGTCCAAAATAACGCGCTCGACTTTGATGATCTATTATTGTTGACCCACCGCCTTTTTAACAATCACCCAGCGGTCCTACAAAAATACCAGCAGCGATTCCTGCACGTAATGGTCGATGAATTTCAAGACACCAATATGGTTCAGTACGAACTCTCCAAAATGCTGGCCGGCGGCTCGCACAACATCTTTGTGGTGGGTGATCTCGACCAGGGCGTTTACTCCTGGCGCGGCGCCGACTATCGCAACGTGCTGCGCTTCCGAGACGATTATCCCGACCTCAAACTCATTCAACTCTCCCAAAATTACCGCTCGACCGAAACCATCCTCGACGCCGCCAAACAGGTCATTCGCAAAAACAAAGAACGCATCGATAACGATCTGTTCACTAAACGGGGAACAGGCCCCAAAATCCGAGTCATCGAGGCTTACAACGACCGTGAAGAAGCCATCTACGTGGTCAACGAAATCCAGCGCCTGGAACGCGACGGCATTTCTCCCGGTGAGATCGCCGTCATGTATCGCACCAACGCCCAGAGCCGCGCCTTGGAGGAAGCCTTTATCGCCCACAATATGCCTTATGTCCTGGTCCGCGGCACCCGCTTCTATGATCGCAAGGAAATCAAAGATGCGCTGGCCTACCTTAGATTACTCCACAATCCTGAGGACAGCGTGAGTTTAGAACGCATCATCAACGTCCCACCGCGCGGCATCGGCAACAAAACCATCGCCGATTTAGATCGCTGGGCGTTTGAGTTAGGCGCCACGCCCTGGCAAGCCATCCGGCGGCTGGTGGTCGAGGCCGACGCCGAGCAAGAGGACAATGAGGCGACCGATATCGCTTATCCCCCGGCCGCCGTCCCGTCGCCCTTCAAAGGCCGGGCGCAGAATGCCCTGGTCCAATTCGGGCAAATGATGACGATGCTGTTGGCCGCCAAACGCAAACTCCCCCTACCCGACCTGTACGACCTGATGATTGCTCGAACCGGTTACAAAGCCTTCATTAAAGATAATACAATGGAAGGCGAAGAGCGCTGGGAAAACTTACAGGAATTAAAGCAAGTAACTCACGACTTTGCCACCATCGAGGGCGATGAAGCCCTGGCCCTCTTTCTCGAAAATGTGGCCCTGGTTTCCGATGTCGATGCCTTGGGCGAAGAAGGCTCGGCCCCGGCCCTGCTCACCCTCCATACCGCCAAAGGGTTGGAATTTCCGGTGGTCTTTATGGTCGGCATGGAAGAAAACATCTTCCCCCACAGCCGCAGCCTGCAAGACCCCGAGCAAATGGAAGAGGAGCGCCGGCTGGCTTACGTCGGCATCACCCGCGCTAAAGATCGCCTCTACCTAACCCGCGCGTTTCGCCGCACCACCTACGGCTTCGAGGAACCGACCGCCCCCTCACGCTTTTTGAATGACATCCCGCCTGAGCTGGTCGATCAAAACGGCCAGCGCTCGAGTCGCGGCTACCCCACCGGCGGCGGTCGCTTCACCGGCCGGCGTGAAGCGCAACGGGTCAGTAGCCGTTGGGATCGACCGGCGGCCCCGTCCGTCCCATCAGCCGGCAAAGCTCCTGGCTTCAAACCCGGCGACCGCGTCTACCACGGCAAATTCGGCGAAGGCACTGTTATCGCCGTCGAACTCACCGGCAGCGACGAATACGTCCAGGTGGCCTTCCCCAACCAGGGCATCAAAAAACTGGCCACCAGCATCGCCAAATTAGAGAAGCTGTCATAATCCGCCGGCCGTAATGCGTCTTTCGATACGGCTTCGCCTATTCAGGCCGCTTTAGGGGCTACTCATAATTCAATATTCTTGCGGCTTAAAGTCCATCATGCTATAATTTCGGAGTCAAAATAAATATTTTGTACAATGAACTGGGGAGGTGCCAGAGTGGACGAATGGGGCGGTCTCGAAAACCGCTGTAGGCCTCGGTCTACCGTGGGTTCGAATCCCACCCTCCCCGCTCTCACAATTGTGTCATATAATCCCTGGAGAGGTCGCATAGTCCGGTCGAGTGCGCACGATTGGAAATCGTGTAGGTGTAACAGCCTCGAGGGTTCGAATCCCTCCCTCTCCGCTTTTCAATAATGAGTTATTAGTAATTGGTAATTAGATTGTTAAATCTCTAATCACTAATTACCAATTACCAGTTACCAATTTTCTTCAAGGTGAGGGCAACCGGGTGGCGTGGAGTGTTGGGTCTTGCGCGGCAGGAGCCTATGAACCAGGTCAGGGCCGGAAGGCAGCAGCCTTAAGTAGTCACTTCTGGGTGCCGTAGGGTAGCCTGGCAGGAGTCACTCGGTTGCCGTCACCTTGAGCTTTGGTAAATCAAACATTTTATGTTATCCTAAGGCGAGCTAAATAGCTCGTCTTTTTATTTTCAATCATCACCATGACCATTCAAGCCAAAGCCGCCGGCCCAACTTTAAAGAGAATTTCGCCACCACCGTCGCCCCTCAACCGCCGACTCTGGCGAGGCTTGGTTGTAGTCGCCGTCTTCTTCGGTTTGTGGGGCGCTTCGATCCTTTTCAGCCGGCCGGCCACCCTGATCATCAACGACCGCGCCTACCCCATCCGTACTCATCAACGCACGGTCGGCGCCGTTTTGCAGAAATTCGGCGTCAGCCTCGCCCCGGAAGACGTGGTTGAACCGAGCTTAAACAGCCCGCTGTCCGCCGACCAGACCATCACCATTCACCTGGCCCGACCGATCACGGTCGAAGCCGACGGCCACACCCGCCAACTGTTAACCCACCGCCAAACCCTGCGCGATATCTTCGCCGATCTCGGCCTTGACCTCGACGCGCGTGATGAAATTCGGGTTAACGGCCAGATCGTTTCGCTGGGGGCTGCTTTGCCGCCGTCTCCCTCGACCTCGAAACCGGAAGCGATTAACCGGCTGCTGGCCGCCGTTACCCCGCGCGGCGCGGCCCTGACCGCCCGGCCCGAACGCGCCAAAATCATCGTGCATCGCGCCGTACCCGTCACCTTGAGCGAAGGCGACACCAGCCAGACCTTCCGGACCACCCAACTCACCGTTGGCGAGGCGCTGCTGGAGCAGAACATTCCCGTCTATCTCGGCGACGAAATAACGCCGCCGCTGGTCACACCCCTCCGGCCCAACCTGGCGATTGCCATCGACCGGGCCACGCCGGTCGTTATTTTTGCCGACGGGCGCAATCTCAAAACCCGCACCCAGGGCCGCACCGTCGGCGAGATCCTGGCCCTGGAAAATATCCCGCTGGTGGGCCAAGATTTCACCCGCCCGGCGCTCGATCACGAGGCGCTGCCCAACGACATCATCGAGATCGTCCGCGTCCACGAAGCGCTGGAAATCGAAGCCGAATACATCCCTTTCGAGACCGAGTGGGTCGCCGATGACGCGATGGAACTGGACCAACAGGAAATTCGCCAGGCCGGCCAGATCGGCGTTATCAAAAGCCGCACCCGCGTCCGCTACGAGAATGAGCAGGAGGTCACCCGCCAGTTCGAGGACGAATGGCTCGATCAGACGGCCAGCACCCGCGTCATTGCCTACGGAACGCAGGTTGTCATCCGCACCATCGACACCCCCGACGGTTCCATCGAGTATTGGCGCAAAATACCGATGCTGGCCACCGCCTACAGCGCCGCCACCTCCGGCAAGGCCCTCGATCACCCGACTTATGGTATTACCCGCACCGGCCTGGAGGCCGGCTACGGCATCGTCGCGGTCGATCCCAAAGTGGTGGCCCTGCACTCCAATGTCTACATTCCCGGCTATGGCCTGGCTGTGGCCGGCGATACCGGCGGCCTCATCCTCGGCAAACACATCGACCTCGGCTTCGACGAAGATCAACCCCTGCCGGCCATCTACGGCTGGCGCGATGTGTATTTGCTCACGCCCGCGCCCAGCCCCGGCCGCATTCGCTACGTGCTGCCCCAGTGGCCGCAAAGGCCCTAACCCCATGACCTCGTTGTCAGACCTGCTGCACCAGTACAACCTGCACCCGCGTAAAGGGCTGGGCCAAAACTTCCTGACCGATGCCCACCACCTGGCCCAAATCGTCGCCGCCGCCGAACTGACCGCCGCCGATACCGTCCTCGAAGTCGGGCCCGGTCCCGGCACGCTCACCCGCCTGCTGGCCGAACAAGCCGGTCACGTCATCGCCGTCGAACTCGATCCGGCGATGGTTCATCTCCTCCAAGCCGAATACGGCCACTACCCCAATCTCACCATCCTCCACGCCGACATCCTGACCACGCCCATCACGCCCCAACTCATCGCCCCGCCCACGCCCCAACCCACCGACCAACCCGCAATCCACCAGCCCACCAGCCCACCAGCCCACCAGCCCACCAACCCACCAGGCCCCTACAAAGTCGTTGCCAACCTGCCCTACTACATCACCTCCGCCGTCGTCCGTCATCTCCTCGAGTCCAATCCCCAACCCGAGCGGCTGGTCATCACCGTGCAAAAAGAAGTCGCCCAGCGGATCGTCGCCGCACCGGGCGACATGAGTTTACTGGCCGTCAGCGTCCAATTTTATGGCCGGCCGAAGCTGATCCACCACATTCCGGCCGGGGCCTTCTACCCGCCGCCCAAAGTCGACTCCGCCGTCGTGCGCATCGATACCTACGCCCAGCCGCCGGCGTCCGTGGCGGATATCGAGTTTTTTTTCCAGGTGGTCAAAGCGGGGTTCAGTCAAAAACGGAAGCAGCTAAAAAATACATTAGCCGCCGGCCTGCGCCAACCAACTGAGGTGGTAGTTCAGGCGCTCGAACAAGCCGGCATCGATCCGGCCCGCCGCGCCCAAACCCTAAGCGTGGAAGAGTGGGGGAAACTTGCTGAAGTACTTCAAAAACCGTAGATAATATCTATAAACAAGGTCGCCTCAATGGAGATGAGGAGATGGGGAGATTGATCTCACTTAATCTCCCCATCTCCTCATCTCCAATCCCTCTACGGCCTGGTCAAGCCAACTAAACCGTAATCTTAATTCCACAGCAAATACATAATCACCGCCTTAAGCTCATCGAAGCTGTTGACCACCACAATCGAGGGACAATCGGCCAGCATCAACAATAGTTCATTGCGCAGTTGCCGCCCGGCATCAACGTAGGCCCGCAAATGCGAATACACCGTCTCGCCAACCTGCTGTCGCAGCGCCGTATTGTTCAACAACGCATCCCGGTCGCCGATACCAATCGGCGCGAAATTTTTACCTTCGTTGAACCAAACCACGCTTTTCAAATTACGCCGAGCATCATCCATGATCTCCAGCATCGTCACCGCCGAAATCGTCGTCGCCGTAATCTCATAGATACGCAGTTTAGCCTCATACCGCGCCCGTTTTTCCTGCGGCCCATCGATGCCCCACACATAATCCCGCCCGTGCGTCGAGGGATGGATCTGCGGGTCGAAATAACTCCAACCCTGCTCATCCAGCCAGTGGGCCAGCGGATCCCGCCCCGGATTACGCACCGGCCCGCTCACATCCTGAATATTACACGCCCCGCCCGTAAATAGCAGCGGCAGATCCCCCTTTTGCATCATCTCCGACGTAATCAAGCGTGATTTTGGCTTCAACATAAGAGTCTCACCGTCCTTTAGTTTGATCATCGTTTTCTTGGTGATAGCCTTCCGGCAAATTCTTGATAATAATGGCCTGCACTTGCTCAGCCGCATTCAGAGCTTCAGCGGCTGTGGTTTGATCAGGCCAAAATTCAAAATCATATCTGGCCAACACCACGTAATCAGTAATTTGAGCCAGGTCAATCTCGGTTAACTCCACCATATAATTAATTTCTAGACAAAGGCGTTGCAGTTCCTCCAAATCGTGGGTACGAGGAATAGCTACTTCCGAAAAAGCCAGAAAACCCTTAAATAGCTTTTCAATAGCTTGCTGAGCGTGATAACAAACCATATCGTAGGGACCGGCGCTGTCTAATAAGATTTCGGCGGCGTTCAAATCACTCTGTGCTTTTGCCAGCCATCCTTTAACAAGGTCAGCCTTATTTTTCATAGAGTGTAACACCTTCGCTTAATGCTTTGGTAATAAACGCCTCCGGTACACGGCTCCACGCCTCCACCTCTTCGGGAGTCCACACCACCACATCCTTAGACAGGCAAGCGCCGACCAACGCCCGTCGATACTTGGCCGCTCGTTTGTATCGAGGCAAGTCAGAAGGTTCTATGACCAAAATATCATAATCACTATCAGGCCGCGCCTCACCCCGCGCTCGAGAGCCAAACAAAATGATTTTGTCAGGGCTACCAGCAGCCAAAATTCGATTTTTGATATCGGTTAAACGATTATCTTCAATGACGTGGGCCGGATTCATAACCGCATCCATTTAAATTCCTAAAACTGTTGCCAATAGTATACAACAAAAACGCCGCAAGTCTACCCGTCCAAATTCTCACAATAAAAACGCCGTGAGAAATCACGGCGTTCAAACTATCCTCATTTACTTCTCAAAAATCTCCCAAACACTATCCCCACGCACCCTCTCATCAATTACCAGCCCCCCAATTATCCATTATCAATTCCTCCCCCCAATTATCCATTGTCAATTGTCCATTATCCATTGTCAATTATCAACTGCTACTCTTCAATTCTGAATTTCGCGCCATCGCCCCGGCCGAACACCTCCGGGAAGTACATCTGCTCGGCGTGCGTCGGGATGACGTTGAACTCGCCCGGCAGCGAGGCCCGGACTTGATAGGTGTATTCGTAGGTGCCTTTGGGCAGGAAGGTGGCGAACAGCACGGCCTTTTCGTCGCGCAGTTCGCTGTGGGAGAAGTACCACCAGCCGTAACCCCCGCCCCACGGGTTGCGCCGGTCGGTGCGATCCAGCGACGGCGCTTCGCCGACAACGCTGGTCGTGGCCAGGCTGGTGTCGATGCCCTCCGCCCCGGCTGGGAAGGGATCCTCGACCAGCACGTAATGCAAGTCGTTCGGCGCGATCAGCGTCAGCTTGACCTCGATCACATCGCCGACGGCGGCCTCGCTAATCGCTTTGCCCGACTCGTCACCGGCCAGCCGGTATTGGCGCGAGACGACGATACCCCGGTCGAGCGCCTTGATCTCCGGCACGGGCTTGTAGTAGGTCAGATACGCGCCGTAATACAACTGGCCGGGGCTAGCGGCCACGCCGCTCAACGGGTCGCGGCTGACGGCCAGCCGGTTGACCATATCGCTCAGCAGGTCGCCGACCTCCACCCGCAGCGTCGTTGTTTGGTCGATGTTGGCCTGGCTGACCACGCCCTCGCCCACGCCGTCGCCGTTGAGCGTGACCACCCACTGGTAGTTGCCTTCCAACTCGCCGGTCGTCACCATCCAGTCGGTCAAGCCGATGATGGCCCAGGCCGTCTCCTGCGTGGTTTCCCAATGGCCGCCGTTTTCGCGCAGGCTCATCAGCCAGCGCACGGCGTTGGGCAGCAGCGGGTTCTCCGGCTGCAGCCGCGACAGCGCCGCGATGACAATGGCCGTGCTGCGCGTGTCGGTGTTCATGGCGAAGTAATCGACCTGCGCCTCCTCCCAATGGGCTCCGGTGGCGCTGACGATGGCCGCGCTGGTGATGTCATTGAGCAGCGTCTCGATTTGGTCGGCCTGGTCGTCCAGTAGGTGAATCGCCATGGCCAGGTAAGCCCGGCCAAAGATGTCGAGCGTCTGCCGCTTATTGAACAGGGCGATACTGCGGCCTAAATCCCCCTGGCCGGCTTCGGCCAGCGCGTAGAGGATGAACGCTTGCTGATTAGCCTGCCACGCCGCCTCGATGTCCTTGGGCGCGACCAAACTGGTCTCCAAAAAATCGGCGGCGTTAAGTATCACCTGCTCATCCACGGTAAAACCGGCGGCCTTGGCCTCGACCAGCCCCAGCAGCACGTAGGCCGTCAGGTAAGGATTGCTGTCGTCGAGGCTGAACCAGCCCCAGCCGCCGTCGAGGCGCTGCTGGTTGTATAACCGCTGCAAGCCGACGCTGACCTGGCCGGGCAGCGCCGCCGCCAAGTCGGGCCGATCCAGGCCCAACTGCTGGTAGGCCCGGAAGGTAAAGACGTTCGGCAGGAAGCGGCTGACCGTCTGCTCGGTGCATTCGTAGGGGAAATGTTCCAGATAGTCCAGGCTGTTGCGCATCCCGGCGGCCAGGCTGGGATCGATGTCCACGGTCAGCTCGCCCTGGGTCGGGTCGAAGCTGGCCGGCAGCGCGATGCCTTCCAGCCGCGTACCGTCCTCGGCCAGCACGCCCGCCGTGGCCACCGTTTCCGGCGCGCTGAATTTATAAACCGGCAGATCGAACGTCAGCGCGTCGCCGTACTCGGCCGACTTGGCCCCCATCGTCAGCGTCACCATCTCGACATCCTGGACGGTCACCTGGTACTCGACCTTCATCCGCGCCCCCGCCTCGACCGTCACCGCCTGAACCCCGTTATTCTCTTCCCAGTCTCCCGTCTCCAATCGCCAATCGCCAACGTCCAACCCATCGCCGGCAAATCGCAGCTCGACCTCCTGCGGTTCGGTCGAATTATTCTGGACGATGATCCCCAACTGGGCCTCGTCGCCGACCACGAAGAAGCGCGGCGCAACCGGCCGCACCAGCAGCGGCTTCGAGCTAACGATCTCGACCGACCCCTCGCCGACGCGCGTGTCGGCCCCGGTCACGCCCTTGGCGGTCATGGTCCAGGTGGTCAGGTTATCGGGCAGCTTGGCCTCGACCGTGCCTTCGCCATTCTCGTCGGTGGTGAAGTCGGCCAGCCACAAAGCCGTGTCG